>NZ_NMQR01000002.1 GCF_003545805.1 Photorhabdus sp. CRCIA-P01 | reverse complement strand
TGGGTGATTTTAGGCAAGGCAGTCCCTTCATTGCGGTACTCTTCCGGCGCCGGTTGCGCGCCAAACCAGCGCATGCCCTGTTGGTAAGTGACCCTGGTATCGAGAGTGGCGTTGCCGATAGTGTGATGATGGGACAGTCCCAGCTTCCAGCCTGCGGTTTCCCGGCGCTGAACATCGATTTCAGTGTTGTCAATAAAATTACGGGACGCCCGGCGATAAATTTCACCGTTGAGCAGGGTTTTCTGGTCGGCGTTGCGGTGCAGCACCCGGCTGAGCTGGACCGCCAGGTTTTGGCTTTTGCCCCGGTATTGAATCGCCTGATTCAGCCCGGCGATTGTCTGCATATAATCGTAATGACTGGCCGTCACGCTCGCCATCCAGTAACCGAAGGGCAGCGAGTAATAGAGCGTGTCGTTTTGGCTGCCCTTCCCGGCAGACGCATGAATATCGCGCCCACCGGAGAGATAGAACAGGTCGCTTAGCGCCAGCGGGTTATCCAGAAAGAAGGTGAATCCGCCCTGATAACGCCCGGTGCTTTTGGTGCCGGTATCATCCAGATACGTGGCGACTCGCCAGTGCCGTGACTGACGCCAGTCCAGCACAATATCACTTTCGCCCGGTTGCGTTGCCGGGACAATGTTCATATTGGCCTGTACGGTCGGGAAACGTTGCAAGTTTTCCAGTCCCTGCTCAATGTCCCGTAAATCCAACAGCTTGCCTTCACGCGCGGGGAATGGCGTTATCCGCTGGATATATTTTCCGCTGTCAGGGGTATAGCGGATATGTCGGATGTTGCCCGGTATCATCACCAGTTTTAAGGTTTGGGTATGCAGATCCTGACGAGGAACCAGAACCCGGCTGGTGACATAGCCGTGATTAATGAGCTGATCTTGCAATCGGGTCATTAGCCGGTTAATGCCCTGAGCACCGAGGCAATGGTTTTCGCCCTGTTGGGCGACACGCCTGAACGGTAACCAGTGCGGGAAATTTTCAGTGCCTGCCAACACGACGCGGGTGATCGGAAAACACGGCGTTTCCACCGAAAATGCGGATGACACCGCCTGTTCGGGTACAGACAGGTGAACCTCCGCAGGGGGTGGCGTTAACTGGGCTTCCAGGGCTTGCTGACGTGCCTGTTGATGAATGAGTTGTTGTTCTGAGAGGTCTGCGGCCTGACTGCCTGAAATCACGCTATAAAAAACCACAAACACTAAAATACTGCTTTTCATTGACTTTCTATTCCACAATGTCGAAGCGGTATTAACCATGAATTTATCTTAGAGATCAATATTTAGGATTGATGATCAACCGGGCATTTAAAATAGGGGGATTGGTTAAGATAGCAGCAAAAACAAGGGGTTATAGTGCAAAGCAAAAAACAGGCCAATGTGATTGTTTTGTGACAACATTGTATAAAAAACAGATTAATATTAATCATTTAATAACCAATTCTAATAATTTCAAATTAATTTCATTTTTTTTGTAAATTATGTGATGTAAATCACATTTATGATGTTTGATTTCAGAATTGAATCACTGACAAAGTGATACTTGTCGTAAATTGGTGATGAAATATTATCTTTTCTGATGAGGTCAGATGATAACGTTTAGTTCAGTTGGCAAAACTGGCGCTATGCTATTGCGGATTGAGAGATAACCATCAGGCAGCAGATGGCCGTAATTAATTCACAGATTGGAAAAAATCATGAATCCTAACAATAGTGACGAAGGTGCTGCGTATTACCGCGAAAGAGCTCGCTCTTTAACGGCGTTTTTCAAGGTAGTTGTCGCCTGATGTCATAAAATGACGTTAAGGATATTTACCCCCCGTTTCTTCCTTAAAACGGGCAGTAAAGGGATCATCGTGTAATAAGTCATACCCGCTTTTCCCGATAAATGGAGCATATAACGATAACGCTGTTCGGCCACTTCCGGTCGTGAACATCACTAAGATTTGAGATTCAAACCAAAATGCTGCTTTCAGGATGTAAAAATCTTTCTGGTACATAAAGATCATAATCATTGAAGCGACAATATTCTTCCTGTGTTTCGAGTGAAATATATGATTTTTCTTCTTTCATTACCTTTTGATCATGCTGAATATATTCCTTAGCAAACTCAGCGCCATTCCAAGGAAATTCATCATCATAAAGTCCTTCAAAATCAAATGAATCAGAAAATCCTTTAATCAAGTTCAATGCCTTATTGCCATAAATAAAGCATGAGTTTTTATCCTTTATTCCCCAAGGTTCATTACTTTGCTTTATTGTGTTAATGATTTGAGGTGAGATAATTAGTTTATTATCCATGTTATTACCCCTTTTTTCTCTAGTCTTAAAGTTAGATGCTTGATATTTTACAATCAACTTAACTCTCTACTACCGATAGTGACAAATCTTTCTGGAATATAAAGATAAAGTTTATTTTCTTTACAGAAATCTTTTAATTCTGCATGTAAGGGCAAATTGAATTTTTGGTAAATTGATTGAATATGATTAGCCACATCTTCGAGACTTATCATTAATTCTTCACTGATCTTCTCTTCATCTAACTGAGTTTTATACATATGAAAGAAGATCCCAATACAATCATTATTCTCATCACAAAGGGGAAATTTATCACAAATATAAGTTTGTTTAACGTTATGTTTCCCAAACTGATGTGTTTCCAGTGAAGTGACGCGTTGCATAGTTTGAATGGCTTTTTGATCCTGACGATGGAATTCTTCTGCATACTCGGCAATAGGTGAGGATAATTCACCCATAGATAGCCCTATAATATCGACATCTTCAGGAAGGTTGAGCAGTTGATAAAAAGCAGGGTTAGCATAAATAAACCTTGACTCGCGATCTCTGGCTCCCCAGGGTTCATGCTTTTATCCCACATCAGCGTTAATTGTGGCGTAATATGACTGGGTTTGTTTCTTATATTTGACATAATAACTCCTTAATTATTATTAAATCATCAGATGAATGAGTTGTTTTCTGGTGATACACAAAATAATTTAACTATATAATTGATTTATTTTTCCAGTTAAAAACTGCACGTACATAACATCGCAATCCATTAAGATGGATTGCCTTATAAAGATATTGTGTTGCTATAGGTTACATAAAAATTTTTAAATTTGGCATCAAATCGTAACCTGACGTGATTTTTCTTCTATACGTGAATTGAATAAGGTTGTTCGTAAAATGCCACAATTTTCCCTAAAATTTTGGCTGTATTGATTGCTATGGATTTTTTATTTGTGTTATGTACCCAATGGAGGCTATTCATATTGTCAAATCGAGATGAGATAAATAATTCTTTATTATCTTCAATAAGAAAAAAACCGTTTCCTTTTTCATGCTTGTTAACAACCAGAGTTGCTCCTTCCTCGAATAAGTCATGAGGTTATTCTCCTTTATATTGATAAAGGAGAAATAAGAGGTATTGAAGATATTGAATTGGAGTGCATGGTTGCGGATACTGATAAGTTCATTTATAAAGTAGCCAATGCACTCAATATTAATTATATGGCATATCAATTCAGAGGTAATGATTAAACTTAGAATGGATATGAATATAGAAATTTTGGACTAGATTAATTAGTGCTTCGTTAAGTGATTCCAATATAAGACGAGAATATTGTAAATAATTATGCTATCCCACAGGGATTTGGTTGCGATAATCCTTATCCTACCAGTGAAAATATATGGGGATTCAGTATTGAATGGATAAGATCATCAATATCCATCTGTTGGTTGCTGTTTGTGCAAAGTGGAATCCCGTCCTGTCTTTCTGCTACAATTCCATCTCTTGAAGTACTGCTTTGACATAACTCATTAAATACCATGCGATTAAATCCCAACCAGCAACAAGCAGTTGAATTTGTTACGGGCCCCTGTCTGGTTCTGGCGGGGGCAGGTTCCGGCAAAACCAGAGTGATCACCAATAAGATTGCTCACCTTATCCGTACTTGTGGCTATCAACCTCGTCATATTGCTGCTGTGACTTTTACTAATAAAGCCGCGCGGGAAATGAAGGAACGTGTAGCACAAACTCTGGGGCGCAAAGAAGCTAAAGGGCTGATGATTTCGACTTTCCACACGTTGGGATTGGAAATCATTAAGCGTGAGTACAGAGCCTTGGGAATGAAAAGCAATTTCTCGTTGTTTGATGAGCAGGACCAGATGGTTCTGTTGAAAGATTTAACAGCCGATTTACTGGAGGAAGATAAAGATCTATTACAAAAATTGAGCTCTGCCATTTCAAACTGGAAAAATGATCTGCTTTCTCCACAACAAGCTTTGGCATTGGCCCGTTCTGCTCAGGAGCATCAGTTTGCTGAATGTTATCACCGTTATGATTTACATCTGGCGAGCTGTAATGTATTGGATTTTGACGATCTGATTACCAAACCGACTTTGCTGATGCAGCATGATGAAGAAGTTAGGGAGCGTTGGCAAAATCGTATCCGTTATCTGTTGGTAGATGAATATCAGGACACCAATACCAGTCAATATCAACTGGTTAAATTGTTGGTGGGACAAAGGGCTCGTTTTACGGTGGTGGGTGATGATGACCAGTCGATCTATTCATGGCGTGGCGCAAGACCACAAAATTTGGTGTTACTGAAAGAGGATTTCCCAAAGCTTAATGTGATCAAATTAGAACAGAACTATCGTTCCTCTGGCTGTATTCTGAAAGCAGCTAATATTTTGATCGCCAATAACCCTCACGTGTTTGAAAAACGGCTTTTTTCTGCACTGGGGTATGGTGATCCGTTGAAAGTGATTACAGCTAATAATGAAGAGCATGAGGCGGAAAGGGTTATTGGGGAGCTGATGGCACATCACTTTATCAATAAGACCCAATATAAAGATTACGCTATTCTCTACCGGGGAAATCATCAATCCCGCGTGTTTGAAAAGATGCTGATGCAAAACCGTATTCCTTACCGGATTTCTGGTGGCACTTCTTTCTTTGCCCGCCCTGAAATTAAGGATTTGCTAGCTTATCTGCGGGTGCTGACTAATCCCGAAGATGACAGCGCATTCCTAAGAATTGTCAATACACCAAGACGTGAGATTGGTGCGGCTACCATTCAAAAACTGGGTGAGTGGGCGAATCAGCGCAATAAAAGTTTCTATCAGGCTAGTTTCGATCTGGGTTTGGAGCAAAATCTAACTGGTCGCGGTTTGGCGGCACTACAGCGTTTTACTCACTGGATGGATGAGATAACTCGTCAGGTTGAACGAGATCCTTTGCTAGCTGTGCGTGATCTGCTTCATGGTATGGATTATGAAAGCTGGCTGTACGAAACATCACCGAGTCCGAAAGCGGCTGAAATGCGGATGAAAAATATTAATCAGTTATTCACTTGGATGAGTGAAATGCTGGAAGGTGATGAACTGAATGAAGCAATGACTTTATCTCAGGTGGTCGCGCGTTTCACATTACGGGATATGCTGGAGCGAGACGAAGATGGCGAGGAGTTTGATCAGGTGCAATTAATGACTTTACATGCTTCCAAAGGATTGGAGTTTCCCTATGTATTTCTGGTCGGCATGGAAGAAGGGCTATTGCCTCATCAGAGCAGTATTGATGAAGAAAATATTGATGAGGAGCGACGACTGGCTTATGTAGGGATCACCCGTGCTCAACGGGAGTTATTCTTTACTTTATGTAAAGAGCGTCGTCAATATGGCGAGTTAATCCGTCCAGAACCAAGTCGTTTTTTGCATGAATTGCCACAGGATGACTTACATTGGCCGCAAGATAAAAAAATAGTGACTGCTGAAGAAAGAATGCAAAAAGGGCAATCACGTATCGCGGATATCAAATCGCGTTTAGGGCTTGGACAAAAAAATAAGTCGTAAATATATTGAAGACTCCCTGTATCACAGAGATACAGGGAAAGCGATTTTATTCAAGTTTGAGTATCCTGCTCACCTAAAACAAGCGGCCATTGAGCATGGCTTTGCCACTGAATTTCCTGCTGCAAAGACTCTGCCCGCAGAGGATGCTGCATTAGCCAGCCATGAGGTAGCGTTATTATTAACGTTTCACCACTCACTTTTAAACGTAGAGCAGGGAGCGTGTCATCTCGGTGGCGATTGGCGAAGATGATAGCTAACCGCAACAAACGGCATAAACGTTGAGCTTGTATCAGAGGTAAGGCATTTTGTTGGCTAAAGGAAAACAAATCAATGGGGCCACTTTGGTTCTTCAGTAATGTGGCTAAGAGTTTTTTTTGTGCAGGAGTATAGCCGGGGAGAGCGAGATAATTGATCAGATAGGCTGCATGTAATGGAGCTTGATGGAAATCAATACTCAGGCCAATTTCATGTATCAGACAGGCACTTTGTAATAATTCATGACATCGGCTTTCAAGTTCCCAAGGTTTAGCAATCTGTTGTAGGAAGTGTTCAGCCAATTGTTTGACCCGTTGAGACTGTTCAACGTCTAACTGAAAACGTCGCTGTATATTACGTAGTGTTCTGGTACGAATATCTGGTTCTATTGGTAAATCCAACATGCCGTAAACAAGACCTTCCCGTAAGGCGCCGCCCGCAAGGATCATACTTTCAATATTTAATGCCTGGAAAATCGCTATCAGGATAGCAAGGCCACTTGGGAAAACCAGAGCCCGTTCCAGCGTCAATCCTTCTATTTCCAGTTCTTCCAGCTTACCGCACTCAATCGCTTTATGTTTGAGCTCCTGAAGTTTCGGCAAAGTGATCAGCTCATCCATACCCTGAGCGATCATGATTTCTTGCAGAGCCTGAACGGTGCCGGAAGCGCCTACACAAATCTGCCAGCCTTGTTCGATCAGATTTGGAGCAATGGGCTTCAACGTGTCATGTGCGGCAGCTTCGGCTCTGGCGAAATTTTCTTCCGTCAGGCTACGGTCATTGAAGTAGCCTTCAAGCCAGGTAACGCAACCCATACTCAGGCTGGATAACTGAGAAGCTTTTGCCCCATTCCCCGTAACCAGTTCTGTACTTGCACCACCAATATCGACAACCAGACGTTTTTCAGAGCCGCCAGTTGTATGGGCAACGCCTTGATAAATAAGCCGAGCTTCATCTTCACCACTGATTACCTTAACCGGACAATCAAGGATTTCTGATGCTTTTTTCACAAATTCGTCTGAATTTTCAGCGATGCGTAAAGTTGCCGTAGCAACAACGCGGATTTGTGATGGAGGTATATCCTGTAAGCGTTCAGAAAAAATCCTGAGACATTGCCAACCTCTCTCCATTGCCTGTTGAGATAAACGGTTATTTTTGTCTAATCCGGCGGCCAGCCTGACCTTACGTTTGATTCGTGCCAGTATCTGCATACTGCCGGATACTTCACGCACAACTAGCATATGAAAACTGTTTGAACCCAGGTCGATAGCCGCATAGAGCGAAGAAGAACTCAGCATCATTTTCAGCCTGAACGTTTACGGTTATTACGTGGTGTATTATTACGATGCGACAAATTGTTACGGCGCTGATGGTTTCCTGAACGCGAACGGTGCCGGCGTTTAGGTGCCGGTAAATCTTGCAGCAAGGCTTGACTGTTATATTTGCTGACCGGGATAGGGTGCTGAATATAATCTTCAATCGCTGGCAGGTTTAGTGCATATTCTTCACAGGCTAGGCTGATCGAATGGCCGCTTTCACCTGCACGACCCGTACGGCCAATGCGGTGAACATAATCCTCGCAGTCGTCTGGTAAGTCATAATTAAAAACATGAGTGACTGAAGGAATGTGCAATCCACGGGCTGCGACATCAGTTGCAACCAGAATATCAATATTGCCGTTGCTGAATTCTTCCAGAATGCGTAACCGTTTTTTTTGTGCTACATCACCGGTTAGTAACCCAACTCGATGTCCGTCAGCAGCCAGATGCGCCCAGATATCTTCACAACGATGTTTTGTATTGGCGAAAATGATGCAGCGATCAGGCCACTCTTCTTCCAATAACGTTTGAAGCAGGCGCATCTTTTCTTCATTAGAAGGATAAAACAGCTCTTCGCGGATACGGTGTCCCGTTTTCTGTAACGGTTCCACCTCGACATACTCTGCATGATTCATTTGTTCAAATGCCAGTTCTCGGACCCGGTAAGAGAGTGTGGCGGAAAACAGTAGGTTCATACGTTCGTTTACTGGTGGCATCCGGCGGAATAGCCAGCGGATATCTTTGATAAAACCGAGATCGTACATGCGATCAGCTTCATCAAGAATCATAACTTGGACCGCATTTAGATTAATATGCCCCTGTTTGGTATAGTCTATCAGACGTCCGGTGGTGCCGATAAGAATGTCAACACCGGATTCCAGTACTTTCAGCTGTTTGTCATAACCATCACCGCCATAGGCAAGACCCATCTTTAGACCTGTTACCCGTGCCAGATCTTCTGCATCAGAGTAAATCTGTACAGCGAGTTCGCGGGTAGGAGCCATAATCAGCGCTCTTGGCTGATTGGTTTGACGCTCCTCCGCTGCGGGATGAGTCAGTAAATAATGAAAAGCAGACGCTAAAAATGCTAACGTCTTCCCCGTACCGGTTTGCGCTTGCCCCGCGACATCACGACCTTCAACAGTGAAAGGCAATGTCAGTGCTTGTATCGGTGTACAATTAGAAAAACCCTTATTATCAAGAGCTTCTATAACCTTAGGGTGCAAGGCGAAGTCGGAAAACTTCTTTTCTGTCAAGTGTGTTTTACTCATAGTGTGGTAGAATATCAGTTAACCATTGTCTTACGAAAGTGTATCCGCTGAAATAAAGGCAAGCTTATATCAGTAATGTTACACTAGCATGGTAAAAAATTATTCTTTGGAGTAAAAAATGAGCGATAAAATTATTCATTTGAGTGATGCTAGCTTTGATACTGACGTTCTTAACGCAGCAGATCCAGTTCTTGTCGATTTTTGGGCTGCCTGGTGTGGACCATGTAAAATGATTGCACCTATTTTAGATGAAATTGCCCCGGAATATTTAGGCAAACTGACTATTGCTAAACTGAACATTGATGAAAACCCGGCAACTGCTCCTAAGTATGGTATCCGTGGTATTCCTACACTGTTGTTGTTTAAAGATGGTCAGGTTGCTGCTACGAAAGTGGGAGCACTATCAAAAACTCAATTGAAAGAATTTTTGGATACTAATCTCTAATTGAAGTGAGCTCACATTAATACCGGGCGTTTAGCGTATACTATTATTTATTTCATTGACCGCTAGACGTCCGTAAAGAAGCGTGATAAGTTAGCGCCACTGCTTGTATCACATACATCATGTTAGAAGTATGTTGCATACTGAATAATCTGTAGTGTCTGATAAGTCTGTTATCTCTGGATAGTCTAAAATATCCAATGGGTTATACGGGAATAATCTGGCGTATAGCTCGTTACGTTGAGATAGTTTTTATAGAAATCAGTAATGTTTCAGCATTATCTCAACAGCGTTTTTGACAGCCTGTCAGTCTTATTTGAGCTCAATCTTAGTACTTCAAATTACTACCTTTTTATATGAATAATGTATTAAAGGTCTGATTTGTTTTTGTACAAAATAAACAGGCACCGATCGATGACGCTGCCATACTATTCACGTTCATAGTTCGAGATATACCCCGAGTTTAAGAACCCACCATTATGAATCTTACCGAATTAAAGAATACGCCGGTATCTGAACTGATTACACTCGGCGAAAATATGGGGCTGGAAAATCTAGCCCGTATGCGTAAACAAGATATTATCTTCTCCATCCTTAAGCAGCATGCGAAAAGTGGGGAGGATATCTTCGGTGATGGCGTGCTGGAGATATTGCAGGATGGATTTGGATTCCTCCGTTCAGCAGACAGCTCCTACCTTGCCGGCCCCGATGATATCTACGTTTCTCCCAGCCAAATCCGTCGTTTTAACCTCCGTACCGGTGACACAATTTCAGGTAAAATCCGTCCACCTAAAGAAGGTGAACGCTATTTTGCCTTGTTGAAGGTTAACGAAGTTAATTTTGACAAACCAGAAAATGCTCGCAGTAAAATTCTTTTTGAAAACTTAACTCCGTTGCATGCTAATAGTCGCCTGCGCATGGAGCGTGGTAATGGTTCCACTGAGGATCTGACTGCCCGTGTTCTGGATCTGGCTGCACCGATTGGCCGTGGACAACGTGGTCTGATCGTCGCGCCACCAAAAGCGGGTAAGACGATGTTGTTGCAAAATATTGCTGCTAACATTGCTCACAATCATCCAGATTGTGTATTGATGGTACTTCTGATTGATGAACGTCCAGAAGAAGTCACTGAAATGCAACGTCTGGTAAAAGGTGAGGTTATTGCTTCTACTTTTGATGAGCCAGCTTCTCGTCACGTTCAGGTGGCAGAGATGGTTATTGAGAAAGCAAAACGTCTGGTTGAACACAAAAAAGACGTGATTATCTTGCTTGACTCTATTACTCGCTTAGCACGTGCCTATAACACTGTTGTTCCTGCATCCGGTAAGGTATTGACTGGTGGTGTGGATGCTAACGCGTTACATCGTCCGAAACGTTTCTTCGGCGCTGCGCGTAATGTGGAAGAGGGTGGAAGCCTGACCATTATTGCGACTGCGTTGGTGGATACGGGTTCCAAGATGGATGAAGTGATTTACGAAGAGTTCAAAGGCACGGGTAACATGGAGCTGCATCTCTCCCGTAAGATTGCTGAAAAACGAGTCTTCCCGGCGATCGATTACAACCGTTCTGGTACACGTAAAGAAGAGCTGCTTACCACCTCTGAAGAGCTACAGAAAATGTGGATTCTGCGCAAAATTATTCACCCGATGGGAGAAATTGATGCGATGGAATTCCTTATCAACAAACTGGCTATGAGCAAAACGAACGACGATTTCTTTGACATGATGAAACGTTCATAGTTTTTAACTCAGTTCATAATCATTTTAATCAGCGCCACAGTTTCGTGGCGTTTTTTGTATCCACCGTACTGTTATAAAATTATATGTGGCATGTATTTTGCTAGTAGTATGTTGCCATTTATTTGAAATAAATATTAAAAGAATGATGTAAGAGTATAAGGGCTATTAATTTTTTCCATAATTAAGCAGTGTTTGCGCTCGTGAGGGTAGATTTTGGCTAGAAAACCATATGTTTTCGGTTGATGGATGACCAGGGTGTGTTTACTTTTTACAGAGAGTTATCATCGTGAATATTCTTAGCATGAATATTGAAATTTGTTATGTTTTTCTGTTTTCTTTTGCGTTTTTGTTTATGGCTCGCAAAATAGCAAAGAAAGTTGGCCTTGTTGATAAGCCCAATTATCGTAAGTGTCATCAGGGGTTAGTGCCTCTGGTTGGAGGAATATCAATATTTGTTGGCATCTGTTTTGCTTTTGTTATCACAAAAGAATTTATTCCTCATAAGTGGTTATATTTGGTTTGTGCCGGTGTATTGGTATTTGTCGGCGCATTGGATGACCGTTTTGATATCAGCGTTAAGGTCCGGGCAACCATCCAAGCTCTAGTTGGTATTGCGATGATGTATTTTGCTGGCCTGAAATTAGATAGTCTTGGTTATGCTTTTGGCCCTTGGGACATGACACTTGGACCGTTTAATTATGTTGTGACACTATTTGCTGTCTGGGCTGCTATCAATGCATTCAATATGGTTGATGGGATAGATGGATTATTAGGCGGATTATCCTGTGTCTCCTTCGGTGCTTTGGGGATCTTACTGTATCAAAGTGGTAATACGGCACTAGCATTATGGTGTTTTGCATTTATTGCTGCCATTCTCCCTTATATTGTTCTTAATCTTGGTTTATTAAGCCAACGTTTCAAAGTGTTTATGGGGGATGCGGGTAGTACACTGATTGGTTTTACCATTATTTGGCTGCTCATTGAATCTACTCAGGGGAATGAGCATCCTGTTAATCCAGTTACTGCGTTGTGGATTGTTGCCATTCCATTAATGGATATGGTTGCTATTATGTACCGCCGGTTACGGAAAGGAATGAGCCCATTTTCTCCTGACAGGCAACATATTCACCACTTGGTTATGCGGTCTGGATTCTCATCACGTCAGGCTTTTATTTTGATCACTGTTGCTGCCGCTTTATTAGCCGCTGTCGGTATTATCGGAGAATGGCTAGAATTTGTACCTGAATGGGTAATGTTGGCATTGTTCTTGCTTGCATTTTTGTTGTATGGCTATTGCCTCAAGCGTGTATGGAAGGTAGCTCGTTTTATTAAACGGCAAAAGCGTCGTATGCGCCGTTCAGCTAACCATTAAACATCTATTATCATCAGAGGTTCTGTGCAGTGATAAAATCAGAAACGAAATCTATTCAGGATGAACAAGCTCTGGAGCATGAGCTGGATATCAGAGCCTTGTGCAGTGCGCTATGGCGTGGAAAGGTATGGATTGTTGTACTGGCAATAATTTTCGCAACTGCGGCTTTAGGGGCATCTTATCTGATGCAACAAAAATGGAGTGCCACAGCAATCACTGATCTGCCTACGACTAATCAGTTGGGAAGTTATTACTCTCAGCAGCAGTTTTTGCGCAATCTGGATTCTCACATTAACATTTCATCGGAAACTCAGTTACCCTCTATTCCAGAAGAAGCCTATAAGGAGTTCATCACTCAAGTTGCAGCATATGATACTCGCCGTGAATTTTGGTTGAAATCTGATTATTACAAGCAGCATCAGGAGAGCGATGCCAGAGCCGATGCGGCCTTATTAGATGAATTAGTTAATAATATTCAGTTTATTCCTCATGATGATAAAAAAGTGCTGAATGACAGCATTAAACTGACCGCTGAGTCTTCTAGACAGGCAAATCAACTCCTGCGCCAGTACATTGCTTTTGCCAATAGTCGTGCCAGCACTCATTTAAATGATGAAGTAAAAGGTGCATGGGCTACTCGTGCCCAATCTATGGATGCATTGGTTAAGCGCCAAGAAATGGTTGCTAAAGCGGTTTATAACCGCGAAATGAATGTATTACAGCAGTCCCTGAAAATTGCGGAAAAACAAGGGATTCGGCGCAATCAAACGGATACACCGGTGGATCAGTTGCCCGATTCAAAAATGTTTATGCTAGGGGCGCCGTTGTTACAGGCTCAACTTGAGACTTTAGAAGCAACAGGGCCTAACTATGATGTGGACTATGACCGAAATATTGCAATGTTAGCGACATTGAATATTCCCCCGATATTACCGGATCAATTCCAGACTTACCGCTATTTGAGAACGCCAGAGGAGCCTGTTACCAGAGACAGCCCTCGCAGAATGTTCTTGATGATCATGTGGGGTGCAGTCGGTGCTTTAGTGGGTGCTGGCGTGGCATTGGTTAGGTGTTCGCGTAAATAATCAGATAATTATTAGAAATAACTATTTCTGAGGGATATCTTCTGCAACTCCAGCAGCAGGAGTAAATAGCATTAAGAGTATTGTTTGCAGGAAAATCTGCAAATTACTGATTAATAAGAGAGTCACTGTGAAAGTGTTGACTGTGTTTGGTACTCGGCCGGAGGCTATCAAGATGGCTCCGCTAGTACACGCATTGGCAAGGGATGAAGCCTTCGAAGCGAAAGTATGTGTCACTGCCCAACATCGGGAAATGTTGGATCAGGTGTTACACCTTTTTGAGATCACTCCCGATTTTGATCTCAATATTATGAAATCAGGGCAAGATCTAACGGATATTACCTGTCGTATTTTGGAAGGATTGAAGCCCGTTTTAGCAGAATTTAGGCCGGATGTTGTATTGGTTCACGGAGATACGACGACAACAATGGCAACCAGTTTGGCTGCGTTCTACCAACGTATCCCTGTTGGTCACATTGAAGCTGGATTAAGAACGGGTGATCTTTATTCCCCTTGGCCGGAAGAAGCAAACCGTAAGATTGCTGGGCATCTGGCAATGTATCATTTCGCTCCGACAGAAAATTCCCACAATAATTTGTTGAAAGAATCCATTGCGGATAATCGGGTTTTTGTTACCGGAAATACAGTGATTGATGCGTTGTTGTGGGTACGCGATCGAATAATGAATGACGAGGCTATGCGGAGTAAACTAGCGAAGCACTACCCGTTTATTGATACGAATAAAAAAATGATTCTGGTTACAGGGCATCGTCGTGAAAGTTTTGGTGGCGGATTTGAGCGAATTTGTGAAGCTTTGGCACAGATAGCCCGTGCTCATCCAGATGTGCAAGTAGTCTATCCGGTTCATCTAAATCCGAATGTCAGTGAGCCAGTAAAGCGCATTTTGCATAATATTGATAACGTTATTCTCATTAAACCCCAGGATTATTTGCCATTTGTTTATCTAATGAACCATGCCTATATGATCCTGACCGATTCCGGTGGCATTCAAGAAGAAGCTCCTTCTTTAGGAAAACCGGTATTGGTAATGCGTAATACTACTGAGCGGCCAGAGGCGGTTGATGCTGGTACGGTACGTTTGGTAGGGACGGAAACAAAAACTATCGTGGAAGAGGTGACTCGATTGTTGACAGACGATGCTGCCTATCAGCAAATGAGCCGCGCTCATAATCCTTATGGGGATGGCGATGCCTGTCAACGTATTCTCGACGCTTTGAAAAAAATCAGGTGACACTATGAGCTTTGAAACTATTTCTGTTATTGGCCTTGGTTATATTGGTTTGCCAACGGCGGCGGCGTTTGCATCCCGCAATAAGAAAGTCATTGGCGTGGATGTTAATCAGCATGCGGTAGAAACCATCAACCGTGGTGCAATTCATATTGTAGAGCCGGATCTAGACAAAGTGGTGAAAGTTGCTGTAGAAGGCGGTTACCTGAAAGCAGTGATTGCTCCGTTACCCGCAGATGCTTTTCTGATAGCGGTCCCGACGCCTTTTAAAGGCGATCATGAGCCGGATATGATATACGTCCGTTCCGCAGCCGAATCTGTGGCGCCGGTTCTGAAAAAAGGTGATTTGGTTATTTTGGAATCTACCTCACCTGTAGGCGCGACGGAGCAGATGGCGGAATGGCTGGCAGTAGCGCGTCCTGATTTAACTTTCCCGCAGCAGGTTGGAGACGAGTCCGATATTGATATCGCTTACTGTCCTGAACGTGTGTTGCCAGGACAAGTTATGGTTGAATTAATTAAGAATGACCGCGTTGTTGGTGGTATGACGTCAAAATCTTCGGCCAGAGCTAGCGAGCTGTATAAAATTTTCCTTGAAGGTGAATGTGTTGTCACTAATTCAAGAACGGCAGAAATGTGTAAGCTGACAGAAAACAGTTTCCGAGATGTAAACATTGCATTCGCCAACGAACTTTCCCTGATTTGTGCTGATCAAGGTATCAACGTGTGGGAACTGATCAGTTTGGCAAATCGTCACCCGCGCGTAAATATTCTCCAACCAGGTCCTGGCGTGGGGGGGCATTGTATTGCTGTTGATCCGTGGTTCATTGTTTCTCAAAACCCGAAACAATCACGTCTTATTCATACAGCACGTAGGGTTAATGATGACAAACCATTGTGGGTTGTGGATCAAGTAAAAACGGCTGTTGCGAATTGTTTGGCTGAAAGTGGAAAACGTGCCAGCGAAGTGAAAATTGCCTGTTTTGGCTTGACATTTAAACCAAATATTGACGATTTGCGTGAGAGCCCAGCAGTACATATCACCGGTATGATTGCGCAATGGCATGCAGGTGAAACGCTGGCTGTAGAACCTCATGTTCATGAATTACCTGCTTCCTTGAAGGAAATAACTCGATTAGTTAATCTGGAAAAGGCTCTGGAAGAAGCAGATATCCTGTTGATGCTGGTGGATCATAATCAGTTTAAAGCTGTAAACAGCCATGAAATTAAACAGAAGTGGATTGTGGATACAAAAGGAGTCTGGCGTTGAGACGTATTCTAATCACAGGTGGTGCAGGTTTTATTGGTTCTGCGGTTGTACGGCATATCATTGATAATACAGAAGATAGCGTGGTTGTGGTTGATAGCTTGACTTATGCTGGTAATCTGGCGTCTCTTGCCCCGGTTGTGGATAGCCCTCGTTATGCGTTTGAACAGGTTGATATCTGCCAGCATGAGGCACTGGAGCGGATCTTTGAGCAATATCAGCCAGATTGTGTGATGCATTTGGCGGCAGAAAGCCATGTGGATCGCTCTATTGATGGCCCAGCGGCATTTATCGAAACCAACATTGTGGGTACTTATACTGTGTTGGAAGCTGCGCGGGCTTTCTGGCAGAAACTCAGTGCGGAGAAACAGGCTGTTTTCCGTTTTCACCACATTTCAACAGATGAAGTGTATGGTGATTTACATGATGAAGAGGGTTTCTTTACCGAAACAACATCTTATGCGCCAAGTAGCCCATATTCGGCGTCCAAAGCATCCAGCGATCATTTGGTAAGAGCATGGCACCGGACTTATGGTTTACCGGTCATTATCACCAATTGTTCAAATAACTATGGTCCTTACCATTTCCCGGAAAAACTGATCCCACTGATGATCTTAAATGCATTAGCAGGAAAATCTTTACCGGTATATGGTGAAGGGAAACAAATTCGCGATTGGCTATATGTGGAAGACCATGCCAGAGCGCTCTATTTGGTTGTGACAGAAGCTGAACCGGGCAAAACCTACAATATTGGTGGTCATAATGAACGCAAAAATATTGATGTGGTTTGTGCGATTTGTGAGCTTCTAGAAGAATTTCGTCCTGAGAAGCCAGCAGGTACTGCTTATTATCGTGACTTGATTACTTATGTTGCCGATCGTCCTGGTCATGATATGCGTTATGCCATTGACGCTGCGAAAATTGAGCATGAGCTGGGTTGGAAACCACAGGAAACTTTCGAATCTGGGATTCGCAAAACAGTTCAATGGTATCTGGAAAATGAAAATTGGTGGCGTAGGGTTCAGGATGGATCTTATGCTGGTGAACGTCTTGGGTTAGGTGAAAACTAAGCTACTCTGGAGGTAACATGAAAGGCATTATTCTGGCAGGTGGATCGGGAACTCGGTTGCATCCGATAACACGAGGTGTTTCCAAACAACTACTGCCAATTTATGATAAGCCGATGATTTACTATCCTTTGTCAGTACTGATGCTGGCAGGGATACGTGATGTTCTGATTATCTCCACGCCAGAAGATTTACCTTCTTTCCGCCGACTGTTTGGCAATGGTGACGAATTTGGTATTCGCTTGAGTTATAAAGAACAGCCATCACCAGATGGTTTAGCTCAGGCTTTTTTGATTGGTGAAGAGTTCATTAATGGGGAACCCAGTTGTCTGGTATTGGGAGATAATATCTACTTCGGGCAAGCGTTTAGCCCAAAATTGAAGAAAGTTGTTTCCCGTGGAAAAGGGGCGACCATTTTTGGTTATCAGGTGATGGATCCTGAGCGATTTGGTGTGGTGGAATTTGATGACGAGTTCCATGTTCTTTCCATTGAGGAGAAACCAGAAAATCCAAAATCAAACTGGGCGGTAACGGGTCTCTATTTCTATGATAATCAGGTTGTGGATTTTGCCAGGCAGGTCAAGCCTTCTGCCCGGGGTGAGTTGGAAATCACCAGCATTAATCAGATGTATTTGGAACGTGGTGAATTGAATGTTGAACTGTTAGGGCGTGGTTTTGCCTGGCTGGATACTGGTACTCATGACAGCTTGATTGAAGCTAGCACTTTTGTGCAGACTGTTGAGAAACGTCAGGGTTTTAAAATTGCTTGTCTTGAAGAAATTGCTTGGCGTAATGGTTGGTTGGATGATGAGCAGCTAAGAAAGACAGCAAAATCCTTATCAAAAACTGGCTACGGCCAATATCTGTTGGATCTGCTTCATGTCCGTTCGCGCCAATATTGAACCATTAGAGTGGGATAGCCACTATTTTGGGTTGTCCACTGCTCGCCTTGATTTCACACCTGATGCCAGTCTGCTAACTTCATCTCAGTTAGATCAGTATGCTTTAGTGCAGGCTAAAGTACCTGCACAGCGATTGGATCTTATTGATGGATTATCAACTCTGGGATTTTCGTTAGTGGAAGGAGAAGTAGACCTTTCCTTAATGATTGGCATAGAAAATGTTAATAACGACAACTCTGAGAGTAAGCTGCTTTTGGCTGAGCGGCGAGATATCCCGATGTTGAAAGAGGTGGCTTCCAACGTATTTCCTTTAAGCCGTTTCCGAACCCCGTGGTATCAACCGCAGGATAGTGGTCGTTTCTACGCGACTTGGGTTGAGAAAGCTGTGTTAGGGACATTTGATCATCAATGTTTACTGGTAAACGGAGATAATGGGCAACCCGCAGGATTTGTTACCTTACGAGATATGGGGGCAGGTCAGGCTCGTGTAGGTTTGCTGGCTGTATTCCCAGGACATATTGGCTGTGGGATTGGCTCAAAATTAATGTTGGCGGCGCAGCAGTGGTGTCAGCACCATCAAATACATCAGTTAAGAATTGCGACACAAACCAGCAATATTGCTGCTTTGCGCCTTTATACACGCTATGGTGCGTTTATTGAAAGCACTGCTTATTGGTTATATAGGGGATGAAATGATTCCATTTAACAGACCACCAGTCGTTGGCACTGAATTAGATTACATGAAGCAAGCCATGGAGAGCGGTAAGCTTTGCGGGGATGGTGGTTTCACCAAGCGTTGTGAAGAATGGATGGAACAACATTTCAATTGCCCGAAAGTTTTATTGACGCCATCTTGTACAGCTTCACTGGAAATGGCGGCTATTTTGCTGAATATCCAACCCGGTGATGAAGTTATTATGCCGAGTTTCACTTTCGTTTCCAGTTCTAACGCGTTTGTACTGCGTGGAGCAACTGTTGTATTCGTGGATATCCGCCCGGATACCATGAATATTGATGAAACCAAAATCGAAGCAGCAATTACAGCTAAAACACGCGTGATTGTTCCAGTGCATTACGCCGGCGTGGCCTGTGAAATGGATACCATTATGGCCTTGGCAGAGAAATATAATCTGTTTGTCGTGGAAGATGCTGCACAGGGGGTAATGTCTACTTATAAAGGGCGTGCACTGGGCACTATCGGACACATTGGTTGCTACAGTTTCCATGAAACCAAAAACTACTCTTCTGGTGGTGAAGGCGGTGCGGCACTTATCAATGATCAATCATTGATTTCCCGTGCGGAAATTGTTCGCGAAAAAGGGACTAATCGTAGCCAGTTTTTCCGTGGTCAAGTTGATAAATATACTTGGCGCGATATCGGTTCGAGTTATCTTATGTCGGAGCTTCAAGCTGCTTATTTGTGGGCACAATTGGAAGAAGCCGAGAAAATCAATGAGCGTCGTCTTGCCTTGTGGGATACCTATTATCAAGCATTAAAACCGTTGGCTGATGTTGGTCTCCTGACATTGCCTGTAATACCGGAAGAGTTGGAGCATAATGCCCATATGTTCTATATCAAGCTGAAAGATGTTGAAGAACGCTCAGCATTCAATAGCTATATGAAGGACGCTAGTGTACTAACGGTATTCCATTATGTTTCTCTGCACACTAGCCCCGGTGGCGAAAAATTTGGCCGTTTTCATGGGGAAGACCGTTTTACTACCTGTGAAAGTGATCGCCTGGTGCGCTTGCCGATGTTTTACAACATAACAGACGCTGAACAGCAGATTGTCATCAAACATATTCAAGAATACTTCGCCTGATTATGTCGTTAGCTAGAGCATCAATATGGACTGCGGGCTCCACACTGATAAAAATTGGTGTGGGGCTTTTAATCGTTAAATTACTGGCGGTTGCTTTTGGTCCCAGTGGGGTTGGGCAGGCGGGTAATTTCCGTCAGTTTATCACTGTGCTTGGAGTGTTGGCTGGTGCCGGTATTTTTAATGGTGTGACTAAATATGTTGCTGAGTATCAGCAGCAGCCGGAAAGATTGCGTGCGGTACTGGGGACATCTTCTGTCATTATCCTTGGGTTTTCCACGCTGTTGGCGGTAATTTTTTTGCTGTTTAGCGGGTCTATCAGTATTGGATTATTTGGTCATCAAGATTATGAGCCAGTTGTGCAGGCACTTGCCTTTATTCAAATGGGGATTGCTTTTGCCAACTATTTTTTGGCTATTTTGAAGGGATACCGAGATGCACAGAGGAATGCGCTGGCGATTATTTTTGGTAGCGTGATTGGCGTGATGGCCTATTATCTCTGTTTTGTCTTTGGTGGGTATGAAGGTGCTTTGGCGGGTTTGGCTTTAGTGCCAGCATTAATCATATTTCCTGCCGGATTGATGGTTTGGCGTCTCAAAGTGGTATCGATTTCAAGTTTTAAGCCCATGTGGGATAAAGTACTGGTTGGTCAGCTTGGCAAGTTTACTCTTATGGCTCTGCTGACTTCTATTACCTTACCGGTTGCCTACATTATGATGCGAAATCTGCTGGCAGCGCATTATAGTTGGCACGATGTGGGTATCTGGCAAGGTGTAAGCAGTATTTCCGATGCTTACCTGCAATTTGTTACTGCTTCTTTCAGCGTTTATCTGTTGCCAACGCTTTCACGATTGAAGGGTAAAGACGAAATATCAAATGAAATAGTTAAAGCGTTGAAATTTGTTTTGCCAGCAGTGGCATTTGCAAGTTTTACTGTATGGTTGTTGCGCGATTTTGCCATCTGGTTGCTATTTTCTGACAAATTTACTGCTATGCGTGATTTGTTTGCTTGGCAATTGATTGGTGATGTATTGAAAGTGGGCGCTTACGTTTTTGGTTATCTGGTCATTGCCAAAGCGGCGTTGCGTTTTTATGTGCTGACTGAAGTCAGCCAGTTTTTGTTGCTCACTGGTTTTGCCCACTGGCTGATTCCGGCTAATGGATCGTTAGGTGCAGCGCAAGCTTATATGGCAACTTATATTGTTTATTTTACCCTTTGTTGTAGTGCATTTCTTATTTATCGCAGGCGAGCATGACAACCCTAATTCACGTTCTGGGATCTGATATCCCCCATCATAATCGAACGGTATTGCGCTTTTTTAATGACGTCTTAGTACAAGAAATTGGTTTTTTAGCCAAACCGAAGTTTATGGTAGTGACCAAAAATCGCGCTTTATTGGATGATTGCCCGGCATTGGATATGGCATTCTTCGATAGTAAAAAATCTCTGGCGCAGGCGGTTATTGCTCAAGCGCGTTCAGATAGAGATTGTCGGTTTTTTTTTCACGGCCAATTTAATGTGAGTTTGTGGTTGACGTTGTTGTCAGGAAAAATCAAGCGTAATCAGTTTTGGTGGCATGCTTGGGGAGCTGATCTGTATGAAGACTCCAATCAGTTAAAATTTCGTCTATTCTATTTCTTGCGTCGTTTGGCGCAGCGTCGGGTAGGGCATGTGTTTGCAGTTCGTGGAGATCTCTATTTTTATTCTCAACATCATCCGGACGTACCAACATCATTGCTCTATTTTCCAACCAGAATGGATCCTGCTTTGACAATTGCAGAAAGAATACCTGTTGAAGATGGCAAGATGACAATTTTGTTGGGGAATTCCGGTGATCGATCGAACCGCCATATTACGGCATTGAAAACTATTCATAAGCAGTTTGGCGATAAGGTACGAATCATTATCCCAATGGGTTATCCTGAAAACAATCAGGTTTATATTAATCAGGTCGAACAGGCTGCTTTATCGTTGTTCCGGCCAGAAAATTTGAACATCATTAAGCAAAATATGGCGTTTGATGATTATCTGGCATTACTGCGCCGTTGTGATTTAGGGTATTTCATGTTTAATCGCCAGCAGGGGATTGGAACAATTTGTCTGTTGATACAATTTGGTGTTCCATTTGTACTCAGTCGTCAGAATCTTTTTTGGCGGGATCTGACAGAACAGCAAGTGCCGGTATTTTTCTCTGGTGATCCTTTAGATAACCAACTGATTGCGGAAGCACAACGGCAGATGTTCTCTCTGGACAGAAACGCGATAGCTTTCTTTAGCCCGAACTTTATTGATGGCTGGCGGCAGGCGCTGGCGAAAGCGGCAGGAGAGCAGCGATGACTTTAACTCAGTTTAGCGGATTATTTGTTGTTTACTTGATATCACTGGTTTTCATCCTGACGTTGACTTATCAGGAATTCCAGCGTGTACGTTTTAATTTTAATATATTCTTCTCATTGCTTTATTTGCTGACATTCTATTTTGGCTTCCCACTGACGTGTTTGTTGGTTTTCCAATTTGATGTTGAGGTGGTACCTGTAGACGCCTTACTACATACTTTACTGGCTTCGACCTGTTTTTATGGTATTTATTACGTCAGTTATAAAACACGGCTAAGAAAGCCGTCTATGCAGCCTAAAGCACCTGTATTCACCATGAACCGGGTAGAAACTCACTTTACATGGTTATTACTGGCATTGGTTGCAGTGGTGACAGTGGGTCTGTTCTTTATGCAAAACGGTTTTCTACTGTTTAAGTTACAGTCGTACAGTCAAATTTTTTCCAGTCAGGTTTCCGGTGTTGCCCTGAAGCGGTTCTTTTACTTCTTTATTCCTGCCATGTTGGTGGTTTATTTCTTGAAGCCGACACAGTTACGTTGGCTGTTTTTTCTGATTAGCACGGTTGCTTTTGGGATACTGACTTATGTCATTGTTGGCGGAACACGGGCTAATATTATCATTGCGTTCGCGTTGTTTCTGTTTATTGGCATTGTGCGTGGCTGGATAACCTTGTGGATGTTGGTAACGGCGGGTGTAATAGGGATTGTTGGCATGTTTTGGTTGGCACTCAAACGTTATAGTTTGGATGTCAGTGGTGCAGAAGCATTTTATACTTTCCTCTACCTTACAAGGGATACTTTTTCCCCGTGGGAAAATCTTGCGTTACTGCTGAATAATTATGACAAAATTGATTTTCAGGGGTTGGCGCCTATTATCCGTGATTTCTATGTCTTTATTCCAAGTTGGCTCTGGCCGGGACGCCCTGATGCGGTGTTGAATTCTGCGAATTATTTTACCTGGGAAGTACTGGATAACCACTCTGGTCTGGCAATCTCCCCAACTCTGATAGGCTCTCTGGTTGTGATGGGTGGCGTGCTGTTTATTCCGGTTGGTGCGATTGTTGTTGGATTGATAATTAAGTGGTTTGACTGGATTTATGAATTAGGAAAACAGGAGGCTAATCGTTATAAGGCCGCTATCTTGCAGGCATTCTGCTTTGGCGCGATTTTCAATATGATAGTACTGGCTCGTGAGGGAGTGGATTCATTTGTTTCTCGTGTGGTGTTTTTCTGTATTATTTTTGGCTTATGTCTGGTGATTGCTAAACTGTTGTATTGGCTATTTGAGAGCGTGGGGCTTATTAGAAAATATCTGACTAGCAACTTGGTTGTATCACAAAACCGTCCGTTACAATGTAAGGAAAGAAAATGGAGCTAAGCAATATTCCTAAATATAGTATTCGTGGCCTGAATATTTGGGGCTTCCGCGATATGGCTCACTTTCTTGACCATATTTTTCAACGCGGACAGGTAAAGACGGGTACTCTGGTGGCGATTAATGCGGAAAAAGTTCTGACGGCAGAGGAAGATACAGCTTTAAGTACACTGTTGAGTGACGCAGAATATCTGTATGCTGATGGTATCAGCATTGTAAGAGCTATTCGCCGTAAATACCCTACTGCTGAAGTTTCCCGTGTAGCGGGGGCTGATTTATGGGAAGCCATCATGGAACGTGCTGGCAAAGAAGGTACACCGGTTTTTCTAGTTGGTGGTAAGCCAGAGATATTGCAACAGACGGAAAGCAAATTACGGGCTCAGTGGAACGTCAATATTGTTGGTAACCAGAACGGTTATTTCACGCCAGAAGAGCGTAATGCTGTTTTTGAGCGGATTCATGCCAGCGGTGCAGCGATTGTGACAGTTGCAATGGGATCACCTAAACAAGAAATTTTCATGCGTGACTGTCGTAAAATTCATTCGGATGCGTTGTATATGGGGGTCGGCGGTACTTATGACGTATTTACTGGCCATGTAAAACGTGCACCAAAAGCATGGCAGAATTTGGGGCTTGAATGGCTTTATCGTCTGTTATCACAACCAAGTCGTATTCGTCGCCAGTTCAACTTACTGAAATTTATTGGATATTATTACAGTGGCCGTCTGTAAATCTGCTTTTTTGCCTGTCGTGTAAACTTTCGTCAGGTGATACTTTCGTCAGGTGATACAATGAATTTATTCCACAATATTTATCTAACAGTTTGATCCTGCCAGATTTTCACTATTTGTAGTTAATTATTGGATAATTTTTTATTCCACTCAGTGGAAAAACATGTTTTGATCCCTGACCTTTTTATGGCTGATCAACATCAGTCTTGTATGTTTTTATTATTACACATTACAACATATAACAATGGACAGGGAATTTATGGCAGATCAACAACATAGCTTGCAACGGGGTTTAGAAGCCCGTCATATAGAGCTGATCGCATTAGGCGGCACAATTGGTGTCGGTCTGTTTATGGGCTCGGCCAGCACACTGAAATGGGCTGGTCCTTCCGTTTTGCTGGCTTACATTATTGCCGGAATTTTTGTTTTTTTCATTATGCGATCGATGGGAGAAATGCTATTTCTTGAACCTGTCACGGGTTCTTTCGCCTCTTTTGGACATAAATATCTCAGCCCATACTGGGGATGCCTCACCGCTTGGGGCTATTGGTTTATGTGGGTGGCGGTAGGGATATCAGAAATAACGGCTATCGGTGTTTATGCCGAGTTCTGGTTCCCTGAACTTCCTCAGTGGGTATCAGCATTGATTGCGGTGGCATTGGTCGCTTTGGCGAACCTTGCGGCGGTACGTCTTTATGGTGAGCTGGAGTTTTGGTTTGCCATGATTAAGGTAACCACAATTATCGTCATGATCCTGATTGGTTTGGGATTGATATTTTTCGGTATTGGTAATCAATGGCAGCCTATTGGATTGGATAATCTGACTGTGCATGGTGGTTTCTTTGCTGGTGATTGGCAAGGGTTTCTGTTTGCACTCTGTATTGTGGTTGCATCTTATCAGGGTGTGGAATTGGTTGGTATCACTGCGGGGGAAGCGAAGAACCCTCAGGTGACATTGAAAAAAGCGATTAACAATATTCTCTGGCGTATCCTGATTTTCTACGTGGGTGCGATCTTTATTGTCGTTACATTATTTCCATGGACAGAAGTGGGCTCTCAGGGCAGCCCGTTTGTAATGACATTTACCAAAGTGGGTATCACTTCTGCGGCAGCCGTGATTAACTTTGTTGTATTGACGGCCGCGCTTTCCGGTTGTAACAGTGGTATGTACAGTGGTGGACGGATGCTCTATGCGTTAGCGCAAAACCATCAGCTTCCTTCATCACTGACTAAATTGTCAAAGAATGGGGTGCCGGTAATTTGTATTGCCATCACTATTCTGTGTTTGATTGTGGGCTCTAGTTTGAATTACTTAATCCCAAATCCGCAGGCGGTTTTTGTTTATGTTTACAGTGCCAGCGTATTGCCAGGAATGGTACCGTGGTTTGTTATTCTGGTGAGCCAATTGCGTTTTCGTCAGTATCATCAGCAGGCGCTGAAACAACATGGTTTTAAATCTATTTTGTTCCCTTATGTAAATTACCTGACATTAGCATTCTTATGTTGTGTGTTGGTAGGGATGGCAATTAACCCGGATACTCGTTTTTCATTGCTGGTAGGTGGGGGATTTTTGTCGATAGTGTCGCTGATTTATTGGTTGGTGAAGCTTTTTAACGGTAAAAAACCAAAAGCCTGATAGATTGATTTACTGTCACGGTGGTAGTGAGGAGGGAAATTAAGAGCTGGCTTTATCTACGAAATGAGCAAGGTGTAATCAAACGCATCATTTCTTTAAAAAAGCACTGGACAGTATATCATTAAATCCGTACTATCCCCCCCCGAAACGGCGTTAAGCGCCCGTAGCTCAGCTGGATAGAGCGCTGCCCTCCGGAGGCAGAGGTCTCAGGTTCGAATCCTGTCGGGCGCGCCATTATTTGCGTGCAAGAGCTGCGGTGATGTATTACGCTGTTGGTAAGTTAAGTGTTTAGCAGTAAATAGCTGTTATGGTGGCTATAGCTCAGTTGGTAGAGCCCTGGATTGTGATTCCAGTTGTCGTGGGTTCGAGTCCCATTAGCCACCCCATCTTTTTTGTGATACGCGAGGGTGGCGGAATTGGTAGACGCGCTAGCTTCAGGTGTTAGTGTCCTTATGGACGTGGGGGTTCAAGTCCCCCCTTTCGCACCATAAAAAAGAAAAAAGAAAGAATAGAAAATTTCGGCGAGTAGCGCAGCTTGGTAGCGCAACTGGTTTGGGACCAGTGGGTCGGAGGTTCGAATCCTCTCTCGCCGACCAAATTCTAAAAGAACCCTGCAATGCAGGGTTTTTTGCGTTTTATCCTTTTTTGTTCCCCTTGACTTTTTATTTCCTTTTCTATCCATATACCTTCAAGTTGTGTTCTGTTGATTCAGATTTAGAGGATTGTTTTTTTAAAAATAACTATTTGTTTTATATGTAAATTTCTTATTTTCTGTATTTTGACGACAATTAATATATTAACTGTCTCAAATAAGAGACTTATAACAAATTGAATTGTAATGAAAATAATAAATACCTCATGTTTTGTCTCAAATAAGAGACAGTGTATAAAATGGATTTTGTGATGATTCTGATTTCTTGTTGTAATAAATAGAGAAATAGCTGATGAAGCGAGGCAGCTTTCATTTGAATAAAAGTTGGCACACTAAATGCATTATTATAAACGTAGATGCTCATCCTATTTCTTATGATTGCGTATGCTTCATAAACCCAGGGATGATGCAGAGCCGATTATCGGTGCCTATTGTCCATGTCACAGATGAGTAAGATATAACCTTCTTTTCATCGCCGACCGGACTCAACGTTGAGTGAGGCACTATCCGTCTGTAGACCTGATTGTATTTGTACACCTATCTTTGTGTCTAAGGTAGGTGTTTTTTTTTATTTCTAAGAGATATATCTGGTAGGTTTATATACTGTTTAGATATTACTATCTAATATAAACAGAACTGGAAATATGATGGTTGGTTTTTACTGTAAAGCAAATTGAGTTACTTCTTCCTAAACTTATCTTAAGGGAAATATTGATGTCAAAAATGATTGGATGCTTTGGTTGTGGTCGAATGTTGCATGAATCTGCACGATCATGCCCACATTGTGGCGCGATGATAAAGGCATATTCTTCTGGTAGTAAAAACAGAATTGTTGCTGCATTGTTGGCATTTTTTCTTGGTTTCGTTGGTGCTCATAAATTTTATCTGGGCAAAATCGGTATGGGGATTTTATATCTGCTATTTTGCTGGACATTTATCCCGGCACTTATCTCATTTATTGAATTTATTATTTATCTTTGCACTTCCGATGAAGATTTTGCCAAAAAATATGGTTAGAAAAATGCCCCGTGCGGGGCATTTCAGATTATTGACAAAGTGCTGGTTTTTTATCCGGCACTTTGTTTTAATTGAGTCCTGTTCACCAAACGGAGCTTGCTGCTATGTTAAGAACACCTCCTCCTCAGACTTTCCCACCAGAAACGCTCTCACTTGACGAGCGGTCGTTTTTGGTATTACTGATGTGGTGATAAAAAATTGGCCTTGGCCACTTCCGCTAATAGACCAGAAAAATTTATCTGAAATATCAATAGATGCGACATAAGTCTCAATTTTTCCCACTAAAAATTGATCCTCATTTGATGTAATATTACAGACAATTTCTTCAATAATGGATTGTGTTATGTTATTAATTGCTCTTCTTTTGTCGATATTTGTGATTTTTTTTATGCTATCTATGGTAGCTAATTATTTTATATTAGGAAAAAATTTAAAAAAAACCATATTAGTGTCGTTATTAATGACTATTATTGCAATATTCAGCCATGTTTCTCCTATGATTATGTATCAATGGTTTTTTTAATTGTTTTATTGTATAAGGTCGCGCATTTAATGTGCGACCTTTGATGATGGATATTAATGCTATTGCTTTTCAATCAATGGCTTGACTTTGTTTTCATAAACATCTTTATCGACCTGAAAATTTACATTTTCTTTCCACTCCCCTGTGATATCAAACGGAGTTCCATTAGGATTCCATTCTTTATCAATTAAATCTTTCATATCGTATGGGTCTGTAAATTCGTCATAAAATTTATAATTTATTACGCCAGATATATTATATTTATCGCCAATATTTTCAGTCTTAGTATCTTTCAAAGTTCCGCTTACTGTTGCACCTCCAATAGCCCACAGAGGATCGACAACTTGTATTTTTGCTTCCTTAGCGAAATCATAATTATTTTCAAAATAAATTCGTTCGCCACTTTGAATTTGTGAAATAAAACGAGATTGAATGCTGCCCTCTGGTTTGCCAAATGCACCTGGTTTATGCATTAATTCGCGAACTTTATCATGTACACCGATTCCAGAGAGTGTGAGTGCCTGGCCTGATTTTCCTGTAAAATGAGAAAACATATCAAGTCCATTCATTTTATTATCTGTAGTTAATAATTGCTCAAGATATTCTATTTTTTCTAACTCTCTGTCCAATGCGTTATTTAATTTATCTTTCAGGTCTTGATAATATAAAAATAGATTACTAACTGATCCATAAAGTTTAGAATAAACCATCTTATCAAGAGGAACAGAATTACTGTTAAAAGATGTCCTTGGTTTGTTATTTAACAATTCATTTAATTCTTTTTCATTGACAATTATCATACGGATTGTATATTGAATGATACCCACATTTACCCGATGCGTTTTCTCGTAAGGGTATTTATTGACATCACTTAGCGTTCTTCCTTCCGGTGTGTTGTTAATAATACCAATCGTTTTATTAATTAACTCAATTAATTTTTTAGATCTAGTTTTTTGAAGTTCTGAAATATAACTTTGATATAAAACAAGTTCTTCATGCGTCATACTCATAAAATTTCTGCTAGCTGCTTGAAGATCTTCGTCAGCTAGTTTTTTTGTTCATTAATAATGTGTTCTAGTTTATCTTTTTGCTCCTGATTTAAACCAGAAATACCATTAATAATTCTGGAAGAGCTTATCGAATCAACATTTACCTTAAAATCATCAAACTTGGTGAAGGGGATATTAAAGCTATTATCAATTCCATTAATTAAGTTTGCTCCCCAATTAGGTGGTATATCGATTAATGTACCTAGATTCTTTGGCATTTCGACTCCACCAGTGATGGTAATCACAATGTTTCCATGTTCATCATATAGACGATTGCCATTAACGTCATAGATAGGAAATCTCATAATATGTTCCTTATAGAATATGAGTTAAAAATAATTATTAAATGTATCATTTCTAGAAATAGTGTCGGAAGATTTATTCATGATATTTTTTTAATCAAGATTATTTCGACATAAGAACATTATAAACATCACTTTATATTTTTATATCTTAGTGCTTTGTACCATCTGTGTTACGTCACGTAACATCTTTTTAATAAATTTTCAAAGTTGTGATCATTTGAAAGGAATTCAGGCCGATTTTTTGCAATCTGATTGATGGAATATAGGCTGGAGGCAAATAGCATGAATTCATTATCATGTAATCTGGGTTTGAGGCCCAGTGAGAATCATGTAATGTGGGTTAAAAACCATCATTAATTGTCGGTCGTTACACTTAGTCAGTAATTCTGGTCAGATAAACACGGATTCATACAAAATGGGCAGCGATTCTGGTCATCGTGCAGGATTGTGGCAAAGAAAGAAAAATGGCCTTACCATGACTAATGCCAATCAGTTAAGGATCAGTTGACTGATCCAATGGCAGTGTAATAATCCGGAAATGCTCCCCTTATGCGTATTGCTCAGGTTCTTGACCTTTTGTCGTATGCTCCATGCAAGGAAAAAACTGCTGACGTCCATGACTCACGCCATGCGTTATCCGGGAGATGAGATGGTAGATCTTTACAGCCACCGGTGGGAAATAGAGCTGGGTTATCGCGAAATCAAACAGACTATGTTACTGAACAGATTAACCCTGAGGAGTAAAAAACCGGAACTGGTGGAGCAGGAGCTATGGGGCGCGTTATTAGCCGAATCAACTGAGCTTCTCAGAATCGTGCGGCATGGTAATGAGAATGCTGATTATGTTACAGGGTGCTTCGCCGGGCAGAATCCCAGAACTGATGCTAGGTCTGGAAAGTATAGCGTAGTTAGTGAAGTTGCCGACAAGGGGGGAAAGGGCCTTCCCGATAGTGGTAAAGGAAAGGCCATAATAAGTACAGAAAAGCTCAGAAAAACAGCCAGTCAGTTGCTTAACTGACTGACATCGCAGAAAATTTCCACTAACTTATCCATAGCCTGTTCCTCCCCGGAGCTGTTTTCGGCGTTCACCAAAACTTTGCTCCCGGAACAGGCTTCTCGTCAATTTCTTATCCAGAACTCAGATTAACTAAATCACTCTTCACGACATTACTCTCACGTTTTAAAGTGAGTACTAATCCTTCGCGACGAACTTGTGCTGCCTCTTCTGGTTTACGCAGTTTATCCAATGCATCTGCTAACCAGGCATAATCATGTGCATCAGGACGTTGGGCTAATGCGGTTTTAAAATCTTTTACTGCTTTTTCCCATTCTCCGTGGCGCAAAGCAACCTGTCCAAGCGTACTGTTTAACAGAGGAGTTGAACCATGTTGTTTTAACTGATGATCCAACGCGTTTTGTATCGGCTTTGGATCTTCGCTTTTTAAGCGTGGGATCAATAAGAGTAAACGTTCGTCATATTGACGTTTTAAACTTTCCAGGATGATCTTTTGTGTAGTTTCATGGTCATCACATTCAATTAAATGTTCAGATATTGCAACTTGTAAAGCCACATCATGGCGAATTTTCCGACTTTGATCGTGCCACCAACGTTTTAAGCCTTCGCTGCCTTGTTCTGCCATGTACTGATTCATCAGACCGATATAGGCTTGCTGGCGCAATTTGTGAATTTGTAACTCATCATGTAGATGGATTTTTTCCATTACCGGTAGTATATCGATCAGTGACTGGTAAGCTCCTGACTTCATATAAGCCTGTTCAGCCAGGCGTAAGACTTCTGGATGGCGCGAAGCCTGATTTAGCAGCTTGTCTATGCCATGACGGGCGGCATGAGTTTCACCTTGAGCGAGTTGAATACGTACACGGGTAATATCCACAGGCAACTGATTATTGTCTGCGACTTCTGCTGCGCGTTCCAGATACTGATTGGTACGAAATTCATCTCCGCGTTGTTGGGCTGCTTCAGCCGCCAGTAAGTAGTTGACGACAGGTTGTTCCGCATGATCAGCATTACGGGTCAGTAATTGCTCAACTTGTTTGAAATCGCCTTCTGCCAGTTTGATCAGTGCTGCTTTTGTTTGAGCATGGGCACGGCTGCGTTTGCGTCCAAGGAACCAGCCACGGGTACGTGAGCTTGTGTGTATAACTCTGCGGTAGCACCAGCCAAGGAGGCAGAGTACCAGTTGTAAAAGAACAAATATAATGAACAGACCGGTAACACTGGTTTCAATGTTGTAATTGTCAGTTTGAATCAGCACATATCCCTGATGGCCAGCAACTATCGGACCGAGCACAATACCAACAATGAGTACTACAAACAGTAATAGAACTTTCAGCATAACTTAACCCTCCTGATTGGTTTCAGAAGATTGGGAAAGTAAGCTACGAACCCGGGTTTGCATCAGTTTTTCCAGTAAAGGTTGGCTTGAAAGGTGGTCTGGCGCAGTGATGGAAATAGGCTGCTGGCTTAATGAATCAATTTCTTCCAGGAATGCTTTGGTATTGGGATCGTTGATATCAAAGTAAGCTCTAACCCAAGTTGAAACCGTTTCCAGTGACTGTTTAAAAACTTCACCTTGATGACGCGGTATTGCTTGAGCGGCAATCAACAGACGGGCTCGGATATTCTCTCGTAGATAGATATCTTGATTTGGTGCCAGTAATGGCTCTGCTGCGGCATCCCGGCGACGGATGGTAATGAAATTATCCATGAAACTCTTCCAGCTTTTGCTCAGATTCTGGCGCCATTCAGATAATGTACCGGTTAATTCATCGTTATCTTCGTCCATTGGCGAACCATCGATTGTATTGTCAGCCAGACTCAGGTTATCTACCTGGTTAGAAAGCTGATTAACTCGCAGGATAATGCCGTCAAAATCAATCTGACTAATGGCAGATAATGTACTGATGTCTTGTGTGATTGCACGACGGATTTCAATCAGGCTTGGATCATTCATTTCAGAGAGACTGGCATCTGCATTTTTCAGCAGAGCAGCGGCGGTGACTATATCTTGATCATTCCATAATTTCCGGCCTGCCATTTTGACCAAAAAATCAGCTTGTGCCAGTAGCCAGCTTTTTACATCAGAGCTGGATAACGCAGAGATTTTGGCCTGTAACTCTTGTAGGCTATTACCTAGTTGATCATTTTGTGCGGCGAAATGGCTTAAAGTCTGTGATTGTTCTTTAAACAGCGCTTCAATATGCTGTTTATCCTGTGATTGCTGTTGTTTCAGTGATTCCAGCTGTTGGCGTAGCTCATGGTTTTCTGCACTCAGTAAATGGCTTTGTTGCTGTCCGTAATAATAAAGACCGACACCGATTGCCAGCATGATTGCAAGAGCGCTAATGTTTTTTAGCGTGCCAGAACGTTCTTGCTTTTGAGGCGCGGTTTCGGGCTGTTGAGAGTTTTCAACCGTAGTTTTTGTTTGTTCAACTGTCTCGGCGGACTGTTTTTGCTCCGTCATAGTGGGCATCCCATGTCAGTTTATTCTAGTGCCTGAATTAAGGCATCGTTATCTGCACTTTTTGCAACTTTAACATCCTGCCAGCCCAAGTGCCGGGCGGTATGTGCAAGACGCTCGCTTACCACAATCAGGTGGCAATGCAATAACCACCTGTTTCGATCACTTTCGGGTATTAAGTTATATAACAGTCGTAGTATTTCGCCACTGGTTACAACTAAAGTTTGTACTCCATACTTTTGCCAGTGGGCACTGAATTCTGCTGCCGGGTAGTCTACTGGCTGGCGGAAATAACATTCACAATAATTAACTGTGGCGCCTCTTTCTGTTAGCGTCCGGGCAATAAGTTCACGTCCGCCATTTCCTCTGAGCAGCAAAGCTTGTTTATTTTCAACCTGATATAGTGAGGGTAGTTTTAGCAGGATTTCGCTGGTCTCACCCTCTGATGACCAGATAACATTCATATCCGTTAGTTGATGAAAAGCCAGAGCGGTTGATCTGCCGATAGCATAATAAATCAGCTTGTTGGACCATGATAGATTAATTTTATTTAACTGATAGTTTGCATAATAAACTGCATTTTTTGACAATAGAAATACCATATCACGGGTATTTAGATGGTGAAGCTTCTCAGCTAGCCGTGGCAGCTCTGAACCTGGGTGAATATTGATTAAAGGTGCGCTGAAAGCTGTTTTTCCCGCAGCCTGTAACTTTCTGACTAGTTCCTCTCCGGCAGGAGCAGGGCGAGTCACCAGAATACTCATGTGGGGGGATTTCCTCGATAAACTTTGGTTAGAATTTCCCGCGCTCCCTGTTCCAACAACTCTTCTGCTAGTTCAACCCCTGCCTGGCAGGCATCTTTTGGTAAAGCCGTTCTCTCACCGCGAATAATAACGCTACCATCAGGTGCGCCAGCCAATGCCCGTAACCAGATTTTCCCTTCCTGCCAGATGGCATAGCTACCTATTGGTACTTGGCAGCCTCCTTCCAGCCGGGTATTCATCGCACGTTCTGCAAGAACACAGACTTCTGTATCATAGTGGTTTAATGGTACGAGTAGAGCTTGTGTTTGTTGGTCGTCGAGACGGCATTCAATTCCTACCGCGCCTTGACCGACGGCGGGTAATGATTGTTCTGCCGTCAATGGCGTACGGATACGCTCATGCAGTTTTAACCTTTTCAACCCTGCAACGGCGAGGATGATTGCATCATAGTGACCATTATCCAACTTGTTCAGGCGGGTTCCAACATTGCCCCGAAGGTCACGGACAATCAGATCAGGGCGTAATTCACGGAGTTGGCACTGGCGGCGTAAACTTGATGTGCCAATGATGCTGCCTGTTGGCAATTCATCAAGAGAGTGATATTTGACAGAGACGAAAGCATCACGTGGATCATCACGTTCACAAATAGTGACCAGACCTAACCCTTCGGGAAAGGAGATCGGGACATCTTTCATTGAATGGACGGCGATATCGGCTCGGCCTTCGAGCAGAGCTAACTCTAACTCTTTGACAAATAGCCCTTTTCCTCCAATTTTTGCCAGAGGAGTGTCCAGAATGACATCGCCTTGGGTTACCATCGGAACCAGTTGAACTTCCAGATCTGGGTGACATTGTTGTAGTTTTTTCTGAACATACAGCGCTTGCCACATAGCCAGAGGGCTTTGGCGGGTTGCGATACGGATGGTTTTAGTTGACATGGATGTTTGTATTTCTCAGGCTTTTCAGCCGTCATATAAATGAAAAACATAACACTCGTTTTAACACTTCAGCCGTTTTTTTTCCAGTTAGGGGCTGAGAAGAAGAGATGCCGGTTATGTTAAAGCATAAAATAAATTTTAATTTTTAAATTATTTTATATCGATAAAAATAGATTGATTTAATTATGAATTAACTTTTCCAGTAAATTATTTCTGTAATTAAAGAATTCCGAATGGAAAAAATCATTAATTAAAATATAGCCAACGGAGTCATTTTTATCGGGTTGATGATAACAAGGTATTACGCGCATTAACTTGAAAAAATGGGCAGAGAAAATTTCTTTCGTATAAGAAAGTATAAACGGTATGGGTTTTTTGATTATTTCTATATATAACAATGTATTATTTGATTTTTTGTACGATAAGGCATCGAATTCAATTGCTCTACTGACTTTACGGTTTATCGACAAGGTGTTAAATTGATCACGTTTCCGGTAATAAATTGGTAAAAATCATTCTAAATAATTCCATCGAGCTATAACAGCCGGAAACGGGGGATTTACCTGGGCACTGGAACTCAATTGGGCGAGACGTCTTGTACCTTTATATCGAAACACTGAAGCAGAGACTGGATGCGATAAACCAACTCAGGTTAGAACGCGCCTCTACCGCCATGAGTGCGGAATTTAAACAGGCATACAGTTTACTGCCAGTATTATTGCATTATCATCATCCGATGATGCCAGGTTACATTAACGGTAATGTTCCCTATGGCGTATGTTTTTTCGTGCATGATGAAGCACAAAAATCTTATCTTAATGATTTAGAAAATAAATTAGATCACTTTATAAAACAGCCTGCCAATGGTGAACTTCCTATTACCGGTATTTACTCAATGGGCAGTACTTCATCAATCGGGCAGAGCGGTTGTTCTGATTTGGATATCTGGGTATGTCATCAGTCATGGCTTGATAATGATGAGCGCCTTTTGCTGCAACGTAAGTGTACGCTTATTGAACAGTGGGCAGCAGCGCTTGGTATTGAAGTCAATTTTTTTCTTATTGATGAAAACCGCTTTCGCCATAATGCGAGTGGTAGCCTCGGTGGTGAGGACTGCGGTTCTACTCAGCATATTCTGTTACTTGATGAATTTTATCGTACCGCTGTACGTATGGCGGGTAAGCGTTTGTTATGGGAAATGGTGCCCGTAGAAGAAGAACGCCATTATGATGAATATGTTTTATCGCTTTATGCGCAAGGTGTTCTGACGCCAAATGAGTGGCTTGATCTCGGTGGACTGGGTGAACTATCTGCTGAAGAGTACTTTGGCGCTAGCTTATGGCAACTCTACAAAAGTATCGATTCCCCTTATAAAGCCGTATTAAAAAGCTTGTTACTGGAAGCCTATTCTTGGGAATATCCCAATGGTAAGTTACTGGCAATGGAGATGAAACAGCGCCTACATGCGGGTGAAATAGTCTCTTTTGGCCTTGATGCATACAGCATGATGCTTGAGCGTGTTACCCGTTATCTGATAGAAATTAATGATACGACTCGTTTAGATCTAATACGTCGATGTTTTTATTTAAAAGTTTGTGAAAAGCTTTCTCTTAATCAAGAGGATAAAGGCTGCATTGGCTGGCGACGCCAGGTTTTGACTCAACTAGTTTATGAATGGAAGTGGGATCCAGAACGGTTGAAAATTTTGGATAACCGCAACTCATGGAAAATTGAACAGGTTCGTGATGCGCATAATGAACTGCTCGATACCATGATGCAGAGCTATCGTAATCTTATCCGTTTTGCCCGCCGTAATAATCTGAGTGTCAGTGCCAGTCCACAGGATATTGGTGTGCTGACGCGTAAACTTTATGCTGCATTTGAAGCATTGCCAGGGAAAGTAACGCTGGTTAATCCGCAAATTTCGCCAGACCTATCAGAGAAAAATTTAACATTTATCTATGTCCCTCAAGGACGTGCAAACCGCAGCGGTTGGTATCTCTACAATCAGGCACCGACTATTGGATCGATCATTGGTCATCAACCTCTGGAATATAATCGTTATCTCAATAAACTGGTATCGTGGACCTACTTTAACGGCTTGTTAACAGAAAAATCGTGTATCCATATTCATCATGGCGAAACTCAATGTGATGAACTGAAACTGCATGAATTGATTAATGATATTTCTGCTCATTTCCCCATCCGTCTGCCAGCACCGACACCGAAAGCACTTTATAGCCCGTGTGAAATTCGCCATTTGGCAATTATTGTCAATCTGGAGAAAGATCCGACTGCTGAATTTTCCAATCAGGTTGTACATTTTGATTTCCGTAAGCTTGATGTATTCAGTTTTGGTGAATCGCAACAGTGTTTGGTGGAGAGCATTGACTTACTTTACCGTAATTCATGGAATGAAGTGAGGACCTTACACTTTAGTGGTGAGCAATCTGTGCTGGAAGCGTTGAAGACCATACTGGGCAAAATGCATCAAGATGCTGCACCGCCAGCGGCTGTTGAAGTGTTCTGTTACAGTGAACATTTACGAGGGCTTATCCGAACCCGGATCCAGCAACTGGTATCTGAATGTATTGAATTACGTTTATCCAGCAATCGTCAGGACCCAGGTCGTTTTAAAGCGTTACGTATTGCCGGCCAGACTTGGGGGCTGTTCTTTGAACGTCTTAACGTATCTGTGCAGAAATTGGAAAATGCCGTGGAATTCTATGGGGCAATTTCTAATAACAAATTGCATGGGTTGCCGGTGAAAATTAATACCAAAGAGACACATTTGCCCGCAGTGGTTGATGGTTTTGCCAGTGAGGGTATTATTCAGTTTTTCTTTGAAAATACGCAAGATAATAAAAGTTTTAATATTTATATTCTGGATGAAACTAACCGGGTAGAAATCTATTCTCATTGTGAGGGAAGTAAGGAAGAGTTGGTACGTGACGTCAGTCGGTTTTATTCTTCATCTCATGATCGGTTTACCTACGGATCAAGTTTTATCAACTTTAACTTGCCACAGTTTTATCAGATTGTGCAAATGAAAGGCCAGATTCAGGTGATTCCATTTAGCGGATCATCTTTTTCACATTTGTGTGTGGCTCATGATGGGGAAAATGAAGAGCAGCCAGAACTTTATCGTTCTGTGTCACATTACTGATTTACCCCGCGATGCGGGGTAGGTTCAATTATGAGAAACTGAACTGTTCGCCACTTTGCTCGGTGATGGAGTGCGCTAGCATGGTTAAAAAATTTTCATCACTACGGTCACAAATCCACTGACCTTCTTTGTAGTCAAAATGATAACCCCCGCTTTTGGTTGCCAGCCAGATTTGATGGAAAGGCTCCTGGCGATTGATAATAATTTTGCTGTCATTATCAAAGCTCAGGGTCATGACACCACCATTGGTTTCACAGTCGATATCGGCATTGCCATCATAATTATCCAACTGCCCTTCGATATAAAGCATCAGTTGGTCGGCTAACTGGTGAAATTCACTGTCGTTCATCTTCATTTCCTATTTGCTTTTCGAGGTCTAACTGCGATTATAGAGAATATTGACGTATGAATTACAGGCATTAATGCAATGAAGAAAAAATTACGCGGATTTCTGGCTATCATAACCTTATTTGTACTTTCCGGCTGTGGACTGAAAGGTCCTCTCTATTTTCCTCCAGAACAACCATCAACGGAGAAGGCGACAACTGCGTCTCAGATTCCCGTGAATACTGGGCAGCAAGGGCAGAAAGTGGATAGCACCTCTCAGAAATAAGCGAGATAAGCCGATAGTCGGTGGCTACGGTTTACGGTGGAGCATTATATGCAGTTCTCCAAAATGCATGGTCTGGGTAATGACTTTATGGTCGTTGATGCTGTGACCCAAAATGTTTATTTCTCACCAGAACTGATCTGCCGTTTGGCAGATAGACATACTGGTGTGGGCTTCGATCAATTATTAATTGTTGAAGCACCTTATGATCCGGATATGGATTTTCACTATCGCATTTTTAATGCCGACGGTAGTGAAGTTGCACAGTGTGGCAATGGAGCGCGTTGTTTTGCCCGTTTTGTCCGTCTTAAAGGATTAATTAATAAGCGTGATATTAAAGTCAGCACGCAATCGGGACGGATGGTGCTGAGTATCACCAATGATGATCAGGTTTGCGTTAATATGGGGGAACCTGAATTTGAGCCGCATCATGTGCCATTTCGTGCGTTAAGGGCGGAAAAAACCTATATTTTACGGGTAATAGAGAGAACCGTTCTTTGTGGTGTTGTCTCTATGGGGAATCCTCATTGTGTGATTCAAGTGTCAGACGTGGAAACGGCCGAAGTAGAAATTTTGGGGCCAGCTTTGGAAAACCACGAAAGATTTCCTGAACGGGCGAATATTGGTTTCATGCAAATTTTAAACCGTGGTCATATCCGCTTACGGGTTTATGAACGTGGCGTTGGGGAAACCCAAGCTTGTGGCAGTGGTGCTTGTGCAGCGGTAGCAGTAGGTATTCAGCAGCAATTGCTCGACAATCATGTTCGGGTGGATTTGCCGGGAGGTGCACTGTTTATCTGTTGGGATGGGCCGGGAAAACCACTCTATATGACGGGGCCAGCGATGCATGTTTATGATGGCACAATTCATCTGTAATCGATTCTGTTTTGAGCTACGGAGCATCGGAGATGGAGAAAAAAGAAGAGCAGTTAAACATCAATGGCATACTTGATGATCAGACTGTTGTGGATTATTTATTGGAAAACCCCAATTTCTTTATCCGTAATGCATGTGTCGTTGAACAGATGCGGGTTCCTCACCCGGTGAGAGAAACGATTTCTTTGGTTGAATGGTATATGAGCCGCCAGAGAACGCGTATTGCTTATCTGGAAGAAGATATCACTCTGCTCATGGAGCAAGCTAGAGTGAATGAACAACTGTTTGAACAGTTGCTTAAATTACTTGTTAATTTGGTTGCGGCAGAGAGTTTGCAAGATATGCTTAGTCGGTTAAGTTCATGGGCTAAGAATATGGGACTAAATAGTGCCAGTATCCGTCTTTTCAATGATAAATGGCATATTGGTGCACCACTTGATGCGCCTGATCTAGCGCTTTCTCGCAATGCTTTTGAACCAATCCGCATTCAGCGTTTTGGTAATAAAAACCACTATCTCGGTATGCTAAATGGGCCGGAAATTCTATTGTTGTTGCCGCAAGTTCGGCATGTCGGTTCGGTTGCCATCTCTCTACTGGGAACGAGGGGCGAGCTGGGTATGGTGATATTTAACAGTCGGAATCATCAACATTATCAAGAAGGCATGGGAACTGACATGCTTGAGCATCTGGCTAAGTTATTGCCGGATATATTGTCTCGTTGGATTAAACGAATATGATGCAGGAAATTGACCGGTTACTGGAGCCGATTGAGGCATTTTTGCGGTATCTCAGGGTAGAGCGTCGGTTAAGTCCAGTGACTATCACCAATTATCGTCGTCAGCTTGCCACATTGGCTGAGATGGTTTTAGAAATGGGTGTCAGCCAATGGAAAGATCTTGATCCAGCGAAAGTAAGAGTGTTGGTAACACGGAGTCGTCGGGCTGGCTTACAGTCAGCTAGCTTGGCGTTGCGTTTATCTGCCTTGCGCGGTTTCCTTGATTGGCAGGTGACTCAAGGGAAAATTTCCGTTAACCCGAGTAAAACCGTCAGCACGCCGGGAACCAAACGTCATTTGCCGAAAAATATAGATGTGGATGAAGTGAACCAACTGCTGAATATCAATTTTAATGATCCATTATCAGTACGTGATCGGACGATGTTGGAAGTGATGTATGGTGCTGGGTTACGTTTGTCAGAATTGGTAGGTCTTGATTGTCGGCATCTGGATCTTGAAAGTGGAGAAGTATGGGTTTCAGGTAAAGGCAGTAAAGAGCGGAAGGTACCTTTGGGGCATACTGCGGTTGAATGGCTTAATCGTTGGTTGGAGATGCGGGAATTATTTGAGCCAGAGGATAATGCTGTTTTTGTCTCAAAGGGTGGGCGGCGGATATCGACCCGCAATGTACAAAAACGATTTGCGCAGTGGGGCATACGCCAGGGAATGAGCAGTCATATTCATCCTCATAAATTGCGCCACTCTTTTGCCACTCATATTCTGGAATCCAGTGGTGATTTGCGTGCAGTTCAGGAATTACTTGGTCATGCCAGCCTATCCTCTACACAAATCTATACTCATTTGGACTTCCAGCATTTGACAAAAGTGTATGATGTAGCCCATCCCAGAGCTAAACGGGGGAAATCGTAATGCGTTTTTACCGGCCTCTTGCGCCAGTGTTAGCGATGACATTTGATCTGGATGATACGCTGTATGATAATCATCCAGTCATGGATAAGACAGAAGAGGAAGTACTGAATTTTGTACGGCGATATGATCCTAGGTTCAGTCATCTTAATCATCAGGATCTATATGTTTTCCGTGAATTGACACTTGAGCAGTATCCTGAAATTTATCACGACATGACTTTATGGCGTTGGCACTCCTCAAGGTTGATGTTTCGCCATTACGGTTTTAGCCGTGAAGACGCTGATCGAGGGGCAGATGATGTCATGGCGCATTTCGCACTCTGGCGTAATCGGATTGATATTCCTGAATCAACACATAAAACCCTGTCGGCACTTGCTGAGCAGATGCCACTGGTAGCCATTACAAATGGTAATGCAGAACCTGCCGCCTGTGGTCTTGCCCCTTATTTTGAATTTGTGCTGAAAGCTGGCCCTGATGGGCGCTCAAAACCTTGCAGCGATATGTACTGTTTGGCTGCGGATCGCCTGGGTTTAGCGCTTGGGCAAATCTTACATGTCGGTGATGACTTGAATACTGATGTGGCAGGGGCACTGCGTAGTGGTATGCAAGCTTGCTGGATGAATACTAAGAATAAAAAACTATTGCAGACGATGGAAAGCCGCTTACTGCCTCACATAGAGATTTACGATTTGGCTTCTTTGACAGCATTGATATAATCAAGAAATTATTCTGTATAAAAACACAGCAACCTCTGGGCGCTGTCTAATCAATTGATGGTAACTATGGACGTCTCCTATCTGCTAGAAAGTCTGAATGACAAACAACGGGAAGCTGTAGCTGCTCCGCGGACTAATATGTTGGTATTAGCTGGCGCGGGGAGTGGTAAAACCCGGGTTCTGGTACACCGAATTGCTTGGTTGTTGTCGGTGGAGAAGGCTTCGCCATTTTCCATTATGGCCGTGACCTTCACCAATAAAGCGGCGGCGGAGATGCGCCATCGGATTGAAAACTTGATCGGTACCAGTCAAGGTGGAATGTGGATTGGTACGTTTCACGGTTTGGCTCACCGTTTGTTACGAGCCCATCATCTGGATGCTAATTTGCCACAGGATTTTCAGATTCTTGACAGCGAAGATCAACATCGCCTGCTTAAACGCATTATCAAAGCGATGAATCTGGATGATAAGCAATGGCCAGCTCGTCAAGGCATGTGGTACATCAATGGTAAAAAAGATGAAGGATTGCGGCCACAGCATATTGAAAGTTATGGCAATCCTGTTGAAGCGACATGGCAGAAAATTTATCAGGCTTACCAAGAGGCTTGTGATCGGGCCGGGCTAGTGGATTTTGCCGAGCTTTTACTGCGAGCGCATGAATTGTGGCTGAATAAACCTCAGATTCTGCAACATTACCGTGGCCGCTTTACTAATATTCTAGTGGATGAGTTTCAGGACACTAACAGTATTCAATATGCTTGGATCCACCTGTTGGCGGGGGAAACAGGCAAAGTGATGATTGTTGGGGATGATGATCAATCTATTTATGGTTGGCGTGGGGCGCAAGTTGAGAATATTCAGCGTTTCCTGAAAGATTTTTCCGGTGCTGAAACTATCCGTTTGGAGCAGAATTACCGTTCCACCAGTAATATTCTGAAAGTTGCCAATACATTGATTGCTAATAACAGTGATCGTCTGGGTAAAAATCTGTGGACTGATGGTGTAGAGGGTGAACCCATCTCCCTTTATTGTGCATTTAATGAACTGGATGAAGCCCGCTATGTAGTTAGCCGGATAAAAAACTGGCTTGAAAATGGTGGCGCCCTGAAAAACTGTGCCATACTTTACCGCAGCAACGCTCAGTCCCGTGTACTGGAAGAGGCGCTGTTACAGGCATCAATGCCATACCGTATTTATGGTGGTCAACGATTCTTTGAACGTCAGGAAATTAAAGATGCACTGGCTTACTTACGTTTGATCACCAATCGTTATGATGACGCGGCATTTGAACGTGTGGTGAATACGCCTACCCGTGGTATTGGTGACAGAACTTTAGATATTGTGCGCCAAGCGGCTCGTGAACGGCAGCAAACGTTGTGGGACTGTTGTCAGATATTGCTTCAAGAGAAAGTGCTGGCTGGGCGTGCCGCTGCTTCCTTACAACGTTTTATTGAACTGATTGACGCATTATCGACAGAAACTGAAGATATGCCATTGCATGTGCAGACTGACAGGGTTATCCGTGATTCTGGCCTGCGAGCAATGTATCAACAGGAAAAAGGTGAAAAAGCGCAGGCGCGTATTGAAAACCTTGAAGAACTTGTCACGGCGACTCGCCAGTTTAGCTATCAGGAAGAGGATGAAGATTTGACGCCATTGCAGGCGTTTCTTTCCCATGCTGCGCTGGAATCGGGAGAAGGGCAGGCTGATGCCTATCAGGATTCGGTGCAACTAATGACATTACATTCGGCTAAGGGACTGGAATTCCCACAGGTATTTATTGTTGGCATGGAAGAAGGCATGTTCCCAAGCCAGATGTCGATTGAAGAAGGTGGACGTTTGGAAGAGGAACGTCGCTTGGCTTATGTGGGTCTGACACGTGCAATGGAAAAGCTGACAATCACTTATGCCGAAAGTCGTCGTTTATATGGCAAAGTGGTTTATCATCGGCCATCTCGTTTTATTGGGGAACTGCCGTCAGAATGTATTGAAGAAGTTCGGTTACGTGCGACAATATCTCGTCCAGTTAGCCATGGTCGGTTGGGTACACCCATTAGTGCCAATGATGGCGGTTATGCTCTAGGACAACGTGTTCGTCATCCTAAATTTGGTGAAGGAACCATTGTCAATATGGAGGGGAGTGGTGAACATAGCCGATTGCAAATTGCGTTTCAAGGGGAAGGGATTAAGTGGCTGGTTGCTGCTTATGCCAGACTTGAAATGGTCTGAAAATAATATCCAGGTTGAATGTTGACAGGCTTTTTCTTCTAAGCGTAACATTCGCGCCTTACGATCACGTAGGGAGTAAAGGAGACTTATGATACATGCTGAGCGCATTTAAGTTAGAGAATAATCGCCTGCTCCGTCTTGAGTTTGAAGAGGGAGAAAAGTTATCTGATTCCTTATGGGTAGATTTGGTTGAACCAGGAGAGCAAGATAGGCTGCAAGTTCAAAATGAATTAGGCCAAATTCTGGCAACCCGACCGGAACTGGATGACATTGAGGCGTCGGCGCGTTTTTTTGAAGATGAAGACGGGATACATGTCCACTCATTTTTTTACTTTGAAGACGCGGAAGACCATGCTGGCAACGCAACAGTTGCATTTACTATTCGTGATGGTCGTCTCTATACGTTGCGAGAGCGGGAGCTCCCTGCGTTCCGATTGTATCGTATGCGTGCTCGTAATCAGACATTAGTTGATGGTAATGCTTATGAAGTGCTGATGGATCTGTTTGAAACCAAGATCGAGCAGTTGGCTGATGTTATCGAAAATATTTATAGCGTGCTGGAATCCCTGAGTCGAGTCATTATGGAAGGGAAACAGGGTGATGAGTTTGATATTGCCTTGTCTAGTCTTGCTGAGCAGGAGGATATTAGCTGGAAGGTTCGCTTATGTCTTATGGATACTCAGCGTGCGCTTAACTTCTTGGTGCGACGGGCCCGTTTGCCGGGGGATCAACTGGAGCAGGCTCGTGAAATCTTGCGCGATATTGAATCGCTGTTGCCACATAATGAATCTTTGTTTCAGAAAGTTAATTTCTTGATGCAGGCAGCAATGGGTTTTATCAATATTGAACAGAGCAGAATTATCAAAATCTTCTCGGTTGTCTCTGTGGTATTCCTGCCGCCAACGCTGGTGGCTTCCAGTTATGGCATGAACTTTGAATTTATGCCGGAGTTGCACTGGACATTTGGTTATCCGGGCGCAATTGGTTTAATGATTGCTGCTGGCCTTGCACCATATCTCTATTTTAAGCGGAAGAATTGGCTTTAGTAAAAACTGCTGTAAACCCTTGCCCAATGTAGCATAGGTATTTACACATCGCTGAACTGATCCAAAACCTTTGCGGCTAGCTGGGTCGAAAACGCCAGACAGCTTGAGTGGCAACAGTTGTTTTTTGGGCGCTGGCGATATCTTTAATTATGGGAGCATTAAGGAAGCGACAGGCGCCAAAATCAGTGATGTTTGTTATCTCTTTATCTTGGTGTAATTGCATAAAGATTTCGGCATATAGTCTAGGTGACTCCCTGATTATTTGGTTCAAGTTGATGGTAGGTGTGAGCAAACTCTTGGTGTGCTTGTTGGTTGATAGCTCTCGCATTGTTTTTCTTGATTCTGCCAGTCAAGCACTTGCATTAGGCTGCCAGTTTTTAGGTAGAACCCGACAGCTACTATGATCAGAACTAATACACCAGGCACTAACGCCCAGCGATTAATGGGCTTTTTTTGCACTATTGGTTGTATAGGTATGTCACTCAGAAGGTTTCGTTGTAACTCTTGTACCAGCGCCAAACGATCATTTACCACACCCTGTGCTTCATTCTGCTCTAACTCTCTCAGATGCTCCTGATAAAGTATCTTGTTAAGCGTATCGCGGTTGGTATTGGTGTTTGCTTTGCCTTGGAGAATTGCAGGTACTACCAGTAGCGCTGAGGCACTAGCTAGTAGCATAATAATCATTAACCAAAAAATCATTAGGGTTTGTTCCTGTCAGTCTCTTTTAGTAACATCACTAAATGTTGTTGCTCCTGTTTGGTAAATCCATCGTCTGTTTCTTGATGACGGCGGAAGTGTACAATTACTATAGCACCACCAATCAGTGCAAACAGTAGTGGGCTGACCCAAAGGATCAGTGTTATAGGCGTTATAGGTGGTTTATAGGTTACGAAATTACCGTAACGTTCCACCATATAGTCGATGATATGTTGTTTGTTTTTCCCTTGTATTATTAACTCATACACTTTGGTGCGCATGTCTGCTGCAATAATTGAATTGGAGTCTGCGATGTTGTTGTTCTGACATTTTGGACAACGCAGTTGTTTTGTCAGTTCGTGGAATTGTTGTTCTTGTTCTGCTGACTTAAATTGATATGTGTCAATTGTTGCCCAAGTGCTGTAGCTCAGTAGCCCTGCCAACAATAGTGTTACTAGCTTCATGAGTCACCCCCATATTTCTTGTATAGCGGTAGTACTTTCTGCTCCCAAACTCGTTTATTCATGGCTCCGGCGTGGCGATAGAGGATAACGCCTTGTCCGTCAATTAGAAACGTTTCCGGTGCACCATATACACCAAGATCGAGGCCAAACATGCCGTCGCCATCGTATAGACTCAAGATGTATGGGGTTCCTAAATTATTGAGCCAAGCCACAGCTTTAGTACGATCGTCTTTATAGTTTAGGCCAATTATACGTATTCCTTTCGCAGCTAGGGTATTCAGATATTCGTGTTCAGCCCAGCAGGTTGGGCACCATGTCGCCCAAACATTGAGTAGTATTGGTTTGCCGTTGTGCAATATTGTTTGATTGTAGGTTTTTTCTGGTTGATTAAGCAATTCTAGCTTAAATATAGGTATTGATTTGCCGATCAAAGCTGACTCTAGCATGGTAGGCTCTTCACCGTTGTAGATGTTACGTGTCAGCTGCACTATGAACGCCACCACTAGGAGAAGAAAAAGGATTAGCGGGATAAATAATAGCCTATGTCTCATGTTGGCTCCTTCATTTTACCTTTGCCCGTTAGCTTTCTGCCCATATGATAGCGAGGATCGAAGATGCACAGTATCCCGCCTATTGCCATGAATATGCCACCGAACCAGATCCAGCGTACAAACGGTTTGTAATGCAGACGTATTGTCCAGGAGCCATCTTCTAATTCTTCACCTAGCACAGCATACAGATCGCGGGTAAAGCCACCATCTATAGCCGCTTCAGTCATTATGCTACGGGCTATGTTGTAATAGCGTTTCTCGGCATGTAGCGTCGCTTCTGGTTTTCCGTTGCGTGTAACGTCGATAATACCCACACCACTAATGTAGTTAGGTCCGTAGATGCCGTGTATGTCACGGAAGATGAAGTGGTAATCATGGATATTTACTATATCGCCTATCTTCATGCGTACGTTGCGTTCGATACTGTAATTTTGGCTGAAGGTGATTCCGATAACCATTACCGCTAAGCCGAGATGGCCGAATATCATTCCCCAATGGCTACGAGAGAATTGTGTCAAACCACGCCAAAAGCTGTGTCGATGGGTGGCGCGTTCGTGAAGTTCTACCAGCGTCAGTACAATTACCCATAGTGCCATGATTAGTCCGACCACAGTCATCCCAACTATTCGATCCTGCAATAGCCAGGGTAGCAAGATAGAGAGTAGTAGTGTTAATACTATTGCCACGCATAAGCGCTTCCATAGATTGGATGGTTTATCGCGTCGCCAGCGTACCAGAGGTCCAACGCCTAATAGTAATGCAAACGGTGCCATCAGCCAGGTGAACATAATATTGAAGAATGGTTCTCCGATAGAAATACTGCCAAAGCCGAATTGTTTGTGGATCAACGGTAGTAGTGTACCTAATAGTACTACCATCATTGCGGTGATCAGCAGCACATTGTTACCCAACAAGAATGTCTCGCGTGAGAATACTTTGTGCTGTATGCGGCTACGCATTTGGTCACCCTTCACTGCATATAGCAACAAAGAACCACCAATGATGATCACCAGATAGGCCAAGATAAATATGCCGCGTTCTGGGTTGGAAGCGAATGAATGGACTGATACTAACATACCAGAACGTACCAGAAACGTACCAAGTAGGCATAGTGAGAAGGTAGTAATTGCTAACAATATTGTCCAAGCTTTGAAGGTACCACGTTTTTCTGTCACTGCCAGAGAGTGTATCAGTGCTGTACCGGCCAGCCATGGCATGAAAGAGGCATTTTCTACCGGATCCCAGAACCACCAGCCACCCCAGCCTAATTCGTAGTAGGCCCAAGCAGAGCCGAGTACTATCCCTAAGGTCAAAAATACCCAAGCGGCTATAGTCCAGGGGCGTGACCAGCGTGCCCAGATAGTATCCAGCCGTCCAGATATTAATGAGGCGATGGAGAAGGCAAAGGCCACGGAGAAACCGACATAGCCCATATATAGCAGCGGAGGATGGAAAATTAGTCCAATGTCCTGTAATAAAGGATTGAGATCTCGCCCATCGGTAGGAAAATTTGGCAGTGTACGAGTGAATGGATTGGAAGTCATAATGATGAACAGCAGGAAGCCTGCTGTGATTATTCCCATTACTGATAACACGTATGCCACGGCGTCCAGTGGCATTTGGCGGTTACATAGTGCTACCGCCAGAGTCCAGCTGCTTAGTAGTAGTACCCACAGTAACAGAGAACCTTCATGTGCCCCCCAAGTAGCAGCAATACGGTAATATACTGGTAGTTGGCTGTTGGAGTTGTTGACCACATAGGTTACAGTGAAGTCGTTGACCACAAATGCATGCACCAAGCAGAAAAATGCTAATACAATGGTGATGAATAGGCCGTAGGTAAGCGGGCGAGCAACGGCCATCATGCGTTCGTCTTGGCGCACTGCACCCCATTGGGGATAAACGCTCAGCAGCACGGAAATTGCTAATGCTAGGCACAGCAGAAAATTTCCTAACTCTGGCATCATGACTTTCTGTTCCTTTCCTGTGGGGTGATGTAGGCTGAAGTTGCCTCTTTATCGTTTTCCGTCATTGCCTCGGTTATTTCAGGCGGCATATATTTTTCGTCATGCTTCGCCAGTATTTCGTGCGCATTTACGACATTACGTTTTTCCAGTACGCCTTGTGCTATCACACTCTGCTCTTCTCTAAACAGATCGGGCAAGATTCCATCATAAATGACATTGATAGTGCCTTGCGCATCATAGATCTTGAAATTCACTTTCAAGGTTTGTGGATCGCGTTTTACTGAGCCGGGCATTACTGTGCCTCCGATACGTAATCTCTGGCCGATTTCCGGTTTCTTATGATTTTTTCCTTTGCCTAGTAGGACTTCGCTTGGGGTATAGAATAGGTCGATATTTGAACGTAGCGCATACAGAACCAGTGAAACGGTCAGTGCAATGCTGATCAACGCTATTATTACTAGGTAAAGACGGTTTCTACGACGAGGATTCACAATAGTTTCTCTCCCGTTGCTGGATGGTATGTCGTTTCATTGGTAGAGAGGTCCGTTTTGACTGGTGGATGCGTAGTTCGCGTGTTTGTCGGCGAATGATTTCATCAAATAGTTGTTTACGTCGCCACAGTGTATGTACTACCAGAGCGAGCATTGAGATCAACGTAGCTGCTACCGCTAGCCATACATAGAAAGCGTAGCTACCCATGGCAAAGAATGACTGCCAAGAACTGAATGCTGTATTCATGGTTAATTTTCCTTATTGACCAGTGCAACTACCCATGGGTGTTGGCGTTCTTGGAATAGGATCAGGTTACGCAAGCGCATTAGGGTTAAGGTGATGAAGAACAGTAGATAGCCGAGAATTGTCCAACGCAGTGGTAGGCGCATATTTGGAGCAACGGTTTGTTGCAGATTGGTTGAACCTTGATGGAGGGTATTCCACCATTCAACGGAAAAATGGATAATTGGTAAATTTACTACTCCAATTAACACTAGAATGCTAATTGAGCGTCCTGCTAGGCGATGATCTTCAAATGTGTTGTACAGCGCGATGGTACCAATATAGAGGAATAATAGTATTAGTTCTGAGGTCAGGCGTGCATCCCATACCCACCAGGTACCCCACATTGGTTTACCCCAAGCAGATCCGGTCATCAGAGCGATAAAAGTGAACACAGCTCCCACTGGTGCCATTGCCGCGACTATGGTATTAGACATTTTCATTTGCCATACTAGACCTATTAATGCTGCTATCGCCATCAAGGCATAAATTCCTATTGACCACATTGCGGCTGGCACGTGGATATACATAATGCGGTAGCTTTCACCTTGTTGGTAGTCTGATGGCGCAAAGCCAAAACCCCATATCCATCCCAGTCCTAGGCACAGTATACTGGCTAGCCCTAGCCAAGGAATAAAGTAGCCACACATTTGGTATAGCTTCTCTGGCTTGGCAAATTGATGTAACCATTTCCACATAGTTGTCATTGCTCACTGCAAAATTGAAACTCTGATCGTTCTTCAGATCAATGAAATTATTTGTTGTTTTCAGGATTAGCTCTCATCTGTATAGTCTGGTTCGATAGATTAGTAATCCCCTAGTGTATGTTTACACGCAGAGCGGCAGCGGTAGCGAAAGGTGCCAGAGTTACGCTGCTTATCAGCATAGCGCCCAAAATCGCCAAGTATCCATCGATAGCTATGGTGGAAAATATCAGTACTGGAATATACAACGGTAGAGCCAACAGGCTAAGCAATATGCCACCTTTGCGTGTCTTAACGGTCAGAGCCACACAGATCGCCCCTATCAGGCTTAATATCGGTGTACCTAGTAGTAGGGTTAATGCTATGGCGGTCCAGGTGCTAAAGCTTAATGACAGTAGTAGGGCTACTATTGGTGATAGGATCAACAATGGTAAACCCGTCACCATCCAATGAGCGCATACTTTACCCAACACTATGAGCGGTAGTGGTGCGGATAGTAGGAATAATTGTTCCAAAGAGCCGTCGAGAAAGTCGTCTCGAAACAGTCGCTCTAGCGAAAGTAGCGATGCTAGTAGTGCGGCGACCCAGATATTTCCTGGTGCAATGCGTGTTAGTAACTGTGGTTCCGGTCCAATACCTAATGGGAACAATGCGATAACGATTAAGAAGAACCATAGAGGATTGGCGATCTCTGATCTTTTGCGAAAAACAATTTTCAATTCGTGGCGTAGTATAGTGATAAACATTAGATCACCTCTTGACCTACTAGGTGGATTTTCTTCACAGATGGTGTTATTTCTGCCATATACTGATGGGTAGTCAGTAATATCATTCCCCCCTGTTGTGTATGTTGTTTGAAAAGCGTTATCAATTTTGTCGCACCTTTTTTGTCAATGGCGGTTAAAGGTTCATCAAGAATCCACAACGGGCAGTGGCTTAGCCACAGACGTGCTAAAGCAACACGGCGTTGTTGACCGGTAGAAAGCTGGGCTACTGGCAAATTTTCATAACCGATTAAACTGACTTGTTCCAGCGCTTGCCAAATTGCTTGATTGTCTTTCTGCTGCTTAAGCGATTGATAAAACTTCAGGTTTTCATACGGTGTCAGTACGATTTTTATCCCTGGTTGATAACCGATAAAAAGCAAATTATGGTAATAATGCTTATAATGACTCAGAATGTTTTTGTCCTGCCAGCGCACTTCACCAGTGTCTGGACGTATCAATCCGGCCAAAATACGTAGTAGGCTGGTTTTGCCTGCACCGTTTGGCCCTTCAACTTGAATTATGTCACCTGGGGTTACTGTAAAGTTCAACCCAACGAACAGAGAGCGTTCATCACAGATATAACTCAAATTTTTCGCTTCCAGCATTAAGGAACTCATATTTTCTTTTTGGGGTGTTGAACCATAGTATAAATGTTATATTGTATATAGTTTGTACTTTATTCAGATCAACTATTTAGAAAAGTGATTTTCTATAGACATAATCATGATTAATATGCATGACTGTTTTTTTCATTAGTATTAATGCTCGTCCTAATTGATTATCCTGGAGCCAATATCGTTCAAATTGAGATCGAGTATAATTAATATTTCCCCAAGCCGGATCAATAATTTGGATGAGAGAAGAGTCTATTCCATTAAATATAACGAAATGATTGGTTCCATTTCTTTTCAGATAAAGGATTGTTGGTGAATTTACCTTTTCAAGTTGTTTTAATGATATCTTTACTCCCATAGATAAAATGTCAAATTTCTTGAGTGTATTCTGTAGATCTATAAATGAATATTCTGGTTTTATTCCTATTATTTTAATGAGATCCTCTTCCTCTATATTGATTTGATAATTTGTTGCAAGTATATTTATTAATGAGGCGAGCCCACAGGTAAAGTCATACTCTTGTCTTACTATATTTTTGAACTTCAAGTCCATATAGTTACTTACTTTTAACTCCCTCCCAGAAGATTGGCCTGCAAAAAGAACCAAAATTACGAAAATCAGTGTGGTTCTTAGGTGAATTTTAAGTGTTATCATATTATTCAGCCCATCTTATGATAAAAATCATTAAGTAAATAGCAGGTCCCAATAAATAGAGAACATCCAGATTCCTAGTGGTATTTAATATGCCAAGATTTTTTAGGAAAAAAATCATTATGGCATAACCTAATAATATGACTAGAAAAATAAGTGTTACTGTATTGTATTCATTAACATATCCAGAAAATAACATGATAAATGTTGATAAGAGGCGTACACTCCATTTGGGGCCGGGAAAAGCTCTCGTACCCAAATATAGATAACCAGAAATCAGTAACAAAAATACAATGAAATTAATGTTCATTATATGTTCGAATGACAAGAGACACATCCTGAGCTTGCCGACCCTTTACTTATACCTTTGAGTAGAGCATTGGTTGCTCCACCAGCACTGACTCCTAGTGTAGTGCTAGTCGCTACTCCAAGTGTGCTTGGGCCCATAATACCACTGCTAAATCCGGTAACAAACCCGGCTGATGCTGCGGTAGCTGCATTTCTCCAATTAACAGGATCTCCGTTAGATTTATCAAGTCCTACGGATAAGCTCGCTCCACCAATAGCGCCGATAGCGCCAACCACTACTGGTCCAACTTTGCCTTTTGTTTCGTACATTTCTTCTGAGTTGAGCTGATTGAATGAGCTATATCCAAGTTCTTTCATTAGATCATCATTTATAGATATAGATTTATCATTATTTTCAGGAATTACAGCATAGGATGTAGTTATTAATGTTGACAAAATGAGTAATGAAGTACAAAAAATTCTTAACATTGTCAGAGTCCTCAGATTTTGTAAGATAAAGAAACAGAAACGGTAGATATTTTATTATTACCGACACCACCTTTGATATTAATATCAGTAGAAACTCTATCAGTCAGATTTACTATTGTTCCAATTAATAGAGATGTATTACTGCTCCAGGATTTTTGAGATAAAAGGTTATTTTGTGTATAGATAAAGTCTTTTGAAAAACCCCAACGAATATTTACTTCAGGATTAACAGCGAAGATGACGGAACCACCTGTAGTATAAGCTGTATAATTGTTTGAAAACCGTTCTCTAGATATGCCATCTAAATATCCTAAAGACAGGGTAAGGACTAAAGGATCATAAATCCAGTTTAGTGATGTTCCTAATGTATAGCTTTTTATTTTGCTTTCTTTTATATTTATTCCACCAAAGAAAACAGTATAATCGGAGAATAAGTAGGTTTGATAGCTTCCTCCTAGTCCAACACCATTAAATTGATATTTGTCATTAACGGCTTTCTTGCCATCATCAAAAGTATATTGATTATTCTGCCATTGGCCATTGGCCATTGACAGTAGCTCCTACTGCAAGTTCATCAGTAATACCATATATTAGTGATGAATGAGCAGAGACACCGTTAGTTTCTTTCTGGTATGTTTGTGTTCCTTTGTTCAAAATATAGTGGCCGGGGGATATCTCGTTTAAATAAAATAAAGGTGAACTTCCATCACCTGATTTATTTAAAATGGAGATTCCAGTCGAGAGAGTCCATTTTTTCTTTTCAGGTAGAAAATCGTCAATTTTTAAAATATTCTTTGGTTTTTCTTTATCCAGTATATCCCTTTCTTGTGGAAGAGAAGATGCAAATGCAGTGTGAGAAAGAGAAAGTACTGTGATCGCCGCAAGTCCTGTTGCTATTTTGATCATTTGTTTTTGTCATGTTAAAAAAAATTAACATTATTATTGCTAATGTTAGGTGTTGTGTCAATTTATTATTTTAATGTAATTCTTGTTGTTATGGTAAGTTGTTCGTTTATTGAATACACGTTTGTGAAGTCAATAGTCAGTCTTTGTTGGCTGTATTGGCTAATCTAGAGGCTGTCTTCAAAAACTTTTTCGCCAAATGGGTTAGTTTCCTAAAAGCGGTTTTGCATTGTGTCATTGACGGGAAGATAAAGATGGTCACTATAAAAAGCTCTATCGGGAAAATATTACGCTTGTGTGCCTGTTTGATGATTTGAAGGCAAATTAACCCCAGACACAATCAGTGCAGACAGAAGCGTAGGTATTGATTTATATCTGTCACCTGTATGCATCTTATCTAATGGACATAAAGAAAATAATTCCCGGTTTCTCAGTTCAGGCATACACTGCTTGCAAGTTGCCCAGTGAATACTGTCCCGTAAAAGACCGCCATTTTCAGCACGTAAAAAGTAGAAACAAAAAGCGGTTCTCATCCACGAAAAGGTGTCACAGATTTTAAAGCCTCGTGGCTGCCGGAAAGCCCAAAAAGTGGTTGTGCGTAAGCTTCTTACGTTTCTGAACGCATGGTCAGAAAGAGCGAGGGATGGGATGCATTTTACCATCGGATGACCTAATGTGAAATTATGGTTCAAGGCAGTTGCTGTCAGAGCAGGGGCTGCAACGAAAGTTGTTATCCTTTGCTAATAGGGATCATGGGAAGCCCCCGCCTGAGTCACTTGTGACTTAGTGGCGGAAGCAGGTCACTATATGACCGCCGTAATAGTTGTATTGCGGTGGTCATAATAGAGACATAAAAATAATACGTTAAGAGTTTAATCATCTGTTTGTGCAGTATTGGGTTTTATTATTATTTTAAAAAGTTGATTATTGAGTGGAAACGATATTAACATTATTATAAAATGCTTAAGTAAATATTCCATAGGGTTTATATAATCTCTGATTGGATATATAACTTGGGGTGTTTTTTATTTTAAAATAAGCTTTTGCTATTATTTTATATCTTTAATGTAGTTGGGATTTTTATTAAAAAACAGTATTTAATTATTAAAGATAAAGTAGATGTGACGATAAAAGGCATTAATTTACAAAATAGAATTAGCTTATTTTATCGTATGTACTTAATCATACGAATCGCTGTCCCTAATTGAGTGTATTCTTTTCCCAAACGTTCAAAGCCAAGGGCAATATAAAACCCTATGGATTTCAAGTTGCATCGCGATGGCAAGGGAGAGAATCCCCTGGAGCATAGCTAACTATGTGACCGGGGTGAGCGAGTGCAGCCAACAAAGAGGCAACGTGAAAGATAACGGGTATAAAACCTTTCTGATTGCGGATTAGCTAGCACCTGTAATGATGCTTTGCCTTTTATATGAAGATCATCCAATGCGATTTGCACCAACTGCTTGCCAATACCTTGATGCCAAAAGGTCGGTTCAACAAATAATCCATCAAGTTCTGCATCTCCATCAGATAGTGGCAATACAACACAAAATTCCATCAGTTTGCTTCGCAATATGAACATATCCTGCTTCAATATGTTTCATAGGCAGTTCTATCATGTGGAGATTTGCTCGGTTGTATTGGCTAATCTGATGGTTATTTTCATTATTTTACTATCTCTGCAATCTGCGCTGTGTGTACACGGCATCTAGTGTAAACAGCACTAATGCAGCCCAGATAAAGCCGAAAGTAATCAGACGGTCAGTGCCTATTTGTTCACCATAAACCAAGGTTGCTAGCAGGAACATCAGCGTTGGGCCGACATACTGAAAGAATCCCAGTGTGGATAGACGCAGGTGGGCAGCGGCTTCGGTGAATAACAGTAGTGGCACAGTAGTGATAATGCCCGCCGCAATCAGCAATAAATTGAGAGTCGTTGGGTTATGACTTAAATCACTGGTTGGGGTGTTGGCAAAACCAAATAGGTAAATGGCGGCAACCGGCAGTAACCACAGCGTTTCAATCGTCATGCCCGTTTGAGCGTCAACATTCATCTTCTTACGAAGTAGGGCATACAGGGCAAAAGTGACCGCCAAACTTAATCCAATGACCGGTATAGAACCAAATTGCCATAATTGGATTAACACACCGGTGAAGGCCAGAATAACAGCTGCCCATTGCGTACGGCGGAAACGTTCACTCAAAAACAACATACCAAACAAAACGTTAACCAGTGGGCTAATGAAATAACCCAGGCTGGCTTCCAGCATATGGCCGTGATTTACCGCCCAGATGTAAATCAGCCAATTACTGGCAACGATAGTAGCCGTCACTGCCAGTAATAGCACTTTCTTAGGTTGATGGAAAACTTTGACTACCTGTGACCAGTGACGGTTCAATGTTAGCAGTAGCAACATAAAGAAAAATGACCAAATAATCCGATGGGTCAGGATTTCGTCAGCAGGTACTTGCTGGATATGTTTAAAATAAACTGGCGCGATTCCCCAGATAAAACAGGCACCGAAGGCGTACAAAACTCCTTTAGTCGTTTGTGGCTTGTTCATATTGTCCTGATGTTAAATAGAAGGTGGAAAAAGTGTTACGGGTTTTTAGCCCGTTAACATGAAAATAATATGTCACCGGGCTGAATATTACGCAAGCGATTAAAATTATATTGTCATCCTACCAGATAGGTCGCTGTTACACTGGCGATATGGGCTCTCTGCTCATTATGAAGTTCAGCTCTAGCGACAGAAACTTTATTGCCATTGCGGATAATACTACTGGTGGCAGTGAATAATTCACCCCGGCCGGGGCGTAGATAATCCACTCGCAAATCAATCGTCCCCATTGTTGATAATCGCTTTGCTAATTCTTCTCGTGATGCGGGTACCAGACGGGGCAAGGCGTTACCGATACAGACTAATCCACCACATACATCCAGCACTGATGCAACTACGCCGCCATGTAGAATCTCCTGTGCAATATTACCTACTAATTTACTTTGGTTACGAAATTGTATTTCTACGTAATCCGGTTCAAATCGGATTAGTTCAAGTCCTAATAATTGGTTAAAGGGCATATCGTGAACAAAAGCATTACCGATCACTTGTCGGGCTTCTTCCAAGGTTAATAGCGTTGTGGACATTTAATTTTATTCCCAAATAAAGGTATGTGTTATCAATGTGACTTTATATAGTTAATAGATTGTTAATGTTGTGCTTTTGTTGCTAATCTTGCCAGCTTGTAAGGAATTTCTGGCAATAATCTGAATGGATAATTGAATACAACTATAGGTAAGTTGAAACGGGAAATAATATTTGTGCTGGAATTTTACGTACTGAAAGTAGGTTATTTCATCCTCAAGGGATTGAAATCGCGTATATATGTAAAAAAGAAGGTAGTACTGTAGTCAGTGCTGCCTTATAGAATGGTGAGTATGTTACTCACTATTCTCCATTCATATCTATACCCTTCATCTTTCAAGCTGCTGCTTTGTTGGCTGCTTTCACTCACCCCAGTCACATAGTTTATCTATGCTCCTGGGGATTCGTTCACTTGCCGCCGCGCTGCAACTCGAAATCTATTAGGTATAGCTCTATTTTACAAATGACTAAATTTGGCAATTGGGTTAGTCAGATTATCAGCAAACTGTAAACTTTGAGCCGGATCAGCTAAATCAAGCATCTGGCGGTTATTCGCTATTTGCAGACGATTTAGACAGCAGCGTTTAATCTCCGGTGTAAACAGATCGTAACGCACAAATTGCTCACTCAATTCGGGATGGTTGTGCTGATAGTTTAAAATACAATCTGCTACGGCTTGCCAGAAAAGATCCTGTGAGTAGTTATCCTGTTCATCCAGTATTGCAGCCAGATAGCGGAATATACCGTCAAACACATCAGATAAGATGGTTAGTGTTTTCATATCTTCTGGCATGTCTACTTTGACTCGACTGGCTTTTTCTGGTAAATCGGCATCGGGGTTCATGACCAAAATTTCTTCTGCTAAATCTTTCATAAAGATGTGCTGTGGAACATGGTTTTCCAATACCAGGATGATATTTTCGCCGTGTGGCATAAACATCAGATCATAAGCGTACAGACAGTGTAACAGCGGAGCAAGATAACGCTCTAAATAGCGATGTAACCATTCTTGAGTAGACAGGCCGGATGCTGAAATTAACGCGGGCAACAGGGCATTCCCTTGCTGATCACTGTGTAATAACGCAGCCATTGTCATCACTTGTTGCCCAGGCTCAATTAATTGCAATGGGTTTTCTCGCCATAGTGCCGCCATCATTTTTTTATAAGGCGTATCGCTACTGATTGCTTGTTCGTAATAGCTGTTTTTGAAGCCAACGCTGGCGACTTCTCGTAAAATTTTAAAACGATAATGTTGCAAGATGGGATCTTGTGTTACCAAATCGAATAGCCAATCGTTAATGCCTGGCGTCGTTGCCATGTAGTAAGGTGATAAACCGCGCATGAATCCCATGTTCAGAATGGATAGCGCCATTTTTACATAATATCGCTGAGGATGACTGCGATTGAATAGGGTGCGGATTGACTGTTGTGCCTGATAGGTATCAGCACCAATACCAAGGTAGACCAATTTCTGATTAGCGATATCAGGCGCAAACACTGATGCTAACTTGTTCTGCCATTGCCAAGGGTGAACAGGCATCAGTAAGTAATCCTCTGGATTAAGGTTAAGCGCGATCAACCGTTGGTCAAATTCAGCCATTGTGGTTGTGCCTAGCTCCTGTTCCAGCAACTGTTGATAATTGAGTTGCTCTATACAAGCAAAATGTGCCTTGCTCTTATGTGCGGCCAGCCATACTAAATGCATGGCAGAGGCGGCTTCGGGGCTAAAGTTCTGAAAATCACCAATATCAAAACCAATCCGGCCATTGTTGGCGACGAAAGAAGGGTGTCCTTCCATCATCTCCCCTTCCAGCGCTTGAAAATCAGTGTTCACCAGATCCATTGCACTGATACCGACTCTGTTATGCTTAAAAGCGCTGCTATAGAGAGTGCTAGTAATTTCTTCCAGATAGGTAGGCATCACGACGTCGCTAATGCCAAGTTGTTGTTTAAACTCAATAATGAATAGCAAGGAATCGAGAGCTGCTTCTCCTCCGCTGGCATTTTTCTGTAACGAATTGGCATCAATCAGCCAGTGATCCAGTGCCATACGCCGTGCCCGGAAAGTATAGCTGACCAGGTGGTCAGCACTATCCAAACGGTAATGGTGATATCCGTCACTATCTGCTTTTTCAGTTAACTGCTGAGGCGCGAGTAAACATTCATGTGAAAATTCAGAAATAGCTTTACACAAGTGCAGACGATTAACTTTCTGCCAGACCGCCGGTTGTAAGTGTGTAGAGTTTGTCATCAATGAGCCTGAGGGGGTGGATGTTGTCGCTTGGTGTTCCCGCTGTAACGCGATCTGATGTTGCTCTCTGGTGCAAAAAGCTAATTTGGCGGTTTTATTAGGTAATACCAATGCCTTCTGATAAACAAAACCTGCCTGCAAATTAAGCTTGTGAATTTTCTCATTACGTATATCGGGTTCAACCACAATGCGAGCCACAGTAGGATCGCTAAAAATAAAGGCCATGATGGTTTGGAAAATTCCCCAGGTGAAATGCCTTATTTTTTCTTGCGGTGGTGCAACCAGAATATGCATTCCCATATCATCTGGGTGTGCCGGATAATATTTTCCAATCAGATCATCTTGTGCACGATAACACTCTAATAGAAAAGCAGGTTGCCCCAGATATATTCCAATAAATACACTTCCCGGATGGCGGGATGCTAAATCATGATAAAATTTCCATACTTGTTGCTCAGTATTGTTTTGCATTCCCCAATAATGGGCGTAATCCCGATTAACCCAGTCAGTTAATACGGGAATGTCCCGTTCCAGATCCAATGGACGTAATGCAAAGGTACCTATTTCAGGTAAGGATTTTTCAAACAGCGTAGGATTAAAGACGGACATTAGTATGCTCCTTCGGTGTCAACGCTGAACTGCTGGAAAGCGATACTTTTCTCAATCGGATAATGTTCAATACCGGTAATTTCATAAATCAGACAGGAATTGCGATAACAGGCCATCCCCAGATCCGGTGTAACAAAACCGTGGGTATGTAATTCCACATTCTGTATGAAAATGGTATTGTTGCGATCAATGCTGTAATTACGCTGTACACCATAACGTCCTTTTTCATCCCAACGGATAAGGTGACGTACACCTTCAATAAAAGTTGGAGCCTGATACTGATAGCCAGTTGCCAGAACGACCCCTTCGGTATCCAGAGAAAATGGTTGCTCCTGCTCATGTTGGAATAACATTAATGTCAGGTCGCGCTCATTTTTAGCATGGCTAATTTGTCGTAATTCACTATTGGTATATAAGTTAACGTTTAATTTGCCGTTTAACCTTTTGGTGTACATTAAATCGAAAATATCGTTGATTAATGAACTATTAATGCCTTTATAAAGCTGTTTGTGGGACAGATTTAATGCATCCCGTTTTTCTTCCGGGAGGTTATAGAAATAATCTACATATTCTGGTGAGGTCATTTCTAATGTCAGCTTGGTATATTCCAGCGGGAAAAAACGTGGTGAACGAGTAAGCCAATTAAGTTGATAATCGAATCTGTCAATATCACTGAGCAAATCGTAGAAAATCTCTGCGGCACTTTGTCCACTACCCAGAACAGTAATGGATTGCTTTTGTTGTAAGGCTGCTTTGTTCTTCAAGTAATTACCAGATGTCACCATCTGATCAGAGAAGGGTTGGCAGCACTTTGGAATATAAGGTGCAGGTCCGGTACCCAATACCAATTTTTTACAAACAAATTGGTGTTGCTGCCCAGTTAACGTATCTGAACAATGTAATGTATATAGCGAGGCATGTTCATCATAGCTAATGCTGTCAACGCGTGTGTTAAAGCGTAAATTGGATAACTGTTCTACCGCCCACTGACAATATTGGTTGTATTCCTTACGCATCAGGAAAAAACTTTCCCGGATATAAAAGGAATATATTCTTCCTTTTTGCTTAATGTAATTAAGGAAGCTGAGTGGATGAGTGGGTGATGCCAAGGTCACCAGATCTGACATAAAAGGGGTCTGCATGGTGGAATTTTCCAACATCATTCCCGGATGCCAATCAAAGCCCGGTTTTTGATCAATGAACAGGCTATGAACATCTTTTAGTGGTTGAGTTAAACAAGCCAGTCCGAGATTAAAAGGACCTATTCCAATGGCGATAAAATCATAAGGGCGAGTTGTCATAAAAGTTTCTCCTGGTAGACAGTATTAATCTCATTAATTGTTATTATGGGTTGCCAGAAAATCATTTCCGTGCATTACGATGTTATGCACAATTTCTTGTAGGTGTTGTTGGCTCGTTGTTGGGTTAAGGAACGTAAATTTTAAATATTGTCGGCCATTGACTTTGGTACCCGCAATAACGGTATTACCTTCACGGAATAGCGATTTACGAATGGCTGCATTGACGGCATCAATATCTGCATCAGGTAATTTTTGTGTAGGAATAAAACGGAAAACTAAAGTACTTAACTCTGGATAATGAATCAGTTCAAAATAGGGATTCTGTGCCATTAATCGATAGGCATCTTGAGCTGTATCGACAACTTTATCAAAAGCTTTTCCAAGTTGTTTTGCGCCCATAATTCGTAATGTCAGCCACATTTTCAATGCATCAAAACGGCGAGTTGTCTGGATACTTTTATTGACCAGATTGGGTGTACCCTCTTGTGAGGCACTGAGTGGATTTAAATATTCGGCATGATAAGTCAGATGGGATAAATGCTTCTTATTTTTGACAAAGAAAGCACTGCAACTGACGGGTTGGAAAAATGATTTATGGTAATCCACAGTGACAGAATCCGCCAAATTAATGCCTTCCAGTAGATGAGAGCGACGAGGTGAAACCAGTAAACCGCATCCGTATGCCGCATCCACATGTAGCCAGGTGCCATACTGTTTGGCGATAGCAGCGATAGGATGAAGTGGATCAATACTGCCGAAATCCGTGGTACCGGTCGTAGCGACAACGGCAAAAGGAATGTTGCCCTGTGCGACACATTGGTTAATGCATTGTTCCAATGCTTCAGGGTCCATGCGGAACTCACTGTCATGAGGAACAGAGACAACGGCGTTATATCCCAAACCAAGGATAGCAGCGGCTTTTTGTGTACTGAAATGGCTGACTGTCGAGGTAAAAATACGCAGTTTATGGAAATCCGCCGGCAGACCATGTAACTGATTTTTATGTTCAGGATCGCGTTGATGACAAAAATGGTCCCTTGCCAGTAACATTGCCATCAGGTTTGACTGAGTACCACCGCTGGTAAAGATACCGTCGGCATTTGTACCCAATGCCATTTTATCTCGTGTCCAGTCGAGAACCTTCTGCTCTATTAATGTCCCACCAGCACTTTGATCCCAGGTGTCCAATGATGAGTTAATCGCTCCTATAATGGTTTCTGCCAGAACAGCAGGTAATACTAGTGGACAATTAAGATGAGCAACATATTTTGGATGATGAAAATAAACAGCATCTTTAAGATAAAGTTGCTGTAGCTCATCTAAGGCCAGGTTTAAAGAGGTCAGAGGAAGATCTAAATTCACTTTAGAAAATAGTGGAGATAATTCATGGGGTAATATCCCACTGAAAGGTCTATCTACCCGTTGTAATATTCTCTTTATCCTAGTAATGACATTATAAGCGTCATCAAGATAATTTTCAGCACTATTCATATTTAAGAAATATCTGGAAAAATCTTCGTCCGTGATATGATTATTTTCTGTGAGTTCATGGTTTAATAGCAGAGTGTCGCCGTACATTATATATCCTTGTCATCTCATATATAGGTTATAGTTTGGTTATTGCCCAATATAATTGATTTTATTATGTGTAATATTTGTTTGGATTAAATCATAATAATCTCTTTCTGCTGGAGCAGATAAGAATTAAAATTCATGGAATAGAATGTTAATTTTTTATTTCTGCTTTGGATTCCAAAGGGCAATCATGGCAATTACCGACGCTAGGTAGTTTATTCCTTTGACAACAACTGCGACGTTGCATATTGTTATGCCGCAAAATAACAGTACGGTAAAGTGGATTATTTCTACCATCAGGGAGTTGTGGTTCCATAAAAAGACCATTTATAATTTCTTGATATAATTTGCTATTTATTCTTGAGCTAAATTCGGCAAGATACCAATACATGAGATAACCGATGTTATTCCACAGGAGTCGTCCATTTATCCTTTGATATGATTCAATCTTCTCGCATACGGGAATGATATGGCGATCTAATAGAGAATAATGGCGATGCAGTAATGATGAAGGTGTTTCATTCAGCCAGGTTAAATTATAGTAAAAAATATCTGGCCTGCCGCTGTCATGGAATTCAACTTGAAAAAGATTGTAATGGGTATCCACTGCTTGTGGATATTCTAGTAACATTAGCATCATCGGGGGAATAACCAAACCAAAATACCATTGTGTCCATAAGGAATAAAGAGCTTTCTGGTTAGGCTTTATATCATTGGTACCGTAATATTCATCTTGGTAGCGCTGAATTAATACTGGAAACTTCTTTGTATCTGACCACTGGGGAAAACTCATGCTGGTAGCAGGGATATTATCTGCATTTACTCTCATTGTGGCAGTAAAATGACTAAATGTTTGTTCAAATAACTGGATGATATCTTCAATTACCACTGTGGTTAAAGGGGTAACTGAATGCTTTGTATTTGACACCACCAACTCCCTGTTTACATGTTCATACTAGCTGATTGTAGTATCTTACATATGACTAATCATTGTAAATATAATTATGATAATTATTATTATTATCATTGTTATTATCAAGTAGTAAGTCTTTTGGGTGCCTATATTGCTTGTTAATACGACAAAACCATAGGCAGCTTATTTCCCGTTCAGATAGGATTGTATCTTGGGATAATCAATGGTTTACCAGACTCTGGATCGCAAATAATACGGCAGGCCAGACCAAACACATCAGTGATACTCTGCTCGTTGATAATCTCTTCTGGCACACCTTCGGCGTAAATTTTGCCATTTTTCATCATAATTAAATGTGAGGCGTAACGTAGTGCCAGGTTAATATCGTGTAGTACTAGCACCAACGTTTTCCCCTGTAAATGTAGACGCTGACAGAGATCGAGCATTTCAATCTGATGAGTGATATCCAGATAAGTGGTTGGTTCATCTAACAGTACAATGGGTGTTTGTTGTGCTAATGTCATGGCAAACCAGGCGCGCTGGCGCTGACCACCGGAAAGCTCACTCACTAACCGTTGCGACATCTCCTGGAGTTCGACCGCATATAAAGCGTCGTTAACTGCTCGTTCATCTTCTGCTGACCACTGTCGTAAAAAGGATTGGTGAGCGTAACGTCCACGTGAAACCAAATCGTATACTGTCAACGCTTCGGTGATGGTTGCCCCTTGTGTTAGCAGAGACAGCTCACGTGCTACCGCTTTTGGCTTGTAATGTCGAATATTGTTCCCATCAAGCAGGATTTCACCGTGCTGTGGCGTTATACCTCGGCTAATGGCGCGTAGTAGGGTCGATTTTCCACAACCATTCGGGCCAATGATGACGCTGAATTCACCATCACGAATAGAAATATTTAGGCACTCAACAATCGTTTTCTTGCCGTATGCTAGCGAAAGCGCTTGGGCTGTTAGTCGTGAGATGGTGGTTGAGGAATTTATATCGAATGACATGACTTTGTTCTCCTTAATTCAGCGTACAGCAAATACATCAAATAGACACCGCCTACCCCTGCGGTGATAACTCCTATTGGCAGACGCGCCGAAGTAGGAAGTAGCAAAGTAATTAAATCGGAAGCAAGCAGTAGTAATGCTCCCACCAGTGCTGAGCAGAACAGTGCAGTGCCTTTGGCCCGTACTAAGCGGCGGGCGATTTGCGGAGCAGAAAGTGCGATAAAAGCCACCGGCCCGATAACCAGTACCGCCATTGAGGCCAGTATGACCGCCAGTAACAAACTCATAAGCTGAATTATACGTACTGATACACCGAGTGTATTAGCAACTTCATAGCCGAGATTGACGTAGTTTAATTGTCGGCCTAGCCAGAGTAGAAAGGGGACAAACAGTATCATCGTTCCATAAATTAACCCAACATCTTGCCAGCGTCGGTTGGCGAGGCTACCGTGCAGCAGTGAAGCAAGTTGTTGCGCCTGCTCAAGGCGCACATTCGAGATAGCAAAATTAACAAATGCCATACAAAGAGCGGCGATAGCAATGCCAGAGATGACAATTCTGGTTGTCTGCATCTGCCCGGAGCTGCTAATGTTTCCGGCATATACCAGTAGTACAGCGAAGCTAGCTCCTAGCAGCGCACCTAAAGCAACGGGGAGTACTCCAGGCCAGATGAGCAGGGTGGTGACGATACCTGCGGCAGCACCGGCATTGACGCCGATAATATCCGGGCTCCCGAGTGCGTTGCGGGTCGTCAGTTGAAAAAGTGAACCGGAGAGCGCCAGCGTTGCACCCGCCCCGATAGCCACTAATGCGCGGGGTAAACGTAGCTGTGTGAAAATAAATTCCTGATAAGGGGTTGAGGTTGTTAGCCAGGGGTTATCGATACCTTGCTTACCCAGTGCCAGAGAGAGATAAAACAGCACAGCGAGCAGTAGTAATATCATTAAGATGGCTCTTTGGGTCCGTTGTGGAGGTACAAGAAAAACAGCAGTTCCCAACATGAAGGTTCGAGTTTTTGCCGGTCTAGATGGGTTAATCTGCGACATAATTAACTCCACGATAGGTTTTAATAACCAGATAGAGCAAAGGTCCACCAATTCCTGCGGTGATAATTCCCACCATGATCTCCCCGGGTGCTATCACCAACCGCGCCAGTATATCGGAAGTGAGCAAGAGGCACGGCCCGGCGAACAGGCAATAGGGTAATAGCCAGCGGAAATCGCTGCCAACTAAAGCCCGCATCAAGTGGGGGGCAGCCAAGCCAATAAAGGCAATAGGGCCTGCCATCGCGGTAGCCACTGCCGCTAGCATAGTAGCAGTAATAAGCGACAACACGCGGGTGCGGGCAACATTAGCGCCAAGTGAGCTGGCAATGCCTTCACCAAATACCATCACATTTAGGGAAGAGCTGAGTGAAAGGGCCAATATTAAGGCAAATAACAGATAGGGTATCAGTGAACTCGCTTCTGCCAGAGACATTGCGCTAAGTGATCCAATTGTCCAGAAGCGATAACTATCCAGTATATGCGCATTCATTAATACGAAACCTTGCACAAAAGCAAATAGGCAGGCGTTAATGGCGGCACCAGTCAATACCATGCGTGCTGGATTGCTATTACGTTGTCCTCCACTGAGCAGGTAGAACAGCAATGTAGCCAGACTAGCGCCAATAAATGCTGTCCAGAAGCGCGGAAGCTCATCCAATATGGGTATGAAAGAGAAACTGACAACCACCGCAGCAGCCCCGGCGTTAACACCCAGTAAACCCGGCTCGGCTAGTGGATTACGCAGCAATCCCTGTGTTATGGCACCGGAAAGCGCTAGGGCTGCGCCGGCCATGATGCCAATTAATGTGCGTGGTTTGCGGGCATTGATGACCAGATCGCTATAGCTACCACTGTCGCCTAACCAATAGTGATGCCATATGGTTGATAGCGGTAACGTTTTTGCGCCCAGACTCAGACTGGCAGTAATACAAATCAAGGTCAGCAGTATCATGAGACCCAAGCCAAGTAGCAGTACGAATCGCCGTTTAGGATTTGTCATGATGATTTAATTGCCTCTGCCAGCACGGGCATGAATTGCGATAAGCCCCAGCGCAAACTAAGTGGTGTACCGTAAGACATAGCAACAACTAATGATTGGTCAGTTAGCGGGATATAACCTCCCTGATGCACGGCACGGATGGATTGAAACAGTGGCTGTGCTTCCACGGCTTTACGTTCTTGTTCATTATTGAACCAAGTTACTAAGATATCAGCGCCATTAAGATAATCCGCATTTTCCAGTCCTATATTAGCGGCGAAACTGCCGAAGGGATCGGCTAATGTGCTGACTGATGGTAATAGCGTCAAACCGAGGTGTATTAAAGTATCGACGCGAGGATCGCCTCTGACGTATACCGATAGCATGTTACTGCTGATACCTGCTTTGATATAGGCGAAAGTGTAGCCACTGATATGCGGGATGGTATTACCTGATTCGCGTAATATGACATCCAGTTCAGTAGCGAGTTGCGCTCCTTGCGGCTGTTTATCTAGCGCACGAGCAATTAATTCAATCTGTTGTTGTGGTGTTGTGAGCCAAGGGGCAGATGGATAAGCGATCACTGGGGCGAAATATGATAAATGGTCATAAATCTCTTGGGTGATGCCTGATTGGGTTGCCACAATCAGATCAGGTTTAAGGCTAATGACTTTCTCAATGTCTAATTCGGGGTACATATCTATCACAGCAGGCAAAGTCTCGCCACGCTGTTGTATCGCTTGTTTGAACCACGGCAGATAGCCTTGTTCATCCCCGCCCCAACGATGGGATTCAATCCCGACGGGGACGATACCAAGATCCAGTACGATATCTTCCGCTCCTGCGCCCAAGGCAACAACACGTTGGGGTTGATGTGGAATCACCGCCGTACCCAATGCGGTAGTTATTTCTTTAGGATAACCAAGCTTATCTGACGATACATTGTCTGTGCTGACTGGCTTATCACAGCCAGCCAGCAGACTGACCAACAGCACTGACAGTACGGCAAACCCTTTGTAACGCTTCGATTTCATTGTTTGCTTTCCTTCAAATAAATAGAAACATAAGGTTTGCCGCCCGTAGTGCTATGTAGTGCTATAACAAACTCAGAACTTATAACGCAGGATCGCTTCGATGTTGCGAGGTGCGCCATAGTAATACTGAGAATATTGGCCGAACTGAGTGTAGTAGGTCTTATCAAAGACGTTATTCAGGTTAACCGTCAAAGAGAGATCCGGTGTGAATTGATAACGGCTCATCAGGTTAACCACAGCAAAGCTGTTTTGTTCCGCTTGCATTGATGTCTTCCTAGGCCCATCAACAGTCAACCAGGTTTTATCCTGCCAGTTAACACCACCACCGATGGTCAGGTTACTCATCGCACCTGGCAGGGTGTAGGTGGTAAACAGTTTAAACAACCTGTTTGGCGTATTGGTATTGATTCGCACACCATTAGGATCTGTTGCGCGGAATTGCGTGTAACCAGTATAAAGACGCCAGTTATCCGTCAGTTGACCACTGATCTCTGCTTCAAACCCGCGAGTTTTGGTGCCATCTACTGCATAGTAAGCAGTGGAGTTGTCCGGTAACTTCACGGTACCTGCCTGTGGCAGATTATCCTGACGGATTTCAAACACCGATAGCGAGTAATCAATACCGTTATCGAAAGCAACACCTTTTAGACCCGCTTCGTAGTTTTGTCCAGATACTGGGGCAAGTAACTGATTATTGCGGTCACGGCGGTTTTCTGGGTTGAATATCCCGGTGTAACTGGTGTAAACCGACAGATCTTGAGTAATGTTGTAGATCAACCCACCGTAAGGAACAAATTCGTCACTGTAGCTGGCATTCTGTGGAGTATTGAAATTGTCACCGCGTGTTTGCCAACTGGTGACTCGGCCACCGAGGATCAGTGTCAGCGGATCTGCCAGAGAAATCTGAGTGACTGCATAACCTGCGGTCTGTTCATTACGGCCTTTTGAACCATTGGATCGTGTTTTGCTCCAGTCTGGCTCTGGATATTGCCAGCCAGAAGCGGTGAAATCACCTAGTCCAGAGCAGTTACGCTTGAGCATACAGGTGGCATAAAAATAATCGTTTTGGAAATCCTGTTGCTGATGGTTCAAACCGAAGCTGACATGATGAGTTCGGTTAAACAACTGGTAGTCACCGTTCACTTGTAGATCGTAGTTCTTCTGGCGTCGACTGCCATCAATAAGTGTCATGTTACCCGGTACCATACCGATATTGGTGCTGCGGTTAGGAAAACTTGTTGCCCACAGGACTTTTTGGTCCAGAGTATTATTATCATAAGTAAAGGTGCCTTTCACACTCCAGCCGTTGTCAAAGTTATGTTGCAGGCTGGTGAAAGTAGAGAAGGTCCGAACCTTTGAAAAAGTCCAATCAGGTGCATAGCTGTCGCTGCGTTTATAATCTGTTTTGCTGCCGTCTGCAAAGTAGATCGGAAAACCGCCAAACATACCGCCACGAGTATGATTACGTTGATAATCAGCGCCTATAGTCAACAACGTATTTTCTGTCAAATCCGCTTCAAGAATGCCATAGAACGGGTATTTTTCGTGATTATTGCGATCAATAAAGGAATTGGCTCCTTGATAAGCTGTGATAAAACGTCCGCGTAGGTTGCCACTGTCGTTTAATGGGCCAGAGAGATCAAGGCCAGTGCGCCATTTATCCCAAGAACCGGCGCCGGCAGAGAATTCGCCACGGAAATCACGGGTTGGTCGTTTACGAGTCAGGTTAACCGCTGCCGAAGGATTGCCTGGGCCAACCATCAAACCAGCCGCTCCACGTACCACTTCAATACGATCAAACAGGTCAGTGTCTAGGAGATTGTCGCCATAGTTAAAGCGGGTGTCGTAGTAGGTAGCAACCCCATCACGCAGGATGTTATTGATGGACATGCCACGAGAAGTAAACCCGAAACGATCGCTATCAAACTGGCGTACGCTCATACCGGTTGTGCTATCGATGACGCTATTAACACTGTCCAGATTTTCGTCAAGCATACGTTGTTTGGTTATGACACTGACGGTTTGTGGCGTTTCACGAGCTGAAAGATTTAGGCCGGTGGCGGTGACCATCGAAGTGGTATTGTACATACCGGTATCTTCGGTCACCCCTTCATTTTCTGATCGTGAAGCGGTGACAATAATCGTGCTTTCATTTTGGGTAGCGGTTTTATCGCTTTTGCTCTGTGCACTTTCCGCGATTGCATAGCTATTTCCCATCAGTACTAACTGTATAGTCATTGCAAGAGTTGTTTTTTTAATCATGGAATCCTTTTGCAAAAACGGATACATCACTTTCTTATTATTCATCCCATCCCCAAATTAAGTCTTTTAGTACTTATCTATGTTGATATTTTTATTTATTGCTGCTCTGCCTGATGAAGAGCAACCGAGTATTCATGGCGTAAAGCGTATAGCGGATTAACTAGAGTTCCGGCGAATTTAAGATTCTTTTCACGGTCGTCGAGATCGATCATCTGTTGATTGTTTGCCATTTGCAGACGGTTCAGACAGGTACGAATAAATTCCCGCTTAAACAAGTCGAACTTGCGGAATTTTTCAATCTGATGCGGATGTTGTGATTGATAATTATGGACACAACGGGCAACCAGTAGCCAGAAACGCTCTTCGGGTAGATTGAGATCTTTTTGCAGCAGCGGAATCAGGTAGCGGAAGAAGCAATCGAAGATATCAAGGAAGATGTAGTTAATTTTCATGTCGTCTTCGATAGTGACGTGCAAGAAATTAATCTCTTCAGGCAATTGGAGATCACCATTCAAAATAGCAATTTCTTCACCAATATCTTTCATCAACATTTTTGTCGGGCTGTTATTATCCAATACCAACATCAGGTTTTCGCCATGTGGCATAAATACCAGATCATAGGTGAAGAAAGAGCGCAGTAATGGAGAAAGGTAAGCATCAAGATAGCGTGATACCCACTCTTCTGCATTTAATCCTGAATCCTTTACCAAAGCCGCGACGACGGAATGACCTTGATAATCAACATGCAATAACGAAGCCATTGTCATCAAGCGTTGGTTATCTTTCAACAGTGCCATTGGGCTTTCGCGCCACAGTGCTGACAACATTTTCTTATGGGGGCTGTCCTTCTTAATGGCTGATTCAAAGTAGTTATTGAAATAACCGAGAGCAGCACGTTCCCGTAATACGGTAAAACCTTTCTGTTGGAAGAAACTGTCACTATGGACTAAGTTGCCGAGCCATTCGTTGACTGATGGGGTTTTGACCATGCTGTGTGGATCAAGCCCGCGCATAAAGCCCATGTTCAATACGGATAGGGCAGTCTTAACGTAGTTCTTTTTCGGTTGAGTAATGTTGAAGAAAGTGCGGATAGATTGCTGTGCGAGGTAGCGATCATGACCTTCTCCAAGATAAATAATATGATTATTGGCAATATCTGCTGCAAAGCTGATAGCAATACGGTGTTGCCACTGCCAAGGATGGAGAGGCATCAGATAATAATCTGATGGACATAATCCCAGCATATTAAGGTGGCGTTCAAATTGCGCTGGCAGGTATTTCCCTAGTTCTTCTTCTATTAATTGTTGGTATGAAAGATCGGATAGTGCAGAGAAAGTAGCTTTATTCTTATGTACCGCAATCCAGATTAAAGTCACGGGGCTGGCGCTTTCAGGCGCATAGCGCTGATAATCATCGGCATCGAAACCAATTCGACCATTATTGGCGATAAAGACTGGATGACCTTCACTCATTGCCGTTTCAACGACTTGATAATCGGCATGAGCTAAATCTTGGGCTGTAAATCGGTTGTACTGATATTTAAAAGCGTGACCGTAGAGCGTACTGGATATCTCGTCGAGATAAATCGGCAGCATTTTTTCCGGGATTTCCAACTGCGGATGCAACTCAATAATCAGTTGAATAGCATCAAGTGGCTGAGATTGATTATCCCTGAATTTGGTTACGGAAGCGGCATCAATATCAATATGATCGAGCTGATAAGTTTCCGCTTGAAAATGGTATTGGTAGTCACCTATTGTCAGAGAATACTGCTGCTGTCCATGATAGGTAGGATTAATTAATTTTTCGTGACATAGCTCACGTAATATTTTTGTCACCAGATGGCGATTGGCACGGAGCCAGTTCTCTGCGTTAAGATGCAGAGTGTGATTATCAGAGTTAATATGTAGTGAACTCATGGTGATAACAATCCCTATTCATAATCAAAAATCATATCCAACATAGTCGTTGTACACTGGAAACAAATCGGTACGCTTAATTCTGAAATTTTCGAATATAAGCATCCTTTTTCCAGATATTCATTCCGGTTCTCTTAGACAGGTAACTTTTGGGGTATTCAATTTTGATAACATTAATACAAATTATTATCATTAACAACTGTGTAAGTGTAGGGATTTGCTCTGGTTTTGTTTAAATTACAGGCAAAAATGGGGCATTATGGTGCGGCATTGGGATGAGTAAGGTAAATGAGGGGCGGATTTTTGATCGGCTATAACCTTTGAGTAAACCTGCTTTTGTATCGAGATGATGTTCAATGACATGCTGTAATTATTTCGAGAGTGAGATAGCATAATGCACAGGCGTTTTGCATGGCGTCTGTGATTTTTTAATATTGAGGAAAAGCGTGTCTACCGCAGAGGTCATTAATACGATATCACTGACAGAGCAGGTATTGCGGGAAACCTTTGGTTATCTGCAATTCCGTCTTGGTCAGCAACAGGTCATCAATACCATTCTTGAAGGGCGTGATTGTCTGGTCATTATGCCGACTGGTGGCGGTAAATCATTGTGCTACCAAATCCCAGCGCTGGTACAGGAAGGGGTCACTTTGGTTGTTTCCCCGCTGATCTCTTTAATGAAAGATCAGGTGGATCAATTGCGGGCAAATGGTGTTGCTGCGGATTGCTTGAATTCAACTCAGGCCCGCGAACAGCAGATTGATGTGATTCGGCGTTGCCGTCAGGGCATGATTAAATTGCTGTATATCGCCCCAGAGCGCTTGATGATGGATAACTTCCTTGAGCAACTTCTGGAATGGCAACCTGCAATGCTGGCTGTGGATGAAGCTCACTGTATTTCACAGTGGGGCCATGATTTCAGGCCGGAATATCGGGCGTTGGGGCAGCTTAGGCAACGCTTTCCGACATTACCTGTCATTGCGTTGACGGCCACCGCAGATGAAACGACCCGCAATGATATTGTCCGACTACTGAATCTTAATAATCCGCTTATCCATATCAGCAGTTTTGATCGTCCCAATATTCGCTATACCTTGATAGAAAAATATAAGCCATTAGATCAACTGTGGCTGTTTATTCGCGGTCAGAAAGGTAAAAGTGGCATTGTGTACTGCAACAGCCGCAGCAAAGTTGAAGAGATATCAGAGCGTTTACAAAAACGTGGCTTGAGTGTTGCTCCATACCATGCTGGGTTGGATAACAGCCAGCGTGCGCGGGTGCAGGATGCATTTCAGCGTGATGATTTGCAGGTTGTAGTGGCAACTGTGGCATTTGGTATGGGAATTAATAAACCCAATGTTCGGTTTGTGGTGCATTTCAATATTCCGCGTAATATCGAATCCTATTATCAGGAGACTGGGCGTGCCGGGCGTGATGGTCTGCCGGCGGAAGCGGTGTTGTTCTATGATCCTGCTGATATGGTATGGCTTCGTCGTTGTCTGGAAGAGAAAGAGGCGGGTACACAGCAGGATATTGAACGGCATAAGCTCAATGCAATGGGGGCTTTTGCCGAAGCGCAAACTTGCCGTCGTCTGGTGTTATTGAACTATTTTGGTGAAAGCAAACAAACCTCTTGCGGTAACTGTGATATCTGCCTTGATCCACCAAAAAATTATGATGGCTTGGTGGATGCCCAAAAAGCGCTCTCTTGTATTTACCGGGTTGGGCAGCGCTTTGGTATTGGCTATATTGTTGAAGTGCTTAGAGGCGCGAATAATCAGCGTATCCGTGATATGAGACATGATCATTTGCCGGTTTATGGTATTGGTAAAGAGCAAAGTCAGGAACACTGGGTGAGTGTATTGCGGCAGCTTATTCATTTAGGCTTTATCAGTCAAAACATCGCTAATTATTCTGCATTACAATTAACAGAGGCGGCACGTCCAATATTGCGTGGTGAAGTTTCACTAAAATTGGCTGTTCCACGAATACAGAGCTTAAAAGGGCGCACTCAGCAAAGTAAATCGTATAGCGGTAATTATGATCGCAAACTGTTTGCCAAGCTACGCAAATTACGGAAATCTATTGCTGACGAAGAAAATATCCCTCCTTTTGTAGTATTTAACGATGTCACACTGATTGAAATGGCAGAGCAATGCCCGGTTACGGAGGGTGAAATGTTATTAATCAACGGGGTAGGGCAACGGAAACTTGAACGTTTTGGTAATGTCTTTATGGCTTTAATTCGTGAACATCTAGAGGAGTTTGGATAGTCAGAGGGCAACTTATGACGCCAGAAATGCTAAAAGAAAGTTGGCTCAATCGTGAGACACAGTTCTCTGCTTTTGCCAATGGGCCTCTGTTAGATTTTTGGCAAGTCAGGAAGGAGTGTGATTTTATCGGTGTCGATAATGTCCTGATACGTTATGTCCGTTTTTGCACAACAATAAAAAATTATAGAGCGGTCGTTATCTTTCCTGGCCGTAGTGAAAGTTATATTAAATACTCGGAAGTGGCATTTGATTTTTATCACCTTGGTTACGATGTTTTTATTATTGATCATCGTGGACAAGGACGATCCAGTAGGATGCTCGAAGATTCACAAAAAGGACATGTAGAAAAATTTGATGACTATATTACTGACGTTGAGATATTTATAGAAAGAGAAATTCTTCCTCGTCATTATTCTCACTGTTATGCATTAGCCCATTCAATGGGGGCGGCAATATTAGGGGGATTTTTATTACGTCACAGCCAGGTTTTTGATGCAGCGGCCCTTTGTGCTCCTATGTTTGGTATTAACTTTCCTATGCCGCGTTGGTTGGCAACTTTCTTGGTGAATCGGGCTGAAAAGCGGCCAGATATGCGCAACCATTATGCAGTACTAACTGGGAAATGGCACCCGTTGCCTTATTTATTTAACCTCCTAACGCACAGTTATGAGCGTTATAACCGTTACCTCCGCTATTACGCGGATTATCCGGAATTACGCATAGGTGGCCCAACATATCACTGGATACGGGAAAGTATCTGGATTGGTGATATGCTGATAGAAAAAGCCGGAGAAATTGAGACACCATTGATGGTCTTAAAAGCCAGTGAGGATAAAGTCATTAATAATCAGAAAATACGGGCTTTTTGTGAATTACGTAGGAGAAAGAGGAGTTTCATTGAAGGGCCGTTACCGTTAATTATTCCGGGAGCGCATCATGAAATCCTATTTGAAAAAGATAAATTACGTAGCCAGGCACTCAACGCCATTTGTGATTTTTTTGACCAGAATTGATTCAATTATAGGAATGATAACCATGTATCACATTGTTGCTTCAGATTTAGATGGCACTTTGCTGTCTCCTGATCACAAATTAACTTCTTACACCAAGGAAACCCTTAATTTACTGACCAATAAAGGTATTCATTTTATTTTTGCGACCGGTCGTCATCATGTGGATGTTGCGCAAATCCGAGATGTTCTTGGTATTGATGCCTATATGATTACTTCCAATGGCGCTCGGGTACACAATGCTATGGGTGAATTGGTTTTCAGTCACAATGTTGATCCTGAGATTGTGCATGACTTGTGTCTAATGGAGTTTGATAACGCTGATATTCTGACGAATTATTATTGCCATGATCACTGGTATATGAATCGTGAATGCCCTGAGCAGAAAGAGTTTTTTCAGGAATCAGTGTTCCACTATCAACTTTTTGAGCGTAACAACTTTAAAACCGATGATGTATGTAAAGTTTATTTTACCTGCGGAGATCATGATCTATTAGTTACGTTGGAAGAGAAAATCAAAACGCGTTGGGGTGATAGAGTCAATGTAAGTTTCTCGTTGCGCAATTGCCTGGAGGTTATGGCGGGTGGTGTTTCGAAAGGTCATGCACTTGAGCAGGTAGCTCAAGCTATGGGCTATAAGCTGAGTGATTGTATTGCTTTTGGCGATGGCATGAATGACTTTGAAATGCTGACGGTAGCAGGTAAGGGCTGTATTATGCAAGATGCTCACCAGCGCTTGAAAGATATCCTGCCAGATATGGAAGTGATTGGCTCAAACGCTGATGATGCGGTTTCCCACTATTTGTGCAAAATGTATCAGGGTTAATTTATTATCTACTGTAATTGCAGCGCTATTGGCGCTGTTTTTTCATTCATTTACTGTTTCTCGTTCTTTTAATTCTTTCTGTTTTCCGTTTCCCGAATCAGATGCCAGACCGTTGCATCCGGTTCTGCCCTGTCCGGGACACTACCCGGCTGCGGTGTCAGATCTGGGTATTGACCGGTCTGGATCATCAGACCATTGGGATAAGGACTGATCACCACATCCGTGTATAGACAAATGTACGCACTGGAGGGAATGAAAACCTCTTGTGGCGCGACATTGATTGCTTCGCAAAGCCTATTTCAAGCATAGGATGGCGGTAAAAGGCCATATTTTGCCTGAAATAGGGTTAGTTGATTCAAGTATGGGTGCTCAGTGCTTCATTATCTTTTTACAAACTACCCGGTTGACGTGGTGGATTGCGGCCTGACCTATTTGTCGTCGCACTGCGAATATCCCGACCAATAACATCAATACTCGCTTGAAATGGTGGGAATGGCAGAGTAATGCCGTGTTCGCGGAATCCTTGCAAAATAAGCTGATGGACTTCGTGGCGGACAGGCATGCGATGCCCCATTTCAGCGGCATAAATACGTAATTCAAATATCTGAATACCATGTTGAAGATCAACCAGATAGGCTTCAGGTGCCGGGTTATCAAGGATCAGAGTGCTACGTTTAGCCGCAGTTAGCAGGATCTGGGTGACTTCTTCACAGTTAGCTTCTGCCGGAGCAGGAATTGTCAGCACGATACGGGTGATGGTGTCAGATAATGACCAGTTAATAAACTGTTCAGTAATAAATGCTTTGTTAGGAACAATGATCTCTTTTCTGTCCCAATCTGAAAGGGTTGTTGCTCGTGTATTGATCTTGGTGATGCTACCGGTCAGATTGCGGATAGTAACGGTATCGCCGATACGAATGGGTTTTTCAAACAGTATCATCAGGCCAGAAACGATGTTAGCGAAGATTTCTTGTAAGCCAAAGCCCAACCCAACCCCTAGCGCAGCAACAAGCCATTGCAATTTTGACCATTCAATACCAATCAGAGAGAAACCGACCAGACCACCAATCAAAGTAATGGTGTATTTGGTGAGTGTGGTGATGGCAAAGCCGGTGCCTGGTGTAAGCTCTAAATGCTGTAATAAGGCCAACTCAAGCAGTGCGGGTAGGTTACGTACAAGTTGAGTGGTGATAATAATCACCAAGATAGCAATCAAGACAGAACCTACGGTGATAGGTTGAACAGTTTCTACGTTGTTTATTGTCGTGGTGACATCCCATAGTCGGATATTTTCTAGAAATGAGAAAGCGGAATGGAGTTCTGACCAGAGCCAAATGAGTGAAACCAAGGCAAGCAGAGTGAGAATTGAACGGACTAATCCCAGTGATTGAGCACTGATTGCATCCAGATCAATAATGGGTTCCTCAACTTCAATGGCACCTTCGATACTGCTTGAACCGGTTGAATCGTCCTCTCCTTTGGCTCGTTGAGCCAGAATTTCTGCCCGCCGCTGTTTTGCCCGGTCAAAGGCGATCCGGCGTCGCTGAATCAGCATCCAACGACGGATAATATGGTAAATAACCAGCAGGAAGAACCAGATAGCAACAGAAGTTTCTAAACGCCCTAGCAATGCTTGTGATGTGCTGAAATATCCCAGTATGGAAGCTAGCGCTGCGACTATCGGCGCAGAGAGTAAAATCCACCAGAGAGCAGTATTGATAACATTTTCACCGGAGCCATTTTTATCCAGATAGAGCGGAATTTTTGCCCGTTTCAGGCTGTTAGTGATCAGGCTTAAGGAGACGCACAGGATTAGGAAGCAGAGCCTGCCAAGTGTGGAAGCAAATTCTCGATCACTGTAATGTTCAAAAGTTATTAATGCCATGACCAATGGCACAATGGCAAAGATGGATAGCTGGTAGAATCGTAAAGCCCGTTTAACACGTTCTTCCGGCCAACGGAAATGGGCAATGAATAACCCATTTGGATGGGCGAAAGTCGCACTCAGCATGAAGATCCATAATACGGGCGTCGTAGCATTGACACCATAACCAATAGCTGTCGCCATAGGGTACTGCCAGGCGCTTTGTAGCCCATAACCAATGGCGGACCAGAGCATGGGCAAAGGTAATGCGACAACAACCGACCAGAATACGGTACGTAAAGTGAGGGAAAAGTGATCATGGGTTACTTTGCCGATACGGTTACTCGCGCGTTCAAGGAATGAATGATAATGGCGAAGAGAACCGATGCTGAATATAACCAGGAATAGCGTGCCAAACAGATATAGAAGCGTATCCTGAGTGGTCAGCATGACTATCAGGGCTCCGCTTAACTGAGAAAAAGTGTCCAGCGATAATAGACGGGTCAGATCCTGCACAACATTGATTGGGTAATTGAGCGAAACGGGATTAACATCTGCGACCCAAAATAGATAACGGTGTGTGGCCTCTTTGACTTCTGTTAGTGCATCATTTAGCTGGCTGGTAGCGACTTTCAATTTGGTCAATTCAAGGATTTCACTGTCGTAACCAGATAATAATGAATTAAGTAGTTCTTTGCGGGTGCGGGTAAGAGAATCATAAATCCGCTCTTGTTCAGTCGTTAACGCAATGTTGCTTTTCTGTACGGGTTTTATGTCTTTTTGTAACTGCTCCAGCATGTCTTCGTATTTCAGCCGATCGACCCTGAATTTGACAATATTCCGATCAAGTTGCTGTGGTTTAGACATGTCAGGTAAACGGGCAAGTTGAGTTTGGAGTGCTTCTCCGAGTGTTGTGGAGCCACCGAGCCATTGTGCCTGTTCACGAATGGTATTCAGTGCTTGCCGGACTTGAATAATATCACTGGCGGCCTGGCGTTGCTTTGAGCCGATGACATTCATTCGTTGTGCTTGCTGATTTAATTCCTGAGATAAATTCCGGTTCAGTTGTAATTCATCGAGCAGAAATTTTGGGAGCTGATCACTTTGTTCCGCCAGCATCTCGGTATGTTCCAGGGCTAATTCTGCTTTTTGCTGGCGTTGTGCATTAAGTTGGCTACGGAGTTGTTGCAGCTCAAGATCAAGTCGATGATATCGTTTTTTGAACAGTTCAACCCGCATACGGGAAATTTCCTGCCGATTATTCGCAGAAAGTTGCGCAATTTCGAGTTCATTGACTGTCGCTTTGTGGGCATTGACTTCGGCTTGAGCTAAGGCAAATTGAGCCTCTCCTAATGGGGTGGATGGTGTTCCTAATGATTGCAGGCGAGAAGATGCTTCAGTTAGCAAGCGTCGTGCTTCTGATTGTTGTTGCGGTAATAGTACTAAAGAGTCGCTGATTTCCCGTCCTTTGTCCTGCTCTTGCTGTAATTGTCCCCCTTGTTCTAGCAACCGACTGCTGACCTGAATAATCTGTTGCTCAATGTTCGCAATGGATTGGTTAGCAGGCGTTGGGCGGGGAGTATCACTTTCAGTAAGTAATTTTTGACGAAGTTCTTTGGTTATTTTAGGGAAATCATCAATGGCAGTTTGGTATTTCTGCGTTCTGTCATTGGCGGATTTCGTATCTGCAATCCAATTGAGTGCGCCTTGTAGCGCCTGAGCCACTTCTGCGTCCTGCGGATTTTTACTGGATTCAATTTGTTTCAGCTCTTGTTTGAGCTGGTTTTCGTCAAGTGAAATCGCAGCAAGAACCGGGTTAATAATGAGCAGGCTAAGCAATAAGCTGATAATCAGGTGCACGATAGAGGGCTCTCCTTGGCAAGGGATTAACTTATGTTGTCAGTGGGTTCTTCAAGAATGATAGCTTGAGCTAACAGTTCACCCATGCGGGTTGTTGAGCCACTGCTCAAATGTCCGGCTAACTGTATCTGATTTGGTGCAAACAGGTTAATAACGGTAGAACCCAATTTGAAACGCCCCATTTCTTCACCTTTCTTGAAAGAAATCGCGCCAGTTGTAGCGGCTTCCGGGTAAGTCCAGCGTTTGATAATGCCTTCCCGTGGTGGTGTAACCGTACCACACCAAGCCATTTCGATACTGCCGACGATAGTTGCACCAACCAGAATCTGTATCATGGGCCCAAATTGAGTCTCAAATAGACAGAGGACTCTTTCATTACGCGCGAACAGGTTTGGCACGTTGGCGGCAGTCAATGGATTGACAGAGAACAGATCACCAGGGACATAGATCATCTCTTTCAGTAATCCGTCGCAAGGCATATGTACGCGATGATAATCTTTAGGTGATAAGTAAGTCGTTACAAACTGTCCATCACGGAATATCTCTGCCAACTGATGGTTGCCGGCGAGTAGAGCTTCAAGTGTGTAGTGATGTCCTTTGGCCTGAAGGATCTGATAGGTTCGGATGTTGCCTAACTGGCTGATAGTGCCATCGGCAGGTAGCGCTAATTGGTGTTCATTGCTGACAACTGGGCGAATATCATCTTTTAGTGGACGGATAAAGAATTCGTTAAATGTCGAATATGCTGAAAACTCAGATGGTTTCGCTTCATTCATGTCCACTTTATAAATACGGGCAAACGTCTTGATTGCCAGTTGAGTCAACCAGCCAGCTTTTTTGTTAGCAAACCAGCCTGCCAGATGAGTTATCCCCTGTTTAGGTAGTAAATATTGCAACCTGATTTTAATGTTATCCAGCACGTCAACCTCTTGGATTCTATTGGCAAAATTAGACAAAAGGGGGTTATTGTACCCGTCCTTTCATTTGATGTCAGTTAGCTCTCGTTATCTGTAAAAGTCTTGCGTGGTTTAATTTGATCCATGCTATCGAGAATACGGTGATAATTCTCAAAACGTTCTTGATTTATTTCATTATCTTCCACTGCCTTCCGTAGCGCACACGCTGGATCGTCCCGATGTTTACAATCACGGAATTTACAACTACCCAGATAGTCACGGAATTCGATAAAACCCTGAGTTATCTGCTCAGGTGTTAAATGCCACAGGCCAAACTCCCGAACACCGGGAGAATCAATAACATCACCGCCATGTGGGAAATGATAAAGACGAGATGCCGTTGTGGTGTGCTGACCTAAACCGGAAACATTTGAAACCTGATTGACCAGAATCTTGTCTTCATCTTCTGGTAGGAGTGTATTGAGTAAACTTGATTTACCCACACCAGACTGACCGGCAAAAATACTGATTCGACCTGCGAGCATCTTCGTTAATTCTTCCATACCTTCGCCGGTATGGCTTGATAGTTTCAATACTCTGTAACCAATGTTGTGGTATGTGGACATGATTTCGCTGACCCATTCACGGCTTTCTTCGTCCAAAAGATCAATTTTATTCAATACAATCAACGGTTCAATGCCCAGTGTTTCACAGGCAACAAGGTAGCGATCGATAATATTGAGTGACAATTCAGGAAGAATGGCTGACACAATCACTATCTGATCAATATTGGAGGCGATAGGTTTAATGCCGTCATAATAGTCAGGCCGCGTAAGTACGGAAGTCCGTTCGTGAACGGCTTCAACAATACCATTCACTTTAACATCTGCTTGGGTTTGCAGTGAAGGTCGCCATACCACCTGATCGCCAGTTACCAATGAGCGGATAGTTCTGCGAATATTACAACGTTGTATAGAACCATCTTCTGCCTCGACATCAGCATGTTGGCCGAAACGGCTGATAACTAGCCCTTCTTGAGGTTCACCTAACTGACTATCATCCATTTCAGGTTTATTATCCTGTTTTTTCAACCTACGCTGATGATTTTCCTGTACCCGCCGTTGCTGGCCTTTGGATAGTTTATGCTTAGACACCGAACCTCACTTGTTCCACATTTATACCCGTCATCTTTCAAGTTGCCTCTTTGTTGGCTGCACTCACTCACCCCGGTCACATCGTTATCTATGCTCCCGGGGATTCACTCCCTTGCCGTCGCGATGCATCTTGAAATCCATAGGGTATATCGCTGTTATTGCTTAAAAGCGCTATGATACATCATTAATAAGAACTATCTCTCCAATCTAGGATATAACATGTCAAAAAGTGAGCACAATCTTATCTGGATAGATCTGGAAATGACGGGTTTAGATCCAGAGCGGGATCGCATTATTGAAATTGCGACAATTGTCACCGATGCAAATCTGAATATCCTGGCGGAAGGGCCAGTCATTGCGGTTCATCAATCTGATGAACAACTTGCTTTGATGGATAAATGGAATGTGCGTACCCATACGGGCAGTGGGCTAGTTGAACGTGTTAAAGCAAGTAAAATTGATGATCGTGAGGCAGAGAAGGCGACGATTGAATTTTTGGAAGAATGGGTTCCGGCAGGTGCTTCCCCCATTTGTGGTAACAGCGTGAGTCAGGATCGGCGTTTTTTGTTCCGTTATATGCCAGAATTGGAGGCTTATTTTCATTACCGCTACTTGGATGTCAGCACGCTTAAAGAATTAGCCCGTCGCTGGAAGCCGGAAATCCTTACTGGATTTAAGAAACAGAATACGCATCAGGCGCTGGATGATATCCGTGAATCAGTTGCTGAATTAGCCTATTATCGGGAACATTTTATTCAACTGTAAGCCAGAAAGTTTTCGCTGGTTTGATAACGCAAGTTTAATATGACGATTAATTAATCTGTGTTGGTGTTTAAATCGTCATTTTGCCAAAAAGTTTGTTTTTTTGTGTTGAAGGACTTGCGGGCGCAACGATTTCTCGTATAATGCGCTCCCCATACTGATGAAGAATTTCATAAGGTATGGATAGCGTATTAAAAAATATGCGGGAATAGCTCAGTTGGTAGAGCACGACCTTGCCAAGGTCGGGGTCGCGAGTTCGAGTCTCGTTTCCCGCTCCAAATTTTTATTTGGAATCAGTATGTTATTTCTGGTTATCATTAGCCAGTCAGTGACGCGGGAATAGCTCAGTTGGTAGAGCACAACCTTGCCAAGGTTGGGGTCGCGAGTTCGAGTCTCGTTTCCCGCTCCAAACTTGAAATTGATATCTTGAGATTAATATATTGTTTCAGGTTATCACCAGTCAGTAATGCGGGAATAGCTCAGTTGGTAGAGCACGACCTTGCCAAGGTCGGGGTCGCGAGTTCGAGTCTCGTTTCCCGCTCCAAGTCTTCCTTTCATGCCGATCGCCTGGAAACTCCCTTTTTACTAAATCTATTTTCATCAATAACCCGTTGCTCGGTGTTTTAAACATCGTCTGGGCTATTTAAATTCTTGTCTCTAACTTTATGAGTTCAATATCCACTGGCCGGTACACGTTCATTGACGATTGCGCACATTAAAGCGCTTTCTGAGCGCTTCAACATAAGGCCAGATCTGTTTCTTTAATGATTTAGAATAATTAATGCCATCGTGGCCACACCATGAAAGTGATGCGGCCTTTTTATCGTTTTCATTTATTATTATTTTTTGGCTTATCTCCTGTAACTCTTTGTTTTCTCCATATGGTTGATTCCAGGTTTGGATTTGTGTGGAATAAGTTTTTTACCAGTTGATCTCTTGTTGCAGATCAGGATACCTCCGATTACGAGAGCGCCTCCGATGAACATTGGGAACGTTAAACTCTCATCTAATAGTACTGCGCCAAGTAATACAGCGGTTAAAGGGTTAAGCGCAATGAATACGCCAGAACGAGTGGAACCAATTTTTTGGATTCCGTCGTAATACCAGATGTAGGCCATCGCTGAACCTACTGCGCCGAGATAAAGTAAGCTGTAGAGATCAGTTATGGGTAATGTATGTATTGCAGATAAACTCATTTGCCCTGTGAAAATGGCCGTTGCGGCCAACATGATAGCACCCGCCAGGATGGAATATGTGACGGTGTGTAGTGGGCCGATTTGGTTCACAATGTTCTTGCAGAAAACGCTGTAAGCAACCCAGCTTAAAACACAGCCAAAGATCAAGGTGTCACCCAACCAGTTACCCTCTTCTCCAATAGTCAGTTGCGGTGTTTTGCTAAAAATCACGATCATTGCACCAAGCAAACAAAGAATAATTCCCAGTATTTTCAATGGTGATTGCCTTTCCTTATAAAAGAGATATGAAAAAATCGCCATGACTGCTGGATTCAGTGCCACGATAAGTGAAGCTCTGGATGCGGTTGTGTGATGCAGACCATAAAAGAAGAACAGGTTGTAGGTGTATATTCCGCAGAGGCCAAGTCCAGTGATTTTCAATAACTGAGATAGACTAATCTTGACGAACATCTTTCCTGATAAAATGAGGAAGATAATTAATGTTATGCCCGCAAGAATGAATCTGAGGCTTGCTGATAACAAGGGTGATGTCTCGACAGAAATGTATCGACCTGCAACAAATGTCCCGCCCCAGATAATAGCCACAAGAGACAGTTTGATATAGGTTGAGTAGTTGTTGATTGGCTGCGTTAATGTGCGGTTGCTTTTCATGTTTGTCGATATCGTAATTTATAGGGTGGAGGATGCTTTCAAGGCGGCGTATTCCATGGTCTGTTCCAATATTTCACGTTGAGCACGGCTACCTCCCAATAATGGCCATTTCTCATAGCTGAGACGGAGTTTGCTTAAACACTCCTCGTAGTGTCTAGATGTGAATAGTAAGATTGCTTTAAGGACGTCTATCCCTGTGGAATGAGTGTCTGGTTCGATGCCAAATCCATCGCTTTCCGCGATTAGCTTTTCAATAAGAAAAGACTGATTTGTTGCAGAAAAAGCAAGTGCTGCATGTATTTTGTGGAAATAAGAGGTGGAGGCGCTGATGCTGCCTGTCCAAAGGACGGCGAGACGTTCCCAAATTGGTTGGAATTTGGTGTCAGCAGATTTGAGCCTAAGCTGCCACAAGAATCCTACAGCGTCCAAGTCCTGTTTAGCGAATGGATTGTCTTTTAGAGCATATAATTCATCAAAAGCTTGCAATGCAAGCGTGATCTCATCGGATCGTTCATACGCAATGGCGAGATGCCAGTATACATGCATTCCCATTCCGGTGTTGGTTATCCAATGTTCTTTACAGTTGGTCAGAAAGTGGCAAAGTTCTTTCCAGCGACCTAGCTCATGCAAGGCATGTGCAACAGCATGAATGCCATAGATGTTGTCCGGCATTAATTTAACAGATTTAAAACCCACCGTTAAGGCATCATCAAAACATTGAGCTTCACAAAGGACGAACGATTTTATGGAAAGATAATATGGGTAAAGGTAGTGAGTTTTAGAAATGTGTTCGTCACAATAAAGCAGAAGGGACTTCAGGTTGGTTGTTTTTCCTGTGCAGAAATCAAGCATGTGAATAAAGAAGAGCGCGATAATATCCGAAGGGTATGCTCGAATATGTTGGGTCAAAAGCAATCTCGCGTTCTCGTAATCAAATTGCACCCATGCACTGAATGCCTTATGGATAAGGCAAAGCTCAGGGAGAGAGAGGTCGTGCTCGTTCATTTGAGTTAATGTGATTTTGAATTTATAAAGCTCTTTCATCTCGCAAGAGGTGATGGCATCAAATCCCATCAGGAGTTTTTTGTAAGTTCGCTGAGTTTCATTCATTGGAATGAATTCGTCTGAAACTCCACGGAGGGATAAGAACATGCTGTTTATTTCCGGCCATATAGAAGATGAGCCATCTGAAGGCCATTGGTAACTCATAAAATCCCCTTTTTTAATTAATTATGGTTTGGAAACTCGGTTGAGCGCTCGGCGAGCATGACTCGCCTATTGTTTTATATCCGCATTGCATATACTTATTCAGATGTATGATCATGCGGAAATGAGTGATTACTCAAGGGGGAGATAATGACTTTAACCCAGCTCGAAATTTTTGCTGTTGTTGCTGAACGGAAGGGCTTTACCTTAGCTGCGGCCCAGCTCAAGATCTCTCAGTCTGGGGTTTCCCATGCTATCAGAGTCCTTGAACAGGAGCTTGGCGTAGAGCTACTTCATCGGCATCAGGGAGTTGTCGAACTGACAGATATAGGAGAAAGCTTGCTACAAAAAGCCCAGGCCATTCTTGGTCTGGCTGAAACTATGCGGCAAGAAGCAGCGGATGCACGAGGGATGAAACGAGGTACGCTGCGAATCGGATCATTTGGCCCGACTTCATCCCTGTGGCTGTTGCCAACGGTACTGGCCGATTATCGTAGGCTTTACCCCGGCATTGAGGTCCATGTTGATGAGGGACCAGACAGGCAGGTTGTGCAATGGCTTATGGATAGGCGAGTGGATGTGGGATTTGTGACCCTGCCGGAAGACCAATTCGACACTTATCCGATTCTTGAAGACCAAATGGTGGCTTTGTTGCCGGTAGATCATCCTTTGGTGTTGCAGGATACGGTGACGTTGAAGGATCTGTGTGTTGGACCATTCGCGTTGACAGAAGCTGGATCGGCTGAACTGGTTTCCAGGCTTTTTTTATCGGCAAGGTTGCAACCTAATATTCGTTATCGGACGTCTCAATTGTTAAGTACTTTGGCTGCGGTTGAGCGTGGGGATGCGGTAACGATTGTTGCTGAATCATCTCTGCCGCGGACTCGTGAAGTTCACTATGTTAAGAAAGTGCTGAATCCAAAGGTAAAACGACATGTCGGATTAGCCGTGTTTGATGAACGCCAATCGTCACCGGCCGCTAAAGCATTTATCGCATTGACGGCTAAAAAATTCCGAAGGGTGAGTTCATCTGTCTCCCGGGTTTACAAGGAGCTCGTCAGTGAATGATCTCAGTCTTTCCTTCTGCTATGTATATTACGGTTAAGACGCGAAAGAATCGTCAGTGATGGTGTTATTTTCTTCTGTTATTATGCTTTCCTATCGATGACCCGAAGCCGTGAGGCTTCAGGTCGGGTTGCTCAATACTGATAGTCGACTCTGATCGTATTGTAATGGGACGGGTAAACGGGGTAAGTGCCTCCGGTCAGAATCCCACTAATTCTAAAGGAACCTTTGGCATCCTGGCCGCTAAAGGCATTTGTGATGCCATTTAAGGCAGCCTTATATTCCGATTGTACTTAGTTCCGCTGGTGGTATTTATAGGGGGATAAAGAAAGTATTATCCTTATAATTGCAAAATATTTTTTTAACTTCTGCTTGCCAAACTTTTTGAGGTAGTACATAATGCACTCCTTTCGTCAATGAGGTATGGGTAAAATCTCTGTTGAATCAATGAATTAGCTGATATTCAAAGGATTTACTTCCCGCTCCAAGTTTCTTCCTCAATGGTTGTACTCACTTACTTTGATTTGATTTTTGGGTTATATCCTCGTAGTACAGATTTCTATTTTTTATCCACAGTCCGGAAGTTGGTTTCCCGGCAAATAAGTACGATACTTTAAAATTATCACACAGACTTATCCACAGGCTGCTGCGTTTGAATTTTTCTGACTTTGAATGTTACAAAATGAGTATTTATTTTGTAACTTGTTGATAATTTTTCGGAATGATCCTTTGTTAAGAAATATCACATTGATCACTTGCGCTTTTTTTGAGCATTGATCAACAAGGGGTTTTTATTTTATTCACAGGAAAATTATCTGAATCTTTTTATACGTTATAAAGATGGCTAATAATTAAGCATCTCTGGGCAAGCCCTTGGTTATCGCTCTAATAAGTCGTTTCTGTTGTGGTGTTTGTACACTAAGAGTATTCGTTTTGCGGCGAATGATTTGCTGTTCAATAGCCCAATGAATATGTTCATCTAGCATAGTGTTTAATCCTAATCTCTGTTGCAAAGCCAGAATGATATCGTACTGATAGGGTGCGTTTCCTAATGCAACAGTGATATTGCGTAGCCAGCGTAAATAGCCGATGCGGCGAATTGCAGAACCTTCCGTTATCCGTAAGAATTTTTCTTCACTCCAATTGAATAAATCTAATAGCTTTGGTGTATGTAATGTTGCACGGGGGCTGAAATCATCTTCATCTGTCAATTGGGAAAAGCGGTTCCAAGGACAGATAATCTGGCAATCATCACAACCGTAAATACGGTTTCCCATCAGTGGACGAAATTCCTCAGGAATAATGCCTTCCAATTCAATTGTGAGGTAGGAAATACAACGGCGGGCATCAATGGTATAAGGGGCGATAATTGCATCGGTTGGGCAGGTTGTCATGCAGGCGACACAGCGTCCACATTGCTCTTCTTGTGGAGGATCTATAGGTAGGGGAAGGTTAATCAGCAACTCACCGAGGAAAAACCATGAACCAGCTTCTCTATTAAGGATAAGTGAGTGTTTACCGACCCAGCCTAATCCGGCCTTAGAGGCGAGTGGACGTTCCATTATGGGTGCTGAATCAACAAAAGGTCGAAAATTAAGGACTCCCTGATATTCGAAGTCATGGCAATAATTTTGGATTTGCTCCCCGAGTTTCTTAAGACGTTGGCGCAGCAGTTTGTGATAATCTCTTCCCAGGGCATAACGGCTGATATAACCGAGTTCAGCGTCGTTTAGCGTGCTAGCAAAAGAAGCTTTAGCAGGGAGGTAATTCATTCTTACACTAATAACTCTCAATGTCCCTGGGAAAAGTTCATCCGGGCGAGCACGCATCATGCCGTGGCGTTTCATCCATGCCATCTCCCCGTGATACTGTTTATCCAGCCATTCCTGAAGTTTTGGCTCTTCTACTGATAAATCAGTATCACAAATGCCAACTTGTTGAAAACCAAGAGAGAGACCCCATTGTTTGATGTTGGTGACCAGAAGATTAAGATCGAGAGGCGTTGTCATGGCGGAAATCGGTTTATACTGCAAGGCGTTGCAGTGTAGCATAATTTGTTTCAGCCCGAAAATAGTGGGTTTGATAATGAGACTGAGCAGAAGATGTTAAATGTTGATAATAGATAATAGAAGTGTGTTAGGGTTATCGTTTTAGCTGACGAATTAATAAAACAGCAGATATTATTCGATGAAAGAACTTGTTTTATCACTTCAAGATGAAGAAGCGACGGTTTCCCTCGGAAGCGCGGTTGCTGCTGCCTGTAATCATGGCAGTGTAATTTATTTATATGGTGATTTAGGTGCGGGTAAGACGACATTCAGCCGTGGTTTCTTGCAATCCTTAGGTCATAAAGGGCATGTGAAAAGCCCAACTTATACTTTGGTTGAGCCTTATGCTTTAACACCAAGATCGGTTTACCATTTTGATCTTTACCGATTGGCAGATCCGGAAGAGCTGGAATTTATGGGAATACGTGATTATTTCCATCAAGATGCTATTTGTCTGGTGGAATGGCCTCAGCAAGGAGAGGGTGTATTACCGGATGCAGATATTGAATTACATTTGAGTTACCAATCCGAAGGGAGACAGGCACATTTTATTGCTTTGTCTAAATATGGTGAGAGCCTGTTGGATAATTTGAAATATTTATAAGGGATCACCCGACCATGACGCGTCTTTTAGTCGCAAAAATGATAAAGAAATGGCAAATCAGTTTTATGATAATGTGCTGGTTGTTTATTATGATGAGCAGTTTAGTGGTAACAACCGCAACTGCGGCGACTTTATCCAATATTCACGTCAGTAACAGCATAAATGAATCTAAAGTGACGATGGTTTTTTCAGGTGGTCGCCCTAATTACAGTTTTTTCCCATTGCATTCGCCAGAGCGTTTAGTGGTAGATATCCATCAGCCAGAAAAAATTATTGGCTTACCCATGAATCTACCGGGGCAGGATTTAGTGAGGAAAATCCGTTCCAGCCAGGCGCCTGATCGACAAAAAAAACGCATTGTATTTGAACTAAATAATAAAGTTAAAGTCAACTCTATAGTGCAGCAGTCGGGTAGTGAATATGGGGTTATTTTCACCCTACGGGCTTCTGGGGTATCTACTGGCAAGTCTGTTTTTAGAGAGAGTTCACAAGCCGCTACAAGTAAGCTATCACTTACTAACAGCAAATTGCAGACGACAAAACAGGCTGCTTTGCAAGCAACTTCTAAGGGCGGTCAGCGGGTAGTTGTCGCTATTGATGCAGGACATGGTGGTCAAGATCCCGGTGCGATTGGGCAACGTGGATTGAAAGAGAAGAATGTGACTATCAGTGTAGCGCGCAAACTTGAAGCATTGTTACGCAATGACCCTATGTTCAAACCTGTTCTAACCCGTAACGGAGACTATTTTATTTCTGTTGCTGGTCGTTCTGAGGTTGCGCGTAAACATAGCGCAAATATGCTGATTTCTATTCATGCGGATGCCGCTCCTAATCGCAGTGCGCGTGGTGCTTCTGTCTGGGTGCTGTCAAACAAGCGTGCAAATAGTGAATTGGGTAATTGGCTTGAGCAGCATGAGAAACAGTCTGAGTTACTGGGTGGTGCGGGTAATGCTTTGGCAAATGGTGCGGATCCTTATCTAAGCCAGGCGGTGTTGGATCTGCAATTCGGCCACTCCCAGCGGGTGGGCTATAACGTTGCAGTACAGGTTTTAAGTGAGTTGCGCAAAGTTGGTTTACTACATAAACGCTCACCAGAGCATGCCAGCTTAGGTGTGTTACGCTCACCGGATATCCCTTCAATTTTGGTGGAGACAGGATTTATCAGTAACTCAGCTGAAGAAGCATTACTTGGTTCCAATGATTTTCAGGATAAGCTGGCAAGTGCTATCCATCGGGGATTGCGTAACTATTTTCTAGCGAATCCATTACAGGCTGCACCTAAAACAGCCAAGAAGTAAAGGTTGAATATGGCTATTAAGATCCTACCTCCTCAATTAGCAAACCAAATTGCGGCTGGCGAAGTCGTAGAACGCCCTGCATCAGTAGTAAAAGAGTTGATGGAGAATAGCCTTGATGCTGGCGCTAGCCGTATTGATATTGAAATTGAGCGCGGTGGAGTAAAACTTATTCGTATCCGTGATAATGGCTGTGGCATTAACCATCAGGATCTTGCGCTAGCGTTGGCTCGTCATGCTACCAGTAAGATTGCTACCCTTGATGATTTGGAAGCCATTATCAGTATGGGATTCCGTGGGGAGGCGCTAGCTAGTATCAGCTCAGTTTCGCGTCTGACATTGACTTCTCGTACTGAAGAACAGCATGAAGCTTGGCAAGCCTACGCGGAAGGACGGGATATGGAAGTCACAGTGAAACCGGCTGCCCATCCGGTAGGCAGTACTGTTGAAGTGTTAGATCTGTTTTATAACACGCCCGCGCGGCGTAAATTTCTGCGAACAGAAAAAACGGAATTTGGTCATATTGATGAAGTTGTCAGACGTATTGCGCTGGCGCGTCTGGATGTATCAATCAATTTGCATCATAACGGCAAGTTGGTTCGTCAGTACCGGCCGGCAAAAGAAGAATCACAGTATGAACGACGTTTGGCTTCCATTTGTGGTACCACTTTTATGCAGCAGGCGCTTGCTCTTTCCTGGCAGCATGGAGATTTATCCATCAAGGGATGGGTTGCGGATCCGATGAATGCGACGGCGAGTGGAGATATTCAATATTGCTATGTTAACGGACGTATGATGCGTGATCGCTTAATTAATCATGCTATCCGTCAGGCTTATCAAGATTTGCTCCGAGGAGAGCAACAGCCTGCTTATGTTTTATATCTGGAGGTTGATCCACATCAAGTGGATGTGAATGTGCATCCTGCGAAGCATGAAGTTCGCTTCCATCAAGCCCGTTTGGTACATGATTTTATTTATCAGGGGGTAACCGCCGTATTAAAACAGCGCGGAAGCGGTGTTGAGCTGGATATAGCATGTTGTGAACCTGCGCCGGTCTGGGAGCCGGAAAATCGCCCATCAGCAGGAGAAAATCATTTTTCCCGGCAAAATAATGCCGCATCTGCGGCAACTTCATCACCAAAAGAGGTTTTGTCAGGCAAAAGTAGCACAGGTTTTTCCCGCGGTGGTGAAAACCGTCAGTATCATGGGGACAATTATCAAAAACCTCAGGGTGAGTTGTATCAGAAGCTGATGCAATCTGTACCGGAACCCGAAGAGAAAAGAGAGCTGTTCCCGGCAAGAATCGCTCCTGTTATGGCAGCAAAAGTGACACCTGTTCCTGTTCAGGTTAAAAATAACAGTCATAGTTTTGGTAAAGTACTGAGCATATATCCGCCATGCTACGCTCTGATTGAATCTCCATTGGGAATTGGGTTGTTATCTTTGCCGGTAGCTGAACGTTGGTTAAGACAAGCACAGTTAGCACCAACAGAGCAAGGGCTGAAATCACAGCCATTATTGATACCGCTGAAACTAGCTCTTAGTAAAGAGGAAGCTGATGCTTTAAATCGTTATAGTGACTTATTGGGCTCTTTTGGTATTGACGCATCTGTATCTCATGGAAAAGCGACACTATGTGCGGTATCGTTACCATTACGTCAACAAAATCTGCCTAAATTAATTCCTGGGTTGCTAGGTTATTTGGCCCAACAGTCATCAATATCGGCAGAACAGGTTGTAACTTGGCTTGCTCGTCATATCGGCAGTGAGCATGAGACGTGGAACGTTGCTCAGGCGGTACAGTTATTAGCTGATGTTGAGCGTCTTTGCCCACAACTGGTAAAATCTCCACCAGATGGGTTATTACAATTAATTGATTTACAAGCAGTGGTGGCATCTCTTACTCATGAGTGATCAGAAAACTCAATATCTACCAACGGCAATTTTTGTTATGGGTCCGACGGCCTCAGGCAAAACAGCTTTATCTATCGCTTTACGCCAGCATCTTCCTGTGGAACTGATCAGTGTTGATTCTGCGCTAATTTATCGTGGAATGGATATTGGTACCGCCAAACCAACAACCGAAGAGCAAGCGTTGGCACCTCATCGTTTAATCAATATTCTGGACCCTTCTCAACCTTATTCTGCTGCTGATTTTTGTCACGATGCATTGAAGGAAATGGCGGAAATTACCGCTTCTGGCCGTATTCCTCTGCTGGTGGGGGGAACGATGCTCTATTTCAAGGCGTTACTTGAAGGTTTGTCGCCTTTACCTTCTGCTAATCCGGTTATTCGGGCACAAATAGAACAACAGGCGGCAGAGCAAGGATGGGATGCATTGCATCAGCAACTACAGAAGATTGATCCTGTGGCGGCGTTAAGAATTCATCCTAATGATCCACAGAGACTTTCTCGGGCACTGGAAATTTTTCTTATTTCAGGTAAAACTCTCACTGAACTGACTAAATTGTCAGGAGAATCGCTGCCTTATCGTGTTCATCAATTTGCTATTGCACCGGCAAAACGTGAGCTCCTTCATCAACGCATTGAAGCGCGTTTTCATCAAATGCTTGAATCAGGGTTTGAAGAGGAAGTTAAAGCACTTTATGCTCGTCATGATTTGCATGTGGATTTACCTTCTATTCGTTGTGTTGGTTATCGTCAGATGTGGTCTTATCTTTCTGGCGAAATTGACTACGATGAAATGATTTATCGCGGTATTTGTGCGACGCGCCAGTTGGCAAAGCGTCAGATAACTTGGCTCAGAGGTTGGAAGCCGGTTCATTGGTTGGATAGTTCTCAACCAGGGCAAGCTTTAAGCACAGTTATGCAGGTTGTTAGTGCATAGGTTTATTGATTGTGTACAATTGATGAGTACCAAAGCGCAATTTTTGAGTAGTTCATTTTTTCGAACCTTTAGGTTCTTAGTTAAAAACAACAAAATAAGGAAAATATAGAATGGCTAAGGGGCAATCTTTGCAAGATCCGTTCCTGAACGCATTGCGGCGTGAAAGGGTCCCGGTTTCTATTTATTTGGTCAACGGCATCAAATTGCAGGGTCAGATTGAATCTTTTGACCAGTTTGTCATTTTACTGAAAAATACGGTTAGCCAGATGGTTTATAAACATGCCATCTCTACTGTTGTACCTTCCCGCCCAGTTTCTCATCACAGTAGCAATACGAGTGTAGGGGCGAGCGTAGGTAATTATCATTCTGGTGGCGTTTCTGCTCCGGCAGCACAACAGGAAAGTGATGGCACTGAATAAGTTTGAGAGCAGTAATAGAATGAAGAAAAACATAGGTAGGGGGTTTTACCTATGTTTTTTCCTGTAGTTTTTTACTCAGCCTGAGAGGTCGCACCTTTGTTTGAACGTTATGAAGGCGGCGAACAAGCCGTTGTGGTGCATGTTTTTTTCTCGCAGGATAAAGACACAGATAATCTCAGTGAGTTTGAATCACTGGTAACTTCTGCTGGTGTAATTCCTGTGCAAATTGTCACGGGGAGCAGGAAAGCCCCTCATCCGAAATATTTTGTTGGAGAAGGTAAGGCGGAAGAGATTGCTGAGGCGGTACAGGCTAGTGGTGCTGATGTTGTGTTGTTTAATCATGCACTCAGTCCTGCACAGGAACGCAATCTTGAGCGGCTCTGTCAGTGTCGAGTTATCGACCGCACCGGCGTGATTCTGGATATTTTTGCCCAACGGGCGCGGACTCACGAAGGGAAGTTACAGGTAGAGTTGGCGCAGTTACGTCATCTTTCTACCCGTCTTGTCCGGGGATGGACTCACCTTGAACGTCAGAAAGGTGGGATTGGTTTGAGAGGGCCGGGGGAAACGCAGCTTGAGACGGACCGGCGTTTATTACGGGATAAAATCCGTCAGATCCTGAGTCGTCTGAGCCGGGTTGAGAAACAGCGTGAACAGGGGCGTCAAGCGCGAAATAAAGCGGATATACCGACGGTTTCATTGGTGGGATATACCAACGCCGGTAAATCGAGTTTGTTTAACCGTATGACGGCTGCTGAGGTTTATGCGGCTGATCAATTGTTTGCTACGCTGGACCCAACGTTGCGACGGATTGCAGTTAATGATGTTGGTACGGTGGTACTGGCTGATACGGTTGGTTTTATCCGTCATCTGCCTCATGATCTGGTGGCGGCATTTAAAGCGACATTGCAAGAAACCCGGCAAGCAACATTGTTGCTGCATATTGTTGATGCTGCGGATAGCCGCATCGACGAAAATATTGCTGCTGTTGACAGCGTACTGGAAGAAATTGAAGCGCATCAAATTCCGGTGCTGTTGGTGATGAATAAGATTGATATGCTGGACAGCTTCACGCCGCGTATTGATCGCAACGAAGATAACTTACCGGTTAGAGTTTGGTTGTCTGCGCAAACCGGTGAAGGTATCCCGTTATTGTTACAAGCGTTAACGGAGCGTCTTTCAGGTGAAATTGCGCACTACGAATTGCGTTTACCGCCTGAAGCAGGCCGTTTACGCAGCCGCTTCTATCAATTGCAAGCAATAGAGAAAGAGTGGATAGAAGAGGACGGTAAAGTTGGTATCGAAGTGAGAATGCCGATTGTTGACTGGCGCCGTCTATGCAAACAAGAACAAGATTTGTTTGATTATGTTGTCTGATGTGCCTGTTAGGTGAATATCAGAAAACTTATGTGATTGAGAGTCGGCTTGTTTATAAGCGGCTCTTGGCCTGAAAAACCAATCATAAAAGAATGGAGCTAAAACATGGCGTGGAATCAGCCCGGGAACAACGGACAAGACCGCGACCCGTGGGGAAGCAGCAATAAAAGCGGCAATTCCGGCGGGAACAAAAGTGGTCGAAACCGTGGGGCATCTGATCTCGACGATCTGTTCCGTAAGCTGAGCAGTAAACTCGGGGGTTTCGGTGGGAACAAGGGCAGTAATGGCTCTGATCAGGGGGCAAAATTTGGCGGGCGGATTGTTAGCCTTGCTGTTGTCGCGGTCGTCGTGATCTGGGCCGCCAGTGGTTTCTATACGATTAAAGAAACAGAACGTGGTGTTGTTACCCGTTTGGGTAAATTGAGCCATATTGTGCAGCCAGGTTTGAACTGGAAACCAACGTTCATTGATGAAGTTGTTCCGGTCAACGTGGAATCTGTTCGTGAACTGGCGGCATCCGGTGTGATGTTGACTTCCGATGAAAACGTTGTTCGCGTGGAAATGAACGTTCAGTACCGTGTGACTAATCCAGCTGCTTACCTGTATAGCGTAACAAGCCCTGATAACAGCCTGCGTCAGGCAACAGACAGCGCAGTTCGTGGTGTTATCGGCAAATACACTATGGATAAAATTTTGACTGAAGGTCGTACCATTGTACGTAGTGATACCCAGCGGGTACTGGAAGAAACGATTCGTCCATACAAAATGGGTATTACGCTGCTGGATGTCAACTTCCAGACTGCCCGTCCACCGGAAGAAGTAAAAGCTTCATTTGATGATGCGATTGCTGCCCGTGAAAATGAGCAGCAGTACATTCGTGAGGCGGAAGCTTACGCTAATGAAGTTCAGCCTCGTGCAAACGGTCAGGCTCAACGATTAATCGAAGATGCTAAGGCTTATAAAGCGCGTGTGGTACTGGAAGCGCAGGGTGAAGTGGCGAGTTTTGCCAAGATGTTGCCTGAATATAAAGCAGCACCGGAAATTACCCGTGAACGTCTGTATATTGAAACTATGGAAAAAGTACTGAGTAATACCCGTAAAGTTATTGCTAATGAGAACAGTAATAATCTGATGGTTCTGCCATTAGAGCAAATGTTCCGTAGCGATGCAGCCAGTGGTAAAACGGCCGTGGAAAGTCAGCTTGGTAATACAACGGTTTCCAGCCCGCGCGTTACTCGTCCGACAGCACCCTTAAGTTCAAACCGGACAGATAATCTGCGTAACGATACTATCAGAGTGGGGAGACAATAATCATGCGTAAGTCATTCATCGTTATTATTGTCGCTGTACTGGTGGCTTTGTATACCTCAGTGTTTGTTGTGCATGAAGGACAGCGCGGTATTGTTCTGCGTTTCAGTAAGGTTGTCCGTGACGCGGAAAACAAACCGATCGTTTATGCACCGGGTTTGCACTTTAAAGTGCCATTCATTGAAACAGTAAAAACACTTGATGCCCGTATCCAGACTATGGATATTCAGGCAGACCGTTTCCTGACCAGTGAAAACAAAGACCTGATTGTCGATTCTTACCTGAAATGGCGCATTATCGACTTCAGCCGTTACTATTTGGCTACTGGTAGTGGTGATATTTCTCAGGCTGAAGTTCTGCTGAAACGTAAGTTCAGTGACCGTTTGCGTTCTGAAATTGGTCGTCTGGATGTTCGCGGCATTGTGACCGATTCCCGTGGTAAATTGACTACCGATGTTCGTGACGCGCTGAACAAGGGTACAACTGACGGCGAAGCAGTGGCTACCAGTGAAGCCGATGACGCTATTGCATCAGCGGCGGCTCGTGTAGCGAAAGAAACTGCGGGTAAACAACAGGCTATTAACCCGAACAGTATGGCTGCTCTGGGGATTGAGGTTGTTGATGTGCGTATCAAACAGATTAACCTGCCATTGGAAGTTTCAGAAGCTATCTTCCAGCGTATGCGTGCAGAGCGTGAAGCGGTAGCCCGTCGTCACCGTTCTCAGGGTCAGGAAGAGGCAGAGAAATTGCGCGCAACATCGGATAAACAAGTGACTGAAACATTGGCAAGAGCGGAACGTGAAGCCCGTACTTTGCGTGGTTCCGGTGATGCGGAAGCCGCTAAACTGTTTGCTGATGCATTCAGCAAAGATCCTGACTTCTATGCCTTTATCCGTAGCTTACGTGCTTACGAGAAGAGCTTCAGTGAAGATGGGAAAGATGTTCTGGTGTTAAGCCCCGATACTGATTTCTTCCGTTATATGAAAGCACCTGAAAAACGTGCAGTTCAGCATTGATAGATTTTTGAATATCTAAGTAAGGCCCGCGTCATGCGGGCCTTGTCATGTCTGGTGGTCAACAAAAATAACGGATGTGATAAAAATTACTGAAAGGTGTGGGATGAGATGTTAGAATCCATTTTTAAGCAACCGAGTGAATTTTGAAATGGGTAAGAACGTTGTCGTATTGGGCACCCAATGGGGTGACGAGGGCAAGGGCAAGATCGTCGACTTGCTGACTGAACGAGCTAGGTATGTTGTTCGTTATCAAGGGGGCCATAATGCTGGTCATACACTGGTTATCAACGGTGAAAAAACCGTTCTCCACTTAATCCCATCAGGGATCCTGCGTGAAAATGTTATCAGTATTATTGCAAATGGCGTCGTATTAGCGCCAGATGCGCTGATGAAAGAGATGAACGCATTAGAATCCCGTGGTATTCCTGTTCGCGAGCGTCTGCTCATTTCAGAAGCCTGTCCACTTATTCTTCCATACCATGTTGCATTAGATAATGCCCGCGAGAAAGCGCGTGGCGCAAAAGCAATTGGTACAACCGGCCGCGGTATCGGCCCTGCGTATGAAGACAAAGTTGCACGTCGTGGTCTGCGCGTTGGTGATTTGTTTGATAAAGAAGTCTTTGCGGCCAAGCTGAAAGAAATTATCGAATATCATAACTTCCAACTGGTGAATTATTACCAAGAGCCGGCGGTTGATTACCAGAAAACTCTGGATGAGATCATGGCTGTTGCCGATATTCTGACGGATATGGTTGTTGACGTTTCTGACCTGTTGTATAAAGCAACTCAGAAAGGTGAGCTGGTTATGTTCGAAGGCGCACAAGGCACGCTGTTGGATATCGACCACGGTACCTATCCATACGTGACCTCTTCCAACACCACGGCTGGTGGCGTTGCAACAGGTTCCGGTTTAGGTCCACGCTATGTTGATTATGTCTTGGGGATCATCAAGGCTTACTCTACTCGTGTCGGTGCTGGTCCATTCCCAACTGAACTGTTTGATGAAACTGGCAGTTACTTGCGAGAAAAAGGCCAAGAGTTTGGCGCGACTACGGGGCGTAGCCGCCGTACTGGTTGGCTGGATATCATTGCTATCCGTCGTGCAGTACAGATCAACTCACTGTCAGGTTTCTGTATGACCAAACTGGACGTACTGGATGGTTTGAAAGAAGTTAAAATTTGTGTTGGTTACCGTATGCCTGATGGTCGCGTGGTTGAAACAACGCCTCTGGCTGCGGATGACTGGGAAGGTATTGAACCTGTTTATGACACCATGCCTGGCTGGAATGAAAGCACTTTCGGTGTGAAAGAGCATAGCAAATTGCCTCAGGCAGCATTGAACTATATCAAACGTGTAGAAGAGCTGACCGGTGTTCCGGTTGATATTATTTCTACAGGCCCGGATCGTTCAGAAACTATGATTCTGCGTGATCCGTTTGATGCTTGATTGTGTCACATAATCAGGTAAAGCCGGGCTTTTCAGCCCGGTTTTTTGCTATTTATTATGGTCTTTTTTGCGTAACTACCAGATGATTAACATGATTTCGGCCAATTTAAAGTATATAATTTGAACAAATACTTATTTTTTTAATTTGTTCTCGGATATATTAGCTTATATCTCATTATCCAGAGGTTGATGTGCAGTTAACGAGTTTTACAGATTATGGCTTGCGCGCGCTAATTTATATGGCTGCTTTACCGCAAAATCGGATGACCAGTATTTCTGAAGTCACTCGTGTTTATGGTGTTTCTCGTAATCACATGGTGAAAATTATTAACCAGTTGAGCCACTTAGGATTAGTGGATGCTGTTCGTGGTAAAAACGGTGGCATTCGTCTGGGTAAGCCAGCAAAGGATATTAGAATTGGTGATGTCGTTCGTGCTCTCGAACCATTATCATTGGTTAATTGTAGTCAGGAGTCTTGCCATATTACCTCTGCATGTCGCCTGAAAGTGGTATTAAATCAGGCAATAGAAACATTTTTGAATGAACTGGATAAGCATACTTTAGCTGATATGATTGAAGATAATATCCCCCTTTATAAGCTGCTTCTGACCGAATGAAGAAATGGCGCAAACAGCCTGCTGATGACAACGGAGGAACCGCCATGTCACAAGATCCTTTTTTGGGACGCGAAGCAGAAAAATACGAATCTCCTATTCCAAGCCGCGAATATATCTTAGACATTATTTCTAAACGTACTGTACCGGTAAGTCGCCAGGAACTGGCACGAGAGCTGAATCTGGTTAACGATGAGGAGCTTGAAGCGTTACGTCGTCGTTTACGGGCTATGGAACGTGATGGTCAACTGGTTTTCACGCGCCGTCAATGTTACGCCTTGCCGGAAAAACTGGATTTATTGAAAGGCACCGTCATTGGTCACAGAGATGGTTATGGTTTTCTACGGGTAGAAGGCCACAAAGATGATTTTTATCTCTCTGCCGAGCAGTTAAAAATGGCTATTCATGGTGATGTTGTGCTGGCACAGCCATTGCTTTCAGATCGCAAAGGGCGTAGTGAAGCGCGTATTGTCCGTGTGTTGGAACCCAAGACCAGCCAGATTGTTGGCCGCTATTTTATTGATTCCGGTATGGGTTTTGTTGTGCCGGATGATAGTCGTTTGAGCTTTGATATCCTGATCCCGAAAGATGAAAATAGTGGTGCCCGCATGGGGAACGTTGTTGTCGTTGAGTTGACTACACGTCCAGCGCGCCGTATAAAAGCTGTCGGTAAAATAGTTGAAGTACTGGGTGAAAAGATGGGAACGAACATGGCAGTGGAAATTGCCCTACGTACTCATGAAATTCCGCACAGTTGGCCACCACAGGTGGAAAGCCAAGTGGCTATCCTGAATGAGCAGGTGCCGGACTCCGCGAAAGAAGGCCGCGTTGATCTGCGTGATTTGCCGTTGGTGACAATCGATGGTGAAGATGCCCGTGACTTTGATGATGCCGTTTATTGTGAAAGAAAGCGCAGCGGCGGCTGGCGTTTATGGGTTGCTATTGCTGATGTCAGTTACTATGTCCGCCCACAAACGGCATTGGATACAGAAGCACGCAACCGGAGTAACTCAGTTTACTTTCCTTCTCAGGTTATTCCCATGTTGCCGGAAGTGCTTTCCAATGGTCTCTGTTCTCTGAATCCGCAGGTTGACCGCCTTTGTATGGTGTGTGAGATGACGGTTTCAGAGCAGGGAAAATTGTCATCCTATAAATTTTACGAAGCCGTCATGAATTCCCACGCACGCCTGACATATACCAAAGTATGGCGTATGTTGCAGGGTGATGAAGAACTGCGTGAGCACTATAAACCGCTGGTTCAGCATATTGAACATTTACATGGGCTTTATCAGGCGTTAGAAAATGCCCGCGAACAGCGGGGTGCCATCTCCTTTGAGTCAGAGGAGGCTAAGTTTATTTTTAACGCTGAACGCCGTATTGAGCGAATTGAGCCGGTTGCCCGCAATGATGCCCATAAACTGATTGAAGAGTGCATGATCCTGGCGAACATTGCTGCTGCGCGTTTCGTGGAAAAAAACAGCGAGCCGGTGCTTTACCGCATTCATGATCGGCCAAGAGAAGAGAGTATTGTTAATCTGCGCTCTGTTTTCGGCGAATTGGGGTTAACTCTGCCTGGTGGTATGCAACCAACACCAAAGGATTATGCGCAACTGATGCATCAAGTGGCTGAACGTCCGGATCATGAGTTATTGCAAACCATGTTGCTGCGTTCAATGAAACAGGCAATTTATGATCCAGAAAACCGTGGTCATTTCGGTCTTTCTTTGAATTCTTATGCGCACTTTACCTCACCTATCCGTCGTTATCCTGATTTGGTGCTGCATCGGGCGATTAAATATCTGCTGGCGAAACAGCAAGGTGTCGTTGAGCAATGTGGGACACCGACCGGTGGATGGCACAGCGATATGGAGCATATGCTGCAACTGGGACAACATTGTTCTATGGCAGAGCGCCGTGCCGATGAAGCAACAAGAGACGTCGCTGATTGGCTTAAGTGTGACTTTATGCAGGATCAGGTGGGCAATACCTTTACCGGCATTATCACCAGTGTGACCGGTTTTGGCTTCTTTGTTCGCCTAAATGATCTGTTTATTGACGGTCTGGTACATGTTTCCACACTGAATAATGATTATTATCATTTCGATAATGTTGGTCAGCGTTTAGTTGGTGAATACTCTGGTAAAACTTTCCGGTTAGGGGATGAAGTTGAAATTCGTGTGGAAGCTGTCCATATGGATGAGCGTAACATTGATTTTAAACTGCTCTCCGTTAGCCGGGAAGCCCGAAACGTGGGTAAGACAGCGCGTGACAGGGCGAAAAAAGCAGAACCTGGCCGTAGTAACAGTAAGAAAGGGCGTAGTCATGGCAAAGAGGCTAACTTTGAGCCCGAGGGTGCTTTCCGTAAAAAGAAATCTGTGGATAAGCCTAAAGGAGATAAGAAAAAGGGTAAGAGCCTTTCAGCTAAGACACAGAAAATTGCTGCTAAATTCAAAGCCAAACGGGCTAAGAAAAGCGCGGATAAATAATCAAAGGGCTATCCTGTTTCTTTAGGATAGCCTGAATATTTTAGTCTCTTGAATACATTGAGCTTGATGGATAGGTTCAGGTACGTCAGTGCTGTATGACAGTGAAAATAAGAAGATTATGAGTGAAATTATCTACGGTATTCATGCCGTTAAAGCTTTACTGGAGCGTGATCCTCAACGTTTTATGGAAGTTTATGTACTGAAAGGGCGCGAAGACCGCCGTCTGACCCCGCTGATTAATGAGCTGGAAAGTTTCGGCATGGCGATCCAACTGGCAAATCGTCAGTGGCTGGATAATCAAACGGAAGGTGCTGTGCATCAAGGGATTATTGCTAAGGTGAAGCCAGGGCGTCAGTATCAGGAAAATGACCTGCCAGATTTGCTGGCACAAATGGAAATCCCTTTCTTGCTAGTGCTTGATGGTGTGACAGATCCACATAATCTGGGGGCTTGCCTGCGCAGTGCGGATGCAGCAGGTGTACATGCTGTTATTGTGCCCCGTGACCGTTCCGCCCAGCTTAATGCCACTGCGAAGAAAGTTGCATGTGGAGCCGCGGAGAATGTACCGCTTGTTCGTGTCACCAACCTCGCGCGTACTTTGCGTTTGTTGCAGGAACACAATATTTGGGTGGTGGGTACAGCAGGAGAGGCCGACCATACGCTACATCAGAGCAAACTAACCGGCCCTATGGCGTTGGTGATGGGGGCTGAAGGGGAAGGTATGCGTCGTCTGACCCGTGAACACTGTGATGAATTGATTAGTATTCCAATGGCGGGTTCGGTTTCATCCCTGAACGTGTCTGTTGCAACGGGTATTTGCCTGTTTGAAGCCGTGCGTCAGCGGAGTTCGCAGTAACCCATAACATAAAGCGTTACCCGCTCCTTGAGTTTTTTATGTGGGGCGGGTATAGTTACGCGTCAATTTTTCAGCCGCACTTAAACAAGTTCCTTGCCTCCACGGGCCGCGGTTGACCCTGACAGGAGGCTGAATAATCCGTAAGGAGCAATTCTAATGCGTCATTACGAAATCGTTTTTATGGTCCATCCTGACCAAAGCGAACAGGTTCCGGGCATGATCGAGCGTTACAGTGCGACTATCACTAACGCGCAAGGTCAGATTCACCGTCTGGAAGACTGGGGCCGCCGTCAACTGGCTTATCCAATCAACAAACTGCACAAAGCTCATTACGTTCTGCTGAACGTTGAAGCGCCGCAGGAAGCGATTGATGAGCTGGAAACTAACTTCCGCTTCAACGATGCCGTTATCCGCAGCATGATTATGCGCGTTAAGCACGCGGTAACTGAAGCATCTCCAATGGTTAAAGCCAAAGATGAGCGTCGCGGCCGCGATTACTCTATGGAAGACGCCGGCGTTGATGCTGAAGAAGCTGGGGATTCTGAAGAGTAATAACTGTGACAACTAATCGTTTGGTGCTTTCTGGCACAGTGTGCAAAGCCCCCATTCGAAAAGTCAGTCCTGCCGGCATTCCTCATTGCCAGTTCGTGCTTGAGCATCGCTCACAGCAGCAGGAAGCCGGTCTGAGCAGGCAAGCATGGTGCAGAATGCCCGTTATTGCCAGCGGACAATTGTTACAAGTTTTAACTCACAGTATAACGGTCGGCAGTCGATTAACCGTTTCAGGATTCATTAGTTGCCATCAAGGTCGCAATGGTCTTAATAAACTGGTTCTTCATGCCGAGCAGATTGAATTGATAGATTCTGGAGACTAGCCAAATGGCACGTTATTTCCGTCGTCGCAAGTTCTGCCGTTTCACCGCGGAAGGTGTTCAAGAGATTGATTATAAAGACATCGCTACGCTGAAAAACTACATCACCGAGAGCGGTAAAATTGTACCAAGCCGTATTACTGGCACCCGTGCAAAATACCAGCGTCAGCTCGCTCGTGCTATCAAGCGCGCGCGCTACCTGTCTTTGTTGCCTTACACTGATCGTCATCAGTAATTGGCACAGTCCATTAACGACTCTGAGAGGATAAGGTAATGCAAATTATTCTGCTTGATAAAGTAGCAAACCTGGGTAGCCTGGGTGATCAAGTTAACGTTAAACCGGGTTATGCCCGTAACTACTTAGTACCACAGGGCAAAGCTGTTCCTGCGACTAAGAAAAACATCGAATTCTTCGAAGCTCGCCGTGCTGAACTGGAAGCCAAACTGGCTGACGTTCTGACAGCAGCGCAAGCTCGTGCTGAGAAAATCAGCGCACTGGGTTCCGTTACTATCGCTTCTAAAGCGGGTGACGAAGGTAAACTGTTCGGTTCTATCGGTACTCGCGATATTGCTGATGCAGTGACTGCCGCAGGTGTTGAAGTATCTAAAAGTGAAGTTCGTCTGCCTAACGGTGTTCTGCGTACTACTGGTGAACACGAAGTTAACTTCCAGGTACACAGCGATGTATTCGCTAAATTGAACGTTAACATTGTTGCTGAAGCTTAATCTCTGATTAACTGATGCTAACAAGTAAAAAACGCTGGCAATTCCAGCGTTTTTTATTGCCTCAACTTACTATTCTCTTGGTCGTCTATAAGGTTTTTGCCGGTAATTCCCAGTAACTGAGCATTAATCTGATTTATTTTATATTTACTATCTTATTTGTCGTTTATAGAATTGTGGTTTCTCTTGTCTGTTCTTCTGTAATATTGTCTTTTGGTTGGTTTTTATTATTATTGATTTTTCGTTTTTTATATTGAAAATATTATTCATTATTAGATTATTATCTATAAATAATCGGATTCGTATTCTTTATTATTAGATAATATCGGTATTGTTAATTCTGTTGTGATGTGGGAATTTTTATCTAATATTTTTATATAGTCACGGTTATTTTTCTTTATAATGATAATTTATTTTATATGATTTCATATAAGAATATTTAATAATGTCAAAAATTTATATGGGATTTTATTGACATAACTGTCAGAGTTGACAGTAGACTTTTAAGTGTAATTTTATGATTATAATTTTTGTTAATTAACCCTTGTGTGAAAACACAAATGAATGCTCTTATTGTTAATAGGCATGAGTTTATTCTCCATAGTTATTAATAAAGTGAATGGTTTCATTGATAAATTAATAGGTATATTATATGTTGAATTGATTTATTTATTTATTTGTTAATAAAAATACCTTGTCATCATTATATATTCTTCATATTAACCCAGACATAAGGGATAAAGCTGGTATGAATCTTGGTAAAAACATATTACAAACTATAGGTAATACTCCAGTAGTTATGTTGAATGGTAGATATACTAAAGGTATTAATGTTTTTCTCAAAATGGAGAATATTAACCCCAGTGGGAGTATTAAAGATCGTATTGCAGTTGCTATGTTGGAAACGGCTGAGGCTCAGGGAGAATTAAGACCGGGAATGGTGGTGATTGAGCCATCATCGGGTAATACGGCAATTGGTCTGGCAATGGCGTGTGCTGTTAAAGGTTATCGATTTATTGCAGTTTTGGATCGCATGGTGCCGGCAGCGAAACGCGATAAAATAAAAGCATTTGGGGCGGAAATTATTTTCCTGCCAGAATTTGAAGCGGGAACGGATACTGTCAAATATCGCATTGATTTAACTAAAGAGATTATAAAAGCTTATCCGAATGCGTTTAGCCCTATGCAATTTGAAAATCAGGTTAATCCTGATGAGCATTATCGTTCCACGGGGCGTGAGTTGTATGAAATCTTTGGCAATAATTTGACGGCTTGTTTTGCGACGGCAGGCAGTTGTGGAACACTTACTGGAATTTCCCATTATTTGAAAGAGAAAAATCCACAGGTGCGAATTTATGGTGTTGAACCTGTGGGGTCAATTATTTTCGGTGGGGAACCAGGAAAATATTTGGTACAAGGCGCGGGATTGACGTTTATACCTTCTATTCTGGATTGTACCAACATCGATATTACCTTGAAGGTTGCGGATATTGATGCATTCCGAGTAGCAAGAAAGTTAGCCAGAAATGAAGGTATTTTAATTGGTGGAACGGGAGGTTGTGCGGTAAGCGCAGCATTAAATCACTTGGATGATTTTAAACCTGGAGATAATATTGTTGTCATTATTCCTGATAGTGGAGAACGTTATATCGACACAATTTATAATGATACTTGGTTATTTGAAAATAATTTCTCAGAATTAGTTGAGGAAAGTAAAATAGAACCTCAACTAGAAGAAATTATTATAAACATGGGGTGTGTATTAAATGAGTTCTGATCGTATTTTGGTGATTTACTATAATCGCCTCTATAATCCTCTTATCATAAGAAGTCTTAAATCTGAATATAGAGAGGTAATTGCTCTTTATATTGATGAAGGGCAGGTAAGAGACATTGAAGATATTGAATTGGAATGCATGGTTGCAGGTGCTGATAAATTTATCTATAAAGATTATCGAACGCAATATGCTGAACACTTCCTTACAAAAGCGATAAAAGCGAATGCTATTTATCAAAATGGTTATTTTCTCAGTGCTGCACTTTCCCGGCCTGCGATTGCTGAGGCGGCAGTTGAAGTAGCTAATGAGCTCAATATTGATTATATTGCCCATCAATTCAGAGGTAATGATCAAGTCAGAATGGATATGAATATAGAAATTCTGAATAAAATACCTATTGCTTCGTTGAGAGATTTTAAATATGACGAAAATATCGTAAATAGTTATGCTATGAAGTATGGTATTCCCCAAGAATTTGGTTGTAATAACCCTTATTCTACTAGTGAAAATATATGGGGATTAAGTGTCGAATGTGGCCCGTTGGCAGAACCGGAAACATTAATTCCTGAAGATGCCAGAGAGAAATTATTTGAGCATGCACTATCAGCCACTGAGCCAATATTTTTGTCATTAGGTTTTGAGAATGGTATACCGATATCGATTGACGGCGAAAAGAAATCATTATATGAAATTATTGAAATATTAAATGAGATTGGTAAAAAACTATCAATTGGTATTTTTGATATTGTTGAAGATGGCATTGTCGGTTTGAAAACACGCGCAATTTATCAATCACCTGCTGCACATATCTTAATTACCGCACATCGTGATTTAGAATGTTATTGTAGTAATCGTCACGAAAATTGGTTTAAAGAGATAATTGATAAAAAATGGGTTGAATTAGTTTATTCTGGGCTTTGGTATGATCCCTTATTAACTCATTTAAACCACTTTATTGATAGCATGAATCAACATGTCAATGGTGAGATTAAGCTTGAATTAGGCTATAAATATGCCAATGTTTGTTCCCGTATTTCAAAGACGACTATCTATGATGATAATTTAGCAATATATAATTGTGGGCATTTATATAGTCAAAACGATGCAGAGGGATTTGCAAAAATATTTAATATCCATACTAAGCAAAGTGCTAAATCTAAGATGAGGCAAAAGTTATGATTAAAGAATTATTAATGTGTAAACCGGATTTTTATGATATTGAATACGTTATTAATGATTGGATGGATCCTAATAATAGAGTCAATAAAGAATTAGCACGGCAACAATGGGATTTTCTTTATGAACGGTTGACTGAACGTGGCATCACTATTCGCACTATCGATCCTGTTAATGGTTTGCCTGATATGACTTTCTCAGGTGATTGTGGCATGGTGCATAATAATAAATTCCTTGCTAGTAATTTCCGGCACGCTGAACGCCAGGGGGAAAGCCAGTACTATATCGATTATTTGGAAAATCTAGGTTTTGAGATACATCGTGTTGATGAAGGTATCTATTTTGAAGGGCTTGGAGATGTTATCTATTGGGATAATGACATCATATTTGGTTATGGACCTCGCTCAGATAAAGAAGCAATAAATACCATTCAGAAAGTCTATCCAGAACTTAAAATTAAAGGTGGACTACATATTCAGGATAAGACTTTCTTTCATGTGGCTCTGGCATTCTCATTTATTGACAAAGATACGGTTATTTACTATCCAGAAGCATTTACTAAAGAGAGTCAGAGTTATATTGTTGAAACATTTGAACGCCGGATTTCAATATCAGAACATGATGCTAAGGAATTATTTGTCTGTAATAATATCCCAATAGGTAAAGATATTCTCATGCATGATTGTTCTATAGAGGTTGAACGTCAATTAAATAATTATGGTTATAATGTCATTAAATGCGATATGAGTGAATTCTTAAAGAGTGGTGGTAGTCTGCGCTGCTTAGTATTAAAAATCAAATAATTATACCCTATGGATTTCAAGTTGCATCGCGACGGCAAGGGAGCGAATCCCCGGGAGCATAGATAACTATGTGACCGGGGTGAGTGAGTGCAGCCAACAAAGAGGCAGCTTGAAAGATAACGAGTATATAATGGGAGGATAATAAGTCATGTATATTTTAGGTATAAATTCAGTTTACCATGAGTCAGCAGTTTGCTTATTAAAAGATGGAGAAACTATTTTTGCCATTGAAGAAGAGCGCCTAAATAGAAGAAAACACGGAAAACCAGCAAATATTGATAATCCTGATGAACTGCCATTGGCTTCCATTGAAGTTGCATTAGACTTTGCGGGTATTCGCTTGGAAGATGTGAGTCATATCGGGTTTTCTATTGATCCGATAGAACGAAGAAAATCAGTCTTTATTGATGAACTCACCAGTGAGGGAAATTGGGGAAGTGTATCGGGTGAGTCCATCTTTTATCGCAAGACCACTTCAGTACCAGAGATTTTGCAATCAATGGGATTCCGTGGTCAATTTCATTGGGTTCCTCATCACACAGCTCATGCGGCATCTGCTTATTTTGTTTCGCCATTTGATAAAGCGTTAACCTTATCACTTGATGGTGTGGGAGAGGATAATACCGCAGGGGTATATCTGGGCGATGGTAATAGTCTGAAAAAAATTAAAACCATTGAATACCCAAATTCAATCGGTTTTATGTGGGAGAAATTGGCAGAATTCCTGGGCTTCTCTGTATACGATGCCTGTAAGGTGATGGGAATGTCTGCTTATGGTAAGCCTGAAGGTTTTATGCCGGCGTTCCAGCAATTCGTCAAAATCTATGAGAAAGGTGAGTTTACTATCGATAACACCATTCTCAATTTCCGCAGCCAAGACTTTTCTAAATTAGAATCTTTGTTTGGTATTGTGAAAAGAGTCCCTGGTGGAGAGGTTGCGCGGGAATATTATGATATTGCTGCTTCTCTCCAGCAAATAACTGATGAAATAGTGTTAAATATGGCTCATCATTATTTGCAGGAAACAGCAACGAATAAACTCTGCCTTGCGGGTGGCGTCGCATTGAATTGCATAACGAATAAACGATTATATGAAGAGTTGGATATCGAAGATATCTTTGTTCAGCCTGCTGCACATGATGCCGGGACTGCCACAGGTGCCGCGCTATTTATTTGGCATCATATTCTTGAAAATAATCAACGCTATCCTCTGACTCATACCTATTGGGGTCTGGAATATAGTGAAGATGATTACCAGCGTAGTTTGAAGGCCCATGGTTTGGACTGGACATATGAAGAGAATATTCATGAAGTTGTCGCAGACTTGCTGGCTGAAAATAATGTCGTTGGCTGGTTCCAGGGGAGGATGGAATTTGGGCCGCGGGCATTAGGTAATCGTAGTTTGTTGGCCGATCCAAGAAATAAAGATATTCGCGATTTAATGAATCGTAAAGTTAAACATCGTGAAATGTTTAGGCCATTTGCGCCGAGTGTATTGCGTCAACACGTTGCTGATTGGTTCCACGTTCGAAAAGAATTACCGGAAGCTGCAAAATATATGTTGTTAGCGATGGATGCTAAAGTGGATAAAGCATCGAAAATTCCGGCAGTGGTTCATGAAGATGGTACTGCCAGAGTTCAGGTGGTAGATAGTGCGTCAAATCCAGATTATGCCCAGTTGATTGAGGCATTTTATCGGAAAACCGGTGTGCCTTTGTTGCTGAACACTTCTTATAATGATAGCGAACCGATTGTTTGTTCACCGGAAGATGCTATTAAAACTTTCATGAAAACTAATATTGATTATTTAGTTTTGGGGAATTATTTGATTAAATCGATTCATTAATTATTGCATAGTAAACGTCTATCCCAGTAGGTGTAATTGATAAAGTCAATTTGGGCATTGCTCAGTTTCAAATTGATAAATAAAATAGTCTAATGGGATAGATAATAAGGTTGAGGTAATATTAATGATACATAGGATCATACTGGCTCGTTTTTTTTCTGTTTTTTCAGAGGCATTTGTTATGTTCGCTGTGCCTGTATTAGTATATACCTCAACTAATAGCGCCTCACTTTCATCTTTTGCTTTTGGGCTTGAACGGCTATTCAGAGTGATTTCTCTCCCCATTTCTGGTTGGATGGGGGACAGGATGCATACTCTGGTTATGTTATTCCTGAGTGATATTCTTCGATCATTAGTTTGCTTATTTCTTTTTATTCTTTCATTTATATACTCTGATAATAATATCGTATATATCATTATTCCTCTCTCATGTGTTTTATCCTTTTTTAGTGGAGCGGGATATGTCAACCTTGAAGGTTTTATCTCTAAAAACATGAGTGCAATAGAATTACCTTCTGTTAACTCTCGCTTACAATTTGTTGAACAGTTTACCTATATTGCAGCCCCGGCGGTTGTCGGCGTGCTGGTTTATAAATTCAGTGTTTATGCGGTATTTGCATTTGCGTTTTTTCCTTTCCTGATTAGTAGTTTGATATGGTTTCAGCTACAAAGGAAAAACCGGATTGAAGAACGCGTTAATGGAGAAGGGTATAATCTGCCGGCCATTTTTAAGTTCCTGATGGAAAACCCACCTTTGTTACGCGTCATTAGTCTGACATTCCTGATGAATGTGATGCAAGGTGCTATTTTGTCAACGGCAGTTTATGTTATCACTAGCGTTTTTTCACAACCGGAAGGGAGTTATGCTAAGCTTTTGGCTTATGCGGGGCTGGTGAATTGTTGTGTTTTTTTTATTGCGCCAAAATTGTGTCGGATTTTTGATGTGCGTATCGTTGGTGTAACGGCTTTTCTGATTGCGTTATGTGGCCTGACACTATTTGCTACTGGGCCGTTATTTGTGGTTTACACATTAGGTTTCTTACTGGTTATTGGCTCGGAAGGTTGTTTTAATCTTTTTTCCCGCTCTTATCGAGCAAGTCTTATTCCGAAGCAGCGTTTTTCTCAGTATCTTGGTGTGGTGCTGGTTTTGAATCAGTTAGCGACACCTTTAACCAGTTTCATTTGTGCTAATTTGCTGAACTATTTTTCTTACAATAGTATTTATCTGATATTCTCTGCATTTGTTTTATTGATGTTTATCATTATTAATCCTTATCGTTCGCTTAAATTTAATCTGCGTAATAGTCAATAATGGAGGAAATATGAGTTCGAAAAAATATTTGTTAGTGCTTGATTATCTTCCGGCAAGGCTGAGTGAAATTGTTAATATTCGTGACTATATTCGATATAATTACTCCCTTGAGTTGGTGATTATTAGCGATATGTTGTCCGGTGAGGAAAAAGATATCACACCATTTGTCTATCATATTCCTGTACGAACAGAAAATTATGTTGATAGTGTGATGGCAGTTCTTGCTGAACTTAATATGACATGTGCTGGTATTCTTCCTTTTATGGATGCGGTATCTGGGTATGCTGCTGTTCTCGCGAAGAAATTAAACGTTTATGGTGATGATCCTGAATTAAGTTTCGCAGGTATTGAGAAGTATCAATTCCGTCAACAAGAAACTCGGATATTACCGTTACTTGCGGCACAACATGTTAAGACGCCTCGATATACTTTCATTAATGAGATTAAAGAACTGGAAGAGTTTTATGACGCTGTTCCGTATGGTGTGATTATTAAGCCTAATTGTGGTCGGGCAAATGTCGGCGTGGTAGCAGTTAAAGATAGAAGTAAAATCCCAATGGCTTTTGCTCAATCTGTTGAGCAATCTGGTGGTAATCAAACTCTTGCAGAAGAACTTATTATTTTCGATACAGAATATTCGTATGATGGTATTGGTTGTATGGCATTTTTAACGCAAAAAGTTTCCCAGAAAGGGGAATATCCTGTTGAAATAGGGCAAATAGTTCCGGCGCAATGTGATAGCAGAAATACGGTTGCACTACATAAAGCAGGGCAGGCAATGAATTTGATTTCAGGGCAGACTCTTGGCGCATTCCATAATGAGATTAAGCAAGATAGTAAAACGGGAGAAACTTTTCTGGTTGAAACTAATCGTAGACCAGCGGGTATGCGTATTTGGGATATGGCTAACCGGGTATATGGTATAAGCTTGCAGGAAATTTGGGTTGACCATTTAGTCAAAGGATTTAGTGATCGAATGATATTGCCTGAAGCGAAGGGAAGAGCCTTTTTGATTAATTTGCTGGCGGGTAAAGATGGAAAGATTAATGATAAATTCGATAAAACAGAAGTTAATGAAGTATTATTAGCATCTGTTGATAATGTTTTGAGTAAATTATGTTACGAAATTATTGCAATAAAAATTAATTTAGATAAGAGTTCACTGGTTTACGAAACACCAAAAAGCAATAATGATTTCTGTGGTTACGTTTGTGTGCATATTAATGATGAGCACGTCAAATGTGAATCCCTGATGAATGAAATTAATGATGCATGGAAGGGTATATTGTCTAATTATATTTTATAATTTCGTATGGTTAGAGCCTTATTTTGGCTCTAATTATTAGATAATTAGATTATATGCTATTGCTTTAGCAACTGCTGCAACTTTATTAGGAACCACTAATTTCTCCATAACATTGTTAATGTGGAAATTAACTGTTCTTGTTGAAATATCCAGTATGTCGGCTATTTCAGCAGAAGTTTTTCCTTCACAAGTCCATCTTATGACTTCAACTTCTCTGGTAGAGAGTGTTGGAACAATGATTTTATCCTTTTTATTTTTTAGGTTATTAAATGTTTTTATGCATTCATTTGCCAATATGCCTAATACTCCTGCTTTATTAAGTATTTCATTGTGGGAAATAGCGCCTTCTTTTCTGGCAACTGAAAAAATTGACCTTTCTCCATGATAACCTTTAATTTTGATTGAAAGACTATTTTTAACTTCATTTTTATTTAAATTTGATTTTTCAATCATAAAGTCAGCGTTTTTTGATATTTTATCATTACAAACTGACGGGATAGAGAAAGTGTAATCACCATTCATTAATTGATCGCTGTCATGATTATTATCTTGATTATAATTGCTTGCAGTTTCTATATTTAGGTTGGTTATTAGAACATATTTTTTTGTCGTGAATGGATATTTTTCTTCCTGATAAATTGAGTAGAATTCAAAACCCAGATAGTTTATCGCGTTTAACAGCCTCTTTTCTAATTCAGGCATGGTTTTGGACTTTTTTATTTCTGATAAAATCTCATTAAATGATGTATTCATAAGATTTTCCTCATTATATAATATTTGCAATAAAATTAATTTTATATAAAAAATATTTTATTCATATAATCAATTATAAGTAAAAATTTTTAAAAATTGAATGTTTATATTGTAACCTTTAAGAAATGAATATGCTACTTAGATTATATCGATTATTAGCGCCTATATATTTGGGCGACATGTATTTTCCTGGTGACATCTTCGGTTTACCCTGCTGCATAGCGCTGTTATGCTTAGAGGTCTAATTTAATTTGATCACAGGTATTTTCATGGCAAAACTTTCTTTTGACTCTATCGAAGCACAAGCAAGTTATGGGGTTGGCTTGCAAGTTGGTCAGCAATTACTGGAGTCTGGCCTGCAAGGTCTGGAACCTGAAGCACTGTTAGCGGGGTTATGCGATGCGCTGGAAAATCATTCTCCAGCGGTGCCGGTCGATATATTGCATCGTGCCTTACGTGAAATGCACGAACGTGCAGATGGTGTGCGTCTTGAACGTCAGCAAGCTATGGCAGAAGAGGGTCAGAAGTTTCTGGTGGAAAACGCTCAGCGTGACGGTATAAGCACGACAGAATCTGGTTTACAGTTCTCTGTACTAAAACAGGGTGATGGTGCAATTCCTGCCCATACTGACCACGTGCGTGTTCATTATACGGGTCGTCTGATTGATGGCACCGTGTTTGACAGCTCAGTACAGCGTGGCGAACCTGCTGAATTTCCTGTGAATGGGGTGATTGCTGGATGGATTGAAGCATTGACGTTGATGCCTGTCGGTTCTAAATGGGAACTTTATATCCCTTATAATTTGGCTTATGGCGAGCGTGGTGCTGGTGCATCGATTCCTCCATATAGCACTTTGATTTTCGAGGTGGAATTGTTGGATATTCTGTAAGTTTTATCTATACCCAATGGATTTCAAGATGCATCGCGACGGCAAGGGAGCGAATCCCTGGGAGCATAGATAACGATGTGACCGGGGTGAGTGAGTGCAGCCAACAAAGAGGCAACTTGAAAGATAACGGGTATAAAAGTAGGATTAAAAATAGCCGGTATATCCGTCTCAGACTACTGAAAAACCCATTTAAAAAATGGGGTGTTTTCAAACCATCGAAAATTTCAGCTAGTATGTTGCCGATGAACTGGCTTTCCCTCAGTTTCCTAGTTATTTCTTTAAATAGGGTCTTTGGCCCGCTAGCTTTTGCCATTTATCTGAAAAATAGGCAGGAATGCTATCGGTAACGCTATCTTCCTAGGTATTATGTGCCATTGCCACCAGCATTTGGGTTCTTTCTAATCTTAACCGTGTTCATAATGCCGTTTCGCATTGGCAAGGTTAGGTTTCACCGTCTCCTTTCGCTTGTTACCACTTGTTTGAGTTTCAGTCTTTCGAGCATCTTTTATTTTTTTAATAACGTTAGTGACAAATAAATAGTATTTTGTTTGTTTTTATTATAAAGATAATATTGATTTATTAAATATATTGAATAATAGTGTGGGTACTTCACATTGCATCAACAATTATGAAAGGTCTGGTGGATTAATAAGCCAGGAATATTATCTTGATATAAAGGAAATGGCAGTGAATGCAATTGAAATATCATCATTAATACCCTATTTTTCTCGCCGTATTAATTCTGAAAGTCTTTACCGAATTTCTCCGAAAAGAATGGCACAGGCTATTGATGTGAGTATTGATCTAGGAGAAAGCGAACGTAAGCCAACAAAGGGGATACCTGGCTATTTTGCTTATGGTTGGCGCAGCGCTGCTGACCGAATAATTCACGCTAATACACTCGGAGTAGAATATATTTCTCTGAGATTTATCTCGTCGGCAAATAGAAATAATAATATTGAGGCAGGTTTAATATTATTTGAAGAAACCCTGAAAAATATATTGGCTTCGATTGGTTCCGTGCCAGTAAAGATGATTGTCGATCCTTTTGGTCTGGCATTAACGGAAGATGGGCAATGGGGTGTGCGGGATAATGACGGTAATTTTGATACGAAACAGACTCATAATCTGCTGGAAAAAGTGGGTTTCATCCTTTCGTGCAATCATATTCATGGAGTGGTTACGTTGGGGCGTTTACCTGAGGAAGTGATGTTGACGAAAAAGGGGATTAGTGAGGCAGGGGATTATACGAAAGTTTATTCGTTCTCCCAAAATAGTGAGACCAGCACTGCCTATGTTTATTTGGATACTGTAGGCCATAATACTGGCCAGAAAATTATGCCAGGTAATGTTAAAGAGATGGATCTGTGGGCACTACTCGATATTTGGCATGGTACCGATGTCTCGGTGATTAAACCGATGGAAAGTTTCCATCTGATGAGCTCATTACGTTACCTGATTGAGAATGAAACTGCCCGCAAACAATTTTTGAATTCTCCTGATGTTAAGAATATGGCCCAGAAAAACGCCTTTGTTGCCAAAAGCCTGGCGGAAATGAATGCATCTCCTCTTGAGCTATCACAGAAGTGCTCCCGAATCAAAATGGCTGGTTATACGGTCTCTGGCACAACTTACATGCTAGCACTATTGGCGCATGAGAAAGGCCCTGAGATGGCAAGGGCACGTATGGAGGAAATGTGGATAACGGCGCTTGGTGTGATGGATGAACAGTGCGAATGCCTGATTGATCGCAATGTGGTCAAATATCTTGAAGGTTCAATTCTTGCTTAGGTAAATTAATACGATATTGTCAGGTGTTTCAGATAATAATGATCTCTGAATTATTGTTGTCTGAAACATTAATTATGTATGGAAAAGCATGGCTATATTCATCCTCTTAAGCATAGGACTATATGAATTCTTCTAATCAAGATATGAAATACAGAGCCCTATTTATTGCCATCATGATCGTTACTTTCATGATTGGTTTTGATACCACAGGCTTAGGGGTTGCTATCCCGGTGATTGCGACTGAACTTGGTTTCGGTGTTAAAGAAGGAGCATGGCTTAGTATTTCTTATACAGCGGGTTTTGCCGCTTTCTTATTACCTGCCGGAATAATTACTGATCGTCTGGGAGCCATGAAGACACTGATTTCTGCCCTATTGGTGTTCGTTGTTGCTTCTTATATTTCCGTTAGTTGTGTCTCTCTTAGCAGCTTTATCTTTGTTCGTTTAATGCAAGGAATTGCTGCTGCCTTTTTGAATACGGCTGCGATGGCGTTGTTGAATCTCCTGTTTCCAGTGGGAAGTAGTAACCGATCACAGGCTTTTAAAATTTGGTCAATGATACTTGGGCTGAGTTTTTCTTTGGGGCCACCTCTGGGGGGCTTGATAATCAGGATGCTAGACTGGTCATGGATATTGTTGCTTAACCTTCCCTTGGGGGGCCTGGTTATATTCTTGATGTTGAAAAGAAAAGGTAGCACCTTGTCTGCCAATGGGGCGTTAAGCCGTGTTTCGTTGTTTAGCACCTTACCGGTGACGGTGATTCTGCTGTTGGTCACCATGTATCAATACCTCGAGCAAGTGCTTCCGGGCCAAAATGGCACAATTGTCAAGGCAACGCTGCTTATCTTGGGGAGTGCAAGCATTTGGTTGTGTCATCATTTTTCTGCACGTAGCTTCACACGTTTGCCTGAGCTGAAAAATGGTACCTTTCTTATCTCATTGGTTCTGCCGATTATTTTCTCTATCGCCTACTGGAGCCTATTTGTGGTGCTGCCGCAATATTTCGCCGTGAAGTTGGGTTTTGATGCGTTGTATCTGGCTATGACCATGCTGTTACTTTCTCTGCCATTAACCTTGGTACCTTTATTGAGGATTGCCGAACGTTTCAACTTTCAGGCTACCGCAGGATTCCTGATGTTAACGGCTGGACTGGTGTTGCTCGCGGGTATCTTCAGTCCGATTGCTGATGGGAATATCTGGTTATTAGCGATTGGATTGTTACTGTTAGGTACGGGGGCGGCAGTACTTAATCCATTAATGGCAAGGTTGGTGATGGACAATGTTGCTTCTGAAAACTCAGGACTGGCGGCAGCCCTCACTAGCACGTTGCGTCAAACCGGGTTTGCCGCAGGAGTCGCTTTTTTTTCATTGCTGACGCAACACAGCGGGGATTCTGTCATCCATATCTCGGAAGCTATGGCGTTACTGATAGCGGCTATGTTGTCTTTAGTGGCGCTTGCGGTGTGTCAGGGTTTACAACGAAGTCGCGGGTATTAATGTAAAGTTTTTAATGAAGATCATAATGATTGCATCAGATTGTCAATAATTTGAGCAGGTATATCCGGCTGTTTTTATTTTAGGAATGGTAATAAAATTCTTACCGTTCCAATAAAAAGATCAATTGGTAATATAGTCTAAAATGATAACAGATGACTAACCGCAGAGGTGTGTGATGCTAGAACAAATCTGCCAACTGGCTCAGGAAGCTGGTGCGGCTATTATGACAATTTATCAGGATGAACATCCCCTGAAAGTTGATCATAAGCAAGATGATTCACCGGTTACTATGGCTGATATTGTGGCTCATAAAATAATTAAAGCCGGATTATCCCGTATCGCTCCGGAAATTCCACTGTTGTCGGAAGAAGAGCTTCCTACTTGGGAAGAGAGGCGTGATTGGAAGCGCTATTGGTTAGTTGATCCTCTGGATGGTACCAAGGAATTTATTAATCGTAATGGTGAATTTACGGTTAATATCGCTTTGATTGATGAGGGCGTTCCCGTGATGGGAGTGATATATGCTCCTGTGCAGGATACGCTTTATTCCGGGCAAGGTCGGCAGGCATGGAAAAAAGCCTGTGGAGGTCAATGCTTGCCGATTAAGATTCGTGATGCTAATCCACCAATGGTCGTTGTTAGCCGCTCTCATATGGATACAGAATTAGAAGATTATCTCAATCAGTTAGGTGAACATCAGACGGTTTCTGTGGGGTCTTCACTGAAGTTCTGTCTGGTGGCTGAAGGAAAAGCGCAACTTTATCCTCGTTTTGGACCCACTCATATCTGGGATACTGCGGCGGGTCACGCTATAGCCATTGCTGCTGGTGCTCACGTGACGAACTGGAAAGGTCAGACGCTAGATTATACGCCTCGTGAATCATTCCTGAATCCGGGATTTAGAGTAACGATTTTTTAATTATGGTTCTTTTGAGCATGGCTGTTTTTCAGCGGAATTGTGGTGATAAGGGCCAACGAAAACATACCTGCAAGTCGTTATCACCACGGATGTTTTTACTGTAGTTCCTTACGAACTAATTCAATGACCTGCTTGATTTCACTACCGTTTAGCGCACCTTCTTTGGTAAACTTCGCTACGCCATTTTTGTCCAGGACAATAATGGCGGAATTTTTAGCTTCCAACTGCCAAGCTTTTTTGACCACACCGTTGCTGTCAGCGATAAACTGAGACCACGGAAACTCTCTTTTGCTATCTTCAATACTGCTGCGGACAAATGGCCCAGTGCCAAATATGGCATCATTGACATTGATGATGGTGGTTGTTTGGTATTTTTCTTTTGAAAAATCAGCGCGTTTTATTTCTTCTATCAGTGGAGCATTCATCTCTTTAGCTGCACTACGACCTGCAATATGTTGTATGACTCTCACTTTGCCAATCAGTTTTCCACTATCCCAATTTTGGTAGCTAAACTTGTTATTGTTGAGTAACAGCTCACCTTTATCAGAAACACTGATCGCAGGAACCTGTTGTTCCAGAGTGATGTTGTGAGCGAATGCCAGAGCAGGAGAACAAAGTAGCGCAGCATATAGCATAAAGTTCTTTATCATAATTTTTCCTTTGTAGGTTAATGTGACAATACATGGATCTCTAGCATAGCGGGTATTAACTGATTTATCTCTTTAAAGAAGATCAAATTTTTAACATTAAGTAAGAGATAAAGTTACATAGTTATGTATATCTAAATATCTGTCATTTTATGTAAAGTCAGTGCATAAAACTAAAAATGGAGGGAACAAAATCGGATAAATTCAGTCTATTATTCTACATAACGGTATGGTGTGTGGAGTTGGTTCACCAAACGTAACCGTAAGAAGTATTTAGGAGGAAAAAAGCAGAGATGAAAATTTTTCACCGATATAACCCACTGAAAATTGCTCTCTACGTTAAAACTTTATTCCGTGGACGTTTATACATTAAAGATATGGGGGCTTTTGAATTCGACTGCGGCAAAATTTTACTGCCGAAGGTGAGAGATAAGCGCCATTTTAGTGTAATGAGCGAAGTCAATCAGCAAGTGCTACGTTTGCAGTCCGAAATAGGATAGATAACGAAAAAGAATCGGGTTGCATGGTTGCATACTTATGTAATCTGCGCCACAAAATAACAATAAGTGGCGCTTAACACGAGAATACTAAACGGCCTTAGCTCAAGAAGAGGCCGTTTTTATTTATCATCACTGATAGGCAGGTTTTGCGTTGGCGTCGTGGTGAGAGTATCAGTGATTTTTGTAACTAATAGCTGATCGATTTTGTAGTTATCAATATCGACAACTTCAAATTTGTAACCAGCAAACTTGACTGAATCAGTACGCTTTGGAATTTTACGTAACCGAAACATCATGAAACCTGCAATGGTTTCATAGTTACTTGAATCAGGAAAATCATCAATATCCAGTACACGCTGTACATCATCAATAGGTGTTCCTCCTTCTACTAACCATGAGTTTTCGTCACGGATGATGATCTGCTCTTCTTGTCCTTGGTCGACTAAATCACCCATCAGTGTGGTCATAACATCATTAAGGGTAATCACACCCATTACCAGTGCATATTCATTCAGGATAATAGCGAAATCTTCACCTGCCGCTTTAAAACTTTCCAGCGCATCTGAAAGTGTCAAGGTATCTGGAATGATCAGCGCGTTGCGGATTTGGACACCTTTATTGAAGCTTAGGTTTTGACCACTTAGGACACGGTTAAGCAGATCTTTGGAATCCACATAACCGATGACGTGATCAATATCTCCATCACATATTAGGTATTTGGAATGTGGCTGGCTAGAAACCCGTTGTTTGATACTTTCCTCACTTTCATCCTTATTGAAGTAAATGATACTTTCTCTTGAGGTCATGGCAGAAGGCACTGTGCGGGATTCGAGCTCGAACACGTTTTCTATCAGTTCATGCTCTTGTTTACGCAGCACACCAGCAACAGCACCGGCTTCCACAACCGCAAAAATATCATCAGATGTGATGTCTTCATTACGTGCTGTCGGAATTTTAAAGAGCTTAAAGATAAGATCAGACAGGCCATTAAATAGCCAAACTAATGGGCGGCAAACTGTCAGACAGAAGCGCATTGGGTTAACGATTTTCACTGCGACAGCTTCAGGCTTAATCATGCCGATACGTTTTGGTGTCAAGTCAGCGAGCAGAATGAATATACTGGTCACAATGGCAAAAGAGCAGATAAAGCCCAACTGGTCTGCCCATTCGGGGCGCATAAATTTCATGAAAAACGTTTTCAATGAAGGAGAAAATGCGGATTCACCGACAACACCTGCCAAAATTGCCACTGTATTTAGGCCGATTTGCACCACGGTAAAAAACATTCCCGGCGTTTCTTGTAATTTGAGGACATGGGCTGCGTTGACATTACCTTCATCTACCATCAGTTTGAGTTTGATTCGCCTGGAAGCAGCAAGAGAGATTTCAGATAACGAAAAAAAGGCGCTTATCGCGCACAATAGAAATACTATTAAAAGACTATTTAGCATAAGGAATCCGTGTTTTACCTCCGGTGGTAGGGTAGATTGTCATTAGAAAAGCACCGGAGGAAACAATAAAAATCATATAAAATAAAAAGTGACAACAAACACTTGGAAAGCTATTGATTAGCGTAGTAATTATAACATTAATAAAATATAACGACTAGTTTTTGTTCATTTGTGGTAGGCAAACACCAATACCGCCTAGTCCGCAATACCCCTCAGGATTTTTAAATAGATACTGTTGATGATAGTCTTCAGCGAAATAGAATGGCCCCGCTTCTGTGATCTCCGTTGTAATAGGGCGGCTATCCCCTTGTTGTCGCATTGCTGTTTGGAAACGTTCACGGCTGGCTAATGCCAGTTCATGTTGCTGAGGTGACACGGTATAAATCGCGGAGCGATACTGAGAGCCAATATCCCCGCCTTGGCGCATCCCTTGAGCTGGATCGTGGTTTTCCCAGAAAAGTTTTAATAAGTTTTCGTAGCTGTTTTTTGCTGGATCGTAAACAATTCTAACAACCTCAGCATGTCCGGTCAGGCCGCTACAAACTTCTTCGTAAGTTGGATTCTCTGTTGTACCGCCACTATAACCTGCGGAGGTGGTGTAGATATCGGGGTGTTGCCAGAATAGGCGTTCTACGCCCCAGAAGCATCCCATGCCAAAATAGGCAACTTCCATATTTTCTGGAACAGGTTCTATCACATGATCGGTAACAGCATGATTAGGTGAAACCTTAAGTGGCTCGGTTCTGCCTGGTAATGCGCTTTGAGGCTCAATAGATAGGATTTTATTAGCTGAAGTTGGCACAATTCACTCCCGTAATTATTAAGTTTTCAGATACTAATAGATTGTATATATTATAAACGTTACTCAAGATAAATTTTATTATAATTAAATTATTACGATCAGGTTAGGAGTCCGCGTGTCGAGATACCCCTTTTTATGCTTTCTTTGTGTGTCTATCGCAGCTCCCATTGCTCATAGTGCTAATCTTCGTCTGAAAATAGCAGGATTAACAGGCAGTTTAGAAAAAAATGCCCGAATTCATCTCTCCACTATCAGCACTGATGAAGTTGCGCCAGATGGCCGTTTCCGCTCTCGTGTAGATAAAGCGATTCGTGAAGGCTTGCGTCCACTTGGTTATTATGAACCCATTATCGAATTTACCTATCAGGAAAATAAACCGCCCGCTCGCTCGGTATTAACGGCAAAAGTTACCGCAGGCGAACCTGTGAGAATTGCCGATGTTAATGTTGTTTTGGAAGGTGGGGCTAAGAAAGATGGAGATTATGCCAAACTGGTAAAAAGCAAAAGCCCAAAGAAAGGAACGATTCTTAATCATGATGAATATGAAGACCTTAAAGGTTCTCTGACCGGGCTCGCTATTAGGAAAGGTTATTTTGATGCTGTTATGAAAAAGAGCCAATTGGGGGTTGCCAAAGAGCGACATGAGGCATTTTGGGACTTGGCTTTTAATAGCGGTGAGCGTTATCACTTTGGTCAGATACGTTATCGTGGTTCACAGATCCGCGAAGATTATCTGAATCATCTGGTTCCATTCAAAGAAGGGGATTTTTATGCCTCTGAACAATTGGCCGAATTGAATCGGCGGCTGGCGGAAACTGGCTGGTTTAATTCAGCAGTAGTCTCACCAGATTTTAATACCGCTAGAAAAAATGGTGACGGAATGCTTCCTCTTGAAGCGGTCTTAACACCACGTTCCAAAAACTATGTTGAACTGGGTGGAGGTTATGGATCTGATGTAGGGCCACGGGTAAAGGCTAAATGGACAAAACCGTGGCTTAATTCCCGTGGACACAGCCTTAGCACCAGCATCAACCTTTCTGCACCTGAACAGGTCGTTGATGCTACCTATAAAATGCCGCTGAAGGTGAATCCGTTAGAGCAATATTACGCATTGCAGACGGGTTATAAGCGTAAAGATATCAACGATACCGTATCAGATACCGCGACAGTAAATCTTTCCCGTAATTGGGATCTTTCCACGGGTTGGCAGTATGGGATCAATATGCGTTGGAGTCTCAGCCACTTTACTCAGGCTAATGTCACCAATACGGCAATGTTATTGTACCCAGGAGCAAATGTTAGCCGTATCCGCCAGCGTGGGGGGACAATGCCTTATTGGGGCGATAGCCAGCGCTATTCTATTGATATCTCCGATACCCTTTGGGGTTCTGATGTTGATTTCTTGGTGTTACAGGCGCAAAACGTTTGGATCAGAACTTATTGGGATAATCACCGTTTTGTTGCTCGGGGTAATTTGGGTTGGATAGAAACCAATGCATTCGAGAAGGTTCCACCCGACTTACGTTTTTTCGCTGGTGGTGATCACAGTGTTCGTGGTTACAGATATCAGAAAATCTCTCCTAAAGACGATAAAGGAAAATTGACCGGTGCATCCGCACTGATTGTGGGTTCGCTTGAGTACCAATATAACGTAACAGGTAATTGGTGGAGTGCTGTTTTTGTTGATACCGGCGAAGCCATTAATGACGTTAGAAAGAGCAATTTTAAAACCGGCGTAGGTGTTGGTGTGCGTTGGGCCTCTCCTGTCGGGCCCATTAAGTTTGACCTTGCCAGACCAATAGGGGATTCAGAATCCCGTAACATCCAGTTTTACATCGGGTTAGGATCTGAATTATGAGATGGATTAAAAAGGTCAGTATTGCTTTTCTGCTGATAGTGACTTTGTTGGTTCTTGCTGTTGCCGGGTTGGTAGGAACGCAATCTGGCCTGCATTTTATGATTAACAGTGCTGCCCGTTGGGTACCGGGGTTGGATATAGCCAGTGTCAGCGGCGGTTGGCGTGATTTGACCCTGAAAGGCGTTAAATACCAAATGCCCGGTGTTAATGTCAATGTGAATCAACTCCACCTTTCACTGCGTCTTTCCTGTCTGAAAAATAGTCAATTATGTGTTAATGCATTGACAACGGAAGGCGTAAAAGTTGCGATTAATACTAAACAATTGTCCCCTGCGGGAGAACCATCGCCAAAGTCAGAACCTTTAACTGAATTGAGGACGCCATATCCCGTCTCACTTGATTTGCTATCCGTTAAAGATATCACTGTCACTGTAAATGATACGGTATTTGCCCTTGATGAATTTAGGACCGCTGCTCACTGGCAGCAAAAATCATTAACGCTTAAGCCAACAAAAATTAATGGATTGCTGGTGGGGCTGCCAAAAACTCTCTCTGAACGGCTGAAAATAGCGGAAGCAGAGGGGAAAGCGAAACGAGGGGCTGAACCGGAAAAATCGTTGGGAGAGATTCTGAAAAAATTGTTCTCTCAGCCGCTATTGGCAACATTACCAGAAGTGCCTATTCCACTGGATATGACTATTGCAGGGATCAGTGGCAAGCAATTACGGCTGACTGGTGATACCAATATCACAATCAATGAGTTTTTGCTGCAACTTAGCAATCAGGGGCAGCAGATTCAGCTCAATAAATTGGATGTTAAAATGCCGGAAGGTTCTCTCGCCATTAATGGTTCCGCGACTCTGGCACAGCAATGGCCAATAAAACTGGTCATAAAAGGTGAGCTAAGTCGACAAGAGATCCTGGGGCAAAAGGTTAATGTAACGCTTAATGGCGCTTTACTGGAGCAACTCAGCTTAGGGCTGAATTTGTCTGGTCCTGTCAGTGCTAAACTTGATGCTCAAGCGGAGCTGGCTAAGGTAGGTTTACCAGTACGGATGATGCTTGAAAGCCAGCAACTGAGTTGGCCTTTAACGGGGAAGCCAGAATATCAGCTTGATAATGTAAAAATGCGTCTTAATGGTAAGGCTAGTGGTTATGATTTGTCATTGCGTTCCGGTATTAATGGTAGTGAAGTCCCGCCAGCATTACTTGTATTAGATGCCAAAGGTAATGAAGAACAGTTTAAGTTGACCCGCTTGCGCCTGTCTGCTTTGCAGGGAAAGAGTGAACTGGTAGGTGTAGCAGATTGGAGTAAGGCGGTAAGTTGGAATGCGGTGTTGACACTCTCCGGGATTAATACTGCTAAACAGTGGCCGGAATGGCCAGCCAAAATAGAGGGCAAAATAGTGACCCGTGGTAGTTTACACGGTGGTAGTTGGCAGCTTCAGATCCCGGAAATTGCGCTGGACGGTAACGTAAAACAGAACTTAGTAAAAGCCAAAGGTAAGATTTCTGGTAATGCTGCTGGTCAGTGGAATATTCCTCAATTCGAGCTGGCTTTAGGGCGTAATAAAATGAATCTCCAGGGACAGTTATCCAAACAGTGGAAACTGGATGGCGATATCCGTGCACCGAAGCTGGATGGCATATTACCGGGGCTTGGCGGTGTCGTGAATGGAACGTTGAAATTACGTGGTAATGTGCAAACGCCTCGGCTTTTGGCTGATCTTAATGCTAATGGGTTGAAATGGCAGGATTTGCGCATTGATCGAGTGAATGTGAAAGGGGATGTACGTTCTGCTGAACAGATCCAAGGGAATCTTGCTGTTAAAGTCAGTGAGTTGAAACAAGCGGATTTGATTGTCCGTAATTTTACGTTGGATGCCAAGGGCAATGAGAAACAGCACGACTTGCAATTAAGGATTGATGGCGAGCCGATTGCTGGTCAACTTGCACTGAATGGTAGTTTTGATCGTAAGCAACAGCGATGGAAAGGTAGCATTAACAATACCCGTTTTGACACCCCGGTTGGAGAATGGCGTTTAACTAAAGCGATAACTCTTGATTATCTTAATCAGCAGCAGAAAGTCACTGTGGGCCCTCATTGTTGGCTGAATCCACATGCGCAGCTCTGCGTACCTAAATCCATTGAAGCTGGCGCCAGTGGTAGCGCGTCCATTGTGCTTGAACGTTTGGACCTTGCTATGATTCAGCCATTGCTGGGGCCTGAAACACATTTGAAAGGTGTATTCAGTGGCAATGCCGACGTTAAATGGAGCGCGGAAAATGGATTGCCTCAGGCCAACGTTAATCTGCGTGGTGATGGGGTGCATGTTAAGCAGATGGTTGATGGCACTGCATTACCAGTAGATTTCCAGACCCTGACACTCAATGCAGGCTTGAATAATGGCACAGCAAAGCTGAATTGGCTGTTTAAGATTATGGGAAATGGTCAGTTTGACGGTGACGTACAGATTGCTGATCTTGCAGGGCGTCGTAATCTATCGGGCAATGTAGATATTCAGGATATTTCACTGGCGTTAATCAAGCCGATTCTTGGGAAAGGTGATAAGGCTGATGGTCATTTGCATGCTAACCTGCGTCTGGGAGGAAATGCCAAAAATCCATTATTGTTTGGCCGGTTAGACTTGAGTGCACTGCAAGCTTCGGGTCATTGGATCCCATTTGATATTACTCAAGGGCAAATTGGTGTGAGTTTTGATGGAATACGTTCCGTTCTCGATGGTGTTATTAAAACGCCGAAGGGGCAGCTTAACCTAAATGGTGACGCGGACTGGCGTAATGTGGATGCATGGCATGCAAGAGTAACGGCTAACGGTGACAAGTTAAGAGTAGTTTTTCCACCAATGGTGAAAATTGATGTTAGCCCTGCTCTGGTGTTTGAGGCTTCTCCTCAGTTGCTGAAATTGGATGGTAGCGTTGGTATTCCTTGGGCGCGTATTACCGTGAAGGAGCTACCAGAATCGACAGTTGAGGCTTCATCGGATGAAGTTATATTGAATGAGAATCTTCAGCCATTACAACAGAAAAAAGCGTCTATCCCGATTCAAAGTAACTTGACGATTCATATAGGAGATGATGTTCGTCTTAGTGCTTTCGGTCTTAAAGCACAACTTAAAGGCGATCTGATGGTTGTTCAAGATAAACAAGGTTTAGGTTTGAATGGTCAAGTTGATATTCTTGATGGTCGTTTCCATACTTATGGGCAGGATCTGATCGTTCGCAAAGGGCTGATTATGTTCTCAGGCCCACCTGATCAGCCATTGCTTAACATTGAGGCTATCCGTAATCCAGATTCTACCGATGGGCGGGTTATTGCAGGGGTAAGGGTGACCGGTTTGGCGGATCAGCCAAAAGTAGAAATTTTCTCAGAACCTGCTAAATCACAACAAGAAGCGCTTTCTTACTTGTTGCGTGGTGAAGGATTAGAGAGTAGTAACTCGGACAACTCACAGATGACGGCAATATTAATAGGTTTGGGGATTGCACAGAGTGGTCAGTTGGTGGGTAAGATCGGTGAAATATTTGGTGTTTCCGACTTGGCACTGGATACTCAGGGAGTTGGTGATAAATCACAGGTAGTTGTTAGCGGAAAGATTACAAAAGATCTGCAAGTTAAGTATGGTGTTGGTATATTTGATTCACTGGCAACATTAACCTTACGTTATAGGTTAATGCCTAGATTGTATCTGGAAGCGGTGTCTGGTATTGATCAGACATTGGATTTGCTCTATCAGTTTGAGTTTTAAAAATGCGAATTATTGTTTATGGCAGCTTACGGCGCAAACAGGGCAATCATCACTGGATGACTGATGCTCAATGGTTGGGTGATCATTGGCTGGAAGGCTATGAGCTATATGACCTTGGGCATTATCCTGCGGTTATCCGTGGTGACGGAAGTATTGAATGTGAGGTATATCGAATCAATTCTACTATCCTGACAGAATTAGACGATTTGAAAGATAATTCGCGGGAGTATGTAAGGGAATTGATTCAGACACCGTATGGCAATGCATGGATATATCTTTATCAGCTTCCAATAACCGGTTTACGGCGGATAAAAAGCGGTGATTGGTTGAAGCGCCATGTGGAAGAGTAAATAAAAATCCCTTTTTTGTCATAAAAAGGGAGTATGGTATTAAAAAACCTCTGCCGGTGATGTTCCCCAGAGGTTTTTTAATTATTTGAACAGAGAAAAGCTATTTCTTAGCGGCACGTTCGAAAGAGGAGATAATTTCTGCTTTAGCAGCTTCGATATTATCCCAACCATCAACTTTAACCCACTTACCTTTTTCCAGATCTTTGTAGTGCTCAAAGAAGTGAGTGATCTGAGCGCGCAGCAATTCTGGCAGATCGTTCACATCTTTAATGTGATCATATTCTTTGGTCAATTTGCTGTGCGGAACTGCAACCAGTTTGGCATCTTCACCTGATTCATCAGTCATTTTCAGAACGCCAACCGGACGGCAACGGATCACAGAACCTGGTTGTAGTGGGTATGGCGTGGGAACCAGAACATCAACCGGGTCACCATCCAAAGACAGAGTATTGTTGATGTAACCATAGTTGCATGGATAGAACATTGCGGTAGACATAAAACGGTCTACAAACAGCGCACCGGATTCTTTATCAACTTCATATTTAATGGGATCTGCGTTGGCAGGGATCTCAATAATGACATAGATATCTTCAGGCAGTTCTTTTCCTGCCGGTACTAAGTTCAGGCTCATGAAAGTTTCCTTTATTTCAAACCAGAATGGAGTGGGGGGTATTATAGCCAAAACATTTTTTAAAGTACTCTCCATTTTTCTGACAAGTAGCTTGTTGGTTGAGGCAGTTTCTGAGTTTGATGATAGTCCCGCAGTGCAGTCACTAACGGATAATACAGGTTGTCCACTTAGCTCTCGATAAGGTCCGATTTTCCCTGCTATTTGGACTGGTATATAATCTTGCTGTATATACTGAAATTTTTAGGATAATTTTTTTAAAAGTGCAATTGATAATCTATTGAGATGGAACTTTTAATAAAGCTGCTCTTAACCCACGTTTCTGGTAATCACTATCCCTACCTGGCACGATCACAGGAGTTGGTTCAACCATAATTCATTCCTTGCTATAAAACCTAGAGCAAAAGGTCGTTTAACACTGCCACTAGCGAGAGCATAATAACCAGTGACATGCTCATTACCACACATGACAAAGGTGCAGTTAGCCTGTATAGGGGCATTTTTTGTATTTACATATTGATATATAAGTTGTGGGTTATATTATGTTATTATAAGTCATGACTTATGAGGTTGTTGTGTGGACTATAATTTTAACTCGTCGATTTGAAGATTGGCTTGATGAGCAAGATATCAGCACCCAGAAAAAAATATTGGCAAATCTTAGTGTGTTAGAAGTGTTTGGTCCTCAACTAGGCCGCCCTGCTGTTGACTCTTTGTATGGTTCAAAATTTAGCAATATGAAAGAGTTAAGAATTCAGTGTAAGGGGAGGCCAATAAGAGCATTTTTTGCTTTTGACCCATTAAGACGGGCTATTGTTCTATGTGCTGGTGATAAGACAGGGAACGAAAAGCATTTTTACAAAGAAATGATCCCGGTGGCTGATGCTGAGTATGAAGCTCACTTAGCGAGTTTGGAGGGTAAAAATGAAAACTCTTAAAGATAAGATACGAGAATTTTCTGTTGAAGATCGAGCAGATATAAAACAGATGGCTGATGAAGTGATTTTAGAAACTGGTTTGCAACTGATGAGAGAAGAGTTGAATATCTCTCAGAAAAAACTAGCGGACAGTTTAGGTGTTAGTCAGCCTGCAATTACGCAAATAGAGCAACGGGGTAATGATATAAAACTAGCTACGTTAAAGCGTTATGTTGAAGCTATGGGAGGCAAACTCAGCTTAACCGTAGAACTCCCAACTGGAGATGGGCGAATTTTTCATATCTAACAGAAGTGGTGACTACTCCTCAAGTCTGCGCACGATTTTGTGTAGTCGCCATTTTATTGAAGGTGATCTGTTAGGTGGTTACCAATCAGTAATAAAGTAATTCATCACTATAACGTAAATCACACAATAGTATCGTTCACTTCTTCGAGGTGGCTTGGGTTACCAGTTGGTGACCATAGATTTTAAAGAATCATCTGACGAACATTTTGCGTTTTTTGTGGAATGTTTGGATGACGTTGTTGAGAGATTTATGACAAAGGATAGTTGGGATATTTTAGCCTCATTAGTTAAAATTAAAAAAGCGACGAAAAATCCCGCCGCTTATCCGTAATTAACCGATGAAATTATTCATCAGGGAACTCAGCCATAAAACTCTCTGCTTTTTCCACCATCGATTTACTACCCACAAAGAAAGGTATGCGCTGATGCAGTTTGGATGGAATGATATCCAGAATGCGGTTGGCGCCATCACTGGCTTTACCACCAGCTTGTTCGGCTAGGAATGCCATTGGGTTACATTCATACAGCAGGCGTAATTTTCCTGATGGGTGGCTGGCGGTGCTTGGGTAAATGTAGATGCCGCCTTTCAGTAAATTGCGGTGGAAATCAGCAACCAGTGAACCGATATAACGAGTAGTATACGGGCGTTGAGTCGCTTCATCCTGTTCCTGACAATATTTGATATATTTCTTTACTCCCATAGGGAATTTGATGTAGTTCCCTTCGTTGATGGAGTACATATTGCCTTTTGAAGGGAACTGTACTTTTTCATGGGACAAGCAGAACACCCCAAGAGATGGATCGTAAGTAAAGGCGTGCACACCACAGCCGGTTGTATAGACCAGCATAGTTGAAGAGCCATAAACAACATATCCGGCTGCGACTTGGCGGTTACCCGGTTGCAGGAAATCTTCTTCAGTGACGGGTTTGCCAACAGGTGTAATACGGCGGTAGATAGAGAAGATAGTACCAACGGAAACGTTTACATCAATATTTGAAGAACCATCCAATGGGTCCATCAAAACAACATATTTTGCATTTTCAGCGCGGTCGCCTTCGAAAATAACGATGTCGTCTTCTTCCTCGGAAGCGATACCGGCAACTTCACCGCGTGCTTTCAGTGCTGCTTTGAGTTTTTCATTAGCATACAGGTCCAGTTTCATTTGCACTTCGCCTTGGACATTGGACACACCGCTGGTGCCTAAAATATCCACTAAACCGGCTTTGTTGATATCACGGTGAATGATTTTTGCTCCGAGCTTAATAGCGGAAAGTAATGCAGTAAGTTCACCCGTAGCGTGAGAAAAATCATGCTGCTTTTCGACGATGAATTCGCCTAATGTTTTCATGACGAAAGTCCTGAATGTGATTTGATAGTGGTTTTAGAGTGTCCATTGCACTCTTACGCGGGCAGTTTAGCCAAAGAAAGGCATGATTCATAGGCTATTCCATTTCTTATCTTGCTTTTGATGGTTAGAATAGTGGCTAACTTTATGCTATGGAATAGGAAATCAATGCGTATTCATATTCTTGGTATCTGCGGCACTTTTATGGGTGGACTGGCAATTTTGGCTCGTTCTCTTGGTCATGAAGTGACTGGTTCTGATGCCAATGTTTATCCACCAATGAGTACTTTACTGGAAAAACATGGGATTAATCTGATTCAGGGATATGACCCGGCACAGTTGGATTCTGCGCCAGATATGGTCATCATCGGTAACATTATGAGCCGTGGGAATCCTTGTGTGGAAGCTGTGCTGGAGCGTGGGCTCCCTTATACTTCTGGCCCACAATGGCTGCATGATTCTGTTTTACCAGAACGTTGGGTGCTGGCGGTTGCAGGGACGCATGGCAAGACAACAACCGCAGGTATGTTAGCCTGGATTTTGGAAGCTTGTGGTTATAAACCAGGTTTCTTAATCGGTGGTGTTCCGGGGAATTTTGAAACATCAGCTCAGATCGGGGAAAGCCCGTTTTTTGTAATAGAAGCTGATGAGTATGACAGTGCTTTTTTTGATAAACGATCTAAGTTTGTGCATTACAGCCCACGTACGCTGATCATGAACAATCTGGAATTCGATCATGGCGATATTTTTGGCGATCTGGCTGCTATTCAAAGACAGTTCCATCATCTTGTCAGGATCGTTCCGGGTAGTGGTAAGATCCTTGTCCCAGATAACGATATTAACCTGAAACAGGTTTTGTCTATGGGCTGTTGGAGTGAGTTGGAACTAGTGGGTGAAACCGGTAACTGGCAGGCAAAAAAGATCAGTACGGACAGCCGTAATTATCAGGTGTTTTATGGTGGTAAAGTTGTTGGAGAAGTGAACTGGTCGCTGGTGGGTGAACATAATATGCGCAATGGGCTGATTGCAATTGCCGCTGCACATCATGTTGGTGTCCAGCCAGCAGATGCCTGTTGTGCTTTAAGTGAATTTATTAATGCCCGTCGTCGCCTTGAACTACGTGGTGAGGAAAACGGCGTTACTGTTTATGATGATTTTGCTCATCACCCGACAGCAATTCTGGCAACACTCGAGGCCCTGCGTAGTAAGGTTGGAGGAACAGCCCGTATTATTACCGTACTGGAACCGCGTTCAAATACGATGAAAATGGGTGTGAGTAAGAATGAGATCGCACCAGCGTTGGGGCGTGCGGATGAAGTATTCTTATTCCAGCCAGCTAATATTAAATGGCACGTATCAGAAATTGCAGATCACTGTGTTCAGCCTGCGTATTGGAGTGCTGATATAGATTCACTGGTGCATATGATTGTTGATAAGGCGCAGCAGGGGGATCATATTCTGGTTATGAGTAATGGAGAGTTTGGTGATATTCATGAAAAATTACTCTCTAAGCTGAATAAAAAAGCTGATCAATCCTGAGAATGGCAGCAGGAAAATGAATCGCGCCATGTTGGCGCGTTCATTTAAAGCTCTTGCTCGAACAACCCAAGGATGGCTCCACGCAGCTGTTCTGTTGTGGAATCTCTGGTGAGTGTAACGAAGATGGTGTCATCACCTGCGATACTGCCGAGTATACCTTCTGATTTACCAAGAGAATCTAGCAGACGAGCAATAAGTTGAGCAGCACCAGGGCTTGTGCGAATCACAACTATAGGATGGTTGTAATCAACATCCAGTACTAGATTTTTTAGTGGGCTAGTAGCAGTAGGAACACCAAGCTCGGCAGGCAGACAGTAAACCATCTCCATTTTAGCATTACGGGTGCGAACAGCACCAAATTTAGTGAGCATTCTAGAGACTTTGGATTGGTTAATGTTCTCAAAACCTTCTTCCAGTAAAGCAGTGACAATTTCACCTTGAGAACTAAATTTTTCTTCTTTCAATAACGCCTTGAAAGCTTTTACTAAATCTTCCTGTTTAGAGGGAGTGCGCATATTTCACCATATTCAATCAGCTATGAAGCTTTTATTATGCATATAAATGAATTTTTATGCAATAATAATGATTTTATAGCCAATTTGAACCGTGCAAAATTGGTCTTATGTTATATATAAATTCATAAAATATGAATATGGAAATTTGCTTTTTTTAGCTGGTTATCAGGTAAATATATTGTTAATCAAATGATGTTGTTTGGCGTTGTTGTTGGGTGTAAGGTATTTAGCCGATTATTTCGTAAAATCATAGGGAAATTCTCAAAATAGTGTCCGTTATCTCATTAACAGATAAGCATTTTGCCTAGAATACGGCGACTTTTGCGTCCCACTATTAGAGCGTAAGTCCACAATTTGGCTGTTAACAGATTGTTTTCAAAAACGCAGTAATCTATGGTTCTTAACTAGATGAATTTACAGTATTTTAAAGTATAAACGATTTAAGGAGTATCAGGATGAAAGTTGCAGTTCTCGGTGCAGCCGGTGGTATTGGTCAGGCTCTTGCTCTTCTACTAAAAACCCAGCTTCCTTCAGGTTCAGAACTCTCTTTATATGATATCGCTCCAGTAACACCTGGGGTGGCTGTTGATCTGAGCCACATTCCAACGGAAGTGAAAATTAAAGGCTTTGCTGGTGAAGATGCAACTCCAGCGTTGGAAGGAGTAGATGTTGTATTGATTTCCGCGGGGGTTGCCCGTAAACCAGGCATGGATCGTTCAGATCTGTTTAATGTTAATGCGGGGATCGTTCGTAACTTGGTAGAACAAGTGGCTAAAACTTGCCCGAAAGCACTGATTGGGATTATTACTAACCCAGTCAACACAACTGTAGCTATTGCAGCCGAAGTGCTGAAAAAAGCGGGTGTATATGACAAAAACCGCCTGTTTGGTGTCACAACCCTGGATGCTATCCGTTCTAATACTTTCGTTGCTGAATTGAAAGGTAAAAAACCACAGGAAATCGAAGTGTCCGTTATCGGTGGTCATTCTGGTGTGACAATCCTGCCCCTGTTATCTCAGATCCCTGGTGTGAGCTTTACTGATGAAGAGGTGGCTGCCTTAACTAATCGTATTCAGAATGCCGGTACAGAAGTCGTTGAAGCTAAGGCGGGGGGAGGATCTGCAACTCTGTCCATGGGGCAAGCTGCGGCTCGTTTGGGTCTCTCTTTGGTCCGTGGCTTACAAGGTGAAAGTGATGTTGTGGAATGTGCTTATGTTGAAGGTGATGGCAAATATGCTCGTTTCTTCGCTCAGCCGGTTCGTTTGGGTAAAAATGGCGTAGAAGAGCGTTTGGATATTGGTGAGCTGAGTGATTTTGAACAGAAAGCACTGGAAGGCATGCTAGATGTATTGAGAAAAGATATAGAATTAGGCGAAAAATTTATTAATAACTAATTAATATATTTTATAAATAAACAATATATATCTATGAAACAATAAAACCGCTGGTAATTCGCTATACCAGCGGTTTTTATTTAACTCATGTAATTCGTTAGCTAATTATTTGTTTGTTCACGTACTTTCCTTTCTAATAATTCTCCAGTATTTGGATCAAAATAACGACTTGGCCAAATTTCTGAAGGGTGTATTCCTAGATAATTTGCAATTATCCATTCTCCCTTTGGCCACGGGCGAGATAGTGCATTCGCTAAGGTCGATGAGCTGAGCCCGGCTCTGCGTGATACTTCAGCTAAAGTTGTTCCCCGCTTGCGTAAAGCTGCAATTATATCGGCAGGATGCCAATCAGATTTCCTTGAAATCATTTTTAATCCTTATTTTTATTAAATTTGATGCCATATTAGTGGTATAAATAACAGGTACGCATGAGAGTAATAACGAACTTAAACCTGTTATTGAGAAATAAAATAGCATTATTTTTCTAAAAATATTTCCAATTTTTTTCTTAAAAGCTTCTTTTTTGAACTTGGTTACAAAAATAGAGAAACGCGATGAAAAAAGAGTGGTATTCGGCCAAGGAGTTAATCGGCGTGGGTGAGTTGCCTGGATCACCACAAGGAGTTAATGCCAGAGCAAAACGGGAGGAGTGGTTATGTCAGAAAAGACAAGGTGTACAAGGTAAAGCAGTCGAGTATCACTACTCCTGTTTCCCGGAAACGACCATTACAGCCTTGGAGCTTCATGAATCATCTTCTGAGTATCAGGTACAGAAGCAAGATCCTTTATCGATTTGGGTTGGTGCTTTTCATCAGTTATCAGAATCTGAGAAACAGGCTGTGATAGCCATGATTTTACGGGATGGTATCAGAAGTTTTTTAGAAAAAATTTCTGTTATTTAACCCATTTTTGGAAATTAAAAATGCCAACTAACTTGGATTCTTCTTCATTATCCCGGTGCAAAGTGAGAAGAAAAGTATGAAAAAAGAATGGTACTCAGCTAAAGAGCTGGTTGGTATTGCCGGACTTCCTTCTTCGCCACAGGGAATAAATCTGATGGCAAGGCGGGAAGGATGGGAATATAGACGTAAACGCGGTGTTCAGGGCAAGGCTCTTGAATATCATATAAATAGTTTGCCTGAAGATGTACTTAATGTGCTATCCGTAGGGGAAAACACTATTGATTATGCAAACAAACGGCAAGACCCATTCTTAATTTGGATTGAGGCTTACTATCAATTAACTAAAGTTGAGCGGGAAAAAATTGTGAAATTTATTCTTCGGGAGGGGCTCGCAAAACTTATTGGTTATATTGATGTAGGTGTTGAAGACGCAGAGAAAAACCTGGAGTCAGATTAACCCCAGGTTTCGTTCTATCGATTAAGAAAGGCGTTGTACGGCAATATGGGCTAACCCCACGAGTGCTTGCTTGTATGGGGAGTTTTCCAGCGCCTGCAAAGCAGCTATTGCTTTATCTGCTTCTTCTTCTGCTCGTTTACGGGTATATTCCAGTGAACCGCACTGTTTCATGGTTGTCAGTACGGTTTCGAGTAAATGGCGGCCATTCCCTTTTTCAATTGCTTCACGGATAAGTGCCGATTGTTCTGGAGTACCATGATCCATAGCGTGTAGTAAGGGCAATGTCGGTTTACCTTCGTTAAGATCATCACCGGTGTTTTTGCCTAATGTATCGCTGTCAGCATTATAATCCAGTAAATCATCAATTAACTGGAATGCAGTGCCTAAATAACGTCCGTAATTTTGTAAAGCCATTTCCTGCTCTGGGGTGGCATTAGAAAGAATTGCGGAAGAGTGCGCGGCGACTTCAAACAATCGGGCTGTTTTACTGTAAATCACCCGCATATAATCATCTTCGGAAATATTTGGATCATTACAGTTCATCAACTGTAAAACTTCGCCTTCAGCGATAACATTGGTTGCCTCTGACATCAATTTAAGAACTCGCATAGAGTTAAGAGCTGTCATCATCTGGAAAGAGCGTGTGTATATAAAGTCACCAACCAGCACGCTTGCTGCATTACCAAACATGGCATTGGCCGTTGCTTTGCCACGTCGCATGTCTGATTCATCCACTACATCATCATGTAACAGAGTCGCTGTGTGGATAAATTCAATTAATGCAGCAACAGTAATATGCTTATCACCCTGATAACCTAATGCTCTGCTAGCTAGGATGGCAATGATTGGGCGAATGCGTTTTCCACCACCACTGATTATGTAGTAGCCCAGCTGATTGATGAGAGTAACGTCAGAATTCAACTGACTAAGAATGGTTTCATTTACCGCTGCCATATCATCAGCGGTTAGCTTGATAATGGATTCTAAATTCATATTTTTTCGGCTATGGGTTTTAATGCAGAGCTGTGTTCATATTAACATTAAAATAGTTATTGCTGTGTCTTGATTGTACTCGAAAAACAGTCTAAATAAATGACAATTCAGCAACTATGTTTTTTTATCATCTGCTCTAATTCTGCTCTTGTCTTCTTAGGCTTTTTTGCGTAGAATTCGCGCCCTATTATGAATATTTATAGTGCGCTCTGGAATGATATTTAAGGGGGCGTGCGGAAAGCGGAGTTTATATGTACGCGGTTTTCCAAAGTGGTGGTAAACAACACCGAGTCAGCGAAGGTCAAACAATTCGCCTGGAAAAGCTAGACATCGCAACGGGTGAAACTGTTGAGTTTGACCAGGTTCTGATGGTCGCTAATGGTGATGACATCAAAATCGGCGCTCCTGTCGTTGAAGGCGTTAAAATCAAAGCTGAAGTCGTTGCCCACGGTCGTGGTGAGAAAATTAAAATTGTTAAATTTCGTCGTCGTAAACACAGCCGTAAGCAGCAAGGCCACCGTCAGTGGTTCACCGATGTTAAAATCACTGTCATCGCTTAAGATTTAGGAGAGCAGATTAATGGCACACAAAAAGGCTGGCGGCTCAACTCGTAATGGCCGCGATTCTGAAAGCAAACGTCTGGGTGTAAAACGTTTTGGTGGCGAGTCTGTATTAGCAGGCAGCATCATTGTTCGTCAACGTGGTACTAAATTCCACGCTGGCAATAACGTTGGTTGTGGTCGTGATCACACCCTGTTCGCATTAGCTGACGGAAAAGTTAAATTCGAAGTTAAAGGCCCGAAAAACCGCAAATTTATCAGCATCGAAGCTGAATAAGTTTTTCGAGTTATACACCGAATCAGAAGCCCTGCATGTGTTGCGGGGCTTTTTATATTCTAAAGTACGCCATCTCTGGGTAACACAGCCATCCAGCACTGTAATGGCTATCATACGGAGAAAAAATATGAAATTTGTAGATGAAGCCAGAATACTGGTTGTTGCGGGGGATGGTGGCAATGGTTGTGTCAGCTTCCGTCGTGAAAAATATATTCCGAAAGGTGGGCCAGACGGTGGGGATGGTGGAGATGGTGGAGATGTTTATCTGCTAGCAGATGAAAATCTTAACACACTGATTGACTATCGTTTTGAAAAGTCTTTTCGGGCGGAACGTGGGCAAAATGGTCAGAGCCGTGATTGTACAGGTAAGCGTGGTCAGGATATTACGATTAAAGTGCCTGTTGGTACGCGTGTCCGTGATGTGGCAACCGGTGAGATTCTGGGCGACATGACTCGTCATGAACAGCGTCTAATGGTAGCGAAAGGTGGATTCCACGGGCTTGGCAATACCCGCTTTAAATCTTCTGTTAACCGGGCTCCTCGTCAAAGAACGATGGGGACTTCAGGTGAAACCCGTGAATTGATGCTGGAACTGATGCTGTTAGCAGATGTTGGTATGCTGGGGATGCCAAATGCAGGGAAATCTACATTTATCCGTGCTGTTTCTGCTGCTAAACCGAAAGTTGCAGATTATCCATTTACCACTCTGGTACCCAGCTTGGGTGTAGTAAGGATGGATAACGAACAAAGTTTCGTGGTTGCTGATATTCCAGGGCTCATTGAAGGTGCTTCCGATGGCGCTGGCTTGGGTATTCGCTTTTTGAAACATCTGGAACGTTGCCGGGTATTGCTGCACCTAATCGATATTTGTCCTGTTGATGAATCAGATCCTGTCGAAAATGCCCGGATTATTGTCAATGAGTTACAGCAATACAGCGAAAAATTGGCAGAAAAACCACGTTGGTTGGTATTCAATAAAGTTGATCTGTTAGAGCCAGAAGAAGCCAAACAGCGTGCACAAGCTATTGCTGATGAATTAGGTTGGGAAGGCAATTTTTACATGATCTCAGCGATAAATCGTCTGGGTGTTAAAGAGCTTTGTTGGGATATTATGGAGTTTATGAAAACCAAACCTCGTAATATGAGTACAACAGAAGATGGAGCTCAACCTGAGAAAGTTGAATTCATGTGGGATGATTACCATAAAGAGCAATTAGAACAGGTTTCGGAAGTAGACGATGACTGGGATGACGATTGGGATGAAGATGACGACGAAGGTATTGAAGTAATTTATAAACGCTGATTCTTCGGTCTCTCTCATTGCAGTTAAGGGCGCCACTTATTTGTGGCGCCGATTTTATTAGTTTTGTTGATATAAATCTTTATATAGCCGACTTTCGAATCGGACCAGAGGAACCCGCCGGCTGCGGTGCTCTTTTGGCGGTACGGCATAAGCAGAAATAAACTGCACGAAGGCAACTCGCTGACCGCTAGCCGTGGTTATAAAGCCAGCCAGATTATACACTCCTTGCAGGGCACCGGTTTTAGCCGAAACTTTCCCGTTTACTCCTGCTTCATCCAATCCTCCTCGGTATCTTAGAGTACCGTCATGACCAGCTAATGGCAGCATGGAAATGAAATCTAATTCTTGATCATGTTGAGCAATAAATTGTAATACTTCCATCATGGTTGCGGGGGTAATCAGATTATGGCGGGATAATCCTGAGCCATCTACCATCACGGTATTTCCCAGATCGATACCTGCTTTTTGTTTCAATACTTGCCGTACCGCATCAGAGCCTGAACGCCAGGTTCCTGGTATATCAAAGTGCTGTCGGCCTATTGTCCTGAATACGGTATCCGCGATCATATTGTCAGATTTTTTCAGCATGACTTTCAGCAGATCATGTAATGGTGCGGATTGATTCTGAACCAAAATTTTACCCGGCTCAGTTGGTAAGCTTTGGCGTTTGAGGTTACCTGTGATTTCAATTCCAGCAATTTGCAGTTCGTTTTTGAGAATTGCCCCCGCATAGCTAGTTCCGTTCTGAATTGCGAAAGCCAGTGGCAATGGTTCACTGCGTTGAGTAAGGCATCCGGTAAGTATGAAACGGTTGAGTTCTCCTGGAACGACATCTAATTCACAGTACTGGCTTTCAGGAGCGCCTTTTGCCAATGTTTTGACTTCACTGAACATATTCACTGGATAAAAGGATGCGACACGGATGAATGCAGTATCACCGGGACGTTCTGCGCTATATAGTGAAACGGAAAAACAATTTCGATCCACGATTGCGGCGGCAGGCGGCGCACTAAAACATTGGGTCATATCATTCCATACCCAACCGGGAGCCTTATCGTGGCTGGAAAAAGCGGAAACATCTATTAAAAGATCACCGTCAATTTTTTTCACGCCGGCTTGATTCAATACTGTAACCATATTGCGAAGTTGTTGGCGGGTCAGCGTTGGATCTCCGACAAAACGAGCGATCAAATTCCCTTTTAAAATACCGTTTGAAATTTTGCCATTACTTTCCAATGTGGTGATAAAGCGATAGTCTTTTCCCAGTTGTAATAATGCTGCAAGCGCGGTGACAACTTTCAGCGTACTTGCTGGTAGAGCCATTTGCTGCCCGTGATAATCAATTAATGGGGAACTGGCGCCTGCTTTTTGAGCGATTAATGCCAGATTGGTACCATCAGGCAGATATTTCGTATATTCCTCAACAAGTGTGGCGTTTGCGTTAGGTGTAGTCAAATACAGAGCGGTAACGCAAACTAATCTGCTGGCAATTTTAAAGAAGGACATAAATTTCGCATATGGATGTAGACATACCACAATACTAAGGCGCAAAGTGGGGAAAAGTAAACGATGACCCATCACTAAGTCTACGTTAGAATGATATATTAATATGTAAAATATGATTGTGAACTCTGGGTAGTCCTATGGTTTGCACTATTGTTTATTGTCTGGAAGCCCGCCCGACAAGGTGTGCTCATTGTGCTGTTATCTGAAAACATCAGGATGATGCTGGTTTTTTGCTCAGGAAAGATTTAGAGGATTAATAAATGAAACAGATTCCAATGACGGTACGTGGCTCGGATAAGTTGCGCGAAGAGCTAGATTATCTAAAGAACGTACGCCGTCCAAAAATTATTTCAGACATTGCTGAAGCGCGTGAACATGGTGATCTGAAAGAAAACGCTGAGTATCATGCTGCTCGTGAACAACAAGGTTTCTGCGAAGGCCGTATTCAGGAAATCGAAGCTAAGCTTTCTAATGCACAAGTGATTGATGTCACAAAAATGCCCAAGGCTGGACGTGTTATTTTTGGGGCTACAGTTACGGTTTTGAATGTTAATACTGATGAAGAGCAGACTTACCGGATTGTGGGTGATGATGAGGCGGATATTAAAGAAAATTTAATCTCAGTAAATTCACCAATTGCCCGCGGTTTGATAGGTAAAGAAGTTGATGACGTTGTTATTATCAAAACACCAGGTGGTGAAGTTGAATATGAAATCCTGAAAGTTGAATATATTTAACTTCAGGATTGGCCTGTTGCTATTGATTTACGTTAGGTAAAGTTGCACAAGGATCGTGGAGAAAGTAAAAAAGGCCGGATATGGCCTTTTTTATCATAATATGCGCACCGCATTTTATATAAATGTGGTTTGATTATTTAGGTAAAATAATTTTGCGTTCTTCCGATTGGCGGTAAAGAACTAGAGTTTTACCGATAATTTGCACATTATATGCACCGGTCTCGCGGACAATTGCATCGGCGATCAAATTTTTGGTTTCACGATCTTCGCCTGCGATTTTGACTTTGATAAGCTCATGGTGTGACAGCGTTTGTTCAATTTCGGCCAACACACCCTCGGTCAGGCCGTTATTACCAATCATGACGACAGGTTTTAGCGGGTGAGCGAGACTTTTCAGGTGTTGTACTTGTTTTTTGTTAAGGGCCATTGTTTTTTTGCTTAGTTAGGATTGAAAACGGGGCATTCTACCGCCATCTCATCTCTATCACCATAAAATAGTGTGTTGTGGTTTTGGTGTATGGAGCAATAGATATCTGGCTCTTTATTCGTAGTATAGTTGGAAAGGACAATGGCCAATAAAAAACGTTCGGCAAGCTCCAGTCGCTGGTTACAAGAACACTTTAGTGATAAATATGTTCTGCAAGCACAGAAAAAAGGGCTTCGTTCTCGCGCTTGGTTTAAACTTGATGAAATTCAACAAACTGACAAAATTTTTAAACCTGGCATGACCGTTGTCGATTTAGGCGCAGCTCCTGGTGGATGGTCTCAGTACGCAGTGAGTCAAATTAGTGATAATGGGCGAGTGATTGCCTGTGATCTTTTACCGATGGATCCCATTGTTGGCGTCGATTTCCTTCAGGGTGATTTTCGTGATGAATTTGTATTGAAAACATTGCTTGAGCGAGTTGGTGATAACAAAGTCCAGGTCGTCATGTCGGATATGGCACCCAATATGAGCGGAACACCTGCGGTCGATATTCCTCGATCCATGTATCTGGTTGAATTGGCGTTGGATATGTGTCGTGATGTGCTGGCCCCCGGGGGGAGTTTTATTGTCAAAGTGTTTCAGGGAGAGGGCTTTGATGAATACCTGAGGGAAATTCGCTCCCTATTTACGAACGTGAAAATTCGTAAGCCAGACGCTTCGCGGGCACGATCGCGTGAAGTATACATTGTAGCGACAGGGCGGAAACTATAGTACCCTGAATGCTATTTGTTAACACAGTTGTAATATGAGGTTAATCCCTTGAGTGACATGGCGAAAAACCTGATTCTCTGGTTAGTTATCGCAGTTGTGCTGATGTCGTTATTCCAGAGTTTTGGTCCCAGCGATTCCAATAGTCGTAGGGTGGATTACTCTACCTTCATCAATGAATTAGCCCAGGATCAGGTGCGCGAAGTTCGTATCACAGGTCGTGAAATTAACGTTAGTAGGAAAGATAACAGCAGATACACCACTTACCTACCAGTACAGGATGAAAAACTGCTAGATACGTTACTGAATAAAAGCGTAAAAGTGGTTGGTGAACCCCCAGAGGAACCAAGTCTGCTAACTTCTATTTTCATTTCCTGGTTCCCGATGTTACTGCTTATTGGGGTCTGGATTTTCTTCATGCGTCAGATGCAGGGCGGCGGCGGTAAAGGGGCAATGTCTTTTGGTAAAAGTAAGGCCCGTATGCTGACAGAAGATCAGATTAAAACCACTTTTGCCGATGTTGCTGGTTGCGACGAAGCGAAAGAGGAAGTTGGTGAATTGGTGGAATATCTGCGAGAGCCAGGCCGCTTCCAGAAGTTGGGTGGAAAAATTCCGAAAGGTATTCTGATGGTTGGGCCTCCGGGTACGGGTAAGACTTTACTGGCAAAAGCAATTGCTGGTGAAGCGAAAGTGCCGTTCTTTACTATCTCTGGTTCTGACTTTGTTGAAATGTTTGTTGGTGTTGGTGCATCCCGTGTTCGTGATATGTTCGAACAGGCGAAGAAAGCAGCACCTTGTATCATCTTTATTGATGAGATTGATGCGGTGGGCCGTCAGCGTGGCGCTGGTTTAGGAGGGGGCCACGATGAACGTGAGCAGACTCTGAACCAGATGCTAGTTGAGATGGATGGTTTTGAAGGCAACGAAGGTATTATCGTTATTGCCGCGACTAACCGCCCCGACGTACTTGATCCTGCGTTGTTGCGTCCTGGTCGTTTTGACCGTCAGGTTGTTGTTGGTTTGCCAGACGTACGTGGCCGCGAGCAGATTCTGAAGGTTCATATGCGCCGGGTTCCCCTGGATACTGATGTTGATGCTTCTGTCATTGCTCGCGGTACTCCGGGATTCTCTGGTGCTGATTTGGCTAACCTAGTGAACGAAGCTGCTTTGTTTGCTGCCCGTGGTAACAGACGCGTAGTTTCTATGGTTGAATTCGAAAAAGCGAAAGACAAAATCATGATGGGCGCAGAACGCCGTTCCATGGTGATGACGGAAGAGCAAAAAGAATCAACTGCTTATCATGAAGCAGGCCATGCCATTATTGGCCGTCTGGTTCCTGAGCATGATCCTGTTCATAAAGTTACCATTATTCCGCGTGGTCGCGCTTTGGGTGTGACTTTTTTCCTACCGGAAGGGGATCAGATCAGCGCTAGCCGCCAGAAACTGGAAAGCCAGATCTCAACCTTATACGGGGGTCGTCTGGCAGAAGAGATTATTTATGGTCCAGACAGTGTTTCTACTGGCGCATCTAACGATATCAAAGTTGCAACATCAATAGCCCGTAACATGGTAACACAGTGGGGTTTCTCGGAAAAACTCGGCCCATTGCTCTATGCGGAGGAAGAAGGGGAAGTGTTCCTCGGGCGTTCAGTTGCAAAAGCTAAACATATGTCCGATGAAACTGCTCGTCTGATCGATCAGGAAGTTAAGGCAATTATTGACCATAACTATCAACGTGCCCGTCATATTCTGATGGATAACCTTGATATCCTGCATTCGATGAAAGATGCATTGATGAAGTACGAGACTATTGATGCACCTCAGATCGATGACTTAATGAATCGTACGAATGTGCGCCCGCCAGCAGGATGGGAAAGTGATAACGGCAGCAATAATAACAGTCGCCCAACAGGTAATACACCTCCTCCACAGACTGCAAAACCAACTGATGATATCAATACATTGGCGCAAGGTGGTGAGCAAGTAGGGCCGTCAGGAAATAAAGATCAGTAATTGTTCCATTGTTTCGTAGTCTGATTGATATATTCATGAAACCCCAGGTAAGTCCTGGGGTTTTGACATTGAAGGTAGTCCAACATGAAACTCAGAGCCAGAGATAATGTTCTCGATCTTGCACGTCCACAAATAATGGGTATTTTGAATGTGACTCCAGATTCATTTTCTGATGGTGGGGCTCATAATACTCTGGATATGGCCTTACGACATGCTGAAAAGATGATTAATGAAGGAGCTGCGATCATTGATATCGGTGGGGAATCTACCCGTCCGGGAGCTGATGAAGTCAGTGAACAAGAAGAAGTGGATCGTGTTGTTCCGGTTATTGAGGCTTTAGCTCAACGATTTAATATCTGGATTTCTGTTGATACCTCGAAAGCATTGGTGATAAGTGAGTCAGCAAAAGCTGGCGCCCATTTAATTAATGATATTCGTGCATTGCAAGAGCCTGGTGTTTTGGAAAGCGTAGCTAAATCTGGTTTGCCCGTTTGCTTGATGCATATGAAAGGCCAGCCGAGGACGATGCAGGATGCACCGCATTATGAAAATTTGTTAGGTGAAGTGAAACAATTTTTTACTGAACAAATTGAACGTTGTATGGTGGCAGGGATAACAAAAGATAAACTTGTTCTTGATCCTGGCTTCGGGTTTGGCAAGAACTTGATGCATAATTATCAGTTACTAGCACATTTAAACCAATTTCATCAATTTGGTTTACCTGTGCTGGCAGGAATGTCACGTAAATCCATGATAGGTCAGTTGCTTCATGTGCCGCCACAAGAAAGGGTTGCCGGGAGTGTGGCTTGCGCTGTTATCGCAGCTATGCAAGGAGCGCAAATTATCCGGGTGCATGATGTCAAAGAAACCGTGCAGGCAATGCAAATTGTCGGAGCAACACTTTCAGCAAAGGAAGAAAAGAAATTATGAGTAACCGCAAATACTTTGGTACCGATGGTATTCGTGGCAAAGTGGGCGATAGCCCAATTACGCCAGATTTTGTGTTAAAGCTTGGCTGGGCTGCGGGTAAGGTACTGGCTCGTCATGGTTCTCGTAAGATCATTATCGGTAAGGATACCCGTATTTCTGGTTATATGCTGGAATCTTCTTTAGAAGCAGGTTTAGCTGCGGCTGGTTTATCTGCTTCGTTCACTGGTCCTATGCCAACACCTGCTGTTGCTTATCTGACCCGAACTTTCCGTGCTGAAGCTGGAATTGTTATCTCTGCTTCTCATAATCCTTATTATGATAACGGTATTAAATTCTTCTCTATTGATGGTACGAAATTGCCGGATGATGTGGAAGAAGCGATTGAGGCTGAAATGGAAAAGCCACTGACTTGTGTGGAATCCGCAGAGTTGGGACGCGCAAATCGTATTGTTGATGCTGCTGGTCGTTATATCGAATTCTGTAAAGGTACATTTCCAAGTGAGCAAAGTCTTAATGGCTTGAAAATTGTACTTGATTGCGCTAACGGTGCGACTTACCACATTGCTCCAAATGTACTCAGAGAACTAGGGGCTGATGTTGTGACGATTGGTTGTGAACCAAACGGTATCAATATTAATGAAAAGTGTGGTGCTACCGATGTTCGTTTGTTGCAGCAACGTGTTGTAGAAGAGAAAGTAGATGTTGGTTTGGCATTCGATGGTGATGGTGATCGCGTTATTATGGTTGACCATTTGGGGCAGAAAGTTGATGGCGACCAGATCCTTTATATCATTGCCCGTGAAGCACTGAGACAAGGGCAACTGCGTGGTGGCGTTGTTGGTACATTGATGAGTAATATGGGATTGGAATTAGCATTGAAGCAGCTTGGTATCCCATTTTTGCGTGCTAAAGTGGGTGACCGTTATGTGCTGGAAAAATTGCAGGAAGAAGGCTGGCGTTTAGGGGCCGAAAACTCTGGTCATGTTATTTTACTGGATAAAACAACTACGGGTGATGGCATTGTTGCTGGCCTTCAGATTCTGAGTGCTATGGTACGTAACCATATGAGTTTGCACGATCTGTGTAGTGGTATGAAACTTTTGCCGCAGGTGCTGGTAAATGTTCGTTTCTCCGGTTCACACGATCCACTTAAATCGGAAAGTGTAATTAATACTACTAAATCTGTTGAAGCTGAATTAAATGGCCGTGGACGGGTATTGTTACGTAAATCTGGTACTGAGCCATTGATTCGTGTCATGGTAGAGGGTGAAGATGATGTACAAGTCACTGCTTTGGCCCATCGTATTGCTGATGCAGTGAAATACGCTGGTTAATTTGTTGTTTTTTTCTTCAAGTGATTCTGATTATTGAAATTAACCTTGCGTATCAGATGTGGTTTGGTTAGTATTCAGACCCGCTCAGTCAGGTGATTAGCCTGTTTGAGTAGGTAGTGCGGTATAAGGTAACCATGTAAATCGTGGTAAACCCCACAAGGACATAGGTACGACATATGAATGAAGCTCTTTTAGTTGTTTTCTTGCTGGTTGCTATCGGGCTGATTGCCTTGGTTATGCTGCAGCAGGGTAAAGGTGCTGATATGGGTGCTTCCTTTGGTGCGGGTGCCTCTGCAACGCTGTTTGGTTCATCGGGCTCTGGTAACTTTATGACCCGTATGACTGCGCTTTTTGCTACTCTGTTTTTCATTATTAGTTTGGTGCTTGGCAATATGACGAGTAACCAGACTGGTACAAGCAGTAAATGGGAAAACATTGGCGAGCCGGCTAAAGTCGAGAAGTCAACGGAGATTCCGGCGGTGCCAGCAGCACCAAATAGTGATATTCCGCAGTAATCGTCACAAGAAAGAATTAAGATGAGGTTGTTTAATTAACGATAACCTCATAGTAGTGCCGAGGTGGTGAAATTGGTAGACACGCTACCTTGAGGTGGTAGTGCCCACACTAGGGCTTACGGGTTCAAGTCCCGTCCTCGGTACCATTATTCGGATAGCTTGCGTTTTGGCAGTTATCGGCGTAATATTTGCCACGTTTTCGAACGCGGGATGGAGCAGCATGGTAGCTCGTCGGGCTCATAACCCGAAGGTCGTCGGTTCAAATCCGGCTCCCGCAACCACTTCTTAAATTAAGATGCACCTTTTTGAGCGAAATAATTCAGCAATATTTGAAATATTGATTCTGAGTTAAAGGGGCATGAAGTGAGTGGTTGAAGCCACTGGCAGCAAATAGGGTCCAGTTGCATAAAGCCCCGAATTTCGGGGTTTTTTGTTATTTGACAACAGAACTACTGGGCTAATTAGCCCTTTTTTTATGTCTTGGGGGTGGGCTTGTCCACATTAGAGCAAAAATTAACAGCGATGATTTCAGCACCAGTTGAAGCTTTAGGCTTTGAATTAGTCGGCTTGGAGTTTATTCGTGCACGTGTTTCTACACTGCGGATTTATATTGATAGTGAAAATGGTATCACTGTTGATGATTGTGCTGATGTTAGCCACCAGGTCAGTGCGGTATTGGATGTCGAAGATCCTATCTCAGTGCTTTATAACCTGGAAATTTCTTCGCCTGGCTTAGAGCGTCCATTGTTCATGGCTGAACATTACCAGCGTTTTATTGGTGAGGAAGTCAGTCTGGTTTTACGTATAGCAATGCAAAACCGTCGGAAATGGCTGGGCATTATCAAAACTGTCGACGGCGAAATGATCACGGTTACGGTGGATGGAAAAGATGAAGTGTTCGCACTGAGCAACATCCAGAAAGCGAACCTGGTACCCCACTTTTAAAGTTCGGATGAGGCAACTAGGATGAATAAAGAAATTCTGGCTGTTGTGGAAGCGGTTTCCAACGAAAAATCCCTTCCACGCGAAAAGATCTTCGAGGCGCTGGAAACAGCATTGGCCACAGCCACCAAGAAAAAATATGAACAAGAGATTGATGTTCGTGTCAGCATTGACCGTAAATCTGGTGATTTTGACACTTTCCGTCGTTGGTTAGTTGTTGAAGAAGTGACTCAGCCAACTCGTGAAATTACGCTGGATGCGGCTAGATTTGAAGAGCCTGAAATCGATGTGGGTAGCTATACCGAAGATCAAATTGAATCAGTAACATTTGATCGTATTACAACGCAAACCGCTAAACAGGTTATTGTACAGAAAGTACGTGAGGCTGAGCGCGCTATGGTTGTTGACCAGTTCCGCGAACAGCAAGGTGAGATCATCACCAGTGTGGTTAAGAAAGTCAATCGTGAGAATATCACTCTTGATTTAGGCAATAATGCTGAAGCAGTTATCCTTCGCGAAGACATGTTACCAAGGGAAAATTTCCGCCCAGGTGACCGCGTGCGTGGTGTACTGTATGATGTTCGCCCTGAAGCACGAGGTGCGCAACTGTTTGTCAGTCGTTCCCGCCCGGAAATGCTGGTTGAACTGTTCCGCATTGAGGTTCCGGAAATTGGTGAGGAGCTAATTGAAATTAAAGCTGCTGCCCGCGATCCGGGATCTCGCGCTAAGATTGCAGTAAAAACGAATGACAAGCGTATCGATCCGGTAGGTGCTTGCGTTGGCATGCGTGGTGCACGAGTACAGGCTGTTTCCAGTGAACTGGGCGGCGAACGAATTGATATCGTACTGTGGGATGATAATCCTGCTCAGTTTGTCATTAATGCTATGGCTCCGGCTGATGTTGCATCTATTGTTGTCGACGAAGACAAGTGTACGATGGATGTTGCCGTTGAAAGCAACAACTTAGCACAGGCTATCGGCCGTAATGGTCAAAATGTGCGCTTGGCTGCGCAGTTGTTGAAAAAACACCGTGGTGATGACAAATGGGAATTAAATGTCATGACTGCTGAAGAGCTACAAGCAAAACATCAGGCAGAAGCTCATGCTTCTATTGATACATTCACTAAGCATCTCGATATTGATGAAGAATTCGCTACTGTTCTGGTCGAAGAAGGGTTCTCAACTCTGGAAGAATTGGCCTATGTACCAATTAAGGAACTTCTGGAAATTGAAGGCCTTGATGAGGAAACTATCGAAGTCCTGCGTGAACGTGCGAAAGCTGCTTTAACTACTCTGGAACTGGCTCAGAAAGAAAGCCTCAGTGATAAACAACCAACTGAAGAGTTGTTAAATCTGACTGGTATGAACCGTACTCTGGCATTTGACCTGGCTGCCCGTGGCATCTGTACGCTGGAAGATCTTGCCGAGCAGGGTATCGACGACCTATCTGATATTGAAGGTTTGAATGATGAGAAAACAGGCGAGCTCATCATGGCTGCCCGAAATATCTGTTGGTTTGGCGATGATGCGTAATAAACCGTAGCAGGAAGGAACAGCATGACAGATGTAACCGTAAAATCACTGGCAGAAGAGATACAGACTTCGGTTGATCGCCTGGTACAGCAATTTGCTGATGCAGGGATTAAAAAAACCGAAACTGATTTTGTCTCCCAGAAAGAAAAAGAAGCTTTACTGGCACATTTGAACCGCGAACAAGGTGGTTCAGCTGGTAAACCCGATAAATTAACATTGCAGCGTAAGACACGTAGTACGCTGAATGTTTCAGGCACCGATGGTAAAAGCAAACCGGTAGCCGTTGAGGTCCGCAAAAAGCGTACATATGTGAACCGTGATGCCGTTGAACAGGCTAAAGCGGAAGAGCAGGCGAAGCGTGAAGCGGAAGAGCAAGCACGGCGCGAAGCAGAAGAAAAAGTGCAACGCGAAGCCGAAGCAGCAGCGAAGAAACTCGCTGAAGAGCAGGCTAAACGTGAGGCAGAAGAAAAAGCCAAACGTGAAGCAGCTGATAAAGCTAAGCGCCAGGCAGCGGAAAATGAAAAAGTGACCAATCAACATACCGAACATAAACAGAAACCAGCCCAGACTAATAAAACAGCTCAAAGTGAAAAAGCACGTCGTGAAGCAGAAGCTGCCGATCTTAAGCGTAAAGCAGAAGAAGAGATGCGTCGTAAGGTAGAGGAAGAAGCTAAACGCGTTGCTGAGGAAGCTCGTCGTATGGCTGAAGAGAATCAGGATAAGTGGTCAAGTGATTCAGATTCCATTGATAGCGACGATTATCATGTCACTACCTCCCGTCATGCCCGTGCAGCGGAAGACGAAAATGATGCTAAAGTTGAAGGTGATCGTCGAGCCCGCAGTCGTAGTGGTAAGGCTACTCGCCAGAAGAAAAATAATAAACATTCTGAATCTAAAGCAGATCGTGAAGAAGCCCGTGCAGTTGGTCGTACAAAAGGTAAGCAACGTAAAACCAGTACATTGCAGCAAAGTTTCAATAAGCCTGTAGCTGCTGTTAACCGTGATGTTGTGATCGGTGAAACTATTACTGTTGCTGAATTGGCGAATAAAATGGCTGTCAAAGGTTCTCAGGTCATCAAAGCCATGATGAAAATGGGTGCAATGGCAACCATCAACCAGGTGATTGATCAGGAAACTGCACAGCTGGTTGCTGAAGAAATGGGTCATAAAGTTATCCTGCGTCGTGAGAATGAACTGGAAGAAGCGCTGATGAGCGACCGCGATACAGGTGAAGCTGTTGCTGAGTCGCGTGCGCCGGTTGTGACTATCATGGGTCACGTTGACCACGGTAAAACTTCTCTGCTGGATTACATTCGTTCTACGAAAGTTGCTTCTGGTGAGGCGGGTGGTATTACCCAGCATATCGGTGCTTACCATGTTGAAACTGAAAGTGGCATGATTACTTTCCTGGATACCCCAGGGCATGCTGCATTTACTTCAATGCGCGCACGCGGTGCAAAAGCTACCGACATCGTGGTCCTGGTTGTTGCTGCTGATGATGGTGTGATGCCTCAGACTATCGAAGCTATTCAGCATGCAAAAGCAGCGAATGTGCCTGTAGTTGTTGCGGTTAACAAGATCGACAAACCAGAAGCTGATCCGGATCGCGTAAAGAGTGAGCTTTCTCAGCACGGTATTCAGCCTGAAGAGTGGGGTGGTGAAACTCAGTTTATCAATGTATCTGCTAAAGCGGGTATTGGTATCGATGAATTGCTGGACGCAATCTTACTTCAAGCTGAAGTTCTTGAACTAAAAGCAGTCCGTTCTGGTATGGCAAGCGGCGTTGTTATCGAATCATTCTTGGATAAAGGTCGTGGCCCGGTTGCGACAGTGTTGGTTCAGGAAGGTACTTTGAACAAAGGTGATATCGTACTTTGTGGCTTTGAATATGGACGAGTTCGTGCAATGCGTGACGAGCTAGGCCGTGAAGTGTTCTCTGCGGGGCCATCTATTCCAGTGGAAATCCTTGGCCTATCCAACGTACCGGCGGCTGGTGATGAAGCAACTGTTGTACGTGATGAGAAGAAAGCTCGTGAAGTTGCTCTGTATCGTCAGGGTAAATTCCGTGAGGTCAAATTGGCTCGTCAGCAGAAATCTAAACTGGAAAACATGTTTGCTAACATGGAAGAAGGCGAAGTTTCTGAATTGAATATTGTTCTGAAATCTGACGTTCAAGGGTCATGTGAAGCGATCCGCGAAGCATTGGAACAATTGTCTACCAATGAAGTGAAAGTGAAAATCATCGGCTCTGGCGTGGGTGGTATTACTGAAACTGACGCTACATTGGCTGCTGCTTCTAATGCAATCATTCTGGGTTTCAACGTTCGTGCCGATGCTTCTGCACGCCGGGTTGTTGAAAATGAAAGCCTGGATCTGCGTTATTACTCCGTTATCTATAGCCTGATTGATGAAGTTAAACAGGCAATGAGTGGTATGCTGGCACCTGAATATAAACAGCAGATCATGGGCCTTGCAGAAGTTCGTGATGTGTTTAAGTCACCGAAATTCGGTGCGATTGCAGGTTGTATGGTGACTGAAGGGACCATTAAGCGAAATAACCCAATCCGCGTACTGCGTGATAACGTAGTGATTTACGAAGGTGAACTGGAATCCCTGCGCCGCTTTAAAGATGACGTTAACGAAGTCCGTAACGGTATGGAATGTGGTATCGGCGTTAAGAACTACAACGACGTTCGCGTCGGAGATATGATAGAAGTGTTTGAAATTATTGAAATTAAACGTTCTATCGCTTAATTCCTACCGCTGGTTAATTTCATTGTTGGGGGGCTTATGCCCCCCAAATGTCAGGAGATATAGCAATGGCAAGAGAATTCAGCCGAACTCAGCGCGTTGCACAGGAAATGCAAAAAGAGATTGCCATCATTTTACAGAGAGAAGTAAAAGATCCTCGGATTGGTATGGCAACTGTTTCTGGTGTTGAAGTTTCCCGTGATTTGGCTTACGCCAAAGTATTTGTTACCTTTCTGAATGTGTTGACTGAAGAACATGATTCCGATGTGGTGAAAAAAGGTATTAAGGCATTGAATGAAGCTTCTGGTTTTATTCGTTCTCTGTTGGGTAAAGCAATGCGTTTGCGTGTCGTACCAGAACTGACTTTCTCCTATGATAATTCCCTGGTAGAGGGGATGCGGATGTCCAATCTGGTCACTAATGTCGTGAAGAATGATGAACAGCGCCGGGTTTCTGTGGATCACAAAGAGGAGAAGTAATGGGGCGTCGTCGTCGCGGTCGTGATATACATGGCGTGTTGTTACTGGATAAGCCGCAGGATATTTCTTCTAATGATGCGTTGCAAAAAGTAAAACGTATTTTCAACGCCAACAAAGCTGGTCACACTGGTGCGTTGGATCCACTGGCAACGGGTATGCTACCGGTTTGCTTGGGTGAAGCGACGAAGTTTTCCCAGTTTTTACTGGATTCTGACAAGCGTTATCGGGTGATAGCCCGTCTTGGTCAGCGAACTGACACATCTGATTCACACGGGCAGATCATTAGTGAAAGAGCAATCCGGATAAATCAGGCTCAGCTTAATGAAGCTTTGGATAAATTCCGTGGTGATACCATGCAAATTCCTTCCATGTATTCTGCACTGAAACATCAGGGAAAGCCATTGTATGAGTATGCTCGTCAGGGGATTGAGGTAGAACGCGAAGCACGGCCAATTACAGTCTATGAATTACAGTTTATCCGTTGGGAAGATGATGAACTGGAATTGGAAATATACTGTTCGAAAGGAACTTATATTCGCACTATTATTGATGACTTAGGTGAATTATTAGGCTGTGGTGCTCATGTTATTTATTTAAGACGTTTACAGGTAGCGAATTATCCAAATGATCGCATGGTGACATTTGAGCAATTATATGAATTGCAAAAGCAGGCCAAAGCTCAGGAAATACCTGTGGGCGAATTAATTGATTCATTACTATTACCAATGGATAGCGCAATTGCTCATTTCCCAGAGGTTAATTTGATTCCAGTAGTTGCGGCTTATTTTAAACAAGGCCAGGCGGTGCGCAGTGCTAAATCCCCAGCTCTAGTTGAAAGTATGGTACGTGTAACTGAAGGTGATGAACGGAAATTCATTGGCATTGCTGTTATCAATGATGATGGGCTTGTTGCTCCTCGCCGTTTAGTCGTTGAAAGCCGGGATTAGGGTATTTGGGGCTATCTTGCGCTTAACTTATTTGCAGCGTAGAATGGCGCAGCTATATGTTGGGTGGCTGAATTAGAGATCGGCACCCGTAATTTTAATTTATGTATTTTTGGAGTTGTAATATGTCTCTAAGTACTGAAGCAAAAGCGCAAATTATTGCTGAATTTGGTCGTGATGCGAATGACAGTGGTTCTAGTGAAGTGCAGATTGCTTTGCTGACTGCGCAGATTAACCACCTGCAAGGCCATTTTTCAGAGCACAAAAAAGATCACCATAGCCGTCGTGGTCTGCTGCGCATGGTTTCTCAGCGTCGTAAATTGCTGGACTATCTGAAGCGTAAAAATGTAACAAGTTACACTGCGCTGATTGGGCGTCTTGGCTTACGTCGCTAATCAAGCAAGTTTCAGTGGAAAGGGGCCATATATGGCCCCTTTTCTTCTGAGAAGTCATCATACGTAACAGCATAAGAATGCTGATGATGATTTTTGGGTAAGGCTCTTCGGTTACAGAGGTTCGCGCGGCTAATGAGAGTGCTTAAAGGAGTGAGAGCTGTCATTAGTCGCGAGGATGTGGCATGAAGAGATCATTCATTGTTGTCTGCTGAATATAAAAGACAACGTTAACGAAAGGATATTATTTTGCTGAATCCGATTGTTCGTAAATTTCAATATGGTCAACATACCGTTACTATCGAAACGGGTATGATGGCTCGTCAGGCCACGGCTGCTGTCATGGTCAATATGGATGACACTGCTGTATTCGTAACTGTTGTTGGTCAGAAAAAAGTAAAAGCTGGTCAGGATTTCTTCCCGCTGACTGTTAACTATCAGGAGCGTACTTACGCCGCAGGCCGTATCCCAGGCAGCTTCTTCCGTCGTGAAGGCCGCCCAGGAGAAGGCGAAACGTTGGTGGCACGTTTGATTGATCGCCCTCTGCGTCCTCTGTTTCCGGAAGGTTTCCTAAATGAAGTTCAGATTGTAGCGACTGTGGTTTCTGTCAATCCACAAATTAACCCGGATATCGTTGCAATGATTGGCGCTTCTGCTGCGCTGGCATTGTCTGGTATTCCATTCAATGGCCCGATTGGCGCTGCCCGCGTTGGTTATATTAATGATCAATACGTACTGAACCCAACCAGCGATGAACTGAAAAACAGCAGTTTGGATCTGGTGGTTTCAGGTACTGCCGGTGCTGTTTTGATGGTGGAATCTGAAGCAGATCTGCTGACTGAAGAGCAAATGCTGGGTGCGGTAGTGTTCGGCCATGATCAACAACAAGTGGTTATTGATAACATTAATGCGTTGGCTGCGGAAGCAGGCAAAGAGAAATGGGATTGGGTGCCAGAACCTGTTAACCAGGCGTTGCATGATCGTGTAGCTGAATTGGCAGAAAGCCGTCTGGGTGATGCTTACCGTATCACTGAGAAACAGGAGCGTTATGCTCAGGTTAATGCTATCAAAGATGAAGTTACAGCTGCGCTGTTGGAACAGGATGAAGCTTTGGAAGAAGCGGAAATCCATGAAATTCTGGGCAGCTTAGAGAAAAATGTTGTTCGTAGCCGTGTACTGCGCGGTGAACCACGTATTGATGGCCGCGAAAAAGATATGGTTCGTGCGTTGGACGTACGTACTGGTATTCTGCCCCGTACTCACGGTTCCGCGTTGTTTACCCGCGGTGAAACTCAGGCTCTGGTTACTGCGACTCTGGGTACAGAACGTGATGCACAGATCATTGATGAGCTGATGGGCGAACGTACAGATCGCTTCTTGCTGCACTATAATTTCCCTCCATATTCTGTTGGCGAAACAGGTATGATGGGTTCACCAAAGCGTCGTGAAATTGGTCATGGCCGTTTGGCTAAACGTGGTGTATTGGCAGTTATGCCAAAAGCTAACGAGTTCCCATACACAGTTCGTGTAGTTTCTGAAATTACAGAATCTAACGGTTCATCTTCAATGGCATCTGTCTGTGGAGCATCTCTTGCGTTGATGGATGCAGGTGTGCCAATTAAGGCCGCTGTTGCTGGTATTGCAATGGGTCTGGTGAAACAAGGTGATAACTTTGTTGTTCTGTCTGATATTCTGGGTGACGAAGATCATCTGGGTGACATGGACTTTAAAGTAGCGGGTAGCTGTGAAGGTATCAGTGCGCTGCAAATGGATATCAAAATTGAAGGTATCACCCGTGAAATTATGCAAGTTGCGTTGAATCAGGCAAAAGGTGCGCGTTTGCATATTCTGAGCGTGATGGAGCAGGCAATTACCACTCCACGTGATGATATTTCTCAATTTGCACCACGCATTCATACTATCAAGATCAACCCGGACAAGATCAAAGATGTTATCGGTAAAGGTGGTTCGGTTATCCGTGCACTGACTGAAGAGACCGGTACTACCATTGAGATCGAAGATGATGGCACGGTGAAAATTGCTGCAACTGATGGCGAAAAAGCAAAACATGCAATCAGTCGTATTGAAGAAATTACCGCCGAGATCGAAGTTGGCCGTATTTACGCCGGTAAGGTAACCCGTATCGTTGATTTCGGCGCATTTGTTGCTATCGGTGGTGGTAAAGAAGGTCTGGTACATATTTCGCAGATTGCTGATAAGCGCGTTGAGAAAGTGGCTGACTATTTGCAGGTTGGTCAGGAAGTACCAGTTAAAGTACTGGAAATTGATCGCCAGGGTCGTGTTCGCCTGAGCATCAAAGAAGCGACAGCCGGCACAGCTGTTGAGGAAGCATCACCAGCACCACAATCAGCAGAATAAATTTGATGTCATAAACGGTGTCTTGTAAAAAAGCGCCGTTTAACAGACTCAGGGCAGGAGGCCCAATAAATGCAATAGGTGATAGGGCATTCTTAATCAATGTCTGACTTTGGGAGTAGGAAATGAATTTTTTTCTGCGCTGGTGTTATGCTGTAGCAATACTTATTTTGGCAGGATGCAGCAGCAAGGATTGGCGTAAAAACGAAGTTTTTGCTATTCCATTACAACCTTCATTGCAGCAGGAAGTTATTCTGGCCCGTATGGAACAGATTCTTGCGAGTCGATCATTGACAGAAGATGAGTACGCACAGCTTTTATATGAGAGGGGTGTGCTGTATGATAGTCTCGGGCTGAGAGCCTTGGCACGGAATGATTTTTCTATTGCCTTGTCTATTCGGCCTAATATTCCAGAGATTTTTAATTATCTGGGGATTTACTTTACGCAGGCTGGCAATTTTGATGCCGCCTATGAAGCGTTTGATTCTGTATTAGAGCTTGATCCAACTTACAATTACGCGCGTCTGAACCGCGGCATCGCGTTGTATTACGGTGGCCGGTATAAGTTAGCGCAGGATGATCTGCAGGCGTTTTATCAAGACGATCCAAATGATCCCTTCCGTTCGTTGTGGTTATACCTGGTGGAAAAAGAATTTTATCCTAAAGGAGCGATGGTAAACTTGTCGCAACATTACGAAAGAGCGAACCGGGGGCAATGGGGCTGGAATATAGTTGAATTCTATTTAGGCAAAATCAGTGAATATACATTGATGGATCGCCTGAAAGAGAATGCAACGGATAACACTTCGCTCGCTGAGCATCTCAGTGAAACTGACTTCTATTTAGGTAAACATTACCTAAGTCTGGGGGACAAGGATAGCGCATCTGCGTTATTCAAGCTGACGGTGGCTAACAATGCACATAACTTTGTTGAGCACCGCTATGCATTGTTGGAATTGGCGCTGTTAGGCCAGGAACAAGACGACCTATCAGAATCGGACCAGCAATAGCTGACGAACATTTCGAGATCGATTTGTAAAGTCCATCATCTTGACCGATGAGGGCTTGTTTGTTCGTTTAATTACATACTTTGAGCCAGTTCACATTTTAAATGAAAATGACCGAAATTTTTTTCAATGCGTTATGTAGACTGGCCGCCATAACTAATGAGGCACCATTACATGACCACTGAAACTGAAATCTCCTTTGCTGATCTGGGTTTATCAGCACCTATTCTTTCCGCACTGGAAGATCTTGGCTATGAAAAGCCATCTCCAATTCAGCAACAATGTATCCCCCATTTATTAAATGGTCGTGATGTGCTGGGTATGGCACAGACCGGCAGTGGTAAAACGGCGGCATTCAGCCTGCCTTTATTGCATAACATCAATGCTGAGCTGAAAGCTCCGCAGATCCTTGTGTTGGCACCGACCCGTGAACTGGCGGTACAGGTAGCCGAAGCGTGCGCGGATTTTTCTAAACATATGCGTAACGTGAATGTTGTTGCACTGTATGGTGGGCAACGTTATGACGTTCAGTTACGTGCTTTGCGTCAAGGGCCACAAATTGTTGTGGGTACACCAGGACGTCTTCTGGACCATCTGAAGCGTGGTACGTTGGATCTGTCTAACCTGAGCGGTTTAGTTTTGGATGAAGCAGACGAAATGCTGCGTATGGGCTTTATCGAAGATGTTGAAAACATCATGAGCCAGATCCCTGCTGAACATCAGACTGCGCTGTTCTCTGCAACGATGCCAGAAGCTATCCGTCGCATTACTCGTCGTTTCATGAACGATCCGCAAGAAGTGCGTATCCAGGCGAGTGTAACTACCCGTCCTGACATCAGCCAGAGTTATTGGTCTGTTTACGGTATGCGTAAAAATGAAGCGCTGGTGCGTTTCCTAGAAGCTGAAGATTTTGATGCTGCGATTATTTTCGTGCGTACTAAAAATGCAACGCTGGAAGTGGCAGAAGCACTGGAGCGTAGTGGTTACAATAGTGCGGCCTTGAACGGTGATATGAACCAGGCATTGCGTGAGCAGACACTGGAACGTCTGAAAGATGGTCGTTTGGATATTCTGATCGCAACGGATGTTGCAGCGCGTGGTCTGGATGTTGAGCGTATCAGTTTGGTTGTTAACTATGATATTCCAATGGATGCGGAATCTTATGTTCACCGTATTGGTCGTACAGGTCGTGCGGGACGTGCGGGACGTGCATTACTGTTTGTAGAAAACCGTGAACGCCGCCTGCTGCGTAACGTTGAACGTACAATGAAGTTGACTATCCCTGAAGTTGAACTGCCGAATGCCGAGTTGCTGAGTCAGCGCCGTCTGGAAAAATTCGCAGCCAATGTGCAACAACAACTGGAAAGCAGCGATTTGGAGCAGTACCGTGCTCTGTTGTCCAAATTGCAACCTGCGGAAGATCTGGATATAGAAACTCTGGCAGCGGCGTTGTTGAAAATGGCACAAGGTGAGCGTCCGTTGATTCTGCCACCCGATCCGGTTCGCCGTCCTCGTCGTGAGTTCAACGAGCGTGATGATCGTCGTCGCAATGGTTCCGATGATCGTGGTGAGCGGGGTGAACAACGTGGTGATCGTCCTCGCCGTGAGCGCCGTGATGTTGGTGACATGGAGCTGTACCGTATTGAAGTGGGTCGTGACGATGGTGTTGAAGTTCGTCATATCGTTGGTGCGATTGCTAACGAAGGCGATATCAGCAGCCGTTATATTGGTAACATCAAACTGTTTGCAACTCATTCTACAATTGAGCTGCCAAAAGGTATGCCAGGTGACTTGTTGTCTCACTTTACCCGTACTCGTATTCTGAATAAACCAATGAATATGCAGTTAATGGGTGATGCGCAACCATTTGAACGTCGTGAACGCCGTGGTGGTCCACGTAACGGTAGCGGTAACGGTAATAGTAATGGCAATGCTCCTCGCCGTGATCGTGAGAATTTCAACGGTGGTGGCCGTCGTTTCAGCGGTGAACGCCGTAGTGGAGAAGGTCGTGGTGGTGAAAGTCGCGGTGAAGGCCAAAACCGTAGCAATTTCCGTGGTCGTAGCGATGAGAATGGTTCATCTGCTCCACGCCGTCGTTATAACAACAGCAACGCGCAGTAATTAACTGATATTTGCATGATAAAACGGCTCCTTTTTACAGGAGCCGTTTTTGTTGTCATCCTTAAACCACCTCCTAGGGCTGTCTTTTAGCCACAATTTTTTATCATGCTGTTATTCTATAATTTATATTATTTTTCAAACAGGTAGATAATAAAAACACCACGTTAAGGCGCGGGTAAAAAAGAGAATAATTATCAATAAAGTGATGAGAATGGATTCATTGAGGAAAAACCATAATCCTCATAGGATATAACCAAGAATGATAATTATTTTATCGCTTATCAGTGATAATAGTGAATTTAAAACCGAGATACTTATGAGGTTTTTTTAGAGGCATCGATATTAATGCTCTGGGTTTTATGATGAACCAGGGCAGCATTTCACACGCTTTATCTGAATGTGATAAAACAGCGGTTAAAAAAAGCCATTTTTCACCCGTCAATCTGGTTTTAAAATCTGGAAAAAAAGAACAAGCTCATCATGAAAAAACAGGTAAAAACTTTAATCATGAAAAGTAAAAAACAGTGATTGAGGATTTTTTAAAATGGGTAAAAGATTCGATGCTTTGCTGACATAGAAAGAGAAAGCAGTAGGAAAAACGGGTTTTAAATTGATTAATCAGGTGGCAAAATGACAATATTAATCCAATAGCAAAAACATAAGATTATATTGAAACATTTAACAGGATTAAGAAAATTATCAGCGAAAAAAGCACGGAAAAGTTTAAAAGCATTAAAGATTATTAAAGATTATTAAAGAAAATAGTGTTGTTTTTAATACCATTAATATATCTGTTACTCTCTCTGATTTTAAACCTAAAAAAATAAAATACAGAAAAACGCGAAAAAAGTGGAATCCCGGCCTGGTAAATCAGCAAGTAAATAGCCTGATGAAATAAAAATATCCCTTTCTGTTTTTTCGGATAATCACCTTTCTTTTTCATGGCTTAAATCCTGAAAAATTAACTGTTTTATCCCTTTTTTATTGCGTTATTTTCAGGGTTTTCTTCGTAAAATAACTGGCGAGAAAACTTTTGAATACCTATCTGTTCGGATAACATTTTTTTACGTGCGGATTTCTTTTCAACTCTCTATTAATGGTTAATGATTTTCGATTAAATGTAATTAACTCTCTTTTGAAAAGTTGCATGTATTGAGTTAAATCCACCCTTGATATAAAATCTTTAATACTTCTGTGTTCGCGTTTTTAAATGATTATGGTAAATGAGGTAAATGTAAAATAAGTGGAGTATAGAATCCCTTATAAATGAATTAAATATATATTCATTTTATAGTAAAAGAAGCCGCCCTTATAAAGAGGCGGCTTTGATCTTTAATACTAAGAAGAATCAGTTACTCAGTACTTCAACCGGATTGTTTGCACTGCGTGCACGCCATAGTTTCAGCCATTGCATAATAGAAGAAACCATAATCACTACGCCGAGGATAACCATCACAATGGAGATAGTCCCGTTGAAGATGTTGAAACCTTTTGCTGCGGAGTTGAAATAGACATTTTTCACCATCCAGTAAGCAGCGTAGTTCACCGTAACATACAGGTAAGCCAGCGGGATCAGGCAGGTCAACATATACCAGCGTTTTTCAGACAAGCGCAGGATAATTGTTGCACCAATCATTAGGCCGATAGATGCCATTAGTTGATTGGATACACCAAATAGTGCCCAAACTGAATTGATATCACCGGAATTCAGCAGATAACCCCACAGTAAACAGGCAACGATACTGCAACCGACTGAGCCCGGTAACCAGTCGAGGCGTTTCAGCGGTGCCCAGATATCGCCCAGAAAATCTTGCAGTAGGTAGCGAGCAACACGTGTACCAGAGTCAACTGCTGTCAGGATAAACACCGCTTCGAACATGACGACGAACTGGAAGAAATAGGATGCCAATTGGCTGAACCAGGGGATACGGGTGAAGATATCCGCCATACCCACTGCCAGGGTGACTGCACCACCAGTACGGCCATATAGATCAAGGCCAATTTCCTGACTCAGAGTTGGCAGGTGGACAACATCCATACCCAGTGTGGCGAAGACTTCCGGGGCGGAGTTAATAGCGAAATAGTCAGCAGGATACAGGGAAGTGGCTGCAATCAGCGCCATTACGCCAACAACGCATTCTGCCAACATTGCGCCGAAGCCAACGGGCAGAATATCACTCCATTTATCGATCTGTTTTGGTGTCGTACCAGAACCGATAAATGCGTGGAAGCCAGAAATTGCACCACAAGCGATAGTGATAGAGATAAACGGCCATACCGGTCCAGCCAGCACCGGGCCATTACCATGAATAAATTCAGTCACTGCCGGGAATTGGATCTCCGGGTTAATAAAGATCACACCCACAACCAGCGCGCCGAATACACCGATTTTCATAAAGCTGGAGAGATAGCCACGTGGAGTCAGCAGCATCCATACTGGCAGGGCAGTTGCGAAAAATGCATAGATTGGCAGTGCCATGCTGACAGTGGATGTACGTAGACTCAGCCATTCACCGAAAGCAGATTCCTGGATATAAGGGCCGATGAGCACACAGGCCATAATAGTGATAATGCCTACCCAGGTTGCTCCGCGCATATTGCCGGTAAAGCGTTCCCACAGGCCGACCCCGATGGCCACAGGAATGGTCATAAATACTGCAAACGTTCCCCAGGGGTTACGTTCTAATGCGTGAACCACCACCATAGACAGACCTGCCATGGTAATCGTGATGATGAACAACATCGCAAGGCCGGTACACCAGCCCGCAACTGGGCCAAGTTCTGCTTTGGCAACTTCTGATAGGGATTTACCACGATGTTTCATTGAGGCGAATAAAACAACTGTATCGTGTACAGCACCGCCGATAACACAGCCGATTAACAGCCATAACATACTGGGCAGATAACCGTATTGAGCGGCTAATACTGGGCCAACCAGAGGTCCTGCGGCTGCGATTGCCGCGAAGTGGCTACCGAAATTCACCCATTTTTTCGTGGGCACATAATCTTTGCCGTCTTCCAGTAAATGCGAAGGAGTCACTTCACTGTCATCAGCCTTTAATACTTTCTTAACGAAAAATACGCCGTACAAACGGTAGCAGATAACCAGAATACACAACGTCGCAATAACAAATGTGAGAGCGTGCTGCATTTCTCTTCTCCTGAGGGCTATAATTTTTTACTCCTATCTTGTCACAGCTAAAGCAAGCTATCAGGAAGTGTCTGAGTAAGTGGTTGTATGGCGGGTTAAGTGGTTAGATTCAGCAGGTAAGCGGTGAGTCGAAACTTACTAACCTGCTGAAAGTGTGATAAATGTCACGATTATTTCAATCCTAGAGCCTCTTTCAGCGGTTTCAAATAACGGCGGCTGACAGGAATAGTTTGACCATTACGTAAAACCAGTTCGGCTTGTCCGTTATCACCAAACAGGATTTCGCGCAGATGGGTCATATTGACCAAATATTGACGATGATTTCTCATCAGTGGTGTCCGGGTTTCCAGTGTGCGAAGAGTCAGTTCAGTGAATCCTTCCTGCCCATTGGTACACATAACATAGACTCCGCTTGGGCGGGAGGTGACATAAAGAACCTCATCCTGTTGAACCAGCCAGATCCGGCTGTGGCCTGTGCATGGGATATATTTCAGCGGCTCTTCTGCTTTCAGTATGGAAATATCCTGTTTATGATGCCCTTGTCGTAATCGGTGCAAGGTTTTGGCCAGACGGTTTTTTTCCAGTGGTTTTAATAAGTAATCAAATGCGCTTTCTTCAAACGCTTGTATTGCATATTCATCAAATGCGGTCAGGAAAACGATATAGGGGCGGTGTTCTGGATCGAGCATACCTACCATTTCTAACCCGGTGATACGTGGCATCTGGATATCCAAAAACACAACATCTGGTTTCAGGCGATGTATGGCCCCAATAGCCTCAATGGCGTTGGCGCATTCGCCAATAATTTGGATATCCTGTTCTTCTTCCAACAAGCAACGTAGGTTTTCTCGCGCCAGTGGTTCGTCATCAACAATTAATATATTCATGCTCACACAGTTTTATCAGCCTCTTTATTTAATGGTAAACATAAAATTACGCGGGTAAATTGTTCTGGCTGGCAATCTATTTGCACACCATAATTTTCACCATAGCGAAGTCGCAGCCGTTTATCCACCAGGCTCATTCCTAGTCCATCTCCCATAGAAACTGACTTATAAAGACCCGCATTATCTTCCACTTCCAGTATCAGCAATCGATCCTGTTGATGAGCTCGGATGGTAATCCTACCGGTTTCCAGTAATTGTGATGTGCCGTGTTTGATCGCATTTTCTACTATTGGTTGGAGAGAAAAAGCAGGCAGTTTGGCGTGAAGCAGAGATTCCGGCAGTTCAATAGTTATTTGCAGGTGATTACGGAAACGCGCCTTCTCAATTTGTAAGTAAGCATTCACATGCTCTATTTCATCAGACAGCGTGACAACCTCTTCTGACCGTTTCAAGTTTTTACGGAAGAAAGTTGAGAGATATTGCACTAACTGACCAGCTTGATTGCTGTCCCGTCGGATCACTGCTTGCAGGGTATTTAAGGCATTAAATAAAAAGTGAGGATTCACTTGCGCGTGAAGCAGCTTAATCTCTGACTGGAGCAGTGATTGTTTGTTACGTTCATATTGTCCGGCGAGGATTTGGGCAGATAACAGGCTGGCAATACTTTCCCCCAGGGTGCGATTGATTGAGCTAAACAGACGGTTTTTGGCTTCGTAAAGTTTAATTGCGCCGATAACTTGCTGATTTTCTCCCCGTAGTGGAATGACCAGGGTGGAGCCTAGTTTGCAAGCTGGATTGATTGAACAACGGTAAGGTATTTCATTGCCATCGGCATAAACGACTTCATTATTCTCAATCGCCCGGCGGGAGTGCTCCGAAGAAATAGGTGTTCCAGGAAGGTGATGATCTGAACCGATACCAATAAATGCTAGGAGTTTTTCTCTGTCTGTAATAGCAACTGCACCGATTTCCAGTTGTTGATAAATAACTTTTGCTACTTGCATACTGTTATTTTCATTAAATCCTTTTCGCAGAATACCCTCCGTATAGACAGCGATTTTCAGGGCCTGAGCAGAAAATGCACTGGTATATTTTTCAAATATTGCGCGCCGGTCAAGTAGGATGCGTATAAACATTGCTGCGCCAATACTATTGGTGACGATCATGGGGGCTGCGATATTTTTGACCAATGCTAATGTTTCACTGTATGGACGGGCGAGCAGAAGTAAAATGCCCATCTGTATTATTTCAGCACAAAACGTGACGATAGCGGCTGTCCAGGGATTAATCAGTCGGTTTATTTGACCACGTTTCGTCAGATAGTTGTGGATAATGCCACCGATTAAACCTTCAATAATGGTCGATATCATGCAACTGAAAGCTGTCATCCCACCAAGGGAGTAGCGGTGTAGTCCACCGGTTAATCCCACCAACGCGCCGACACTTGGCCCACCTAGAAGCCCGCCAAGGACTGCACCAATAGCGCGGGTATTGGCAATGGAATCACCTACATGCAGTCCAAAATAAGTTCCCATAATACAGAAAATGGAAAAAGTGACATAACACAGCAGTTTATGAGGTAAACGCAGAGTGACTTGTAACAGTGGAATAAATAGTGGTGTTTTACTTAGTAGCCAGGCGATAACCAAATAAACACACATCTGTTGTAGTAATAACAACACAAGATTAAATTCGTACATAGACTTTCCGGGAGGATTTGTGAATGTTATTAGTTTACAGAAACAGCTAATAATATTATTAAAAGTTTAGTTTAAGTAGGTTAATATTTGACAAGAATCATAAACCACTACACTATTATAAAGACTTATTCTTTCCGTCAGTGATTATACGTACAAATATATAAGAAATTTTCCGTGAAATAATGAGAATATGCTATTAGTTTCAGGTTGAGCAATTTTGAGTGTGTAAGACATAATGAAAAAAACGACACTTTTTACGATCTTACTGGTTATCCTGCTCACAGCAATGGCTGTGTTATTTCGTTCTCATAACCAATATTTATTGTTACAGGGTGAAGTTGATGCGCCGGAAGTGATTGTGGCATCTAAAGCCAAAGGCCGGGTGATCGAGCGCCACGTCGAGCGGGGAGATGATGTCAAAACAGGTCAGCTCTTGATCACACTTGAAAGCCCTGAATTACTGGCTCAAGTCGCTTCATTGGAAGCTGTCCGTGATCAGGCTAAAGCGCAGTTAGAGCAATCTTTGCATGGTACGCGTGAAGAAAGTATCCGGAATCTGGAAGCGGGTTTAGCACAGGCTCAGGCTGAATATGGTAATGCGGTACGTGAATATGATCGTATTCAGAACATCGCGTCTAAAGGTTATGTTTCACGGAACGATCTAGATAATGCCCATAGAAATAGGGATGTTTCCTATCAGAAAATGCAGAGCGCAAAAGCGGCATTGGATGAAGGTATGCATGGTGACAGGATTGAGCTACGCCAGAAATATGCAGCAGCTCTACGTCAGGCTGAACAGCAACTGATTGAGTTACAAACCCAGAGTGATGATTTGCAGGTCAAAGCACCTGTCGCGGGAGAAGTTGGGCCGATTCCGGCGGAAATTGGTGAATTATTTAATGCTAATAGCCCTTTGGTGACACTAGTTCGTGTACCGGAAGCTTATTTTATTTATAACCTTCGGGAAGACATTCTGGCGAAAGTGCGTAAAGGGGATAAAGTCAAACTCCGTGTTCCTGCGCTGGGTGATAAAGAGATCGAAGCAGAAATACGTTATATCGCCCCGATGGGAGATTACGCAACCAAACGCGCGACGCGTGCGACCGGTGATTTTGACCTGAGAACCTTTGAAGTTCGTTTGTTCCCCTTACAGCCGGTTGAAGGTTTACGCCCTGGTATGAGCGCCTTGTGGCGTTGGGATAAATAGGTGACTTGTTGATGAGGAGCAAGGTTGCATGGCGTGGGTTCGAACGCGCTTTTAGTCAAGAGATTCGGGCTACGATCCGCAGTCCAGTTTTTCACTGGCTAAGTTGGTTATTCCCTTTGATGCTGTTTGTGCTAATCAGCGCTAACTTTTCAGAAGGGACGTTGCTCAATCTGCCGGTATCAGTAGTGGATAATGATCATAGCCCGTTGTCACGTAGTCTGATCCGTAATCTGGATGGTGCTTCTCATGCGCAGATTAAATCCTACGATGGCGGATTGCATGAATCTCTTGAACGGCTCGGCGATGCTAAGGATTACTCTCTGCTTTATATCCCGAATGATTTTGAGGCTGATGCTCTCCGGGGGGACCAGCCAACCGTTCGTATGTATTACAACGCATTGTTTTATGGTGCCGGGAGTTATTCTATTCAGGATTTCAGTGGAGTAATGGCGGAAATCAATGCGAAATACCGTTCCATATTGGCAACGGAGATGGGGCACCAGTTACCTCCGTTAGCCAATGTCACACTCGCTTATGACAGTCTTTTCAATGCTAGTGGTAGTTACATTTATTATCAGCAGTTTGCGGCCACTATCCATTTGTTACAGCTTTTTGTTGTGACTTGCACGATTTACAGTATGTCCCGCAGCAGTACGCTGATGACAATGAAACCGTTTACCTTCGCCCTGTTGGGAAAATTGATGCCTTATACCCTGTTTTTTACTCTGTTGTTGATTGTGGAGTTGGCGGCGCTGATTGGGGTATTTGATGCAAAAGTGAATGGTAATCCAATATATATGGTGGTAGTCGGTTTCTTCTATGTGATTGCCGCTCAAAGTATTGGCCTGTTATTATTTACTTTCACCAATAGTGCACTGACAGCGTATAGCCTTATCGGGGTGCTGGTGAGTATTGCGATGACCTTTTCAGGTATGTCAGTACCCGAATTATCAATGATATTGCCGGCGCGAATAATTGCCAATCTTGAGCCTTTGACCCATGCCTTGAATGCGATGTTTGATATTTTTCTGCGTGAGGTTTCTTTACTGGGTATTTTATCTGTTTGTGCTTCGTTACTGATCTATCCGGTCGTTTGTTCCCTGCTGGTGCGTAACCGATTATTGAAACGGCTTAGTCTGCCACAAGGTGGTGAATGATGCAGATGTATTGGCAGACTTTTCGCCGGGTATTCATGGGTATGCTGGAAAAACCCATGTGGATGTTGATGCTGGCTTCCTTGTGTCTGATGAGTTTAGTGTATGTCCGGCCAACAGTATGGGATCTGCCCGTTGCCGTGATCGATCAGGATCACAGCTTCGCCAGTCGTGCTTTGATACGTCAGCTTAATTCCACGGCTAAAATTGCGGTCCACGGCTATGACAATCTGGCTGATGCTCGTCACGATCTGCTGTTACGTGAAATTTTTGCGATTATTATCATACCGGCGGATCTGGAGAAAAATATCCTTAATGGAAAAAATATCACCTTCCCAATTTATGGAGATGCAACGAGTCGTCTTGCCAATGGGCAGATTCAGCAAGAGTTGACCTCTGCCCACCGGCAATTGCTGAGTGAATATAACAGCAAATTACTCCTGAAATATGGTTTCAGTCCTGAACAGGTAAAGCTACTACTGATGCCAATTCGTAGTGAAACTGTTGGGTTGTTTAACCCAGGAGTTAGCTTTGCTGCAATTACCTTCCCTGGTTTGTTGGTGATGTTGTTGCAACACTCTTTGCTAATATCTTGTGTGCGGGTCAGTATTTCGATGCGCAGTACACCGAAAGGTAAACCACCATTACCTGTCTATTTAGGTGCATTGTCGGCGTTATTACCAATCTGGCTTTTCCTCTCTATCATATTTTTCGTGCTTTGGCCGTGGGTATTGGGATACCGTCAGGAAGCGTCTATTCCGCTGTTATTAATGCTGACTTTCCTATTTATGCTGGCGGTGTTTGGATTGGGGAAGCTGGTGACGGAATGCATGCGCAGTGTGGAAATGATCTATCTGACGCTCGCCCTTAGCACAACGCCTGTGTTCTATATTTCCGGCACAATCTGGCCGGTACAGGCGATGCCTGATTGGGTGAGGGCAATCTCTTCCGCCTTACCATCCACTTGGGCGACAAAAGCGATTGCAGGTGTTAACCAGATGGGGCTGCCATTACAGAATGTACTGGGCGATATCGCCATGATGCTGATCCTTGGCGTGGTTTATACGCTGTTGGGGATTCTGATCGGGAGGGTGCGCAGTGGTGGATTTAGGAGAATAACTTATTATTTACGCAGGATGTTTAAGTGATGATTTATACTTCCCTTGTAATCTGATTCAATTCCATTGAAATATCGCTTAGTTGCGCTTTGTCTATGGTTTCCTTTTCATTGGATTCTGAGGTCACACGTCCCAGATTTCTATAAATATTTCATCATTAACTCCTTGATTCAATATTATTTCCTGGGCAGGTTGATTCCAAAAACTAAGATTATTATACTAAGGTAGCCAATTCTCTTTAAGGTTCTTTTCGCAGTCAGAACATGAAACGATAAGCTGAACTTTTCGTGTATTTGTTTTTTGTATAAGTGTGTATTAATCCTACCTCGATAAATATTTGTTCGTTATCTTTTTCACAGAGGATATCACCTTGTATTCTGGTGTTTTTGTCCTGAAAATATCTGTTATAGGCCGGTCTGGGATATATTTTTAAGTCTTTCTTCTCAAATGCAGTAAATAATTCCCAATTAATCCACTCTTCGAACAAATATCCAGTTTGTGCAAAATTCATGATTTGTTTTAATTTAAGAGAGAAATGATTGGATAGAATGGTGTAGATATTTTCTATTTTTATACTCATTGTAATTTTTTTATTTATTAATTCAGCCAGATAGATAAAATCTAGAGTAGTCAATTCTGAATAAAATTGTAATTAACTACATTAATAATCAGCATCAGTGCTTACCATTAAATATCGTCTGGCTCTTTTAAAATCATAACAGAACTAATGATAGTTTTGCGGTGTACTTGTAAGACGCAGTCAACTTCACTGATATGAGATGCTATCCGTGATACATCAAAGTTATCTCTAATAAAACGAATTGTTCCGGTACTTGTAGCTTATTTTTGTACGGAAAGCCGATATTTTGTCCTATAAATTAATTTATCGTTTGCATGAATTTCATGTTTAGGTTAATTTTTAACTCAGTTGAGAGAGGTAGGAAGATGTTTGAACTTTTGTATCATCCGGAAGCAACTGAGGAAGTAGAGAGTTTACCGGGTGTGTTGCGGGGTAAGATGGCAAGATTACTGGACCAGTTAGAACAACGTGGTAATGGGTTACGCTATCCATTGACAAGGCCCGTTCGGGATAGCTTATTTGAACTACGGGCTTCAGGTTCAGACATCGCAAGAACGTTATTTGTTTTCCAAAAGGGGAAGCGGATTTACATCTTACGATGCTTTGTGAAAAAAGGGGATAAAACTCCACCACCTGAAATAGAGTTAGCGCTGAAACGATTGGAGGATATGACATATGGCTAAAGTAACTCCTATCTCACATTCAGAAGTGAGAAAACGTCTTCTTAATACACCGGAAGCCATACAAGCCTATGCTGATGCCACAGAAGAATATGAGTTGTTAGAACAGCTCACTGAATGGCGGGAAAAGGCAGGTCTAAAAAAAGTAGATGTGGCTAAACGGATGGGAATTAACCCGTCCGCAGTTACCCGTATTGAGAAGAATGTAACGAGAGCTAGCTGGCACACACTTAAACGTTATGCTGCTGCATGTGGGGTTGAATTATCTTTAACTACGAAATAATGTTGTAAAATGCGTGTTCCGTTGGTGATAACACGCAGAGGCTTATCTGGTATGTCCTAAAATGGCTTCCAATTAAGGAAGCCATTTTGCTGTGGTATTCCCACCTAGAATCTCGTCTTTTTCAGCGAAAATAAAAACAGCATATTTTTAACGATAAAAGCGCTGATTAAAAACCAGAGGAAAATGAAAAGCGCATCAAGATAAGTAAGATTAAGAGAAATGAAATAGGCCATTGTAATACCAATGGCGGAATCGAGCTGATCGAATAAAATAAACAGCTGCTTATTTTGCTTCGGATGTTGTCCCGGCGGTGCGCCGAGCCTCCTTTTCAACCAGGAGTTTGGCAACTCGAAAAGAACGTAACCTAAACCCGCCAGGAACCCGGCAAATAAGCAGGAGGCAATGGTCCGTGGAATAATGGTGTCCTGTGTTTCGGTACAGAGTATTAACCACAGCGGTGAAAATAGCGCGGTAATAATGGGTACAGCAATAAAACCACGCCAGGTCTTGTTGTAGCCGAAATAACGTTGATGTACCGGGATAGCCCAGTAGGACAAATAGTTTTTTGTAACAATCACCATGTGTAAACAACCACCAAGGATAACGGGGATAAGTAAAATCCCCGCGTGATAAAAACTATTGAACATAGAGACTCCAGAAATGAAGACCTGTAAATAAAACAAACCCTGCAAGTGTTGTACTGACGATAGTACTGAGATGTTTGAACTTATAAAACGGACGATCCCATAGCATGGCGATACTGAATGCAAGGAGCGCTAGCGTTAGTAAAAGATGAGCCAACTTCGGCGTTGCCACTAAGCCGACCAAAGCGTAACCGCTAATAATAAATAAACTCCAGAATACCGGCATGCCAAGATAGGAGAGCTTACTTTCATTCTTAATATTCCCAACTTCATTGAAGACAGATAATCGCAGACAACCACTGATTATCATTAAGATAATAAACAGGGAATACCAAGATTGATAACCGGAAAGGTATAGGATAATGGCTGGTGAAACCAAGTAAATCAGTTGATCCATAAAGCCATCGAGATAGCGGCCAAAGGAACGGTCAATGTGTAAATTCCTGGCTATGATGCCATCGAGTGCATCGCCAAGCATGGCAAGATATAAGAACGCAATGGCCAGATAATACCAATGCTGTAATGCGGCTGCCACGGAGAGAGCGCTAAATACTGCTCCACCAATAGTGATATAGTCCGCTCTGTTTAGCTGGATGATGAAATGGTTACTGTTCATAATTTTTCCTTATGTGGAACGGAAGATAATTGGCCTTTCCCGAGCATATTGATCAGCGCAATCCGGTTTATTTTGCTGTTATGACGAATGTCAACAGGGATAGGATTAGCATAATAAATACGGGTAACTAGTGTGAGCGCTAACTCGTCTAAAATAGAGGGTAAATTTGTCGGTAGTGTGGCGCTTTCCAATATCAGAGCGGCTCCGCCTAAAGGATGTAATACGAATGCGTTTTGAGTGACCTCAGGTAGTTCATTGATCCTTTTTTCCAGTACGTAGGGATGAATGATACGACCATCATCTAACCGCACCTGGTCTTTTACCCGCCCAAGCAACCAGAGCTGTCCTGTGGTATCCAGGCGGCCAACATCACCGGTACAGTGCCAGATCCCTCCCTGTTTACGCGGGAGTTTGTTTTCTTTCGTTGCTTGAGGGTTATCAATATAGTCTTTGAGCACATGAGGTCCGGCAACCAAGATTTCACCGACATTACCGGCGGCCAGTGGGATAATTTGTTGGGGGTTAGCAGTTATTTCCCGGATACATATTTCTGCTTGTGTAACCGGTTTTCCGACCAGATAACCATCATGAGTTGCCCAGTGGTTTAATTGAGTCGTCATTTCAACGGTACTGATCGGTTCAACCTCGGTGGAACCATAGACCACCAAATGCCGAGCATGTGGAAAGACGGTCAGGCAGTTTTCAAGCAGTTCCTTATTGGCAGGTGCGCCGCCCACGATGACAGTCCGCACGTTAGGGAATGTCAATCTCTTGTTTCTGGCGTAATCAGTGATTTTGCTCATATAGGCGGGGGCCCCGCTGAGGCAGGTGATGCCCTCATCTTGTAACTGCCCGACAATCTTCCGCGCATCAACAGTTGCAGGATGGGCAAAGTCAAAATCAGGCAGAATACTGCTGTTGCCGCAGCATAATGAATGCAGCACCATGACAGGGAAACTGTGCAGATCGATCTCGTTCTTTTCCCCGGGAAAAATCGCTTTTATGGCATAAAGTTGTGCTAACAGGCTGTCATGAGTACGGTTTGCACCTTTAGGCATACCGGTGGAACCCGAGGTAAAAGTAATTAATCCAGTCGTATCCGGCGGTAAATCCCGGCAGATAAAGCTATTCATTGATGAATGTTGGCTGGGGGCTTTCAACACTTTCATGCCCCAGATTGGCTGTCCGATAACAAAACGGCGCAGTCGCCACAGTTCGGGGATCAGAAACCAGAATTTTCCTAACGCAGGTTGGGTGATAACCGCCGATAATTTACTGTGGCGCAGTATCTCCCTCAGTTGCTTTTTGGCAAGCCCGCGTTCAAGCATAACTGGAACTAGCCCTAGCCCCAGGATGGCGATAAGTAATGGATAAAGTACTAAGCCTGGTTGAACAATCACTAACAAGCGATCGCCAGCGACGAACCCGGCTTGGGTTAATAGACGCTGGTAATGGGAGGCATGAGAGAAAAACTCCTGAAAGCTTAAGCCGCTACTGTGATCCAATGAATGTGGCGCTTGCAGGGCTAGATGCTCAGGGTGTTTTTGGGCTGCATCGACAATGGGCTGACAAATATTTGTCATGCGATCCTCCTGTAATAAAGCGCATACTGATGCTTGGCAGCAGCAGGTGTATTGAAAAGCCGTCCCGCGGTCTTGAGCGATGTGTTATCTTCTCGCATCAGAGCACCTCCCAGGCGTGGGTGAATGCGTCTAGAGCTCTGTTCAAATGAGTGATACAGCGTGTTGTACAGCCGACTGCCCCGGTATTGCGGTGCCACTGCCACAGTTTTCAACAGTCCGATGGCGGGCTTATCGTCTTGCAAGACTGACAGACTCAGAATTAACCCGGCAATTTCGTCATTGGTGGTTTTAGCCAGAAATGAGGCAGGATAACGGCAAAAAGGTTTAATAAACTCCTCACCGCAATACTGCTGAAATGTGGGCCAAGACGGCGTGGTATAAGCGAAATTCTCACCAAACACTGAGTCGATAAAGCAGTAAAGTTTAACTTGCTCTTGCATCCATAATTCTGGTGTTAATGGCAGTAATGTTGCTTGAACATCAGGAAGTTTTTGCGCACGTTGATGAGCTTGTTGAAAGTTGCCTGCTATTGCTTGGGTATCGTCGAATATCGAGGTATAGCGGTAGCGAGTTTCAAAGCCTAATCCTTCCAATAAAAGAGGGTAGTAAGGAGGGTTATAAGGCTCATGCTCAAAGGGGGGCACATCAAAATGATCAAGTCGAACGCGATAATGTTCGAAGGTTGAAAAGTTAATCGGCCCGTAAAGATTGAGCGCGCCATTTTCCTTGGCCCATTGTTCCAGGGTGCTAAACAGTATGGTGTTGCTTGCCATATCGTTATCGGTTTCCCAAAAACCGAAAAATGCGGCGGATTGACCATCAACGGCATGGGGCACTAAAAAACCGGCAAGACGGGTTTTCCCTGGAATACAGCCAATCCAGGCTTTACTGTAATTAAACCAGGAATTTTTGGGGCTGAACTGCTGTTGCACTTTTTCCCGGTCTTCACCAGGCCAGAGCGGCCAATCGCGATAAATAATAGGAGGAAGGTCAAGAAAACCTTCAGGCAGTGGATTGGCCGGAGACCATTCTCCCATGAAGATATTAGACATGTTCACTCCTTGCTGTCTGTTCTTCTGCTGTGGTGTCGTGCAAGCGGATAACACTCCCGGTTGCGCCATCCATGCGTACCCGATCGCCATCTTTTAAAATTTGGGTGATCGCCGGAATGCCGACAATGGCGGGGATCCCCAGTTCACGAGCGACGACGGCAGAATGCGAGAGGGTGGAACCGCGCTCGATTAGTAATCCGCCTGCTGTAGGAAATAGTGGTGCCCAACCGGGATCGGTACGTACGGTACACAGGATCTGACCAGCCAGCGACATTTCATCTTGTGGGTTTTTAATTAAGCGGATAGTTGTTTCAACCTGTCCTGGGTAACAACCTATGCCCTGTAGCACCCCGCTATCGGTTGGAGCTTGTTGTTCCTGATAGGGATAGCTGTAATCTTGCTGTTGATACAGTGAACCTCTAATGAAAAAGTGATGAGCAGGTTCATCCTCTGTTTCGTAGTTGGCATATTCTTGCTTGCGTATAGCAATTAAAGGCTTAAGTTGGGTCTGTATTGCTGTTCCTTCGTAGCCGCTGTAGATCTCCTCTAACGTGAGATAAAAAATATCGCGGGGTTCAGCGAGTATCCCTTCTAGTGCATATGCCTGACCAAGTTGTAGGAAGATATCCCGATACAGCCCAAACATACGAGTTCGGGTGAAACGCATATTTTCCCGGTGGCGTATCGCTTGACGTAATTTCTGCAAATTCTTTTTGAAGGCGTTCATACGTCTGGAGCCAAGTCGCTCCTGTATTTGCTGAAATGCGGTATTTTCAGCCTGAGTACGCAACTTTCTTTCCCGGCTGGATAGCGTCTCTGGAGTGAGAGTATCGATAGCAAGGTAGTTTTTTAGTATTAGAAATAGAAAACTGGGATCTTGTTTTAGTGTGATGGTTTCCAGCTTCAATTCACCCATCGTGCGATCGCCATATTTTTTAATATAATCGATACATTGCTGGTGGAATGGTTCATCGAGTTGGCGTACTTGGGTTAGCAGGGTACGAGCATCACCGAGGGTCAACAGGTTGCACAACTCAGGGTGCTGGCGTACATATTGGCACATCTTTAACAGCACTTTGGTCGGTTGGGTGCTTTCAATATCTTCATCCCCGGAGAGAAGATCGCCTAATAATGCAGATGAATTCTCAATACCGGCATCAACCAGCCCTCGATGTACCCGGCCATTAAACATCATCACGTAGAAGTCGTTCAGGATCGGTGTTGTCCAGCGTCGTAGCAGATGTTCATCCAGATATTTCAATTTCTCGATCAGTTGGCCGCTGTTGCAAGTATGCAGCTCTGTTTGTTTTATGGCGGCGGCATGCCATTTAAACTGTTCTAAAAATAGTTCTACCCGTTGATCCATAGTCCTAAAGGCATATAGCAAGCGCAGGAGTGCCCATCCCATTTTTGGCAGTTTCTTTATTTTATTGCCCAGTGAAAGTGTTTTATCCTCAATAAAATCAACCGGGTCTTCCAGCCCCATCATTCTTTCCATATCTTTTTTATTGGTTTGGAAAGAGGGAAGTAATAGTAGTCCTTTGTACCAATTGTTGATGTTGTAATAGATCCTGCCTTTAACTAAGCCGAGCATATTTTCCAGCATGGAACGATGCTGATTAACCTGTTTATCTGAGCAACCTAAAGCACGTATTGTCTGTTCATAAACGGTGGCATAACCTGCCCGTGCAAAAGAGAAAGTCAGTGGTGTTGTTATTCCACAATAAGATTCCTGAATATTGGAGTTATCGAAGATAATATGGTGTTCGCTTTTATCATCCAGACGTGGCAAACGGGTTATTGGCCGGGTCTGTAGAATAAAGATTTGGTGATTTTGAATCGTCCATTCGATATCTTGTGGACATCCCCGTGCTGCCGCGATTTCTTTGCCAATATCTCGTAATGCATGGATTTCATTATTGGGTAAGGTCGGTTCCCACTGTTTTTCTTTCGCGACGGGTATTATGACTGTACCGCTGCCGTTGATGGTATCGAAAACAGTTGCTGTCTCTTTTTGTGTGATATGGCGTTCTATCTCAGGTGTAGTGAGATGAACTGAAAATTCGTCGGTATCGCATTCGCCGGAAACTACGCCTTCCCCGGTTCCCCAGGCGGATGAGATTAGGCAATGTTGTCTGCTACCCGTAACTGGGTGAGCAGTAAACATGACACCAGAAACCTCACCGGCAACCATGTTCTGAATGATAACAGCACTACTTATATTGCCCATCGGTAGCTGTTTGTGTAGGCGATATTGTAATGCACGTGTGTTAAACGCTGAGGCCATCACGGCACGTAAGCTATTGGCAAGTGCTAATTTACCCCGTTGAAATAGGTAGCTGTCCATTTGCCCGGCGAAAGAGGCATTGGCTGCGTCCTCGCCAATGGCTGATGAGCGAACAGCGAAAAATGTATCTGGATAATTCTCTGACAAAAGAGCTAATTCTTCTTCTAACTCAGTAGGCAACGGAATCGACTGTAGCCATTGGCGCAGAGGAGCGGCGATGGCGTCGAGTTTTTCCTGGCTAATATCATGTGGCACGGCAGCTAATTGTTCCACAATGTTAATCGCAAACGTATCGTTGATTAATAAACTGTTCAGTACCTCGCTGCTGATGACCCAATAATCAGGTACAGGGAAACCGTTTTGCGTAAGCCATAATAAATTAGCCGCTTTACCGCCTAAGGAATGTTCTGCTAATTCAATAGCGCTATCTTGAGTATAGAGATATTTCATATTGTTCCACCAATGCAGCAATAGTACACCTTGCTTACATCATGGCCCTATCTGCGCGTAATAATATTGGCGTAGGTCAATCAATAAGACACGAATGTATTACAAACTATTGCCGCACCCTTATTTTAGAGGAAGAGTAAATTAAATAATTTATTTGGGTTACTATTGGTTCCGCGTTAATGAAATAAGCCGGCGGAGCGTTTTCATCGTGCGCTCCATAAATGGATAATCAACAACATTGTGTGCCATCATATAAAGCGGAATCCTTCTCATCCATAAGTCATGCAGTGCTAATTCATAGCCACGATGCCAAATTATTGGATCGAGGAAGAGCCCCGATTTTTGCTCAAGTTCAACCCGATGTAGTTCAATATAATAAGCTACCTTATCTGCATCGCTTTGTGGGTCTAAGCTAAAGGCCAGAAGTTCTGCCAGGTCGCGTTGTGGTAGATGCACAGTAGACAACTCCCAATCCCAAGCGCATAAACGTAACCCGGTTTCCTGTTGCCGGAAGGCAATATTGCGCGGGTTGAAATCACCGTGGATCAATGTTCTTGGCATCTGTTCGATTTCTTTCCACCAGGTGGTGGCATTGTCTACCCAGTACTGGAAATCTTTGTGTTCTTCGGCGGTGAATAACTCCGGGAACGTTTGGTGGATAAAATTGCCCAGTTTTTGCCACAGAGGTTTCATCTGTGAAACCGTATCGGCATTCGCAATTTGCAGTTGTGGGAACTTCCACGTGAGCTCTTCTTCTCGTCCCAACCAGATAGAGTGAATATCAGCTACTCCTCGGATGGCAGCTTCAAGGTGGCGCTGCTCCCAAGGTGTTTCCAGGTTAATGTTGTTCATTAACACCATATCGTGGAGCAATTCTTCAATCAGGGCATAAGTTCCGGTTGCTTTGTTTTCAATCACACCATAGATAACGGGAATATAACGCATCAGCCGTGGATCTTGCTGATTCATAATAGCCAGCTCACGACTATGGCTTTGGTTAAATTCAAGCTGATGTTCAAAATCCTGGAAAACGGCAAACAACTCAGGAGAACAGTGTTTGGCGATATCCAGTACCATATTAACGACCTCACTCCCCAGAGGTTTCAGTTTCAGCATCACGGGTAAATTATTCTGTGCGGATGTCGTCATGGAAAAAGGAAATAAGCCAATTAAACGTTCCGCATAATTTGAGCTCAGATGTGTCAGTATGCTGTGTTCATCACCGCCAGAAAACTTGGGTTTGATTGTGGTCAAATGGGCTCCTTGCAAAACAGGGTTAAGATTTGCCTGTTGGAAGAAGGAGAGATCAAGTTCCTGTGGGGTGTGCGCAATAATATTGTTAGTGGTGACAGGGCGATAGCGGCCAAGTTTTTCGTGCGATTGAGCGAACTCATCCGCAGCAATGGCTGACAGTGTTGAAATATCAAGGGCCAGACAATAGCTGGCGATGATCTCAGCCAGGCGGGTGGTGCCGTTTTCATCGGTGCAGCCCAACATGTCCAGACATTCACGTTGGTGTGGTAAATAAGTTCCGCCACCGATGGTACCGACGATCAGAGAGGGCAGTGTAATACTGCAATAGACGCGGTTATCGGCAGTTAATGTCATGTGTAAATGGGCGACTGATGATTCATGTACGCAGGCAATATCTTGCCCTAGAGCGGTAAACATCCCGGCAATCACATTTGCGGCATTAATATTTATGCCGATCATCCCTGAGGCGATAGCTCCTTCGCAGACATGATGATAAGCCGTGACAAGTTGTTGTGGCGTGACTCGCAAGATTTGCTGACAGGATTCAGCCTCTAAATAAACCTCAGCGACTACACGCGTTCCACGTCCTTCGATGAAAGGTTGATAAGACACCTTTTTATCACTAGATGTATTACCATCGATCATAAAGTGATGCAGTGGTATAAACGCCATTTTGGCTAACTGTTGTTGGATCCATTGACATGCATACCAAGTGCAGATGGTGGTCATATTTTGGCCTGCCGCAGCTGCTGTATTATAGATGAATTGCAGATGGACGCTGCGCCCGATGATTTGTGGCTTTATTTCCAGCAATTGTGCATGTTTGGAGTGGCGTCCTATTTCATACCGTAATTCGCTGATATGTTCTTTGATCCAATCACTGAACATAATGCTATGCGAGACGCTATGAAATTCAAAACGAGGAGCTCGTATCATGCGTTGACCAAGTACACGCGCGGTCGTTCCCCCCGATTGCGTAATAGCGGAAGAACCACGGGATATCGAAGCAATTAAAGCGCCTTCCGTGGTGGCAAGTGGAGCATAATATACCCCTTGAGCGTATTGTCCCTTTATCAAGAGAGGGCCGGCGATTCCCACAGGGATTTCTATTGAGCCAATAAATCCCTCAATGGTTTTTGTGAGTTTGGTCGCATCCAGATGGGTATTTGCCACGTGTTCCAATGCATGCCCGGTATGTTTTGCCAAATAATCCAGACGTTTTTGTCGGGCTTCCTCGGTGTAGGTATAGAGGTGGCGGCGGGGCAATAATTTTACTTGGGTTGTTTCTGTCCGGATGGCAGATGCCTCTTGGTGTTTTTTGATGCTGAATATGTCACGTGATAATTCTAGAATAGAACCTCGCGCACAGTTTTCTATGTGAGCAGTGGTATTATCTGATGCATCACTTACATATGATTGGATATTCTTTTGCAACATAACTATATTTCCTTTAATACCTAAGCAAACCCAAGCTTTATTAAGATGCTGGCAGCGCAAACTGAATAACCTAGCACCATGAATATTCCCACGACAGCTTCATCTCGTTTGCGATTTTGGATGGTGGGGTTACGGAGGAATTTACTTAATTGCCATAGACACAATGCATAACAAACGACCAAGATAATTAACGCCCATAACGCTATACCATCAGTGGTGACATGGAGTAGCCAAATCTGTAATATCAACATCACGGTGAGTAACACCGCGATAATAGCGACGGCTCCTTTTCTGCCGAAAATAGATGAATAAGTCGGTATTTCCAGGCGCTCTTCATCCGGACCTTTACACTTGCGTGTAATTTCAAAACTGAATCCAGAGAAAAAGCACAACCCCATCAAAACCCATATTGGGAAAGTGAGTGCGAGGTTGGGACTGGCGATATTGCCCAACCACCAGATAATGAGTGGCATGACCAACATATGGGAAATGGCATACCAAGTCAGATGTTGGTTTAACCATTCACCGATAAAGAACTCTTTCCCCATAAGGCAGGTCCAGATGAAGACCAACAGCCAGGCAAAAGTAACTGAGCCAATTCCCCGATCTAGAAATAGACTTCCACCTAATTGCAATGCGATACAACAGATACCAAGTACCCGTAGATTTTTCAGCGTAATAATACCGCGCTGTAAAATCCGCTGTGGATGATGTTCACAATCCAGTTGGTAATCTTTATGCTCATCGAATATCCGTAATAGTAAAAAATAGGAGAAGGACATCAGGCAACCGAGCAGGATCTCCCATGACAAAACCGGCTTTTCCCCTATTGAATAAAAAGTTACGGAATAGCTGATGATATAAAAGATAAAGAAAAGCGGCGCATTTTGTAGCGGGAAACGCTCATCCATCCATAGCTTTATCCTCTTACCAATGAATTTTGAATAAATATCTTGGCCTTCCATACACTGTTCCTATTTATTGTATAAGGATTAAACTATATGCATCTGTGACAATTTAGCCCAAGGATAATCAATCAAGAAGCAAATCTTAATAAATCCTATGCGTGCTTTTTAGCATTATCTCTCTAAATAATTTAAAAAATACGTATGGACTAATGCCATACATTAAGCCAAAAGTTTGCAATCGGCTATAATCAGTATGTGTAAATTTTAATTTCAGTATGCAACTTATGTTTACATTTTTCTCTATAACTGTATGTTTATGAGATATTTTTGTTTACATTTAGATTAAGGAATCATGGGCTTTAATATCATATTTCAGACAGATATAGATAAGTTCTTCTCCGTTATCGACGACAACTTTGTTCCGTGAATAAATTTTTTTTGGGCAAAGTTACTGCATATAAAATATCGGAATAAAGTAATAAATGATTAGTAATTGTAATTGAATTAGTGATGGGATGTTTTGATTTAGCGCAGTTTATAGTCAGATATTACCCCAACAATTAAAAGGTAAAATTTACAGTTAGGTCTGTATTGGATTCTTGATGTAGGATCGGGCGAATGCCGATATATTTTGGCTAAATAGCTACGTTACTTTATCAAGTAAGGAGTCTGAGCTGTGTTAGGAAAAATCCACAATCTTACTCTGCGCTGGTTTATTACTGTCCGTGATAGTCATTTAGTTGTCAACCAGTATAAGCAGGAAGAGGTTAGTTTCAGCGACGAAGCCAATTATCTGATTCTAATAGTTATTCGTACAGAATTAGGGTTGTGTGTTAAAAATTTGGTAGATACGATAGCGTTGAAGTTCATGCTTACTGCTCTTTGTGCGGGTTTGTTCCAATTGGCTGAGTGTATAGAAGCGAGTTTGCCGGAGGGCGCGGATCAGTATGATCCTGCGCGATTATCATGTTGATCAGGGTAGAAATTCCAGTAGATGCAGCGGGAATAGATCAGTTATTACGGAAATCTTTTGATACCCCGGCAGAAGCGGAATTGGTCCAGCAATTGCGGGAAGATGGATTATTGACGTTAGGCATAGTTGCCACGGATGACGAAGGTCAGGTAATTGGTTACGTGGCTTTTAGTCCGGTAGATATTAATGGTGAAGATCACCAATGGGTTGGTCTGGCTCCGTTAGCGGTTGCTGAAGAATATCGTCGGCAGGGGATTGGTGAAAAGCTGGTGTATGAAGGTTTGGATAGCCTGAATGAATTTGGTTATGGCGTCGTCGTTGTTTTAGGTGATCCACACTACTATTGCCGGTTTGGTTTTACGCTTGCCAGTGAGCACCAGTTGCATTGCCAGTGGCCAACGTGTGAACCTTATTTTCAGGTATATGAATTAGCTGACAGTTTTTTGGCTGACCATAAGGGGTTGGTTACTTATTCCCCATACTTTGACTGTTTCTAATTAATGCTAAATATTCTGCTATACAGACGGGCTGGCAAATAACCAGCCTCTCTTTTTGCTGTTTACTTAATTGTTTTACTTGATATTCCAGTTGTGACGCACTGGATCGGTTGCCGGCATGACTACTGAAAACTAGCTGTAACGGTCCTTTCCCCCTCAGTGATTTTGCTCCTTTCCCGTTTTCATGTTGTGCAAAACGGCGGTGAATATTTGTTGTTATCCCGGTATAAAGCATGCCTGATTTTGTTTTCAGTAAGTAAAGAACCCATTGATTTTCTGCCATATAATTTTTTTCTGAATTTTCTATTTTTGATATTTATATTTTACTCGAACGTTTTTCTATATCATTTTTCTGAATAATTTAGTTTAAGTTATTATAATATAACAGTTTTATAAAACCTGTTACATATCAATTCGCTATACGCTGCATTTTTTATTCAAAATAATTGAAATAGAATAGCAATAATTGCTAATTTTTATTCCGGCCTTTAGAGCATACTATGATCCACATCACAGAGAGTAACTCATTCCACTAAAAATTGATCAAGGATCATAGTATGAAAAACGTAAAATATATCGCTGTTGCTTTAGCTTTAAGTGCTATCTCTTTTGGTAGTATGGCGGCAAAAGAAGTTCAAACTTCTTCTTCTCCTAAAGCTGGTGTCGTTTCTGTAACGGGGGTTGATACTTTGGAAACCCTCAGTGCCGAATTGTCCAAAAAAGCTGACAAAGCAGGCGCATCTTCTTTCCGCATTATTTCTGCTAGCGGTAAAAATCAGTTATCAGGTGTTGCTGAAATCTATAACTAATTTATAGTAGAGCATGCTGAACCCTGGCCCTGTCAGGAGATGTCAGAACACGCCGTAGGATGATGTTTATCCCGGCGTGGTTCTGGGCTTCCAGGCAGATACAATCCTGCTATTGGAGAGAGTGTGAACACCACTGAAAATTTTCAGATTATCCACGGATACCTCGCAAGACAGCATGTCCTAACGCTTTGTACAGCAATTGGTGATGATATTTGGTGCGCGAATTGCTTCTATGTTTTCAATGCCGATGAGATCGCGTTCTGGTTTATGACTGAACTTCATACTCGCCACGGTGAAATGATGCAGGTAAACCCGCGGGTTGCAGGTACCATTGCCGGGCAGATTCGAAATATTGCGCGGATAAAAGGTATTCAGTTCAAAGGGGAAGTCATTCGTCTTGAGGGTGAAAAAGATAAAGCTGCCAGAGCACGTTATTGCCGCCGTTTTCCTGTAGCAATTGCGGCTAAAACACCTATTTGGCAGTTGAATCTCAGTGAAATAAAAATGACCGATAATACGCTTGGATTTGGTAAGAAAATCTGCTGGCGGCGATAAAATTACCTTAATCTATGAATAATCTGGTTGTGGCTACCACGCCATCGTAAACCGGGCTCATAGAGATCTCGTATAAACTTGCCATCCACTAGCACATTAATATAGCCGACAACTTCCTGTTGAATTTCGTTGAGCTCGCTTAATAGATAACCCGTCCAAAGCCAAATGTCCTTGTCTGGGCACTCTGCTTTGACCCGTTTTACCAATTTCAGGATCGCGGATGCGTTGTGTGGATGTAGAGGATCACCGCCAGACAAAGATAGTCCTTGTCGTTTAATGCGTTTGTCCTGTAAATCAGCAATAACATGGTCTTCCATTTCCTGTGTAAATGGTTGTCCAGAATTCACCCGCCAGGTGCTTTTGTTATAACAACCGGGGCATTGATGTTCGCACCCCGCGACAAATAGTGTGCAGCGGGTTCCGGGGCCGTTAACCACATCAACAGGGTAGTATTGATGATAATTCACTTTGTCAGCCTGCCTTGAATGAGTCTAATTGCCCATTTGTCAGATGTTTTACTCTGCGTTTCACTTCTTCCTGCTTGCCTGCATTGAATGGGCGGGCATCGGGGCTTCCCAGATAACCACAGACGCGGCGGATGACTGATACTCTGGAAGGTTCATGATTGCCACAACGTGGACAGGTAAACCCTTTACTGGTACAGGAGAATTCACCGGTGAATCCACAGTCATAGCACTCGTCGATAGGGGTATTGGTACCATAATAAGGGACACGTGAGTAGCTGTAATCCCAGACATCTTCCAGTGCTTTCAGATTATGTTGCAGATTAGGATACTCGCCGTAACAGATAAAACCGCCGTTTGTGAGTGGTGGATAAGGAGCTTCAAAATCCAATTTGTCATAAGGATTGACCTTCTTTTCAACGTCAAGATGGAAACTGTTGGTGTAATAGCCTTTGTCCGTCACTCCTTCGATAACACCAAATTCAGCGGCATCAAGGCGGCAGAAACGATCACACAGGTTTTCACTTGGTGTGCTGTATAAACTGAAACCATAACCCGTTTCTTTTTTCCATTGATCGGTTGCTTTTCGCAGATGATCAACAATTGAGAGTGCTTTTACACGTAATTGTTGATTATCAAATAGATGAACCTGATTGCCATACAATGCATTAATGGTTTCATGAATGCCAATATAGCCCAGAGAAATAGAAGCCCGACCATGTTTAAAGATTTCAGCGATATTATCATCGGCTTTTAAACGAACCCCACAGGCACCTTCCATATAAAGGATTGGTGCAACGCGTGCTTTGACACTTTCCATGCGGTTAATACGGGTCATTAGTGCTTGCTTTGCCAGTGCTAGACGCTTGTCCAGTAGTTGCCAGAAATATTTTTCATCTCCTTTGGCTTCGATAGCAATCCTAGGCAGATTTAAACTGATAACTCCTAAGTTATTGCGTCCTTCATGAATTTGCTCACCCTTTTCCTCATAAACACCGAGGAAACTGCGACAGCCCATTGGGGTTTTAAAGGAGCCTGTGACTTTAACCACTTGATCATAGTTAAGAATATCAGGATACATGCGCTTACTGGCACATTTGAGAGCCAGTTGCTTGATATCGTAGTTAGGATCACCAAGCGTGTGATTCAGGCCATCACGGACAGCAAATACCAGTTTGGGGAATACCGCTGTTTTATGATTCTTACCTAAACCAGCAATGCGGTTACGTAGAATAGATTGCTGGATTAGGCGGCATTCTTTTGACGTACCCAGACCAAAGCCAAAAGTAACAAAAGGAGTCTGGCCATTGGCGGTATGCAGAGTATTAACTTCATATTCCAGTGACTGGAAAGCGTCGTAACACTCTTTTTCTGTTTGTGCTTCGGCATAAGATTTTTTATCGGTGATATCCCACTGTTCGGCAATTGCCAAGTGTTTTTCATAGCTGGCTTTAACGAAGGGCGCTAATACTTCATCTATACGATTGATAGTGGTACCACCATAAATATGGCTGGCAACCTGAGCGATAATTTGAGCCGTTACCGCTGTTGCGGTTGAAATGGATTTTGGTGGTTCTATTTCAGCATTACCCATTTTGAACCCATTGGTTAGCATGCCTTTCAGGTCGATTAGCATACAGTTAAACATTGGGAAAAAGGGGGAATAATCGAGATCATGATAGTGGATTTCGCCTCTTTCGTGAGCCAATACTACACTACGGGGCAGAATATGTTGTTTGGCATAATTTTTAGCAACAATCCCGGCTAACAGATCCCGTTGAGTTGGAATCACTTTGCTGTCTTTATTTGCGTTCTCATTGAGCAGGGAAACGTTACTCTGTTCAACTAAGCCACGGATTTCTTGATTAAGTCGGCTGTGTAATTCTCGGACAGTATCCCTGTCATGACGATATTGAATATAGTAGTGGGCAAGATGCTTATGGTTGTCTGCTATCAATTGCTTTTCTACTGCGTTCTGAATATCTTGCACATCAACTTGCCTGTAGACAGCCATTAATTGCGTTACTGTGGATGCAACTTGGATACAATACTCATCATCTGTCATTCCAATGGCAGAAGCAGCTCGTTTTACGGCATCTCTGATACGGCTCTGATCAAATGGTTCCTGACATCCATCCCGTTTTATCACAACAGTTTCCACAATATGACTCCTTGAGAATGTTGCCCAAAAGGGCAAACCATTCTCGTTCTGATATTCAGCTTAAAGATGAATAAGGCTATATATAGATTTGTTTGTATATTTAAGCACAATATATAGTAAATTGAAGTGAAATAATCACGATCTCATTTGATCTGAAACAAAGAATGGAGACCTATATTTAAGGTCCGGTGGAAAGTACAACTCCTTGGTCAGTAACCAACCAAGGGGTTGTAGAAAACAGGATAGGGATTATTTACGAATCGCGATAGCTTCGATTTCGATTTTAACGTCTTTTGGCAGACGGGCTACTTCAACGCAAGAACGTGCCGGGAAAGATGCATTGTGTTCCTTGAAGAATGCTTCATAAGTTGCGTTAACGGTGCCGAAGTCATTCAGATCTTTAACGAAGACCGTTGTTTTAACAATGTCACCGACAGTGAGACCTGCTCTCTCAACGATAGCTTTAACATTTTCCAGTGATTGGCGAGCTTGAGCGGCGATATCTTCTGCGACATCACCTGTTGCTGGATCGACGGGGATCTGGCCGGAAGTGATGACCATATTGCCTAGATCAACACCCTGAACATATGGACCAATTGCAGCAGGGGCTTTATTGGTATTAATCTCGTATGACATAGGTTCTCCTGTTAATGTGATAACTTAATGAATATTTCATCAAGGATACTATTATAGTGTCCGCTTCTGCCTCAGCAACTGACATAGCTTGTTTAATCGTTGAGTATTACTACGTTGCGGTCAAACTCTTTCTCGCAATATTTACAGGTCAGCACTACATCTTCCGCTGTCACTTTGACTCGAAAACTGCTTTCTACGGGTTCATTGTGGCTGATACAGTTGCTGTTAGGGCAGACTAATACGCTGTCGATACGCTCAGGCAAGTTAATGGGGAGTTTCTTCACCACTTCATAGTCTTCAATACAGTTCACCGTTGCATTTGGCGCATACATAGCAAGCTGATTAGCCTGTTGTTCTGTCAGAAATGTGTTTTCGATTTTGATGAGATCTTTTTTACCTAACTGATTGGAAGGCAGGTTCAGGCCGATGGTAATGCGTTGATCGGTTTCAGTCAGCTTAAATAGAGAGAGTAACTTGAAACCGACCTGAGCCGGGATATGGTCAATCACCGTACCGCATCTAATGGCTTCGACTTGTAGTTTATGATCGTGGGTCATAGTGTTTTGTATGAATACATTTTAGTGACAACTTTCTGTATTCATCCTCCAGATATATTGTTAAGAATCGACACGTCTTCCATTTTAGGCGGTGTTATCCTGTTTATCCAGATAAGACGTAGATAAATCAATATTATCTTACCGTTGTTATTCCATATATTTAGCTTTAGCCATCATTGTTATAATATCACGATGTTGAGTTTGTTTATTTTGGCTATTTTGTTTTAATTGTTTATCTTATTGAAAGTAATAATTGAGGAATGGTAAAAGAGGAAATGTTTAATTTTTCAGTAAATTTAATGGTTAATAATAGATTGATTTTAAAAATTTGGTTTAATTAATGTTTGTTGGTGATGTAAAGGTTAATAGATTATTTATGTCAAATGTTTAGTTTTAAATTAACATGTTTATTTTACAAGGCCATTATTAATAATATAGTTTATTCGATTAAATAAAATGAAAGATAAAACTTTAAAATACTTATTTAAATAATGATCGCGTAAATATATTGTTTGCTGTTTTTATTTTCATTCATTATCGTAATGATTAACTTATTATTAACCTTTGGTTTTTGGAAGTTATTTAAATTTAATCTTGAGGAAATTATACTTATACCTAATAGATTTCGAGCCGTAGCGCGGCGGTAAGTGAATGAATCCCCAGGAGCAGAGATAACTATGTGACTGGGATGAGTGAAAGTAGCCAACAAAGCAGCAGCTTGAAAGATGAAGGGTATAGGTAAAAGTGATGGTTTTTGTGTGCACTTTATACTGCTCGGAGATACGGTCTTGCTCACTGACTGGGCAAGACGTATTTTGGCGCACACCGAGTTTGTCTTCAATACCGAAGGTGGTAAACAGACTGATTAATCACTATTCCAGAAGAAAATAATAACCCATTATATTTGTGGATAAAAAAGTACTTTCTCTGCTTTAATCATTCATTTAAAACTAAAGATAATAGAGCCTGACGAGCATAAATACCATTCTCTGCCTGTTGGAAGTAATAAGCATAGGGCGTTTTATCTACATCGACAGTAATTTCATCAATACGTGGCAACGGATGCAGAACTTTGAGGTTCTCTTTCGCTCCGATCAGATCGGAAGTGCGCAGAACAAATTGTGCTTTTACGTTGGCATATTCAGATGGATCAAGACGCTCTTTCTGTACTCGAGTCATATAAAGAATATCTAGCTCCGGTAAGACTTCTTCAATATTAGCGTGTTGGCTGTAGGTCGCACCTTTTTCATTCAGCATATGAAGAATATGATTTGGCATTGCCAATGCTTCCGGTGCGATAAAATAAAAGTGATTGCCATTAAATTTCGCCAGCGCTTGTGATAGCGAATGGACAGTGCGGCCATATTTTAGGTCACCAACCATAGCGATATTCAAACTGTCCAGCCGTTGCTGAGTTTCCTGAATAGTGAACAGATCCAGTAAGGTTTGAGTTGGATGTTGGTTGGCGCCATCACCGGCATTGATAATCGGAGTGTCGCCGGAAAACTCAGAAGCCAGACGTGGGGCACCTTCTTGTGGATGGCGTATCACGATGGCGTCAACATATTGGCTAATAACGGAAATAGTATCGGCTAGCGTTTCACCTTTCTTGCCCAGAGAGGTGTTGCTGCTGTCCGAGAAACCGACAACTGAAGCGCCAAGGCGGTGGATTGCTGTTTCAAAAGAGAGGCGAGTGCGGGTGGAAGCTTCGAAGAAACAACTAGCGATAACCTTGGGTTTCAGCAATTCAGGTTGTGGTCTGGCTTTCAGTGCGGCAGCAGTCTGCAACACCAATTCCAGATCTTCGCGGCTCAGATCATTTATTGAGATGATATGTTTGCGATATAACGGATTAGCCATTTTTCACTCTCCTCTAATGCTGACATCCGGGGTGGCGATCATGAATTGATTACCAGGCAAAAAAAAGCCCCTCGATGAGGGGCGTTAAATGATTGGTTTAGCAACGGGAAAACAATGATGATTGGCTGCCTTCCTTCAGGCAGTTGCACTTTAGCTTGACAAAAATAAGCGCTGTCTTTCATGATTTCTCCCGGCAAATTGTGGCGCATTATACTCGTGAAAAATCTTACAGCAAGCATTTGGCCGAAGAAAAATAATATTGGCAGGATCACATCTTTAAAGACATAATCCTGCGGATATCCCAACTAATTAGATTTTAAGATCATTTGCTAGAGTTGCTACCATTACTGCTTTAATGGTATGTAGGCGATTTTCTGCTTGATCAAACACAATGCTGTGTTCTGATTCAAAAACTTCATTAGTAACTTCCAGCCCTCCATACATATTAAATTCAGCAGCGAGTTGTTTGCCTAATGTTGTTTCTTCATTATGAAATGCTGGCAGACAGTGCAGGAATTTTACCTGTGGATTGCCTGCCATGTTCACCACATTCATATTCACTTGATAGGGTTTCAGTAGGTTAATTCGTTGTTGCCAAACTTCTTTTGGCTCGCCCATGGAAACCCAGACATCGGTATAAAGAAAATCGGCATTTTTAACCCCTTTGGCGATATTTTCCGTCAGAGTAATTTTACCTCCTGTTTTTTCAGCCAGTTTCTGACATTCAGTCACCAGAGCGGCATTGGGCCAGTACTTTTCAGGGGCAATCAACCGAACATCCATGCCTGTTAGTGCCGCGGCTTCTAGCATGGTGTTACCCATATTGTTACGGGCATCCCCTAAGTAGGCGAATTTGATTTCTGACAATGGTTTTTCTGGTTGATGTTCCTGAATAGTTAGCAGATCTGCCAGTAGCTGAGTTGGGTGAAATTCGTCTGTTAGCCCATTCCATACCGGAACACCTGCATATTTTGCCAGTGATTCAACGATTGTCTGGGCATAGCCGCGATATTGAATACCATCATACATACGGCCAAGTATATGGGCGGTATCTTTGATCGATTCTTTATGGCCAATTTGGTTGCCACTGGAACCGAGGTAGGTGATATTTGCTCCTTGATCGTAAGCTGCCACTTCAAATGAGCAGCGGGTACGGGTGGAATCTTTTTCAAAAATCAGCACAATATTTTTGCCAGTTAACAGGGCTTTTTCTGTACCCGATTTTTTAGTCGATTTTAATTCAGCAGCTAGCTTTAGCAAGGCATGAATTTCTGCTGAGGAAAAATCAAGTAGCCTTAGAAAATGACGCTGATGGAACGGATTCATTGTTTGGTGTCTCCGTATTTGTTGTTTGCATTTAAATTCAATCTATATCTATAAAAATGCAATTTCAACTCCGTATTGGATTTCTTTGATGTAAACAGTGGTTAGCCCGCCTGTGGTGTGGGAGAATGAATATTGGGACGGCCAACTGCTTGAGGATATTAGGTATGGCAAATCAAAGAGACTTAGAAGAACAACGTGAAGAAACGCGCCTTATTATTGAAGAGTTACTGGAAGATGGTAGTGATCCAGATGCACTTTATGCCATTGAGCATCACTTTTCTGCTGAGGACTTTAACCTGTTGGAAAAGGCAGCGGTTGAAGCCTTTAAACTGGGTTATGAAGTGACTGATGCGGAGGAATTGGAAGTCGAAGATGGGACTATTCTGATGTGTTGTGATGTTATCAGTGAGTGTGGATTGAATGCAGAATTGATTGATGCCCAGGTTGAACAGTTGGTGAATCTGGCTGAAAAAATCGGCATTAATTATGACGGTTGGGGCACTTACTTTGAAGATCCTGATGAGCAAGATGAAGATGATTTGCCGGAGCAGGGTGAGAGTAGACTTCATTAGTATAATCAGTATGTTAAGAATCCTGTGTTAGCTCTGGTCGTGACTGATGCATGTGATTCAAAACAAAATAGTCCTTATCTGCTTTGGCGAATAAGGACTATTGCATTTTAATAGACTATCTTATCAAACCATGTTCTCTGACTTTTGAGAGTATAGTTCCCTTCCTGATTTGGTTTGCCTCGGTGATTTCCCTTTTTAATTCTTGTCCTAGCTTATTAGAAACCAGATCCTTATGTTTTTCTGCGAGCTCGCCTAATTCTTCTGCGGTGTGAACAATGCCGGTGACTTTCCATGCCAGTGACAGACCTTTTAAGGCTACCTTAGCTACCGGATGTGGCGCGATCGCGGCGGCTGTGTCCAGTGTGGCGCCGACAGTCGCCCCCAGTGATGCTCCGGTAATTAGCGTATCTGTTGCGACCTCTTTTAAATCATCAGTTGCTCTTTGCAGCTCTTCCAGCTTTTCTGGGGTGACGGTAGCAGTGGCAGCACCTGCCTTAAATACCTTTTTTATACCCTCAAAAGTGAGACTAAAATTGTTAATTGCATCAGTGCCTGCGGCTTGTGTTAGCGCGGTTTTGTTGAGTTCACCGACATTGCCAGCCGCGGCAAATTCTCCGCCAGCCGCCACCAAACTTGCCCCTTCTTTTATTGCTTGAGCACCCGGGATTTGTCCTTGTGCAAGGTGTTCTGCGGCTTCTTTACGTCCCGTTATGTTATGGGCCATTTGCTTAATGGGGTCATAACTTTCTTTTAAAGCACTCGCTTTTTGGGTGATTTTGCTGACTTGTTGATCACCATAGGATTCAGAGGCTAGAGAGGGCATCTGAGGCTTTTCAGCTTGTTGATTTCTGTGTTTGTAAAGTTCGTATGCCATACCGCCAACGCCTAATGCACCTGTTGCTACGGTTTTAAATATACGTCCATCTTCATCTATGCCAGTCATTGGATTATTTCTTACCATACGGTACAAATTTAGGCCATCTACTGTTCCAGCAGGGTCAGCGCTTAACCATCTACCAGCCCACGGTTGATAATAACGGTAGCCGTAATAGTACAGTCCCGTTGCATCACGCTCTTTGCCTGAATAACGAATGGTTTTGTAACCGGCTTCAAGCTGATTTCTTGCTGCCCATACAGCAGTACCGCCATAGGGGTAATACTCTTCCCAACTGATAATTTCCCCGTGCATATCCAGTTCTAGTTCGCTGCTGTGTGTAAGATTATCGTAGTTGTATCTGACTTGATCGTTATCTATGCCAGTGGGTTGGCCGTTTTCCCAGTGTAGTACGCGTACTTGTGCTCTCCCTGCTTGCCCGACAGTAATAACTTGCAGTTCTTCGGTGATATTGGCGCCGCTTTGTGTGGTGTGTAATTCTAATCCTGGCAGGTAAGTGACTCGTTGTTGTTGCGTGGCATTGGATGTTTGCTGTTCATTTATTTTTAGTAGCCGTATTCCGTCACTGTCATAGCGGTACCACTCACGCGCGGTGTTACCACTTTGGTTCACTTGTTGTAGTTCTCCTCGTGATGTCCAGTTTAGAGATTGCCCTGATAACAGACGGGTTTGATGACCACCTGTATCAAAGAATGTATCAACGAGATTGGGATCGTTGGTTAGGGTACTGAGGACACCACGGTTATTACGGTTTGAGAGGGTGATATTTGTGGTGTAGTTATTGTTACTTACCGGCGCGCTATGCCGGATTTGTGTCAGGTTGCCGCTATCGTCGTAGGTGTAAGTGCGAGTGTAGTTAGTATAGGTATTGTCATCGGTAGGAAGAGGGGTAATTAAAGGAGGGAGCTGGCTTCCTTGCTGACCAATATTAGCCATTTCGCGGCCGGTTGCTTTGATGAGTTGGTAGAGAGAATCATAGGAATATGCATTTTCTGGTACTATTTTCTGATTACGCCAGAACCGGGTTGCTTCTGCATCATTACGAATATTGATCACATTGCCAACCGGATCATATTCATAACGTAAATCCTGTAGTGGTTTTGTACTATCTTTTGTCCGGTGGGTTGTAATGTTAATTAACCGTTGGGTTTCTGGTTCATAGGTATATTCCGTAATAACGCCATTACCGTGTTCTTCTCGTAATTTTTGTCCGGCGGCTGACCAGGTAATAGACCGCACAATAACTTTTTCGGATTGGCCTTTTAGTGTTAACCAGCTACCTTTCAATTGACCTGCTACATCATAGGCCAGCCGCTGTATATTTCCCTTGGCATCGATTTGGGTTAGCAGAGTACCAACGGCATCAGTTTTATTTTGAGTAGTGAATATGTTGTCGTTCAGTTTTGTACGCCAACTATTTTCGTCATCACCAAGCCAATCAGCTTCCAGATCGTCGGCTATTAATTGACGAGATTGCGATAAAACTGATCCTGTTAAGGACAGGCTTGCCAATTGTATCAACCCCGCCGTGTCATAATGGCGTATACATTGTCCGGCGAGATTCTGGTTTTTCTCTGCATTTGTATTACTTGCCCAAATAAGGCGCTCCGTGGTTTTCTCGTTCTTTTGTATTAACTCGGTGACAGCCAGCAAGCGGCCGGGCAAGGTATTACCTTCATAATGATGGGTTTGACGAGCGCCGATTGCATTGATAGTTAGTACTGGTCGTCCTTCGATATCGTTCAAGGTAATCGTTTGGCCAGCATCGATACTTTCTTCACGCAGTGTATTTCCAGCAAGGTTAAAGACACGAGAGAAGTTTGAGCCACTCTGATTTTTATATCTGCGTGGGTCCGTGCTTTTTACTTGAAATCCTTGAGTATTAAATTCATGACGAGTGAGCAATTCGCTGCTATTGGTTTCATCAGCCTGAGTACGCCGGTATTCCAGCGTACGTATATTCAACCCTCGATTATCTAGTACGCTGACAGATGGGGTATTTCGGTTAATTGCAGAATTGTAACGACTCATATTGCAGCTCCTTATGCTGTTTTAATCTGTTAGTCGGCTTAATAGTAACGAATTGAGACTTTACTACGGAATGAATAAAATCTTTAACAGAATAGTATGATAATTTTTGAGATTGACAGTATGAGAATTAATATTCCAATAGATAGGGATAGAATGCTAAAGGGGAAAGAAATTATTTCTATTAAATGATGTTTTTACACCGAAATAGATATTTTAATTATTTAATTGTGATTAAGAAAAAATTAATTAATAACTTCCTTGAATATATTTCTAAAGTAATAATTAACGAGAAAATATTAATTTAATAATGATTAAAACTTTTTGAATGTAAAAAGAGAAATAATTAATTGATAAATAGATAATCACCTCTTGCAAGAAGAGGTGGTTATTTTCTTATTTGGAAACATCGGTACCGAAATACTGAGTGGAAATGCGTAGATAAGTACCATCGGCTTTGATATCGGCTAGTGCCTTATCGATAGCGGCTTGTAGTTCCGGTTCACCTTTACGAATTAGCACACCGACTGGATCGCCATTGGGTTCGGTCGCGACAACTTTTACCGGGGCTTTGGGTTTGTGTTTCCTAAAGTCGAAATAGGACAGATTATCGTTGATCGTGGCATCGGCTCTGCCTGTAGCAACCAAATCGATTGCCTGATTAAATCCTTCGGTAGGGACGATTTCCGCACCGAAATGTTTTGCTAACTGGGCGTAATTGCTGGTTAAGCTATGGCTTGAGGTTTTACCTTTCAGATCGCTGAACGTTTTTATATTGTCATTATTTTGCCGGGTGATAAGTACGGCTTTAGATATGATATACGGCGCGGAAAAGTCATATTTCTTTTTACGTTCAGGCGTAATAGCGACCTGATTGAGTACCGCGTCATAGCGTTTGGCATCAAGCCCGGCAATAAGCCCATCCCACTTGCCTTCGGTAAACTGGGCTTTAACATTCAGACGTCGAGCGATTTCGCGGCCAATATCAATATCAAATCCAGTTAAGGCTCCGGAAGCATCGTGATAAGTAAATGGTGGATAGGTTCCTTCGGTAGCGATTTTGAATACACCTGTTGATTTAATATTATCAAGGCCAGACTCTGCATGCGCAGAATATGCAATGCCGAATTGAATAACACCCGCTAATAATGCGGTAAGCAACACTTTCATTTTATTTCTCCAAACTGTTAAGAAATTTATTTGATGGTAATGAACTGATTCTCAGATCAATGACGGCAAGGTTATTTTAACGGTGGGTTATATCTCCCAATCCGGTAAAGTATTGGTTAAAGTTGAAATAAATTCCACAGTACGTTGTTTAAGGGCACAGGTAAAAATCGTTTTCGACGTTCCCGATTCGACAATTTCCCCGGATTCTAAAAATATGACGTCGTGGGCAAGGTTTGCTGCCAGACGCAGATCATGGGTAGCCATTAACATTGTGGTTCCTTCTTTAGCCAACTGCTTTAATACGGCAACAACTTCCTGCGATAATTCTGGATCAAGTGCGGAAGTTGGTTCGTCGCATAATAACACTTTGGGCGAAGGCGCTAGTGCCCGGGCGATTGCTACACGCTGTTGCTGACCGCCGGATAGTGTGGTTGGAAAGACATCGGCTTTGTGTGACATGTCAACCTTTTCCAGTAGTTCAAGCGCTCGCTGTTTAGCCTGTTTATGTGACCATTTCTGAACCCAGATTAACCCTTCCATAATGTTTTCAATAACGGTGAGATGGGGGAAAAGCTGAAAGTTTTGAAACACCATGCCGGTTTGTTGGCGAATCCGTTGTATATCCTTGTGGGCAATCCGCCCTTTGCCGGTGAAGGCCATGCTTTCATTGCCGATTTGGAGCTGCCCAGCCTGGGGAATTTCTAATAAGTTGATGCAGCGTAATAGCGTGCTTTTGCCACTTCCGGACGGGCCAATCAGTGCGGTCAGGCTGCCTTCCTCAATGGTAAGATCGATTTTTTTCAGGACCTTTTGCCCGTTAAAACTTTTTTCAATGCCGGAGAGTTGGATCATCTTTTAATTCCTGTGTGTCACTCTTTTGCGAAAACTTCTTTTCCAGACGGGCTTGTAGTGATGACAACACTGAACTGATTATCAGATAAAGTATTGCCGCCTCAGTATAAAGAATGAGTGGTTGATAAGTCACCGCAGCAATACGTTGTGCGGCAAGGAAAAGCTCCGGTACGGTGATGACTGAGGCCAGTGAAGTATCCTTCACCAGTGAAATAAACGTGTTTGAGAGTGGTGGAATAGCGATTCTTGCAGCCTGAGGCAGAATGATCCGACGCAGTGATTGTGTCCAGCTCATACTGATAGAATAAGCCGCTTCCCACTGCCCTTTTGGTACAGATAATAACGTGGCGCGAATTATCTCAGAGGTATAGGCGCCAATATTTAAAGTGAAACCAATCACTGCCGAGGTAAATGCGCCTAACGTAATGCCGACGCTAGGTAAGGCATAAAAAATAAGAAACAGTTGTACCAGCAACGGTGTACCACGGATCAGCCAGACGTAGAATTTGGCGACGGCAATAAGCGGTTTTGGCCCGTAAAGCCGGATAAGTGCCACGATAAAACCCAGTATGATACCGAGAGTAAAGGTAATCAGCGTTAGTGGAATAGTGAAAGTCAAGCCCGCATAAAGCATAGGCCAAAAAGAATCGAGTACTAGATTAAACCAGGAGGGCTCCATATATTTTCCCTATCGTGTGTAATGTAACAATATATTTATATGTGATTTTTTTGAATATCATATGGCAAGCTGTCAATTTATATATATAAAATAAAGTTATATCATATTGTCATTTTAGATATATAAAAGAATTTATATAAATTAATATAGTTGATATTTGGTCAAATATTCTATGATTATTCGATTCAACAGGATTAATGATAAAGTTCCCAGGTCAGAATTTGTCTTTAACTTCCAGGGAACTGTATATCTGAATTAAGGAAATATTTCACTTATTCGGAAGGATTATCACCAAAATAGTGAGCCCAGATACGCTGATAGGTACCATCGGCTTTGATGTCAGTTATTGCTTTATCAATAGCAACTTTTAGTTCTGATTCCCCCTGACGAAGTAAAACGGCTGTCTGCCCTGCATTGGGGCTCGTTGCGACAATTTTTACCGGTGCGTTTGGTTTGTGTTTCTTATAGTCCAGATAAGATAGGTTATCATTAATAGTGGCATCGGCTCTGCCGGTACTAACCAGTTCGATTTCCTGACTAAATCCATTCGTGCCAATAATTTCCGCACCGTTATCTCTTGCTATTTGGGCAAAGTTGTTGGTCAGCGTATGTGCTGAGGTTTTGCCTTGTAAATCACTGAATGTTCTTATGTTATTGTTATCTTTATTAATGATGAGTACCGCTTGCGATGTGATATAGGGGATGGAGAAGTCATATTTTTTCTTGCGTTCAGGTGTAATTGAAATTTGATTAATTACCGCATCAGAACGCCCAGCATTCAGTCCGGCAATAAGTCCGTCCCATTTTCCTTCAATAAATGTTGGTTTGACATTCAATCGGTGTGCAATTTCACGGCCAATGTCGACGTCGAAACCGGTCAAAGTACCTGAGGCGTCGTGATAAGTAAATGGTGGATAAGCTCCTTCAGTGGCTATTCTGAATGTGCCGGTGGATTTAATCTTATCAAGGGTTGATTCTGCGTTAGCTGAATGTACGAGACCGAGTTGGATAGTACTTGCCAATAATAGGGTAAGAATTTTTTTCATTTTATTTCTCCGGGTTGTTATAAATTAGTGGATTAATACGTTGGAAATGCGTGATCCTATGGACTTTATACCCTTCATCTTTCAAGCTGCTGCTTTGTTGGCTACTTTCACTCACCCCAGTCACATAGTTATCTATGCTCCTGGGGATTCGTTCATTTGCCGCCTAGCTGCAACTCGAAATCTATTAGGTATATGTGTGCTTTGGTTTCTGTTTGCTCTCTGTATTGACTATTTATTGCCACCTTAATAATCCCTGTTGAAATAGATTATTTGAAACAATAAATAATTGAATGTTGAGTTAAACTATATTTTAATTATTGTTCACCTTTTTACTTGTAATAGTATATTTATATGATCTTATTCTCTATATAATATGCGAAATCTAATGGTTTATATATAAAATAAAATTATATTATATTGTCATTTAAGATATATAAATATGGAAATGAATGAAATAGACGATTATTCATGTTAATGAAATCGATATTGTTATTTTCAATATATTTGATGATGTTTATATATAATCGGTTGAATTTACACTTTATTATTAATTTTATCGTTTACTATTTAAATTAAAAAGCCACTGACAATGAATTGCAGTGGCTTTGGTGGAAATTTATTTTTTGAGCATATTACAATGCGGCAATCGTTTCTTTCTGAGCCAGCAGCTTCTCTTTTGATGTATTGCAGCTTGCCAGACGTTCACGCTCTTTGGCTACAACCGCTTCGGGCGCACGGCTGACGAAACCTTCATTTGACAGCTTGCCTTCAATGCTACCAATCTCTTTATCCAGCTTCTCAATCTCTTTATTCAAACGGCTTAGTTCAGCCTCTTTATCCACTAAGCCAGCCATTGGGATTAATACTTCTGTACCATTAATCAGTTTAGTGACAGAAATCGGTGCTTCTTCACCTGCGGACAGAAGCGTAACAGAGGATAAGCGGCCCATTGCCTGAATAAAATTCAGGTTTTCCGCTACACGACGTTGTGCATCAGCATCAGCATTACGCAGCAGAACTTCCAGCGGTTTACCTGGTGCGATGTTCATTTCAGCACGAATATTACGTACCGCAATAATTGCTTCTTTAATCCATTCCAGATCGTTCAGCGCCAATTCATCCGCTTTCGATTGATCAAATTCTGGGAACGGTTGCAGCATAATGGTATCTGCTTCAATCCCCTTAACCACTTTCACCCGTTGCCAGATGGTTTCGGTGATAAATGGAATAATTGGGTGAGCCAGGCGCAATAATCCTTCCAGAACTTCAATTAGAGTATGACGGGCACCACGAACTTCTGCCTCTGAACCTTTGTTAATTGCCGGTTTAGAGAGCTCTAGATACCAGTCACAGAACTGGTTCCAAGTGAACTCATAAAGGATATTGGCAGCTATATCAAAACGATAGGTATCCAGTGCTTCACGATAGGCTTTTACTGTTTGGTTAAATTCAGCCAAGATCCAGCGATCAGCCAGTGACAGCACTGTTTCGCCGCCATGTTGGCCGCAATCCTGACCTTCCGTATTCATCAGAACAAAGCGGCTGGCATTCCACAATTTGTTACAGAAATTACGGTAACCTTGCAGACGTTTCATATCCCAGTTGATATCACGACCTGTTGAGGCCAGCGCTGCTAACGTAAAGCGCAGGGCATCGGTACCATGCGCTTCAATGCCTGCCGGGAATTGCTTCTCGGTACGTTTGCGGATTTTTTCAGCCAACTGTGGCTGCATCATATTGCCAGTACGTTTTTCTAGCAGATCTTCCAGAGAAATACCGTCAACCATGTCCAATGGGTCAATGACATTCCCTTTGGATTTGGACATCTTCTGACCTTCTTCATCCCGGATAAGACCGGTCATGTAGACAGTCTTAAATGGAACCTGAGGTTTGCCATTTTCATCTTTGATGAAATGCATGGTCATCATGATCATACGGGCAATCCAGAAGAAGATGATATCAAAACCACTCACCAATACATCGGTTGGGTGGAAAGTTTTCAACGCCTCAGTTTGTTCAGGCCAGCCAAGGGTAGAGAAAGTCCATAAACCGGAAGAGAACCAGGTATCCAGTACATCTTCATCTTGGTTTAAAGAGATATCTGTGCCCAGATTATTTTCACGACGTATTTCTTCTTCACTGCGACCAACATAGACATTACCGTTGGTGTCATACCATGCCGGGATACGGTGGCCCCACCACAATTGACGAGAGATACACCAATCCTGAATATCGCGCATCCAGGAGTAATACATATTTTCATACTGCTTGGGTACAAACTGGATGTCGCCATTTTCAACGGCTTCGATAGCCACTTTCGCCAGAGGCGCGGTACGGACATACCATTGATCAGTCAGCATGGGTTCAATAACCACACCGCCGCGATCGCCATAAGGAACGGTCAGATCATGAGCTTTGATTTCGACCAGCAGGCCCAGTTTTTCAAACTCAGCAACCATCGCTTTACGGGCGGCAAAACGCTCCATGCCTTGGTATTCAGCCGGAATATCAGAACCGTAAGCATCAGAAATTTCACCATTGGTATCGAAAACTTCTGCTTCATGACGGATGTTGCCATCAAGTGTCATGATATTGATCATCGGCAGGGCGTGACGTTTACCGACTTCATAGTCATTGAAGTCATGGGCTGGTGTAATTTTCACGCAGCCGGTACCTTTTTCCATATCCGCATGTTCATCACCAATAATAGGAATGCGGCGGTTAACTAATGGCAGAATAATTTCTTTGCCGATTAAATCTTTATAACGCGGATCTTCCGGGTTAACGGCTACGCCGGTATCGCCTAGCATGGTTTCAGGCCGGGTAGTTGCAACAATCAGGTAATCTTTCCCTTCTGCGGTCGTGACACCATCGGCCAATGGATAACTCAGATGCCACATGGAACCTTTAACTTCACGGTTCTCAACTTCCAGATCAGAAATTGCAGTGTGCAATTTCGGGTCCCAGTTAACTAGACGTTTACCCCGATAAATGAGATTTTCTTTATACAAACGGACAAAGGCTTCTTTTACGGCGTTGGATAGACCTTCATCCATAGTGAAACGCTCGCGCTCCCAATCAACGGAGTTACCCAGACGACGCATCTGATTGGTAATCGTGCCGCCGGATTCTGCTTTCCACTGCCAGATCTTATCGATAAACGCATCACGGCCATAATCGTGACGGGTTTTGCCTTCTTCTGCTGCGATCTTGCGCTCAACCACCATTTGAGTAGCAATACCTGCGTGGTCAGTACCGGACTGCCACAAAGTATTTTTACCCTGCATTCGTTGATAACGGGTCATGGTATCCATAATGGTTTGCTGAAACGCATGACCCATATGCAGGCTGCCGGTCACGTTTGGTGGCGGGATAACAATACAGAAACTCTCACGGCTGGTATCGCCGTTGGGTTTGAAGTAACCACTTTTTTCCCAATGGTTATAAAGAGGTTGCTCAATTTCTTTAGGATTGTACGTTTTATCGAGAGATGGCTCGGCTTGCGTTTGAATTGCGGGTGTTTTTTCCATTTTATCTTGATACTTAGTATGTTGGCGGCGTTGCCATGGTCAAATTAAAGCCGACGCTGCGATATGATTTATATCGTTCACGCGCCAACTGTTTCAAATTTTCATCTATAGGAACGAAGTCTATCACTTCATGGAAAGCGGTGGCAAAGTCTGCAAATTGCGGCAACAGATTTATTAGGATATCACGGGGGGCATTTCCCCGTTTTTGTGGCCAACATAACTCAACTGGCGCGCCATATCTTGGCCCTTCACCAGCAAGATTATGTGGTACGAACTGATGAGGCTCCCGTTGCCATAAGGCTTCATCTAATTTTTCTGCCTGGGGCTGATTTTCACAGGCAATTAGCACTCGTTTTCCTGCTCGCCATTGGTCAGCGGCAAATTGACACGCTAGCCATTCGTGAGCCTGCAAATCTGCCTGAGGTGATGGCTGTTCCAGTAAATAAAACGTGGCACTTTTCATAATGTCTCTGTTACGAAAAAAGGGCATTGTAAATGCCCTTTAATAAGCGGGGGAGATCAAATCAATCGTCGTTATTGATACCGGCATTGCCTGCACGATTTAACAGGAATTGCGACAGTAATGCAACCGGGCGGCCTGTGGCGCCTTTTGCTTTACCTGAACGCCATGCGGTACCGGCGATATCCAGATGTGCCCAGTGATATTTTGTGGCGAAGCGAGATAGGAAGCAGGCTGCGGTAATCGCGCCACCTCCACTGCTACCGGTATTTGCCAGATCAGCGAAATTAGAATCGATTTGCTCAAAAAACTCATCGGTCATTGGCAGACGCCATGCGCGATCCCCTGATTGTTCAGAAGCATTTAGTAGCTCATGAGCCAGTGGATTATGGTTGGATAGCAATCCACTGTAATGATTACCAAGGGCAGTGATGCAAGCACCAGTCAGCGTGGCGATATCAATGACCAGTTCCGGATCAAAACGTTCAACGTAGGTTAATGTATCGCACAGAACCAGACGGCCTTCTGCATCCGTATTGAGCACTTCGACAGTCTGACCAGATAGGGTGGTTAAAATATCTCCAGGTCGGTAAGCGCGACCTCCTGGCATATTCTCACAGCCTGCCATGACACCGATGACATTGAGCGGTAGTTGTAACTCAGAAACCACACGCATCACGCCATAAACTGTTGCAGCCCCACACATATCGTATTTCATCTCATCCATGCTACCCGCAGGTTTGATTGAAATACCACCAGAGTCAAAAGTCAGCCCCTTGCCAACCAGGATGATGGGTTTGGCATTTTTATCAGGACTGCCTTTATATTCCATGACTGACATCAGAGATTCATTCTGAGAACCCTGACCAACCGCCAGATACGCATTCATGCCTAGCTCTTTCATCTGCTCTTCACCAATCACTTTTGTTGTAATATGGCTATTAGCAGCATCTGCGAGCTGGCGTGCCTGAGAAGCTAGATAAGCTGCATTACAGATATTGGGTGGCATATTACCAAGATCTTTGGCCGCTTTGATACCGGCAGCAATAGCAAGGCCGTGCTGGATTGCACGTTCACCGCTGGTTAGCTCCCGACGGGTCGGAACATTGAAAACCATTTTACGCAGTGGGCGGCGCAACTCATTTTTATTACTTTTTAGCTGGTTGAAAACATAGAGCGATTCTTTTGCTGTTTCTACCGCTTGGCGCACTTTCCAGTAATTATTGCGGCCTTTAACATGCAATTCTGTTAAGAAGCAAACAGCTTCCATTGAACCCGTTTCATTGAGGGTATTGATCGTTTTCTGAATAATCTGTTTATACTGGCGTTCATCCAATTCGCGCTCTTTACCACAGCCGATAAGCAGAATACGTTCAGATAACACATTGGGAACATGATGCAGCAACAGTGATTGACCAACTTTGCCTTCTAGTTCACCGCGGCGTAGCAATGCACTGATGTAACCGTCACTTATTTTATCAAGTTGTTCAGCGATAGAGGAAAGACGGCGAGGTTCGAAAACGCCGACAATGATACATGCACTACGTTGTTTTTCCGGGCTACCGCTTTTTACACTAAACTCCATGCGTTCTCCTGAATCTTAAAGACAAAGACGGATGCTATCGCTAAAATATAGCGTTCCGCATTAATCTACCCCATAGAAAATTAACTATTTATGTTAAGCTAAACGCACTGGTTGTTATTATTTAGCTAACTATATAAGTATGTTCTGACTGGGAACCTAAATATGGAATGCTTCGATATCATTTTAGCAGTGAGGAAGCCAAACTGATGCACATAATAAATGGTATATATACAATGAAGTTAGCGATTTTCCTGCAAAAAGACAAGTTTTCACAGGCGTAATAAGCGTGATCATCATTAGATATCTGGTACGGGAAACCCTGAAAAGCCAAGTTGCGATACTCTTTATCCTTTTACTGATCTTTTTCTGTCAGAGATTAGTCGAAATTTTGGGTGCCGCAGTGGAAGGAAACGTCCCGGCAAATTTAGTTTTATCCTTGTTAGGATTAGGTGTGCCTGAAATGGCGCAGTTGATTTTGCCCCTGAGTCTGTTTCTTGGGGTATTGATGACTTTCAGTAAACTCTATACTGAAAGTGAAATTACTGTTATGCATGCGTGTGGTTTGGGCAAGCGTGTGCTGGTGGTTTCGGCGCTTATTCTGGCGTTGTTAACTTCCGCGCTAGCGGCAGTGAATGTCATTTGGGCCATGCCGTGGTCCTCGAAATATCAAGAACAGATGGTAGCTGATGCTAAAGCTAACCCAAGCTTGGCAGTGATCATGGAAGGGAGGTTCAAACCTTCCGAGGATGGTAATCTGGTGCTCTATATTGGCAACGTGCACGGCAATAAATTTGAAAACGTATTCCTTGCCCAACTTCGCCCCGTTGATAACCAGCGTCCTTCCGTTGTGATCTCTGATGGCGGTTATATGGTGGAGCGACCTGATGGCAAACAGGTGGTCGTCCTTAATCATGGTACTCGTTATGAAGGCACTGCAATGCTGCGTGATTTTAGGATCACTGAGTTCCGTGATTATCAAGCGATTGTCGGGCATCAGACTTCAATCGTAGATAATAGTAAAGTTGAACAGAAGTCTATTATCCAGTTATGGCAGGATAATGATAAGGATTCCCGCGCTGAGTTCCATTGGCGTCTGACACTGGTGCTCTCGGTGCTGATTATGGCTATGATGGTTGTACCGTTAAGCGTGGTGAATCCACGTCAAGGACGAGTGCTAAGCATGTTGCCTGCAATGTTGCTTTATCTGATTTTCTTCTTATTGCAAAGCTCTCTGCGTTCTAACGGTAGTAAAGGCAAATTGGACCCGATGATTTGGATGTGGCTGACTAATGGGACTTATCTGATGTTGGCGCTGGTTCTCAATATTTGGGATACGTTGCCGGTGCGTAGGCTCCGGGCTCGTTTCAACGGCGGAGGAGTAGCCTGATGTTTGGTGTATTGGATCGTTATATCGGGCGGACTATTCTACAGACTATTCTGATGACGCTGTTTATGCTGGTATCACTCTCTGGCATTATTAAGTTTGTTGAGCAGTTAAGAAAAGTGGGACAGGGGGAATATACTACTATTTCCGCTGGTCTTTATGTTTTGCTAAGTGTGCCGAAAGATATTCAGACATTCTTCCCGATGGCAGCTTTACTTGGCGCCTTGCTGGGGCTTGGTACGCTGGCGACCCGTAGTGAGTTGGTGGTTATGCAGGCTTCTGGATTTACCCGTATGCAGATTGCTGGCTCAGTGATGAAAACGGCTATTCCGTTGGTAATCCTGACTATGGTTATCGGAGAGTGGGTCGCGCCACAAGGTGAACAGATGGCGCGTAATTACCGGGCTCAGAAGATGCTTGGTGGTTCTCTGGTTTCAACAAATAAAGGTATGTGGACGATAGATGGGGACGATTTTATCTACATCCAGCGGATTGTGAGTGATACAGAGATTAAAGGCGTCAATATCTATCATTTTAGTGATGAAAAAAAACTACTCTCTGTAAAGTATGCAGCCAGTGCGGTTTATGATAAGGATAACGACCTGTGGAAGCTTTCTCAGGTGGAAGAATCTGATCTGACAGACAGCAAAAAAATCACTGGATCACAACGTATTTCTGCTGACTGGAAAATTCTCCTGACGCCAGAACAGTTGAATGTGGTAGCACTTGAGCCAGAAGCGCTTTCCATCAGTGGCTTATATCAGTACATCAAATACCTTAAGCAGAGTGAACAGGAATCAGGCCGTTATCAACTGAATATGTGGAAAAAAATATTTGCGCCGCTTTCAGTTGCAGTGATGATGTTGATGGCACTCTCTTTTATCTTCGGGCCACTGCGCAGTGTGCCGATGGGAGTGAGGATAGTAACAGGGATAAGTTTTGGCTTCCTATTTTATGTACTTAATGAGATCTTTGGCCCACTGAGCTTGGTGTATAGCGTGCCAGCGGTTTTGGCGGCACTGTTACCAAGCCTATTGTTCCTTACTGTAAGTATTTATTTACTCCTTAAGAGAAGACAGTAGCTTTTAGAAATAGTGGTACCAGTATGGAGCCAGATATTAGAGGCAACATAGGGATAGGGTTTTTGGCTAAGAAACCCTATCCTGGATATCTCGATTTTAGGACGTAAAAGGTTCAAGCTTGATGGTGATTTTTCGACAATGCAGTTACTAGTTGATTAACCCCCGTTGTTACGCTACTGAACTGGCTGTGTTGTTTACGAGTGATCACAACAAACACCCCGATATTTTGTTCGGGGATCATTGCCATATACGTATTGAATCCTCCGCCACCGCCGGTTTTCTGATAAATACCCGGCACATCACCACGAGCGTTCATGTAAACCCAACCAAGGCCAACGCCATCTGCCTGACCGGCAACATCCATCCCTTTAATTGAAGCCAGATTGGAACGTTTAAAATAAATACCTTGCTCGCGACTGGCCGTTTGTTTACGTAATTGACTGTCTGAGGATAAAAATTGCTGCATCCAGCGCTGCATATCTTTTGGCGTTGAATAGATTCCACCACTGCCTGCCGCAGCAACAGTATTAAGACACGGACTCGGTTTATAACTTTCCATCAAACGAGCACACTGAGAACGGTTTGGTGTCAGTGTGGTGTCTTTCATGTAGTAAGGGCCGGTGATTTTATCGTGTAACAAACGGGTATATGGCTTACCTGTAGCCTTAGAGAGCGCATCTGCCAATAAATCGTAAGCCAGATTGGAATAAGATGCTGTTGTGCCTGGTGAGGAGTCTAATTGAGCTGTTTTTAACCAGATCCAGCGATTGGCTTGTGTAGGCCAGACAAAAACAGGGCGCCCCCATTGACCTCCCGGCTGCTCACGAGGTAAACCACTGGTATGGCTTGCCAGGTGGAACAACCGGATAGGTTGAAGAGGGCTGTATTGGGGCACTTTAACGCCATAATAGCTATAGTCCTGCAATGGATCGGTGGAGCGCAGAACCTCATCCTCTTCGAGCTTGATCATAATCTCACTGGTCATCAGCTTGGTTAGCGAGGCAATACGGATGAGTGAATCGGGCTTCGGACGGATGCTACTTCCCGGCCGTGTTTCACCGAAACTGCGGTAAACCGTCTGATTATTATCAATCACCACCATCGCCATGCCTTGTGCATTGCTGCTGTTGAAAATATCCTGTGCATACTGATCAACCAACTGTGAAGCTAGCTTTTTAGTTCTTGCATTTCCTTCGAACACTTCCCATTTCAATGGTTGTGTCTTCGGTTGCAGAAACTTTGCCGAATATATTTTGTTTGAAGAAGAGCAGGCTGTAAGAGCCAGCACTATGGCAGAAACAGAGAAGATCTTAAAAAACTGTTTATTCATTTTGAATTGACCAATCAGGCATATTTCCAGTGAATTCACAAACAGGATAAAGATAGCAAAAGCTGTTATTTATTCTTTTTAAACAGCATCATCAACGCGCCAATGACAATGCCCAAAAAGATCCCGGCACCAATCCAGCTAATAATCGTCATAACCATTTACCTCATAGCGAATTATCATGCTGAGATTATATAAGGTGATTATAGGTTGTCTATCGACGTCAGGTAGAAAAGATATTGCTGGGTGTATTTATTTAGAGCTTTCATGTTCAGTAATTGAACGCACATTTGTGTTGAATTAATGGGTTTGATCTTTTTTTCAACACTTAAACCAAAGTTAGAAGGATAACAGTTGCTAACAGATTGCTGACAAGTATAATGGCCCCCGTTCTCCGCATACTACTTCAGTGCCGAAGTGGCGAAATCGGTAGACGCAGTTGATTCAAAATCAACCGCCTTCGGGTGTGCCGGTTCGAGTCCGGCCTTCGGCACCATCTGACCTTCTAGAGATGTCCATAATTTCCCATAACTATCTGAAAAAACAACAAATTACTTAGTTTTTGAGTCTATAATCGTCCATTCGTATCCGTTGACATCCATGATATTTGGAGGTCAGTTCTTTTCGATAATGAGTTGACCCCCAAATTATGCCTTTAACAGACATGGAAGCTCGTGCGGCAAAGCCCCGTGAAAAAGAATACAAACTATACCGATGTACAAGGTTTGTATCTTCTCATCAAACCCAATGGCTCAAAACGCTGGTATCTGAAATATCGGTTTGCGGGTAAAGAAAGCCGGATTGCTTTAGGTGCATATCCTCAAGTAACACTGGGGAAAGCTAGAGAGCAACGCGATAGTATCAAGATAATGATCCGTAATGGCATCAATCCCAGTAAAAAAAGAGAAGTAGAAAAACAAGAAGCGATTGCTGAAACCTTAACTTTTGAAAAAGTGGCTAGGGATTGGCACAGTAGCAATAAGCGTTTGCGGTGTTATTGTCGGTGTAAATGCAGCGACAACATACAGTTAACACGTTGAATCGCATGATTAAGACAAAGTTGTTAAGTGTGGCTGAGTGAGATAAGCTTGAAAAACTCTTTAGCGTTGGACGTCTTACGTCTAGTCGGGTGATTAGCCAGACTCTAACTTATTGAACGCATTAAGGGTTGCGAAAGTGTCGCAACCTGAACTCGTTCCTCCTTCAGGTTGCGACACTTTCGCTTCCTCCAGTAAAGAGTCGAGCCCGGCAGAACCTACGCGCCGGGCTTTTTACAGGTAAAGTTATGTCGGTTATTAGTGGATTAGCTACGTTATTACACCAGAGTGAATCGAATGTAAGGTTATTTCTAGAAGATGCCCCGAGAAAGTACAAAGTTTACAGAATTCCCAAGCGTACCACTGGGTTCAGGATAATCGCGCAACCAGCCAGGGGGCTGAAAGAGTTTCAGCGTGCATTTATGCAACTTTATCTCTTCCCTGTGCATGAATCATCTATAGCATACAGGAAAGGAAAGAGCATACGTGATAATGCTTCCGCGCACGCGAACAACCAGTACCTTTTAAAAACTGATCTTGAAGATTTTTTTAATTCAATCACCCCAGCGATTTTTTGGCGGTGCATTGAAATGTCTTCAGAACAGGCTCCTCGATTCTCAACCCAAGATAAGCCCTATGTTGAGCGCATTCTTTTCTGGCAACCTGTAAAGCGTAGCAAGAGCAGGTTGATGTTGAGTGTAGGCGCACCGTCATCGCCAGCAATATCAAACTTCTGTCTTTATGAATTTGATCGTCAGATGAACGAGGAATGCAAAAATTTGGGTATAACGTACACGCGTTATGCTGATGATTTGACATTTTCATGCAACATACAAGATTTATTGAGAACGGTTCCGGCAATTATTGAAGCGTTGTTAAATAAATTATTTAAAAATGCGTTGAGGATGAACCACGGTAAAACAGTTTTTTCTTCAAAGGCTCATAACCGTCATGTGACGGGTATCACGCTCAACAACGAAGGGAAACTCTCTTTAGGGCGTGAGAGGAAAAGATTTATTAAGCATCTGATTAATCAGTATAAGTATGGATTACTAGATGACGCGGATAAGGCTTACCTGATCGGATTATTGGCATTTGCGAGCCATATTGAGCCTGAATTCATTACCCGAATGAACGAAAAGTATTCTAATGAATTAATTGAACGTATTAGGAGACAGAGATGACCAAACAACTAGAACGAAAAGCAAAAGGTGGGAGTTTACTGTCAGCATTCGAACTTTATCAGCGCAACGTAAGCAACGATCTCCCCGAGGATAATAAAAATACAGACGAATGGTTTGAGCTTTGTTGGAAGTATCTTCAAAATGGTTACACCGATGAATCAGATGGATTTCATCCTGATAATGCATTATATCTTCGCAGCTTGTCATTAAGAGATTTTCGTCGATTTTCACATCTGGAAGTGAACTTCGAAGAAGACCTCACGATTATCATAGGAAACAATGGTAAGGGAAAAACCAGCATTCTTTCTGCTATTGCCAAAACGTTAAGTTGGTTTAGTGCAAACATTCTCAAAGAAGATGGCAGTGGCCAGAGGTTGAGTGAACTGACTGATATCAAGAATGATTCTGAGAATAAATATGCCGATGTCAGTAGTAATTTTTACTTTGGAAAGGGCCTTAAAAGTTTATCACTTAGGCTATCCAGATCGGCTCCTGGCACTGCGGAGCGAAGGGATAGCATTATCAAGCCTGCTAAAGAGCTATCTGATGTATGGCGTGTGATTAATGAGAATAAGACGATAAATTTACCTGCATTCGCATTTTACTCTGTAGAGAGGTCGCACCCTTTTAATAAATCTCAAAAAGAAAGTGGGGAAAGAAGGGAAGACCGGTTTGATGCGTATAATCATGCTCTCACAGGCGCAGGCCGTTTCGACCATTTTATCGAATGGTTTGTCTATCTACATAAAAGAACGGTTTCAGAGGTTTCATCGTCTATTGAAATGCTGGAACAGCAAGTGAGTGATCTACAGAAGTCCGTTGATAATGGGATGGTTTCGGTAAAACCGCTGCTTGAGGATATGAAGAATAAACTCGTCGCGACTATATCAAAGCATAATGCATCCATAGAGAATCAGATGCTGCCAGAATCAGCTCAAAGGAAAATTGTCGAGGAAGCGATTACCACTGTAGTTCCCAGTATCAGTCGGATTTGGGTTGAAACGGCAACCGGCGTTGACGTTATAAAGGTCACTAATGACAGCCAGGATGTGACAATTGAGCAACTTTCAGACGGGCAACGTGTGTTTTTAGGGGTAGTTGCTGACCTTGCGCGGCGCATGGTGATGCTCAACCCTCTTTTGAAAAATCCGCTTGAAGGACGGGGCATTGTATTAATTGATGAAATTGAACTCCATCTTCATCCAAAGTGGCAGCAAGATGTAATAACAAACTTGCGTAGCGTGTTCCCGAACATCCAATTTATCATTACCACGCATAGTCCTATCGTGCTCTCGACTACTGAAAAGCAATGCATTCGTGAATTCGCAGAGAATGATGATAGTGGTGCGCAATTCTTACAGTCCCCGCTGATGCAAACTAAAGGCAGTGAACATGCTGAAATTCTTGAACAAGTGATGAAAGTCTTTTCTACGCCGCCAAATATTAAAGAGTCTCATTGGGTGAGTGACTTCGAAAGATCACTGGTTGGCAAGGGTGAGGAGCTCAGTGAGCAATCTCATGATCTATTCGAAAAAATCAAAGGGCATTTTGGTCCAAGCAGCCCGGAATTGAAGAAAGCTGACAGTCTCATCCGTATTCATAGAATGAAGAGCAGAATCAATAAGATAAAATCGGAGAAGGACAAACAAAGATGAAAGAATTAACTCGTCCGGAAAGGCCGGAAATCTTGCAACATTACATTGCGGGTCAAGATGCCTGGATGGATGTAGATCAAGGGAAGATTTGGCCTCGATTGGAGGAAATGCAAGGTGGATTCTGTGCATATTGTGAGTGTCGGTTGACTCGTAAGCATATCGAGCATTTCAGACTTCGGGGTAAGTTTCCAGCCCAGGCTTTTGATTGGCATAACCTGTTTGGTTCCTGTGGCGACAGCTCAAAATCAGGTGGTTGGGCACGGTGTGGAATATATAAAGATAATGGTGCGGGGCCGTATGATGCGAATGATCTTATCAAACCTGATGAAGATAACCCTGACGACTTTTTGCTATTCCTGACCTCAGGCATGGTCGTTCCCGTTGATGGACTCACCGGTTCAGCACTGAAAAAGGCTAAAGAAACCATTCGTGTTTTTAATTTGAACGGTGACTCAAGATTGGTCGGTAGCAGAAAGACAGCATTGAAAAATGTCATATTAGAAGTTGAGGAGCTTTACGCAGCATATAATGAACTCGGCGAGGATGATTGGACCAAAATGCTCTATACGGAATTAGAGAATATCGAAGGAGAAGAGTTCAGTACTGCTTTGAAACATGCTTGGCGATACAACAAAGAATATGTATGAAAACGGGTATACCCGTTACAGATTATTGACAAAATGCTGGTTTTTTTATCCGGCACTTTGTTTTAATTAACCCGAATTCTGTTTAAGCCGTCACTGAAAAATCATCTTCCGAATAGAAAACTTTCAGTGATGGCTTCTTCCATTTAATACAATAAGCAATCAAACCGCCTAAAACGGTCAACATAAATCCTTTTATACTTCGGTGGCGAGAATGCTCTATTTGAGAAAGGGTTTTTAATTGCCCATTAATCGTTTTGATGATGAAACGCCTTGATAACATTATCTTATCCCACTCAGCCAGCAGCTGTACTTTCATATTTCGGCGCTTTTGGGTGACGAATGTAACACCGGTTTTGCCTAAATCGTCTGCCAGTTCCTGACTGAGATAACCTTTATCGCCGTAAAGCAAACCCATTAATTCTACTGTTAATTCGCGAACAGGTTCCCGAGCATCTACATTACCGGCCGTGACTTTAAGTGCCAGAATTTCACCCTGGTGATTGACAACTAGGTGTAATTTGAAACCATAAAACCATCCCATTGCATTTTTTCCTCCCGGCAAAGACCTTATCAGAGTGGAATGAATACACGACAAAAATCATCGACATCGCAGAAGAGTTCAACTAATTTATCCATGCCTGTTCCTGATAAGATCACTTTTTTCTTGGTCGAAAATTTTGATCTTGGAACAGGCACTGAGTTCCATTTTTTATCCAGAGTTCAGGTTAATTAAGTTCCGTTCACCAAACGGAGCTTGTCGCTATGTTAAGAACACTGCTTCCCCAAACTTTCCCACTAGAAACGCTCTCGCTTGACGAACTGATTTAAATTATGTTTTTTGTCAATAGCGAGGATTTAAAATCCTCGCAAATAATTACATTAAGATATTTTAGACGGTATGATATTAAATTCTTTCAACTCTTCTTTTAAGAACGGATGACAAATTTTTGCTTTTTCTCTCAACTCTGAATTTAGTTTCTCATCATAACTTCTATCAGCAGGGATGAGTCGCAGACTATTTTTATTACTTCATTACCTATGTCGTTGCTGCCCATCTTGCATATCCTTCCAGTTAAATAAATAGTAAGTTTTATGGTGGTCACTCAGCTACCACATGGTTATAGTTGAGAGAAATAGATGTGTAAAATATGATTAGACTCTCAATTTTTCCTACGGCACTAGTAATACCGAAGAAAGTTTATTACTTCCATATCTTTTCCAAGTCTACATATTCACTATCCGGTTGCTTTGATCTTTCTAATACGTCAACTTGCAACACTATTGGCAGGTTAAACGATGTACCAGTTGCGACACAGCAACCTTTAGCTAAGTTAGGGATCATGCTCTTTGACATATTGTCAAGTGTGCTTATTGCATTATCAATCAGCAGGAGGTCACGATCGTTGACCAGTCGATGAATAAAGAAATTATGTATCTGTGATACAATTGTTGGTGAAATATCTGCTGGCCGCTGACTGGATAAAGTCAAAAATACTCCGAATTTACGACCTTCCAAGAAGTGATTAAGGATTTTTTAAAGCGGGTGAAAAATCTGATGCTATATTAACATTGAAAGAGAAAACATCGGATAAAACAGGTTTTAAATTGATTAACCAAAGTGATAAAATAACAGTGTTAACTCAACTATAAGAATACGATGTTATATCAAAACATTTAACCACATTAACCGCATTAACCGCATTAACCGCATTAACCGCATTAACCGCATTAACCGCATTAACCGCATTAACCGCATTGATGTTGATTTTAATACCATTAGCATACCTGCTGCCCTTTTTGGTTTTAAACCAAAAAAAATTAAATACAGAAAAAGGAAAAACAAGAAAACTTAAGTGTTAACTTAATGAAAATAGGAAGGTTTAAATGAAGGTTAGGAGATGGAAAAACTATTATATTTACATAAGCTACTCAATAAAAATCATTTATTAAACGAATTTTTAATTAAAAACAAGAAAAAAACCGTTGGAATGAAAATTAATTTATAGGTTTATCATCTTTATTAACGTGGTTCACCATTTATTTTTACCTGCATGTTCATTTTTATCGGTGATTAATCAGCTAAGAGTTATAAAAACAGGTCCTCCATTAATGCCAGTTTTTAAAAGGCATATAGTGACTAAAAACGGCCTATTTACTACCATGTTTAATGCATTTATCGGCAATGTTATTCTTCGGTTATTTTATATTTAACTAACCTGCTATGGATATTTAAAAACGTAAATATAGTGATTTTTTATTTAATGGTTTGATTTTTATAAATAAATTTTCACTTATGGTAATGGTTGATGGCATTTAATCTAAATTCATTAACAAAGAGTTAAAAAGAAACTAGCACGTAAAATAATATTATCCGAACCGGATAATATTAAAGTATTTTCTCGCTGTTATTTTATGAAAAAAGCTGAAAGAGATGATGTGATAAAAAAAGATAAAACGGTGAATTTAGCAGGATTTAAACTTTGAAAAAGAGGTGATTATCCGAAAATATACAAATGGGGATCTTTATGTCATCAAGCTATTTATTGGCTAATTTGTGTGGAAAAATAAAGGATTATGGATCTATAAAAATAGCTTTAAATTACCGATAAAATAGTGTCAGTAAAGATAAAAAAGGGTGTAATTTACATTGGTAAACGTAAAGTACGATATTCCATGATGATTAATCTTAATATAAAAAGCATATGTCAAAAGTGGTAAAAAACTGTTAAAACTTTATACTGATTAAAATCAATGGTTGAAAAAATGGCTTTTAATAATAGTTTAAAATCTATCCATTATAAAACTATCAGCGGAAAATGAGAAATAAAAATCAGTTTGAGTATGTTTCCAGGTAAAAAGATAAATTAAAATATGAATCCGTTAATCCGTTAATCTATTTTTAAAGATGAAGCGTTTTAATAACGTTTTCAATCGGAGAATAGATTTTTTTATAAACCAGTTAAATAATCGATGATAAAAAATCGTCATAACAAAATCCCCAGATAAATGATTTAACAGAATACAAATTGGAAGCCTGTAAATGCGCCAGTTTAAACTTGCTTTACCCTGTTTTAACCCGTTGAATAGCATTTCTTTGCTATGATTTGATTTAAACCATTCCTCTTTTTATGCTTTTAACATGCTAAAATATGTTCATATATTTGTTTTTAAAGGATATTTTTTCGTTCGGTTGTATGAAAAGACATTTCGTGAGCCGGAAGCAATAAGATGCTTGGATTTGTATTTTGTTCAGCAAGCAAAGTTTCACGCTCGACGATAGATTTATCAAAATACGGGAGCTCCGTTCCTTTAGTCATACTGAAAAACACGCCATTATTCACGAAATGCCAGGTAAATATATCCGCAAAAAGATCTACAACATGCCAGATTAAACTTGGCTCATCCTGTTCATCTTAAAGTTTTCCGCTTGTGCCAGTACGCCCTGATATATGTCATCGTTGGCTAGCCCACGACCTATTGCGCAATTTTCTGATGCCAGATTTGTCGTACCAACTGGTGCTCTAACACTTATTAATGTGTCATGTTTATTAGCCAACTTTTTAGGATCGGTACAAAACACTCTGTTTGCAGGGAATCTAAATCCAAAATCTGTTTTTCCCTGAAAAAAAGGCATGCCAATACCATCTTCATTATATGTTGTCCCAGGAGGAGATTGGCCCATAGTTATCTTAAACTCATTTCCAACATTTGATGGCTTCCACCCTTTCGGCCCCCAACCCAATTCTGTTTCTTCAAATTCTGTTGGAAACAATATACGAATTTCAGTTGGCAACGGCTTAAAATCTGCGCTTTTACGTAATTTTTGGCGCAATTCTGCTCGTTCCTGCAAGGAGGCCGGGATCGGGTTTCCCGCTTCCAGCGCATTATCAATCACCGGATCGAAATCAACAAACCAGGATTTAAACAAGGTTTGTGCCATTTGTTCCAGGGTTTGATTGATTTTTTTATTAAATTCTATTCTATCGTCTAAATTGCCAATGATATCGGCTATTTTTTTCATATTTATAACTAGTATTGGCAACCAACACACCACTTAAATGGTTTCGATTTAATGTTGGTACTCCAGAACCGACATTGAACTGACTGAAATCGATACTTTTTAGTAAATAGTAGACATACCGTGGATGATGACCTTTGAAATCTTTGACCCACAAAGTAGTATTTAATGGCCAAAAATCAACGGTTATATACTGTCCTCCACCAATGCTTCCACTTCTTCCAATTACTACTCCTGGGGCGTTTACTTTTGTTTCATTGTGATATCCGCCAATACCAGTTGATGCTATTACAGGTATATTGTACCGGAAAAGGTGATGAAATAATTCTTTTAAGTGATTATTTTCTGGCTCTGTTTGCTGGATCTGTCCAAATGTATTCCGCATGTTTTCCGACCAATGTGTCACAGTATGCACGTCTTACCAGTATATTCTGTCTTAACCTATTGAATTAAAAAAGAATCAGCCGATTAGCTATAAACAGAGTTCATCTTCTCTTTACAGGTTAGTTAGAAAAATACATAAAAGAAAAAAACATTAATAATAAAGAAATTATTAATTTTTTACAGGAGGATAAATGTAATGTTATGGAAGATTCACGTTCATCTCATGAAAATGAAGCGAAATGTATTAATGAAAATATTAGTTTAATCCAGAGACATTCTATTCTTCTCAAAAGAGTGTCCTCCGATTTATTGGTGGTATCGTTTTCGTCTTACCAATACCGTCATATGCTCCCAACATACGGTAGATCATTTATTGCTTAGTAAATATTTACAATTACTTATAATTTCAGTTACTTATTTTTTTATCAGGGCTATGCCAGCATCATGTGTACATTAAGTACATCTTTAATTGGTGAGCCCCATTTTTTGCAGACAGACCTGACAAGTGATAGTAAAAACTATTAGTATTGGGAAAACGATCACTTTAGTTTGACAACTATTTTCAGGGAAATAGAAATGTTACATGTACTTGCATGGCCTGATCTGTTTATTTGTATTTTTGTCGTTTTCTTTGCTTATCTGGTTTTTGGTATGGCCGGGTTTGGTTCTGCACTAATTGCTAGCCCAATTCTGGCGTTTTATATTCCCGTAGCAAAAATTGTTCCTATGCTCGCGTTGATAGATTTAACCGCCGCAGTGATTAATATTACCAGAGATGGCAAGAAATCAGAGTTTAGTGAGATCAAGTTAATTGTTCCGTTAATGATTGCCGGTAGCTTGATTGGCGCTGCCATTTTATTGATGGCTCGACCTGATGTTTTAGTTCTGGTGTTAGGGTTATTTGTTGTTTTCTATTCAATTTATTCGCTATTTTTCAGTAAAACTTACCGTCAATTCCCGGCTAAAGCCGCTATTCCATTTGGTCTGAGTGGCGGTATTTTCAGTGCACTATTTGGTAGTGGGGGTTTTCTTTATGCAATTTATCTAACCGGGCGGATATCAGATAAGGAAATTTTCAGGATTACTCAGACGACTTTAATTGGTTTCAGTACCCTGACAAGAGTGATTATTTTTGTTGTCATGGGTATTTATCTGGATACGTCATTTTTGTTATTAATACTGGTATTTATTCCAGCCATGTTGTTGGGAATCTATTTTGGCCGCCAGGTGACACTGAAAATCTCCAGAGAAATATTTTTGAAGTTTATCAATATTATTGTGCTGGCTTCGGGGTTAATGCTGATATGTCGTTATATATTTACTCTTTAAAATAGTAACTAATCATAATTAATATATTTCATATAATGTCATTAATTTGTTGTTTTCAGTTTGTTTCGTATTTATTCTCTTTATTTTTGCTGGATAGGCACAAATAAAATGAATAGTCGTGATTATCGAAATAATAATTTTTTTGCCATTTTTACTATTACCACGAGTGTCGCTGTTATTGGCATTGTCATTGGTTTGACTATCCCCATGATAGCGTTACGCTTGAATAGCCAAGGTATTGATGAGTTGTATATTGGTTTGATTTCTGCGGCTCCGGCATTGGGGGTTCTTTTGAGTGCTCCGGTAGTCCAGAAAATTGTAGCTCTGGTAGGTAAGAAACACGTCATGATGATTGCAACAGGGGTTTCTGCTGGCAGTTTGCTCCCACTTTTGGGTTCGTTGCCGATGGAGTTGCTTTTTCCTCTGCGTCTAGTTACTGGTGTTGCTAACGGGTTAATGATCTGTCTAGGTGAAACCTGGATTAATGAACTCTCTGAAGAGAATAAACGAGGCAGGGTACTGGCTGTTTATACAACGGTTTTTACTATCAGTCAGTTGCTTGGCCCTTCTATCATTGCTTTTTATGGTATCGCAGATAAAACGCCGATACTGATTTGTACTCTGATCCATATCTTTTCACTGGTGCTTTTTGTCATGGTAGATCAGAAGAAAGTCGATAAATTGCCGCAACACAGTAAGAAATCCAATTTCTCTATTGTTCAATTTGTGAAGATTGCGCCGGCGATCTGTGGTGGCGTGCTATTTTTTTCCTTTTTCGACGGGACCATTCTTTCTATGTTACCCATCTACGGAATGAGTTGTGGGTATGCCGAAGCTGTAGCTGCACTGATGATAAGTGTCGTTCTTGCTGGTGACGCAGTGATGCAGCTCCCGTTTGGTTGGCTGGCCGATCATATGAATCGTATGCGCTTATACCAGATTTGCGGTGTAGCAACGCTCGGAGCAAGTGCGTTATTGCCATTCGCGATGGCACATCAGTATCTTATCTGGCCTCTGTTGATTGCTTTAGGGGCAACTGCGGGGGCTATCTATACCATTGCATTGGTCCAAATTGGTCAGTATTTTTCAGGGAATGATCTGATAGTGGCTAATGCGGCGGCGGCTATGTTGTGGGGTATTGGGAGTTTGTTTGGGCCACTGCTTGCTGGTATAGCGAGTTCAGTGACGCCATCAGGTTTACCTATTCTACTTGTCATCATTGCAGTAGTGTTTCTGATTTCAACAATGGATCGGTTTAATCTACAGAGTGAGAACGGCTGAGGGGGAGTGTTACAGGCGTAGAAGCTGGCTGTGAACAGCAGTCAGCATTGAGTAAACCTCATTATTACTGGGGAGATCATTATCATATACTAGCGCGGCAAAAGATTGATGAAATTCAGATGATAATGTGCTCCAGATTTGTTGTGGATGGGCAAAAAGATCCGTTTCATGGAGCGGATGGGTTAGCCATTTTTCGGCATCAGGAAATTTCTCACGATCTGTTTGTTCAACAATACGTAGCATTTCCAGCATTTTTTCACTATTCATAAACTTAAGGTAATTATCTTGACGAATGATCATGCATAGGTCATAGATATGGCGGATTTTTGATTTTAGCTTTTTGCTGTTTTTATCAGAACGAGAAGATTTAATTAAACTTAGGATTTTTTCGGCCATTGTTCGTTCGACATTGAGTATATTAATTTCAAAAGCTGACAAGCCGAACTCTAAGATTAAATCATGGCGATTAATTGTCGCAAGAAATTCAGCGAGTAGTGTATTTACAGAACGTAGAACCCAAGGCTCTGGCATTGTAAAAGCATTAATTTCTAGAAGTAATTCTTCTGATGCTTGACCAAATTCACCTCTTACATGGCGAGGATAACGATAAAGTGTTTTTCTGAATCGGCTGCCTTTTGATTATCGGGCATGTTTGGGAAGATATTCTAGTCCTGAAACAAGGGCTTTTTCTGCTTTTCGAATTAAGTTTTTTGTCTGGTTATCATTTAGTCCAGGAGCATAGACGGCAAGATCTATATCCTCAGAGAAACGATTGATCAACTTGAAAGCCTTTGATAGTGATGTACCACCTTTAAATATCAGGTGATCACGATATTCAGATTGATTGAGGTTATGCAAAACCCAGGTGACCCAATAATCTTTTTCTACATAAACTTCTGGAATTATAAAATATTGAGCTGTTTTGGTTATCAGTTCAGCTAATAATTCTGGATTTTGATGGAGATTCATGAGATATGCCACTCCCTGGCTTTTTGCCATTGATTACAGTTAAGACCAATTTTATAACGGCTTAATGGGTTTAAAGATTTTTTTAGTTTGTTGCCTTCGATTCCTGTTTCATCCAGAAGCATCCCCAGGAGTGCTCGTGTTGATGGAGGATAATGGTTTAGCGCAAGTTTTATTGCCATTTTGATTTGTCGGTTATCTAACTCATTGAGTTTATGTCTTAATATACTTAACGCATCAGATGGGGAGGTATCTGGGATTTTTTTTATACCATTTAATGCATCCAATATTTCAAGTGCTGTTTGATTGTTTTCATTTACCGGTGTGCGGGAAGGGATAATGTTTACCCGTAGAGTTCCCATATCTTTTTTTTGCCGCGATCCTGCCATTGCAATTGTGATAGTCATGGGAATTTGAGTTGTTAAGCCCAGCTTATTATATAGACTGATTCCTGTTATATAGCCGATACGGTGCCCGTTACGAAATAAGAAGGTTTTGATTTTCTCTTGATCTGAAGGTTTTTGCTCGCCAAATAGCCCGCTTTTGGGGCGATAGAAATTACCTTTGGAAAAACGGCGCAATTCGCCAGTTTTAATCAGACGACTGACGGCCTTAACAACAGTGTTTGGTGCTGATTTATAGGTTGGCAACTCCTGGTAAGTGAAAATAGTACCAGGTTGGAATTGTTTTATATCATCTATTAGTTTGGTTTTGATGCTCATGGTTTACCTCCTGTTGGTGACTTTATCAACAATTATGTTTTTATCAAGTTTTTCACGATAAAAACATGACAATAAACAGACCGCTTTTTTTGTGTTAAATAATACTGCTAGCTCTTGATTCCAACACCATGATCACTGGATAATCTTTCGCCTCAAATTCTCTCACTGTTTTCTATTCTAAAAGCCAAACGATTGCTTTTATGATTTGTTGAACCGATTGGTGCAATGTTCATTAAGTGTTGTGTTATTAAGCGAGGTAATCGTTTTCGTTTGATTAGGAAGTGGAAGAAGTACCATGAACATAATGCAGGGGAATGACATGTCTGGCACTCAGGCACCAGCTAAATGCAAGCTGGACAAGTATTTTAAATTGACCGAACGTGGCACAACCGTACGTCGTGAAATTCTGGCAGGGCTCACAACTTTCTTGGCGATGGTTTATTCAGTCATCGTTGTACCGGGGATGTTAGGGCAGGCAGGGTTTCCCCATGCTGCTGTCTTTATTGCGACTTGTTTGGTTGCCGGTTTTGGTTCTTTGTTAATGGGGCTGTGGGTTAACTTGCCAATGGCAATTGGTTGTGCAATTTCGTTGACTGCATTTACCGCTTTTAGTTTGGTTTTAGGACAGCAAATTACTATTCCGGTTGCACTCGGTGCGGTATTTCTGATGGGGTGTTTGTTTACAGTGATTTCTGTGACCGGTATTCGTTCTTGGATTTTACGCAATATACCCATGGGTATTGCGCATGGTGCAGGGATTGGTATTGGGTTGTTTTTGTTACTGATTGCGTCAAACGGTGTTGGTCTGGTCATTAAGAACCCACTGGAAGGTTTGCCTGTTGCTTTGGGTTCGTTCACCTCTTTTCCGGTTATGATGACTCTGCTTGGGCTGGCTGTTATTTTTGGCTTGGAAAAATTGAAAGTCCCCGGCGGTGTGCTGTTAGTAATCGTGGTGATTTCTGTTATTGGGCTGATTTTTGATCCGGCGGTGAAATATCAAGGGTTCTTTAAGGTACCGAGTCTGGGAGATGATGGCCTGTCCCTGATTTTTAGTATGGATATTATGGGGGCTTTGCAGCCAATTGTGTTACCCAGTGTGTTGGCGCTGGTAATGACTGCGGTATTTGATGCGACCGGTACTATCCGTGCGGTAGCAGGGCAAGGGAATCTGTTGGATAAAGGTGGACAGATTATTAACGGCGGTAAAGCGCTGACTGCCGATTCTGTCAGTAGTATTTTTGCCGGTGCTATTGGTGCTTCTCCGGCTGCGGTATATATCGAATCAGCCGCGGGTACCGCCGCAGGCGGTAAAACAGGTTTAACTGCAACAGTTGTCGGTATCCTGTTCCTGTTAATTTTGTTCTTTTCTCCACTTTCATATCTTGTACCAGCGTATGCCACTGCGCCGGCGCTGATGTATGTTGGTCTGCTGATGCTGAGTAATGTCAGGAAACTGGATTTCAATGATTTTGTTGGGGCGATGTCCGGTATGCTTTGCGCGGTCTTTATTGTTCTGACTTGCAATATTGTAACCGGTATTATGTTGGGTTTCGGTTCTCTGGTTGTTGGTCGTATCTGTTCCGGTGAATGGCGCCAATTGAATATCGGTACAGTGATAATTACGATCGCTTTAGTAGCATTTTATGCTGGTGATTGGGCTATTTGATTGATTAAAAAGTGCGTAAGGTCTGTTCACCCCTGCGCACTTTGCTATTTCTTGCGATTACTTTTAAATTCTTAATTATTTCCCCCTCTATTTATCTGATTAGTTTACAATATTCCTGCAATTCTTTCGGATACGGCTCCGTGTGTATCTACCTTTTTCGATTGATTCAGTTACTTTAGTATTAAGATTTATTCTCACTGTTTTTGTGTTAACGGGAAGAAAAAGAGTTTCAATCTGTATACCAACGGTTCTTAGGTAAATTGTAAGGGCAACATGGAAATATTCTTTACTATTCTGATCTTGATTTTGGTGGTTTCAGTTTCTGGTGTTCTGACTAAAGTGATTCCGTTCCGCATACCTTTGCCGTTAATGCAAATTGCCATGGGGGCATTGCTGGCTTGGCCGCACTTTGGTTTACATGTTACTTTCAATCCTGAGCTGTTTCTCGTTCTGCTAATCCCTCCTTTGTTATTCGTTGACGGCTGGAAAATGCCAACCAGAGAGTTTTTCCAGTACGGACGGGAAATTTTCATACTGATGCTGGTATTGGTGCTGGTTACTGTTGTCGGTATTGGTTACCTGATTTACTGGCTGATGCCAGGTATTCCGTTAATTGCTGCTTTTGCCCTTGCTGCTGTGTTATCGCCAACAGATGCGGTGGCTTTATCATCCATTGTTGGAAAAAGGCGCATGCCTAAGCGCATGATGAATGTGATGGAAGGGGAAGCGTTAATGAATGATGCTTCCGGCTTGGTAGCCTTAAAGTTCGCAGTAGCGATAGCAATGGGAACGATGGCATTTTCTGTTACTGGCATGACCATGGAATTCTTCAAAGTTGCTATTGGCGGTTTGTTATCCGGTATTGCAGTAACTTGGTTGTACAGTAAATCCCTGCGCTTAATGAATCGTTGGAGCGGTGGCGATCCGGCAACCCAAATTGTTTTCATGTTGCTGTTGCCGTTTGCCTCTTATCTGATTGCAGAACATATTGGTGTTTCCGGTATCCTTGCCTCAGTTGCCGCGGGTATGACGATCAGTAAGTCTGGGGTCATCCGTAATGCACCGTTGGCAATGCGTTTGCGTGCTGATAGTGTCTGGTCAATGCTGGCGTTCGTGTTTAACGGCTTGGTGTTTATCATGTTGGGCCTGCAACTACCGGGGATCTGGCAAACTTCCGTTATACAGGCAGAACTTGATCCAACCGTTGAAACCTGGATGTTATTTGCCGCAGTTGCAGTGATTTATGGGGCGCTCCTGTTATTGCGTTTCTGTTGGTTGTGGCTGATGAAGAATATCAGCAAAGTCTTTATGAAGAAAAATCCACTGAATTTTGCGACTTATACCACCCGTGAATTGTGGCTGGCATCTTTTGCCGGCGTTCGTGGCGCAATCACACTTGCTGGTGCACTGTCTGTTCCTCTGTTTCTGGCGGATGGTACGCCATTCCCGGCACGTTATCAGCTTATCTTTATTGCGGCAGGGGTCATCCTGTTCTCGTTGTTAATTGGAGTTCTCTCTTTGCCATTCCTGTTACGGGGAATGCAAACTTCCGATAAGGAGGCAGATATCAGTGAAGTCAGAATGGCACGGGCAGCTATGGCGGAAGTGGCGATTGTTAGTATGAATAAGATGGAAGAGCGTCTTTCTGCTAGCCCCGAAGAGCAATTGGATGCTGAGGTGATTACTGAAGTTGCTTCTAGGGTAATTGGCTATTTGCGTCGCCGTACTGTGGGTCAGGATGAGATAGAACATAACCTGCTAGTGGAAGATTTGGAACGTCGTTTTCGTCTGACTGCATTAAGGGCAGAGCGCGGTGAGTTGTATCATTTGCGTGCAACCAGAAAAATCAGTAATGAGACACTGCAAACCTTGCTGCATGATTTGGATTTACTGGAAGCTCTATTGGTACAGAAAGAGCACTGATCTCCTATATTTGTTGGTTGTCACGACAATCTTGTGAGCCACTTTATTCAGCCTGATCGGTGAATATCTTGCCTATCAGGTTGATAGCTGATTCGTGGTGTTTGCTCGTGTCTGGTTGGTGGTATTGGTTTTCCCGCCGTAGATACCGGAACCTCTTGGCAATGATGAATAATATGTTGGTTCCGGTGGAATGGCTGATAAATTTACCATTGAGGGGAGTTGGGTTGCTGCGTTGTTCTAGGGGCATCGACGCTTACTTTTGAAATTCCTTTTACGAATGGCAGATTATCCATTGCGTGTTGGCGTGCGGAATGGATAAATGCTTCAGTCTCAGGCTGGTACTGCTCGCCTTCACGGACGGCAGCGTACAGCCTGCTCCATAAACCTTCTCCCAGTGTTTTAGTTACCACTAACTCTTGCCTTTCAAATGTCTCAACAACCCAATGTGGCAGCGCCGCGATTCCCATGCGGGCAGCGACCATTTGAATCAGTAACAGGGTGTTATCCACATTTTTCAACGTAGGGACAACGCCCGCTGGTTGCAAGAAACGCCGCCAGATATCGAATCGCTGACGTTGAACGGGGTAGATCATCAACGTCTCATCAATTAAATCTTTTGGCTGGATGTGCAGTTTATTGGCCAGAGGATGATCCGGAGCAACAACCAGTTTCACCTCATAATCAAATAGCGGCGTGTAGTGCAAATGACTCTCAGGGAGAATATCTGATGTCAAAACGACATCCAATTCTCGTTGCTGTAGTGCAGGTTGTGGATCAAAAGTGACGCCGGATTTGAAATCCACATTGACTTGTGGCCAGGTTTCTCGGAAATGCTTGAGTGCAGGTGTCAGCCATTGAATACAGCTATGGCATTCAATAGCGATACGCAGATTTGTTTGGCCCGGTTCTTTACATTCGCGCAGCGCATTTTGAACCAGAGGGAGCACTTGTTCTGCTAGTCGTAATAAAACTTCACCCTGTGGCGTGAAACGAAGCGGTTGACTTTTACGAATGAACAACCGGAAGCCAAGGCGATGTTCAAGATCGCTGAACTGATGAGACAAAGCGGATTGGGTTTGATGCAGATGATTGGCTGCTGCCGCTAATGAACCACAATGACTCAATGATTGTAATGTTTTTAGATGTTTTATTTCGATCATGAGAAACCTTCAAGGTGATAATGAATAAATTGCGCTTGTGGTTTATACCTTACCTGTTGATTATGGATGTGTAAACATCTAGACGGCTAAAAATGACGGGATAATGAAATGACGATTATTAATCACACACTTGGCTTTCCACGTATCGGTTTGAAAAGAGAACTCAAAAAGGCTCAGGAAAACTATTGGGCAGGGAAAATTTCTCAGCAAGAATTATTGGAAACTGGGCGTGAGTTACGTGCCCGTCACTGGGAGCAACAGAAGCAGGCTGGTGTTGATTTAGTGCCAGTTGGTGATTTCGCTTGGTATGATCATGTTCTGACGACCAGTTTACTGCTCGGTAATGTGCCACCGCGTCACCAGAATCCAGATGGCACGATTGATCTGGATACACTGTTCCGTATTGCTCGCGGTCGTGCACCGACGGGTGAACCTGCCGCCGCCGCAGAAATGACTAAATGGTTTAATACTAACTACCATTATATTGTGCCAGAATTTCAGCAAGGGCAGGAATTTAAACTGAGTTGGACTCAGTTACTAGAAGAAGTGGATGAAGCATTGGCTCTGGGTCATCAAGTAAAACCTGTTTTACTGGGGCCAGTAACTTACCTGTGGTTGGGTAAAGTGAAAGGTCAGGTATTTGATCGTCTCTCTTTATTGAAAGATATTCTTCCTGTTTATCAGCAAGTATTGGCTGAGCTGGCTAGACGTGGTATCGAATGGGTTCAGATTGATGAACCTGCGCTGGTACTGGAACTGCCAGCAGAGTGGTTGGCGGCTTATCCGGTTGCTTATCAGGCACTACAGGGGCAGGTTAAATTATTGTTGACTACCTATTTCGATAGCGTTGGTCACAACCTAGAAACGATCAAATCCTTGCCGGTACAAGGGCTACATGTGGATCTGGTTGCTGGTCAGGATGATATCGCGCAACTGAATGAGTCATTGCCGAAAGAGTGGGTGCTTTCCCTTGGTGTGATTAATGGTCGTAATGTATGGCGTGCTGATTTAACTGCTAAATATCAGTTGATTAAGCCATTGGTAGATAGCCGTACACTGTGGATCGGTTCTTCCTGTTCTCTTCTGCATAGCCCTATCGATCTGAATGATGAGACTGCGCTTGATGCAGAGGTGAAAAGCTGGTTTGCGTTCGCATTGCAGAAATGTGAAGAGTTAGCCCTGCTGGCTGCGGGATTGAATCAGCCAGAAGGCGGTAAACAAGCAGAGTTGGATGCTTACAGTGCGCCAATCCGTGCCCGTCGTGAATCTAAACGGGTGAATAATCAGGCTGTTACTGAGCGCCTTGCCGCAATTAATCCACAGGACAGTGAGCGTAATCAGCCATACCCACAGCGTGCGGAAATACAGCGTCAGCGCTATAACTTGCCATTGTGGCCGACAACAACAATTGGATCATTCCCGCAAACGACGGAAATTCGTGGTTTGCGTTTGGATTTCAAAAAAGGTCGGGTGGATGGTGCCAGCTATCGTACCAATATCTGTGAACATATTAAGCAGGCAATTAACGAACAAGAACGTTTAGGATTAGATGTATTGGTGCATGGTGAAGCTGAACGTAACGACATGGTGGAGTATTTCGGTGAACACCTCGACGGTTTTGTCTTTACGCAGAATGGCTGGGTTCAGAGCTATGGATCTCGCTGCGTTAAGCCACCAGTGATTATTGGTGATGTCAGCCGTCCTGAAGCTATCACTGTAGAATGGGCTAAATATGCTCAATCGCTGACAGAGAAACCTGTCAAAGGGATGTTAACTGGGCCGGTGACAATTCTCTGTTGGTCATTCCCAAGGGAAGATGTCAGCCGTGAGACGATTGCTAAGCAAATTGCATTGGCACTGCGTGATGAAGTGGACGATTTGCAAGAAGCGGGCATTGGTATCATTCAGATTGATGAGCCAGCATTGCGGGAAGGTTTACCACTGCGCCGGGAAGAGTGGCAGTCCTATCTTGATTGGGCGGTGGAAGCATTTAAATTGAATGCTGCAATTGCTAAAGATGACACACAGATTCACACTCATATGTGTTATTGCGAGTTCAATGACATTATGCCTTCCATTGCAGCATTAGATGCGGACGTGATTACTATTGAGACTTCCCGTTCAGATATGGAGCTGTTGGATTCATTCGAAAACTTCTCTTATCCGAATGAGATCGGGCCGGGTGTTTATGATATTCATTCACCTAACGTACCCAGTATTGAATGGATTGAAGCACTATTACGTAAAGCGGCTGATCGTATTCCGGTTGAACGTTTATGGGTTAACCCGGATTGTGGCCTGAAAACCCGTGGTTGGACTGAAACTCGCCAGTCACTGGAAAACATGGTACAAGCGGCGAAACGCCTCCGCGAATCAGTGAAATAACTAATCCAGCAATTTGCCTGTCACCATTAATTGGTGATGGGCATTTTTCATAAAATAATCTTTTTTTTTGCAGTAGCGCATTGTGATACGGCTTAGCCGGGATCTTTTCTATTACCAAACTTTTAGTAACTTATATATGCCATATTGGTATTTGAAAAAATACATTTTATTAACAAAATAACCCGTGTAGTAACAAGATGGAAGCATTGTAATATATACCCTATGGATTTCAAGACGCATCGCGACAGCAAGAGAGCGAATCCCCCGGAGCATAGCTAACTATGTGACCGGGGTGAGCGAGTGCAGCCAACAAAGAGGCAACTTGAAAGATAACGGGTATAGAAACTTAATAATTAAAGAGAGGATTATATGGATGTTAATAAGTTGCAAGGTAAGAAAAGTAGCTCTCGAAGAAATTTTTTAAAAAGTGGTGCCGCTATTACGGCGACTGCGGCACTTGCTCCGATGAGTTTAGCTCGTGCGGAAGCAAAGTTATCCCCACAACATGGAATAGGCGTATGTACGCTTGCGCCAGAGCAGATATCAGGGCCGTATTTCCGAAATGACAAAATTGTAAGAAGGGATATTACCGATTCAGAAGTAGGAATACCTTTTTTATTGAAAATTACTGTCATGGATAAAAAAACATGTAAACCAGTTGATAATCTATTTGTTGATATTTGGCATTGTAATAGTCGGGGAAAATATTCTGGTTGGAGTTATATCAGCCCCGATATAGTACCTAACGTTGCTGGAATAGGTTCTAGCAATCGAACTGATGATAAAAATTTTCTAAGAGGAGCTCAACCATCGGATAAGAATGGAATAGTTAATTTTACGACTATTTATCCTGGGTTTTATGCTGGTAGAGCGACTCATATTCATATTGGAATCAGAAAATTGAGTGCAGATATAACTGACAAAGAGCATTTTGCTTTTGTTGGTCAAATGTATTTTCCAGAAGAGATCAATACAGAGGTTTATAAGTATGATCTGTATTCAAAACGGAGGGTAATCCGAACCAAAAATCATGAGGATGAATATTTTAAAAATATGAGTGGTCATCTTTCAGAAATAAAAGTAACAAAAATAGACGAATCTGATATTAACCGTGGGATACTGGGTGAAATAATTCTATCGATAGACTTGGAAAATATATCTAATTTCATAACTAAAGATGATTTATATTCCCATACGGTATGACCGGTTTTGTTGAATAAACTAAATTTCAATATAATAACAATCTAAATTATAAAGTAACCTATGTAAATGGTATGCTGATTAATAATTTAATAAAGTATCAGGTACTTGATATTTACATACGGATATTGTGCAGGCACAGAGAGGATTATCTTTACTGTTTGATGGATATTACCAGTAGATCATATTTTTTGTGCCTGTCATTTTCTCAGAGAAAAACTTTCAGTCTTGCAAGCAGAATGTCAAATAAATATATAGCCTTCATCTTTCAAGCTGCTGCTTTGTTGGCTACTTTCACTCACCCCAGTCACATAGTTGTCTATGCTCCTGGGGATTCGTTCACTTGCCGCCGCGCTGCAACTCGAAATCTATTAGGTATAACTAAACAATGGATGGTTTTTTCCATAATATGGCTCATTCAAGTTAGTTAGCGGAAGAAAATGCCCTGTTTCTTTACTGTCTTATGGTTATTTTGTGATTTAAGTCTCAAAATAATGTATGTTTTTCTTTTTTATATTACTTTGAAGTGACATTTATCACTAAAAGATGTCTAAATGCTCAATACAGTAGATCTCAACTCATTTCATTATAAATTTTCTTGCTGAGGAGTCTGATATGTCTGATGTATTTCACTTAGGTCTGACCAAAAGCGACCTGCAAGGCGCAACTTTAGCTATTGTTCCGGGTGATCCGAAACGTGTGGAAAAAATCGCAAGATTGATGGATAACCCAGTTCATCTTGCTTCTTTACGTGAATTTACGTCATGGCGGGCAGAAATTGATGGTAAGGCCGTCATTGTGTGCTCTACCGGTATTGGTGGCCCGTCAACCTCTATCGCTGTTGAAGAATTAGCGCAATTGGGTGTGCGTACTTTTTTGCGTATTGGCACAACAGGTGCAATTCAGGAAAATATCAATGTTGGTGATGTGTTGGTGACGACCGCTGCTGTTCGTTTGGATGGTGCCAGCCTGCATTTTGCTCCGATGGAATTCCCGGCGGTTGCTGATTTTGAATGTACGACTGCTTTGTACGAAGCAGCAAAAGATTTGGGTGCAACGGTACATGTGGGGGTAACGGCCTCTTCCGATACTTTTTATCCCGGTCAGGAGCGTTACGATACCTATTCTGGCCGGGTTGTGAGCCGTTTCAAAGGCTCAATGGCTGAATGGCAGGCGATGGGCGTCATGAATTATGAAATGGAATCGGCAACTTTATTAACAATGTGTACAAGCCAAGGGCTACGTGCGGGTATGGTTGCTGGTGTCATTGTTAACCGTACTCAGCAGGAGATTCCTAATGTTGAATTACTTGAGAAAACAGAAAGTAACGCATTGGGGATTGTCGTGGAAGCTGCTCGCCGTTTGTTGTAAATCATACTTTTTGGGCCGGAGTATTCCGGCTCACTCTTATTTTAAACAGAAATCTGTTAATGTTTTAATACCTAACAACTCATTAAAAGTCATCATGATCACAACATCTTTATTGCATCCATCAGTACTTCCCCTCAGTGGAGGGATTAATTTTCGTGATTTAGGCGGTAAAAAAGTAGTGAACGGTGGAAAAATCAAATCAGGTTTACTTTTCCGTTCAGGTTCTCTGGATCGCTTAACAGAAAAAGACCAATCTTTCCTGGAAAATAAAAATCTCTTTCAAATCATAGATTATCGTGATACCAGTGAAATAGCGGATAAGCCCGATTTGGTATGGAATGGCGCTAATTATCATCATGCCCCGGCCAATCCATTATCTGAGGAAGTGAATGCGAATCTGGAGAAGTTGACATCAGAGATGTTGGAACAATTTGATCCGCAAACATTTATGTTCCGTCTTTATGCATTACTGCCTCTGAAAAATTCAGCCTATAAGACATTAGTTAAATTACTGCAACAACCGGAAAAAGGTGGGATAGTCCAGCATTGTGCGGTAGGTAAAGACAGAACCGGTGTAGGTTCTGCTTTGGTATTGTTTGCTCTGGGGGCTGATTTGAATACGGTAATGGAAGATTATTTAGTGACTCACTCTACTTTGGCTCCTTACCGTGAATATTTATTAAATGAGCATGCGAAAACCATGGGTGATGATGTGGTTGATAAATTCGCTTATGTTTATTCCGTGAGAGAAGAGTTTTTAATGACGGCATTAAACAGTATTAACCAACATTATGGCAGTGTGGATATATGGCTGGAAAAAGATCTTGGCCTTGATTTTGCTGCCCGTAAGAAATTACAAGGTTATTTCCTTGAATAAAACGTTGGTTTAATTCTGGTTAATGCAGCGGTGGTTAAATTGAATGTGGTATTAATTAATACAGGAATATGAATTTGAGTCTTCATGAAATAGTTGATCTGGTAATCGCTTTTGTTAAAGCTCATGATACCTGGATCATGCCGATTGTTTTCTTGCTTGCTTTTGGTGAATCTCTGGCTTTTTTCTCTTTGTTATTACCTGCAACGATCATATTGCTTGGATTGGGGGCATTAATAGGCGAAAGTGGTCTTAATTTCTGGCCAATTTGGTTGGCTGCGGCAGCAGGGGCTTTTTTGGGCGATTGGGTATCTTATATTGTTGGCGCCTATTTTAAAGGTGATATTAGTAAAGTCTGGCCGATTTCCCGTAAACCACAACTACTGACACGAGTGCACCATTTCTTTGAACGTTGGGGTATCTGGAGCATTTTCTTTGGTCGATTCTTTGGGCCATTCCGTGCAATTGTGCCATTAGTCGCAGGTATTTGTACCATGCCATTGCGTTATTTTCAGATAGCGAATATCTGTTCCGCACTTATCTGGTCTTTTGGGGTATTAGCTCCAGGCGCGTTTGGTTTGCAATGGTTAGTGCAATGGGTGAGTTAATTGAGAGCAGCTTCGCAGACTGAACCATCTGTATAAATCATTCTGGACATCTATACAGTAGCAATTTAGTTTATCTGGTCGAAGAGTGTAATAGAGGAAATACCGGTGGGTATCCAGTTGTTATATACGTTGATAGGTGCTCTTGGCGGCCTGTTGGGCGGTGGTATTCTTGTTTGGTTCTCCGTTCATCAACGTATTCAACAGCAAGAATTGGAATTACGGAAATTGGACAGCCAGCTTGCCGTTGCCAGTGAGAAACTTGAACAATCAGCTTATTGGCGGGTTGAATGCGAACAATTGAACCAGGAACTGCGGGCTCAAAGAGAAATTAATAGCGTGCAAGAATCTGAACTGCGGGAAGTGACGACACGCTTGGAAGAGAGTCGTCTCGCGGCTGAAGAGAAGCAGCGGTTGCTGATCAACAGTGAACTACGTTTGAATACTCAATTTGAGAATTTGGCTAATCGTATTTTTGAACAAACGGGCCGCCGTACGGATGAACAAAATCGGCAAAGTCTCAATACTCTTTTAGCGCCATTTCGTGAACAGCTTGATGGCCTTCATCGGCAGGTACAGGAAAGTTTTGGTCAGGAAGCCCGTGAACGGCATACTCTTGCACATGAAATCCGTAACTTACAGCAACTGAATGTCCAGATGGCGCAGGAAGCTATCAATCTGACAAATGCCCTTAAAGGTAATAATAAAATTCAGGGAGATTGGGGAGAAGTCGTGTTATCCCGTATTCTGGAAGCTTCTGGTTTACGAGAAGGGCATGAGTTTTGTACTCAGGTTAATATCAAGGTAGAGGGTAACCGCCGTTTCCAACCTGATGTTATTGTTCATTTGCCGCAAGGGAAGGATGTGGTCATTGATGCCAAGATGTCACTGGTCGCTTATGAGCGTTATTTTAACAGTGGCGATCGGCATCAGCAGGAGTTAGCTCTTCAAGAACATATTGATTCAATTAAAGGTCATATTCGTGGTTTGAGTCGCAAAGATTACCAACAGTTGCCCGGACTGAAATCGTTGGATTATGTATTGATGTTTATTCCAGTTGAACCTGCTTATCTGGTTGCGCTTAACAAGGCGCCTGAGCTGCTTGATGAGGCTCTTAAACACAATATTATGCTAGTTAGTCCATCAACATTGTTGGTTGCTGTGCGGACTATTAATAACTTGTGGCGCTATGAGTATCAAAGCCAGAATGCGCGTTTAATCGCGGATAAGGCCGCCCGTATGTACGATAAAATGCGTTTGTTTGTCGATGACATGCAAGGTTTGGGGCAAAGCCTGGATAAGGCTCAACTTAATTATCGGCTGGCAATGAAAAAGCTGACCGAGGGACGTGGCAACCTGATCAGCCAGGCAGAGAGTTTTCGTAATTTAGGTGTTGAAGTGAAACGTCCTATTGATCCCGAACTGGCGGATAGGGCCAGCCAACCACCCTGTGCTAATGATTAATACCAAGATAGGGTTTTATCTGAAAGGCTGATACACTTTTATAACGCTTTGAATAAAAAATGGGCAAATAACATGGTAGACCAAACGAAACAAACCACACATTTTGGTTTCCGTACTGTAGCAAAAGATGAAAAAGCAGGCATGGTGGCCGAAGTGTTTCATTCTGTTGCGGCAAAATACGATTTAATGAATGATTTAATGTCGTTTGGTATCCATCGTATCTGGAAACGTGTGGCTATTGATGCCAGTGGTGTACGCCGAGGTCAGAGGATACTTGATTTAGCTGGTGGTACTGGCGATCTGACAGCCAAATTTTCTCGTATCGTTGGTGAAAAAGGTGAAGTTGTTCTTGCTGATATCAATGAATCTATGCTGAAGGTTGGGCGTGAGAAATTACGTGATGTTGGTATTGTTGGTAATGTCAGCTATGTGCAGGCTAATGCGGAAGCGTTGCCTTTCCCTGATAACTATTTTAATTGCATCACTATCTCTTTTGGTTTGCGCAATGTTACCGAAAAAGAAAAAGCCCTGCGTTCTATGTTTCGGGTGTTGAAGCCGGGTGGACGTTTATTGGTGCTTGAATTTTCTAAACCTTTGTTCGTACCGTTAAGCAAAGCGTATGATGCTTATTCTTTCCATGTGCTACCAAAAATTGGTCAGGTTTTTGTGCAGGATGCTGACAGTTATCGTTATCTGGCGGAATCCATCCGTATGCATCCTAATCAGGATGCGCTTAAAACGATGATGGAAGAGGCTGGCTTTGAACAGGTGACTTATACCAATATGACTGGCGGCATTGTTGCACTACATAGAGGTTTTAAATTCTGAGATGGAAAGACCATCACTGAGTACAGTTATTAATTCCACACTTACGCCGGTTTTAACCGCAGTGATGGAAACATCGTTGAATTACCTGTTGTACCGTGAACCTGTGTTAAGGCCAGCCCGTATGCGGCTGGTGAATAAAATTTTGTCGATTGAATTAAAAGAAATGAGTACACCACTCACATTGGTGTTTAGTGAGAAACAGGTGGACGTATTAAGTCAATGGGTCGAATCTGCCGATTGTACTGTTAAAACTCATGTTTCTGCTTTGCTTAAGCTACGGGATCGCCAACAAATTTCCAAATTGCTTAATAGTGGTGAAATGGTTATTGAAGGGGATATGCAGGTTGTTCAGCAATGGTCTGTTTTGTTGGATATGGTTGAATGGGATTTGGCCCATTATCTTTCCCCTTATTTCGGGGATATCGCTGCCGAAAGTATGAGTCAAGTCATTAAAAAAGGATTTCAGTTTGTTTCCGGTTCAATGGAATGTCAGAGAAATTATCTGGCGGAAACGTTAACAGAAGAATGGAAACTGGCTCCAAATCAGCTTGAAGTGGCTTATTTCAGTGAAGAAGTTGGCATGTTGGCCAAAGATATCGGGCAAATAGAACAACGATTGGCAGTATTAGAGGAAAAATATGACTCCAGGTGAATTAAGACGCCTTTATTTGATCATACGGGTTTTTCTTTCTTACGGATTGGATGAGCTAATTCCTCGAATTCGCTTAACCTGGCCTCTTCGTTTTGGTCGTTATTTGTTGTTCTGGATCCCGAATAGACATAAAGATAAATCACTTGGGGAGAGACTGCGGCTTGCCTTACAGGAATTAGGGCCTGTTTGGATTAAACTTGGACAGATGCTTTCAACGCGGCGTGACCTGTTTCCTCCAGCAATAGCGGATCAATTGGCATTGTTGCAAGACCGAGTTGCCTCTTTTGATGGTGCTTTGGCGCGTCAATATATTGAAACCGCTTTGGGGGGAGCACTGGAAACCTGGTTTGATGATTTTGAACCTATTGCTCTGGCCTCTGCTTCAATTGCTCAGGTCCATACTGCCCGGTTAAAAGAGGATGGACGAGAAATTGTTATCAAAGTCATTCGTCCTGATATTCTACCGATTATCAAAGCAGATATCCGGTTAATGTACCGTCTGGCTAATTGGGTACCAATGTTATTACCCGATGGACGCCGTTTACGTCCTCGTGAAGTTGTGCGGGAATACGAGAAGACGTTAATTGATGAACTGAATTTGCTGCGTGAAGCGGCTAATGCAATTCAACTCCGCCGTAATTTCGAAAAGAGTTCAACGCTTTATGTACCGGAAATTTATTCTGATTATTGCCGTGAAAATGTTCTGGTGATGGAGCGGGTTTATGGTATCCCTGTTTCTGATATTGAAGCATTGGAAGCGCGGAATACCAATATGAAATTGCTGGCTGAACGGGGCGTGCAGGTCTTTTTTACGCAGGTTTTTCGCGATAGCTTCTTCCATGCGGATATGCATCCGGGAAATATTTTTGTCAGCTATGAACATCCTGAAGATCCGTTTTATATTGGTATTGATTACGGTATTGTTGGTTCTCTTAATAAAGATGATAAACGTTATCTGGCTGAGAATTTTATTGCTTTCTTTAATCGTGATTACCGGAAAGTTGCTGAACTTCATGTGGATTCAGGCTGGGTTCCCAGCGATACCAATGTTGAAGATTTTGAATTTGCAATCCGTACAGTTTGTGAGCCAATCTTTGAGAAGCCGCTTGCGGAAATTTCATTTGGTCATGTACTTCTGAATTTATTTAATACTGCACGTCGTTTTAATATGGCAGTGCAGCCTCAGTTAGTTCTTCTGCAAAAAACACTTTTGTATGTAGAAGGTTTAGGACGGCAGCTTTATCCTCAGCTTGATTTGTGGAAAACAGCAAAACCGTTTCTGGAGGAGTGGTTGCATAGCCAGGTTGGATTGCCAGCGGTTATCCGGGCGTTGAAAGAAAAAGCACCTTATTGGGCAGAAAAGTTGCCAGAACTACCTGAATTAGTGTATGACAGTCTTCAGCAGCATAAACATTTGCAAGTGAGTATTGAGAAGTTATCAGATCATTTAAAAGGACAACAGATAAAACAGCGGCAGTCGCAGTATTTGCTTGGTGTTGGTGCGACATTGTTTCTCTGTGGCAGCTTGTTTTTGTTGTCTGGTTTGGCAAATATTCCTTGGTTGTTTATAGGCGCGGGTACCGTTTCATGGTTGTTTGGCTGGTTTCGTCTGAGTAAAATTGAGTAAAATTTGTCTTAGTGCAGATTTTCTTGAAGGTCGGTTATAGTTCGTCGTATGTATAATGAGCTGTTAAAATAATCCCTGTTAAATAGAGGTAATCAGAATGGGCGGTATAAGCATTTGGCAATTACTCATTATTGCGGTCATTGTGGTGCTGTTGTTCGGCACGAATAAACTCCGTACTTTGGGTTCTGATCTTGGGGCATCTATTAAAGGTTTTAAAAAGGCGATAGGGGATGATAATCAGCCTCAACAGGCTCAGAAAACCAGTAATGATGCCGATTTTGAGACTAAAAACATTACTGAAAAACAATCTGTAGCTCAGTCTGAAACATCTGAGAGCAAAAACAAAGAGCAGGTATAAACCGTGTTTGACATTGGTTTTGGTGAGCTGCTGTTGGTTATGGTTATTGGCTTGGTGGTTCTGGGGCCAGAACGGTTACCGGTGGCAGTAAAAACGGTTGCTGGTTGGATCAGGGCACTGCGCTCTTTGGCTGCTAATGTCCAAAATGAGTTGGCCCAAGAGCTGAAATTGCAGGAGCTCCAGGAAAGCCTGAAAAAAGTTCAAGAAGAAGCGGGGTTGCAGAATTTATCCCCGGAACTACAAGCTTCGATGGATGAGCTAAAAGAAGCTGCTGAGTCTTTGAAAAAAGCATACCAAAATGAACCTGATGCGGGGAGTATGAAAGCATCAGAAATAAATGAGGTGGCACAAAAGCCGGCAGCGTCTCAGGTTGTGGCTTCATCTGGACCTTCTGCTCCAGTGGATGATCAAGCGGCTTCTGCAACGAAGAAAAAAACTTCTGATGAAGTTAATGGTGAACACTAAAACATGGCTGTTGATGATACTCAACCACTTATCAGTCACCTTATTGAATTGCGTAAGCGAATTCTAAACAGTTTACTTACTGTATTAGTGGTTTTTTTAGCATTGGTTTATTTTTCTAACGACATCTATCAGATGATTTCTGCACCTTTGATTAAGCAGTTGCCTCAGGGTGCCAGTATGATAGCGACAGATGTTGCTTCTCCCTTTTTTACGCCAATAAAACTGACCATTATGGTGTCGATATTCGTATCTGCACCTATGGTTCTCTATCAAGTGTGGGCATTTATTGCACCTGCGTTATATAAGCATGAACGCCGCTTGATGATCCCTCTGCTTGTTTCCAGTAGCCTGTTGTTTTATTTGGGGATGGCGTTTGCTTATTTTGTTGTATTTCCGATAGCTTTTGGGTTCTTTGCTAAAACGGCGCCTGAAGGGGTGCTGATTGCAACGGATATCAGTAACTACTTAAGTTTTGTCATGGCACTGTTTATGGCCTTTGGTGTCTCTTTTGAAGTACCCGTTGCCATTATTTTATTATGTTGGAGTGGGGTAGTTACACCTGAATCCTTGAAGAAAAAGCGTCCGTATATTTTGGTAGGTGCTTTTGTTGTTGGCATGTTGTTAACGCCGCCGGATGTTTTCTCGCAAACCTTGCTGGCTATTCCTATGTATCTGCTGTTTGAACTGGGGATTTTGCTCTCCCGTTTTTATATCGGACAGCGGAAATTGGGGGATCGTTCAGAGGAAGATGAGCAGCAAGCGCCAGAAGCGAATACGGAAAAGTGATAATAGTAATCTTAACATGTTGTTCTGTAGTGCTAAGATAATTAGCACGAAGTGATAGCATATTAATTAACCCAGCGCGAGTGCGCTGGGTTTGAGTTAGGAGAGCTATATGAGCTATGCATTTCCAGGAACTTTCCCTGGTCGACGTATGCGCCGGTTGCGCTGTCATGATTTTTCCCGCCGTCTGGTTGCTGAAAACCAATTAACTGTTAATGATTTAATCTATCCTGTATTTGTGATGGAAGGCACTAATCGTCGTCAAGAAGTGTCCTCTATGCCAGGGGTGTATCGTCTGACGATGGATCTTTTGCTGAAAGAAGCTGAAGAGATTGCTCGACTGGGGATTCCGGTGTTGTCTCTGTTCCCCGTTATTGAAGCAGATAAAAAATCTCTGGATGCGGAAGAAGCTTATAACCCTGATGGGTTGGTTCAGCGTACGGTTCGTGCACTGAAAGATGCCATTCCTGAACTAGGATTGCTGACTGATGTGGCATTAGATCCATTCACTACACATGGTCAGGATGGGATCATCGATCAGGATGGTTATGTGATGAATGATATAACCAAAGAGATCTTGGTCAAACAGGCATTGTCACATGCAGAAGCTGGTGCTGAGATTGTGGCACCGAGCGACATGATGGATGGGCGTATTGGTGCGATCCGTGAACTGTTTGAAACGGAAAGACATGTAAATACTCAAATTATGGCTTACTCCGCTAAGTATGCTTCTGGTTATTACGGCCCATTCCGAGATGCAATCGGTTCAAATTGTTATCTGAAAGGGGGTAATAAAAAAACCTATCAGATGGACTCTGCGAATAGTGATGAAGCGTTGCAGGAGATTGCACAGGATTTGCAGGAAGGCGCTGATACTGTAATGGTAAAACCAGGTATGCCTTACTTGGATGTTATCCGCAGGGTAAAAGACACATTCGGTGTACCAACCTTTGCTTATCAAGTATCTGGCGAGTATGCCATGCACATGGCTGCTATTCAGAATGGTTGGTTACAGGAACAGGTAATTGTGGAGTCTCTGTTATGCTTCAAGCGCGCAGGAGCAGATGGTGTACTGACGTATTTTGCAAAACAGGTTGCTCAACAATTATATGAACAGAAGCGTTAATATTTGATTAAAAACGGGCGAATGCAAATTCTGCCCGTTTTTTGTTTGGTTAAATTTTCACAAACTGTTTATTATTAAGTGCCTTAGGTAATTGTTTATTCAGAATATTAAGTAACAGAATAGAACGGGTTTCTCCATCTGGCTCATTGTAGATAGCTTGCAATCCTTCAAAAATTCCTTCGGTGATTAATACGGTATCACCAGCCACAGGTGTATCTGGTGATACATATTCTTGCTCGGTTGCTGATACGATCTCTTTAATCAGTGTTTCCGGTACGATAGCAGGGTGCACGCCAAAACGGACAAAGTGGCTAACACCGCGTGTTGAATTAATAGTTGTAGTATGAATAATTTCAGGATCAAACTGAACAAACAAATAATTAGGAAAAAGTGGTTCTATATTCACAGTACGTTTACCACGGGTTATTTTTTCAATTCTGGCGGTAGGAGTCAGGCAAGCAACATCCTGTCGTTCCAGATTTTCTATTGCTCGTGAAATTTGCCCACGTTTACAGTAAATGAGGTACCAGTTTTCCATCTTTAATTAACCTTGATCCAATGACTATTAAGCATAGCAAAATAGAAAAGGGCATTACAGGCATTATCTTAGTGATAATTGTTTAATGATGCATATTTATTGTTATGAATGGGGCCTATGTTTTTCAGTAAAAAAGCGATGAGTAATATTTTGGTAAGTGACAGATAAAGTAATTAATATAAAATTGATTGTTATTTGTTCAGAAAATATTAATAAAAGAAAAATATCAGTATTTCTGTTGAGTAATTGCAAAATTTGATAGTCATTGAGTAGTTATATGGGAAATCCGTGGTGAGCGATTGGTTGTATCTTGTGTGGTGAACCGAGAAAAGATAGTGACAGCATTATTTCTGTGGTAAGAGTGAAGGTATCGAGATGTTCCAACTAAACATCTTACTGAGTAATTTGATGCTCAAGTATTAACTCATTAGGTTCCATTTCGTTGTATTTGACTTTAAGGTCGCAAGGTTGAATTAACTCCATTGCTTTTTAGTAACTTATTGGTTTACTTTGTAGTCTTCTGAAAAAAACACAAAAAAGCTGAGTGGGATGGCTTATAATGTTTTCCCCCTTAAAAACCGGCATAAATGAATAGTATGAAATACCGTGACTTAAGAGATTTTCTAACCTTATTGGAGCATAAAGGTGAGTTGAAACGCATCAGCTTTGAAGTTGATCCTTATTTGGAGATGACTGAAATTGCAGATCGTACCCTTCGCGCTGGTGGGCCTGCCTTGTTGTTTGAAAATCCCAAAGGTTATTCAATGCCTGTATTGTGTAATTTGTTCGGTACTACTGAACGTGTTGCTATGGGGATGGGGCAGAAAGATGTTAAAGCTTTGCATGATGTAGGTAAGCTGCTAGCTTTTTTGAAGGAACCCGATCCTCCAAAAGGTTTTCGTGATTTACTGGATAAACTACCGAAATTTAAGCAAGTCCTTAATATGCCAACTAAACGGCTTAATACTGCGCCTTGTCAGGAACAGGTTTCGGTTGGTGACGATGTAGATTTAACCCGTATTCCTATTATGCACTGTTGGCCAGAGGATGCTGCGCCGTTGATTACTTGGGGGTTGACAGTCACTCGCGGCCCGAATAAAGAGCGGCAAAATCTTGGTATCTATCGCCAGCAGGTACTGGGTAAAAATAAACTCATTATGCGCTGGTTATCTCATCGTGGTGGTGCGCTTGATTTTCAGGAATGGTGTCAGGCACATCCAGGAGAACGTTTCCCGGTGGCTGTTGCCTTGGGGGCTGATCCAGCGACAATATTGGGGGCTGTGACGCCAGTTCCTGACACATTATCGGAATATGCATTCGCCGGGTTATTAAGAGGATATAAAACAGAAGTTGTAAAATGTCTTTCAAGTAACTTGGAGGTACCAGCAAGTGCTGAGATCGTATTGGAGGGGTATATTGAGCCTGGCGAGTTAGCTCCAGAAGGGCCATATGGTGATCATACGGGCTATTATAATGAAATCGATATGTTCCCGGTGTTCACTGTGACACATATTACTCAGCGTCATGATGCTATTTATCATTCGACTTATACTGGCCGCCCGCCAGATGAACCTGCGGTGTTGGGGGTGGCATTGAATGAGGTGCTGGTACCGATTTTACAAAAACAGTTTCCTGAAATTGTCGATTTTTATTTGCCTCCTGAGGGTTGTTCCTATCGTCTCGCCGTCGTGACTATGAAGAAACAATATCCAGGTCATGCCAAGCGGGTCATGATGGGAGTTTGGTCATATCTACGGCAATTTATGTATACAAAGTTTGTTATTGTTTGTGATGATGATATCAATGCCAGAGATTGGAACGATGTCATTTGGGCAATCACTACGCGAATGGACCCGGCAAGAGATACAGTATTAATGGAGAATACTCCGATAGATTATCTCGATTTTGCATCACCAGTTTCAGGATTGGGTTCGAAAATGGGAATGGATGCAACGAACAAATGGCCGGGAGAGACGCAGAGGGAATGGGGACGTCCTATTGTGATGAGTGAAGAAGTGCGTACCCGCGTCGACAAAATCTGGGATGAATTAGATATTTTAGGACCATAAGAGGGAACGCATGACAACACTGAGCTGCAAAGTAACCTCTGTAGAGGCTATTACTGATACGGTTTATCGGGTACGGTTACTTCCCGATTCTCCGTTCTCATTCCGCGCCGGTCAGTATCTGATGGTGGTAATGGGTGAGAGAGATAAACGTCCGTTTTCAATGGCATCAATGCCTTCAGAAAAGGAGTTTATTGAATTACATATTGGTGCTTCTGAACTGAATTTGTATGCAATGGCTGTGATGGATAGAATTCTGGATCAGAAAGTGATCGATATTGATATCCCTCATGGTAAAGCCTGGTTTCGTCAAAGCAGCACTAATCCGCTGTTATTAATTGCAGGCGGTACGGGGTTTTCTTATACCCGTTCTATATTACTGACAGCATTGGAAGAACAACCTGAACGCCAGATCTCTATTTATTGGGGTGGTAGAGAATCTCAACATTTATATGACTTGGCTGAATTGCAATTACTTACAGAGCGTTATCCTAATCTGAAGGTTGTTCCGGTTGTTGAACAGTCGGAGAATGGATGGTGTGGACGTACTGGAACCGTGCTCAAAGCGGTACTAGAGGATTTCGGTAGTTTAGCCAATTATGATATCTATATTGCAGGGCGATTTGAAATGGCAAAAATTGCTCGTGAGCGTTTTTGTAGTGAGCGTGATGCTTCTGCTGACAACATGTATGGCGATGCTTTCGAATTCATTTAAAATAATAATAAAAAAACCCGCCCCTGACAGGCGGGAATTACGGCAACAACGACTCAGTTATAATATTTTCTACAGATAAGTTCTTAATCCATTCTTTCTATAATAGTGGCAATACCTTGGCCTAAACCGATACACATGGTTGCCAGCCCAAACTGAACATCGCGGCGCTCCATGAGATTCAACAATGTTGTTGTAATGCGAGCACCTGAACAGCCTAATGGGTGCCCGAGAGCGATTGCTCCACCATTAAGGTTCACTTTGTCATCCATGCGATCCAGCAAATTCAGACCTTTCATGCAGGCAAGTGATTGAGCGGCAAATGCTTCGTTTAGTTCAATTACGCCAATATCATCCAGCTCTAAACCTGCTTTTTTGAGAGCTTTCTGTGTAGCAGGGACAGGGCCATATCCCATAATGGAAGGATCACAACCTACAGCAGCCATTGAACGGATACGGGCGCGAGGTTTTAGTCCCAGATTTTTAGCATAGCTTTCACTGGTTATCAGCATCGCAGATGCACCATCGGATAAGGCAGAGGAGCTGCCTGCTGTAACCGAGCCTGTTACCGGATCGAAGACAGGACGCAGAGCTGCCAGATCTTTCAGATTGGTATCTGGACGGATAACTTCATCGTAATCAAACAGTTTTAGTATGCCATCGGCATCGTGACCATAAATTGGTGATATCTCATTGGAGAATGCACCTGATTGCGTTGCTTGTGTTGCACGTTGGTGCGAACGAAGCGCAAATTCATCCTGCATTTCACGGCTGATATGGTGAATCTTTGCCAACATTTCAGCGGTTAAACCCATGACTCCTGCGGCTTTGGCAACGCTCAGACTCATTTTAGGATGGAAATCCACTCCATGAGTCATCGGGACATGCCCCATGTGCTCTACACCACCAATCAATGTAACATTAGCTTCTCCGGTCATGATCATACGAGTGCCATCATGCAGCGCTTGCATTGATGAACCGCATAGCCGGTTAACCGTTACGGCCGGTACAGAGTGAGGGATATCGGCCAGTAAAGCTGCATTACGGGCAATGTTGAAACCTTGCTCTAGAGTTTGCTGGACGCAGCCCCAGTAGATATCGTCGATTTCATGTTGCTGTATTGCCGGATTACGTTTAAATAGTTCTTTCATCAGGTGAGCAGAGAGATCTTCAGCCCGGACCTGACGGAATGCACCACCTTTTGAGCGCCCCATTGGGGTGCGGATGCCATCAATAATGACTACATTTTCCATGTTTCCAGACCTCACGCTGTTTTTCCGGTGCTGACAGCAATTGCTGCTGCTGTAGAGTAGTAACTTTCATTACGTTCAGCTTTGGCTTTCAGACCAGGTGGTACCTGATAAAGAGCACCGAGGTGAGCATAATTTTCAGCCATTTTTACGTAAGCTGCTGTTCCCATTGTTTCCAGATAACGGAAAACACCACCGTGGAATGGAGGGAAACCAAGGCCATAAACCAGAGCCATATCAGCTTCTGCCGGGCTGGCAATGACACCTTCTTCCAGACAACGGACAACTTCGTTGATCATCGGGATCATAGTACGAGCAATGATCTCTTCACCGGAGAAATTATTCTTCTGTTGGCAGATAGTTTCCAGCAATTGGTCTGTTTGCTCATCCCGCTCTTTTTTAGGCTTACCTTTCTTATCTTGAGTGTACTTGTAGAAACCAAGACCGTTTTTCTGCCCGTAACGTTGATTGTCATATAAAACATCAATGGCATCTTTATAATCACGCCGCATACGATCTGGGAACCCTTGGGCCATGACTGATTGAGCATGATGTGCGGTGTCAAGACCGATAACATCAATAAGATAAGCAGGACCCATTGGCCAGCCAAATTCTTTCTCCATGATTTTGTCTATTTGGCGGAAATCACCACCATCACGCAATAGCAGACCGAAGCCAAGGAGATAAGGAAGCAGTACCCGGTTTACAAAGAACCCTGGACAGTCGTTAACGACGATCGGGGTTTTACCCATTTTGCTGGCATAAGCGACTACGGTTGAAATTGTCTTTTCAGACGTTTTTTCACCGCGAATTACTTCAACCAATGGCATACGGTGTACCGGGTTGAAGAAATGCATACCACAGAAGTTTTCTGGGCGTTTTAGGGACTTAGCTAATTCTGAAATTGGAATTGTTGATGTGTTGGATGCTAGGACACAATCTTCGTTAACCAGAGTTTCAGCTTCTGATAGTACAGCTGCTTTGATTTTAGGATTCTCTACTACAGCTTCAACCACGATTTGAACCTGTTCGATACCGGCATAATTTAAGGTAGGTTGAATAGAAGAGAGGGTTTTCGCCATTTTTATGGCATCTAGACGGCCACGTTCAAACTGCTTGTTTAGAAGTTTAGCGGCTTCATTCATACCTAATTCAAGGGCTTGCTGGCTGATGTCTTTCATCATGACAGGAATCCCTTTGCGGGCAGATTGATAGGCTATACCACCACCCATAATTCCAGCACCTAGAACTGCGGCATACTCAGGTGTTGTGACTTCTTTCAGATGTTTTTTTGCCAGTCCTTTTACGTACTGGTCATTAAGAAAAATACCCACTAAGGCACGGGCAACATTTGTCTGTGCTAAAGGAATGAAGCTGGCGGTTTCTATTTTCAGTGCTTCATCACGACCAAATGTAGCGGCTTTTTCTATGGATTTAACTGCGGTGATAGGCGCTGGGTAATGAGGGCCGGCGACTTTCATCACCATACCTTTTGCCACACTGAAACTCATGCCACGTTCAATTTCATTGAGTTTCAAAGGCTCTAATTTGGGTTGGCGCGCGGCTTTCCAGTCAAGGTTCCCTGCAATTGCTTGTTCCAGCATTGATACTGCGGAATCAATCAGTTTTTCTTTGGGAACAACAGCATCAATCAAACCGTTTTTCAATGCTTCTTCTGCACCAATGTCTTTACCTGCGGCAATGATATCCAGTGCATTATCCGTCCCGATCAGGCGTGGAAGGCGAACTGAGCCACCAAAACCAGGCATAATACCAAGTTTGGTTTCTGGCAGCCCAATGCGTACATCCGGGGAGGCTACACGGAAATCTGTAGATAGAACGCATTCACAACCGCCACCAAGAGCATAACCATTTATTGCTGAAATGGTTGGGACGGGTAAATCTTCTATCCGGTTAAAAATGCTATTTGAAAAATTAAGCCATTCTTGCAGTTTTTCTACAGGTGAATCGAATAAAGAGAGGAATTCAGTAATATCTGCACCAACAATAAATGCGGCTTTTTCAGAACGTAATAAAACGCCTTTCAATCCAGTTTGTTGCTCCAGGCTGGCAACAGCCTTATCGAGAGATGCAACGGTTTTGGTATCTAGTTTATTAATCGCGGCTGGGGCATTGAAAACCAGTTCAGCAATGCCATCTTTCAGCCAGCTTATTTGAATTGTTTCACTTTGATAGAGCATGTCGTTCTCCTAAATGAGCGCATACCATCTGGTATGACCAGATGGGTTTGATTGTGGTTATTATGTTAAGTAAATGCAAATGAGTGATTAGTTTTTTGCAAGGGTGATCACAAGTGAGATTCGTATCTCATTGACAATAATTGTTTTTATATTTTGATAAATAAGGTGTTAGCGGGAGCCGATAAATTGAGAGGTTTTTTGCGTGATACCTGCAAATATCAATGGCTATGATAAGCTAATGGTTTAGTCATAAAATAAAAAAGGTCAATTGAAATGGAAAAGTTGGCATCTCTGTACCACGAACATATTTCTACATTGCAGCAACGTACCTGTGAAGCATTGGCCCTTAATCAATTTGATGCTTTGCTTATTCACTCTGGTGAGTTACAGCGTATTTTTCTTGATGATAGAGATTACCCTTTCAAAGTTAATGTTGACTTCAAAGCTTGGGTACCAGTAACTAAAGTGCCTAATTGTTGGTTGTGGGTAGATGGTATTAATAAACCTAAATTATGGTTTTACTCGCCGGTAGATTATTGGCACAGTGTAGAGCCGCTGCCGACTAGCTACTGGACTAAAGAAGTTGAAATGATTCAGCTGGCAAATGCTGGAGATATCAATTCAGTGTTAAGCACTTATGTGAAACAGAATGTTGCTTACATCGGTTATTCACCACAAAGAGCGAAAGAGATTGGTTTCTCTGAACACAATATTAATCCAAAGTCTATTCTTGATTATTTACATTTCTATCGTTCATACAAAACAGATTATGAACTAGCCTGTATGCGTGAAGCACAAACAGCGGCTATTGTCGGACACTTGGCTGCTTATGAAGCATTTCAGGCTGGGATGAGTGAGTTTGATATTAATATCTCTTATCTTATGGCAACAGGTCATCGTGATACAGATGTGCCTTATAACAATATTATTGCTATGAATGAGAATGCGGCTGTTTTGCATTACACTGCATTGCAGCACAACGCACCTTCGGATATTCGTAGTTTTCTGATTGATGCTGGTGCTGAATATAATGGCTATGCAGCAGATATCACCCGCACTTATTCAGCAAAAAGTAATAATGAATTTGCTTCTCTAATTAAAGATATGGATGCTGAACAAAAAGCGTTAATGAGTACAATTAAAGTAGGTGTTCGCTATACCGAATATCATATTCAGATGCATCATCGGATTGCTAAGTTGTTGAAAAAATATGGTATCGTGAAAGATGTCAGTGAAGAAGTCATGGTTGAAAAAAGGCTGACAACGCCATTCTTTCCACATGGCATTGGTCACCCTCTTGGATTACAGGTCCATGATGTGGCAGGGTTTATGCAGGATGATACAGGCACACATTTAGCCGCTCCGGATATGTATCCTTATCTGCGTTGTACCCGTATTCTAGAACCCCGCATGGTGCTGACTATCGAACCAGGCATTTATTTCATCGAATCGCTGCTTGTACCTTGGCGTGAAAGTGAGTTCAGCAAACATTTTGACTGGAATAAAATTGGGACGTTTAAACCTTTCGGTGGTATTCGTATCGAAGACAATATTGTGATCCATGAAAATAAAGTGGAAAACATGACTCGGGATCTTCAATTGCCATAATGAAGCCTTATTTGATACCCGCCGCTTCAGTGAGTTTTACTGAAGAGATTAAAAAAAGTCGCTTTATTACCTTGCTGGAGCATACTGGCGGGGTGGATGAGGCTAAAGCGTTTATCCAGCAAATTAAAGCTCAGTACCCTGATGCCCGCCATCACTGCTGGGCATTTGTTGCTGGTGCACCGGATGATTCACAACAGTTGGGTTTTTCAGATGATGGGGAACCTTCAGGAACCGCGGGTAAGCCGATACTATCCCAACTTATGGGAAATAATATTGGTGAAATAACCGCGGTTGTTGTCCGCTATTTTGGTGGAATAAAATTAGGTACTGGTGGGTTGGTAAGGGCATATGGAAGTGGTGCCCAACAGGCACTGAAATTGCTGGAGACAAAATATAAGGTTCCACAGAAACTCTGTTCCTTGCAGTGTGAATATGCCCATATCTCTATGATTGAACAGTTATTACAGAAATCATCAGGGCAAATTATTTCCAGTGAGTACGCAGAGAATGTTACTTTGCGAATTTCACTTCCAACTACCTTAGTGGGGGAAGTCGGTGATAAATTACGTGATCTAAGTCGCGGTGTACTGTATTTAACACCTGATCTGTAAATATTCTCTGTAACTGGATTTCTAAGGAACCAGCTGAATGCATTTTCGTGCCATAACCCGTATTGTTGGGCTGCTTGTCATTCTTTTCTCTGTCACCATGATAATTCCAGGATTGGTAGCACTTATCTATCGTGATGGCGCTGGGCGTGCATTCAGTCAGACATTTATTTTTGCCTTAATTATCGGTTTGATGCTTTGGATACCAAACCGGGAGCAAAAACATGAGCTAAAGCCCCGGGAAGGGTTTCTTATCGTTGCTTTGTTTTGGACAGTACTTGGTAGTGTCGGGGCTTTACCTTTCATCTTTTCTGAACAGCCAAGTCTTTCTATTACAGATGCATTTTTTGAATCTTTCTCCGGTTTAACAACAACGGGTGCTACGACACTGATTGGGCTTGATTCCTTGCCTAAAGCGATTCTTTTCTACCGGCAGATGCTGCAATGGTTAGGTGGTATGGGGATTATTGTGCTGGCTGTTGCAATACTGCCTCTACTTGGGGTTGGTGGAATGCAGCTCTATCGGGCTGAAATGCCTGGTCCCTTGAAAGATAATAAAATGCGCCCGCGAATTGCTGAAACGGCAAAAACTTTATGGTTGATTTATGTGTTACTGACAATTGCCTGCGCTTTAGCGTTATGGGCTGCGGGTATGTCAGTTTTTGATGCCATTTCTCACAGTTTTTCAACTATCGCAATTGGTGGATTTTCTACACATGACGCGAGTATTGGTTATTTCAATAGCCCCGCGATAAATACCATTATTGCGATTTTTCTGCTGATTTCTGGTTGTAACTTTGGTTTGCACTTCGCGGTATTAACGGGACGTAGCCTGACAGTATATTGGCGGGACCCTGAATTCCGTATGTTTATCTCCATTCAATTAGTGCTTGTTATTATTTGCACTCTGATCTTATGGAATCACGCTGTTTATAAGTCGGGTATAGAGACACTAAACCAAGCTTTTTTCCAGGTTGTTTCAATGGCGACAACAGCAGGGTTCAGTACAGATAGCTTTGCTCGTTGGCCATCATTTTTGCCGATACTGCTATTGTGTTCCGCTTTTATTGGAGGTTGTGCGGGTTCGACGGGAGGAGGACTGAAGGTCATTCGTATCTTATTGCTATTCTTGCAAGGTTCCCGTGAATTGAAGAGATTAGTTCATCCAAATGCGGTTTATACCCTCAAACTAGGGCGAAGAGCATTACCTGAAAGGATTATTGAAGCTGTTTGGGGATTCTTCTCTGCTTATGCTTTGGTATTTATCATTAGTTTATTATTACTTATCGCAACTGGTGTAGATGAACTTTCTGCGTTTTCTGCAATAGCCGCTACACTAAATAATCTAGGGCCTGGATTGGGTGCTGTTGCGGATAACTTCACTGCAATGAATCCGACAGCCAAATGGATATTAGTTATAACGATGTTGTTTGGTCGCTTGGAAGTATTCACTTTATTAGTTTTATTTACACCAACCTTCTGGCGTGAATAGTCTATTGGGAGAGGGATATGGCTATGAATTGTTTGTTTCTTTATTCCAGTCGGGATGGGCAGACTAAGAAAATCATTACCCGCATTGCTGAAAATTTACGCAGATCAGGGGAGATATGCGAACTCAGAGATTTAGCAACAGTAAAAACGATCAATTTGGAATCTTATGACAAGGTTATGATTGGAGCTTCGATCAGATATGGTCATTTCAATTCGGCACTGAAAAAGTTTGCCATCTGTCATCAACAACAACTTAATAAAATGCCAACTGCATTTTTTTGCGTAAACCTGACAGCAAGGAAGCCAGAGAAACGTACACCAGAAACGAATGTATATGTTCGTAAGTTTCTGCTTAATACCCCGTGGAAGCCAGATTTGTGTGGTGTTTTTGCTGGTGCATTGCTTTATCCTCGTTATCATTGGTTGGATCGGGTAATGGTTAAAATGATTATGAAAATGACTGGTGGGGAAACTGATACAACTAAAGAGATTGAATATACCGACTGGCAGCAAGTTGATCATTTTGCTGATGATTTCCTTGGAATAATGGGTAAAAAGTAACTTATTTGTTCTTTTTTTTAGTGTTTTGTTGAAAAAATGCGCGAACGATGGTTTTTTTTAAATAAATGCTTGCCAGCGCCGAAGAACGCCCTATAATGCGCCCCCACTGACCGACACAACGCTGATAAACATTGTGAGGTCAGGCAGAGGGAARGCGAATAAGCGCTTGACTCTGCGGGCGAAAAGCGTARTATACGCAGCCCGGCTGAACGAGAATGTCATTTTTTAATTCAGCCTGCTCTTTAACAATTAATCAGACAATCTGTGTGGGCACTCACAAGACCGTATCACCAAAAAATACGTTTTAAAGTCTTGAAGAGTGAACAACAGTGAATTCATTACGAATGAACGGTCAGTTTCTTTGAGCATCAAACTTTAAATTGAAGAGTTTGATCATGGCTCAGATTGAACGCTGGCGGCAGGCCTAACACATGCAAGTCGAGCGGTAACAGGAAA
>NZ_NMQR01000199.1 GCF_003545805.1 Photorhabdus sp. CRCIA-P01 | reverse complement strand
TTGTCAGCGTAGCGCCTTTTTCGGCAACGGGCGAACGTCGCCCAGCTTGCCTGGGCGGCGGACGCACGTTCTGCGGGCGCGGGCGGCACAGAGCCCGCAAGCGGCGCCCCTGCGACGCTCTGAGGCACTGTGGCTTCGGGTTGCGCATGGCCTTGCGACCACACGGTTTTGTTCAGGGAAGCCCCCCGGGGGGCTGCACGGGGCGGCGATGGCGAGCACGGCAACGAGCAACGGAGCGCAGCGCAGTGTGAGCCGCGCGCAGCCAGTGAAGCAGGGTTGGGGCGGGGGGCGGTAAATTAGCGGAGGCCGCAGGCCGACCTGCCTTCAGGGGTGTTGGCTGGACGATAACGAGGCAGCTAAAGAAGCACTCTGAGTTGCCGATGGCCGGCTCAGCGGCTGACAGCAGAAGGCGTCAGCCTTGTGCGCCGCACCCTCCGATGCCAACCCGCGGGGGCGCCAGACATAATGCCAATTATACGCATTAAGCCGCTCATGGATGCTCAAGCTGTTACCTTTGCTCATCGGCGCAGTGCGTATAATTCCCCCGCATTATGTTCAATAGGCGTTGGGCGGCCTGTTCCGGCTCGGCGGGGACGCCAGCGGTTAAGCCGCCTGACGACTATTTACCCCCGCGTGCGCCGAGGCCGACGGGCAGTCCGGCCACGGTCTGCCCTCACACCGCACCCGCCCGACTCAACGGGGGCGGGCGGTCAGCGGGTATCGGGGATTGAGGTCGGTGCCGAACCGTTCGGCGGCATGTCTGTGCCGGCGTCAGCTTCGGCGTACAGGTCGGCCAGTAAACCCACCTCATCGGCGTCGCCGGCTTTTTCGTCTGCCATCTGCTCCGCCGGATGCGTACTG
>NZ_NMQR01000198.1 GCF_003545805.1 Photorhabdus sp. CRCIA-P01 | reverse complement strand
TCCATCCGCAGTTTGTTGTTGGCCGGCGTGCGCAACACGTTGCGTCTGTAGTTGTAGCGGGTTACATGATCTTCATGCCGCGAGTCATGCAACGCATGGGCGATATAGGGCCGGTCCGGGTTACCCTGTTCAAACGCGATCGCCACTTCGGTTCCCTGGAGCAGCGGCCAGTGGAAACCGTAGCTGTTACCGGCATACGGGCGGGCTAAACGCACCCACAGGCTTTCGCCTCCCAGCGGCCACTCATCCAAATCAAAATCAAACTTGACGCGGTAACGGCCCATTTTATCGATATGGCTGTAGGTGTCGTTCGGCCAGTCGCTGGTCACCCGCGCCGGCACCGTGCCGGATATCACCGGTCGTTCCCGCAGTGCCGGCCGGTAGCTCAGGATTTCGCTGTAGGGAATGCCACTGAARCTGACCAGATAGTTGCTGTCACGCCGGGCACTGCTTCGCATGGAGACAATCAATACCCCCGCTTTTCCCACCGCGGCCGGTCTCTCCCCTTCCAGCTCCAGCACTAAGCCGGGGACCAGCATCGGGGAAGAACTTTGACCCCGGATCAGGTGCTGCCGGTACAGATCGCGCTCGTGATGCARACGGGCATAAAATCCCGCCGTTTCCGGGGCGGGCTGGATCTGTTCTCCCTTGGTCAGAACGTTATCGCCATAGCGATACACTTCACCAATCACGGTAGTATCCCGATCCCGGCCGACCTGATATTGCAGGTCATTGCCCGCTTCCCGGTAGTTGTAGTCCCGCACCTTCACCCTTTGCGTGACCACCCGATGTTCAACGTGCAAATCCCACACCGAATCACGGTCGTTGTGATTCATGCCCGCCGGGTCACGTAACGGTAAACGCACGTCGTA
>NZ_NMQR01000197.1 GCF_003545805.1 Photorhabdus sp. CRCIA-P01 | reverse complement strand
CAATTAAGCAATACCGGCATCAATTGACTGTTCCCCGCATTTATCAGGGTTAACAACCGAGAATATATTCGGTTGGATTTTCGGTAGTTGAATTGACATATACCCTATGGATTTCAAGATGCATCGCGACGGCAAGGGAGAGAATCCCCGGGAGCATAGCGAACTATGTGACCGGGGTGAGCGAGTGCAGCCAACAAAGAGGCAACTTGAAAGATAACGGGTATAACCGTTTATAACGACAGGCACTTTTATTGAAAAAATGGGACGCCCTTTTCGCTGAGTGAACCGACCGTTTTATCTGATATCGGAGGAAAACTATTGATGGATAGAAAAATGCTGCGTGCCCGTCAGCTTCAGGCGAGTAAACCCGTGTTGCCGGGTCATGCCCGTTACCGGCTTGAAATCCGGCGCTGCAATGCCGAGCTGGAGGTGTTCAGCTTCACCGGCGAAGAGCGCCTGTGCGCCCCGTATTGCTACACCATTGATTTCACCAGCCCGAACAGGGATATCGACCCGGCGGTGATATTGAACAAATCGGCCACATTTATCTTGCAGGCGCCGGAAAACCCGGAACAGGTGCGTAAAGTACACGGCGTCATCACCCGGTTTAACCGGCTTGCCACCTCGGCGGATGAAACGCGCTATCAGGTCTGTCTGGAGCCGCGTCTGGCGTTGCTGCACCATACCCGACGCTGTGCGATTTACCAGCACCAGTCAGTCCCGGAAATGGTGGAAAAGATCCTGCGTGAACGACACGAATTTCGCGGGCAGGATTTTCTGTTCACGCTGGTGCGGGAATATCCCCGGCGGGAACTGGTGGTGCAGTGGCAGGAGAGTGATCTGGATTTTATCCAGCGTATTTTAGCGGAAGTGGGGATGTGGTAT
>NZ_NMQR01000196.1 GCF_003545805.1 Photorhabdus sp. CRCIA-P01 | reverse complement strand
AATCTTCCCCGGTAATCGGCACAATCGTCCCGCGTTTTAAATCAATCCGGTTGGGGCCTTGTGTCAATGTCAGGTTTTTCGCCTGTAGTCTGCCGTTGAGCTGAGTGGTCCGACTGATGATATCGACAGTATCCTGCGCCGTCGCATCCAGCCCTTTTTCACCCAGGATGATGGCGCCTTTCTTCACTTCCAGGGCCGCTAACGCCCCGTCTTGATCAAACACCGGTTTACCGGTCGATAAGGTGACCGCCGGGGTATTGATAAAGCCGCAACCATTACAAATCATGCCATTCGGGTTGATAATGAAGACCGGAGCTTTTTGCCCCACCACTTCCAACAGGCCCTGTAGTTTTGAGGCAACACTCCCCACCACTTCATTAATAATCAGTTCAGCCGATTGGCCTTTAAAGTTCAGATTCGCGCCGATTTGCCCTGCCAGCAGCGACGGCACATCATGGGTCGCATTATTCAATACCAGTCCTGAGGTCCCGACATTAAACGTCTGATAACGGTTATGTGAAACGCCCCGGGCGTTCGGGGCCGCAATATGAATAATCGGGCGATTGTTTTTCGAGGTTATTCGCGTGTGCTTATCCGCCAGTTTAATTCCCGGGACTTCTCCTTCTATTTCGGCGAAATTCATTGTCAGTTCAGGACCCTGCCTTAACGCCCTTTCAATCAGCGCAGAAGTCACCGGCGTATACTTCCCCTCAACTGAATTATACTTTCCTTCAGCTGAGTGCAATTCGGTGTTGTTTTGGGTGAGGGTCGTCGTCCCTTTGACCCGCAACGTGGCGTCAGTATCTACAATCTGACCGCCGGCATTCAGGGTTAAATTGTACCGGCCGTGAGGGTGCTTTTTATTATCGGGAATTGAAATGGGGCAGCGGAGG
>NZ_NMQR01000195.1 GCF_003545805.1 Photorhabdus sp. CRCIA-P01 | reverse complement strand
GGAATCGCTAGTAATCGTAGATCAGAATGCTACGGTGAATACGTTCCCGGGCCTTGTACACACCGCCCGTCACACCATGGGAGTGGGTTGCAAAAGAAGTCGGTAGCTTAACCTACGGGAGGGCGCTGACCACTTTGTGATTCATGACTGGGGTGAAGTCGTAACAAGGTAACCGTAGGGGAACCTGCGGTTGGATCACCTCCTTACCTGAGATACAGTGGAGTGCAGTGCTCACACAGATTGTCTGATGAAAGTAGAGCAAGACGCGTCTGCGAAGCCGGCCATAGTGTCCCCTTCGTCTAGAGGCCTAGGACACCGCCCTTTCACGGCGGTAACAGGGGTTCGAATCCCCTAGGGGACGCCATTTGCAGGATAACGGGTGAAAGGCGTTGTCGATGTTTCTTTAAGCGGATTTTCCCAATCTGTTTAGCGAGATAAGCTCTTTAACAATCCGGAACAAGCTGAAAAATTGAAACGGTCAATAATATCTTCGCGGTATTATTGATGAGTCTCTCAAGCTGAATGATCCGAGACACGTTCGGGTTGTGAGGTTAAGCGACTAAGCGTACACGGTGGATGCCTAGGCAGTCAGAGGCGATGAAGGACGTGCTAATCTGCGAAAAGCGTCGGTAAGCTGATATGAAGCGCTATTAGCCGGCGATGTCCGAATGGGGAAACCCAGTGCAATGCGTTGCACTATCGTTTGATGAATTCATAGTCAAACGAGGCGAACCGGGGGAACTGAAACATCTCAGTACCCCGAGGAAAAGAAATCAACCGAGATTCCCCCAGTAGCGGCGAGCGAACGGGGAGCAGCCCAGAGTCTGAATCAGCCGAGGTGTGAGTGGAAGCGCCTGGAAAGGCGCACGGTAAAGGGTGACAGTCCCGTACACCAAAATGCCTCGGTTGTGAACT
>NZ_NMQR01000194.1 GCF_003545805.1 Photorhabdus sp. CRCIA-P01 | reverse complement strand
AATGAGGGGCAGCAGTTGCGCGACAAACTGGCTGGGCTGGGCGTGTTGCGTACCACCACCCGGCAGGACCACTTCCGGGGCTGCGTTGTTGTGCCCGTTATCGGCTGGGCCGAATCGGCCAGTGTGGCCAGCCGCGGACGGGTGTTGCAACTGTATGGCCGCCGAACCCAGCCGGATTACAAGGTGCTGAAAGACAGCCCGAAGCATCTGTACCTGCCCTCGCCACTGGCCGGGGTCTGGAACGAGGAAGCGATGAAAGCGGCTTCGGAAATTATCCTGTGCGAAGCGCTGATCGATGCCATGACGTTCTGGTGTGCCGGGTTCCGCAACGTGATCGCCGCATTCGGGGTGAACGGTTTTAACCGCGATCACCTTGACGCCTTGCAGTATCACGGCGTGAAACGGGTGCTGATTGCCTTTGACCGGGATGAGGCCGGAGACCGTGGCGCAACCGGTGTTGCCGCTGATTTACTGGAAGCCGGCATGGAGGCATGGCGGGTCCAGTTCCCGCCGGGGTTGGATGCCAATGACTATGCGCTGAAAAGCGGCCACGCCGAACAGGCGCTGGGGCTGGCCTTGCAACAGGCGGTTTGGCTGGGACAGGGAACGGCGCCGGGCGCGGTGTTCAGCCATGAACGGCCCGCGGCGCCGAATATGACGGAAGAACCCCAAACGACAGGGGAAACGAAACCGGCTTCTTTAGCTGCCTTGCCAGAGCCACAGGTTGCACAAGTGCCCTGTGAGCACACGGCGTCCGGTGAATTGTTGATGAAAAGCGGGCCACGTATCTGGCGGATACGCGGGATGAAAAAATCCCCGGTGCCGGATGTAATGAAGGTGAACGTGCAGGTCCGTGATGAAACGTCCGGCCTGTTCCATGTGGATACGCTGGACATGTATCACGCCCGTTCGCGGCAGAACTACAT
>NZ_NMQR01000193.1 GCF_003545805.1 Photorhabdus sp. CRCIA-P01 | reverse complement strand
GCCATGATCAAACTCTTCAATTTAAAGTTTGATGCTCAAAGAAACTGACCGTTCATTCGTAATGAATTCACTGTTGTTCACTCTTCAAGACTTTAAAACGTATTTTTTGGTGATACGGTCTTGTGAGTGCCCACACAGATTGTCTGATTAATTGTTAAAGAGCAGGCTGAATTAAAAAATGACATTCTCGTTCAGCCGGGCTGCGTATACTACGCTTTTCGCCCGCAGAGTCAAGCGCTTATTCGCTTTCCCTCTGCCTGACCTCACAATGTTTATCAGCGTTGTGTCGGTCAGTGGGGCGCATTATAGGGAGCTCAGATTTTTATACAATACTTTTTTTCACATTTATCACCAACAGGCGAATCCTTGTTCTTTTTGAGTGAAATTTCAACCAACATAGCCCAATTCAGCAAGTTTCTTTCATTGCATACTGGTATTTTCCTCACTAAAATCTTCTTTAAAGTAAATCTCCATTTTGTAGTGGTATAAGAATTCCGGACATCTCACAAGCCTGCTAATCTGATTAACAGTGAAAGTGAGGTATGATGATGAAATTGAAACAGCCAAGATGCCACTATTCCGCTGAATTCAAGTTGGAAGCGGTTCAGCAAGTCATTCTTCATCAGCAACGTGTTGTTGATGTGGCTCGCGCTTTGGGGATAGATACCAGCACACTCGGAAAGTGGGTACGTCAATATAAAGCTGAACAACAGGGGATGACCCCAGCGGGTCAGGCTTTGACTCCCGAACAACGCCGTATACAAGCGCTGGAAAAACAGGTCAGACGCCTGGAAATGGAAAAAGAAATCCTAAAGCAGGCGGCCGTGCTGATGAGCGAACTGCGGACCGGACCTATTCGCTGATCACACGGCTGAGCGCCCAGTGGCCAGTTAAGGATTTATGCCAGACGCTTCAGGTGTCGCGCAGTGCCTATTAT
>NZ_NMQR01000192.1 GCF_003545805.1 Photorhabdus sp. CRCIA-P01 | reverse complement strand
TGAAGCGACCTCGCGAGAGCAAGCGGAACACACAAAGTCTGTCGTAGTCCGGATTGGAGTCTGCAACTCGACTCCATGAAGTCGGAATCGCTAGTAATCGTAGATCAGAATGCTACGGTGAATACGTTCCCGGGCCTTGTACACACCGCCCGTCACACCATGGGAGTGGGTTGCAAAAGAAGTCGGTAGCTTAACCTACGGGAGGGCGCTGACCACTTTGTGATTCATGACTGGGGTGAAGTCGTAACAAGGTAACCGTAGGGGAACCTGCGGTTGGATCACCTCCTTACCTGAGATACGGTGGAGTGCAGTGCTCACACAGATTGTCTGATGAAAGTAGAGCAAGACGCGTCTGCGAAGCCGGCCATAGTGTCCCCTTCGTCTAGAGGCCTAGGACACCGCCCTTTCACGGCGGTAACAGGGGTTCGAATCCCCTAGGGGACGCCATTTGCAGGATAACGGGTGAAAGGCGTTGTCGATGTTTCTTTAAGCGGATTTTCCCAATCTGTTTAGCGAGATAAGCTCTTTAACAATCCGGAACAAGCTGAAAAATTGAAACGGTCAATAATATCCTCGCGGTATTATTGATGAGTCTCTCAAGCTGAATGATCCGAGACACGTTCGGGTTGTGAGGTTAAGCGACTAAGCGTACACGGTGGATGCCTAGGCAGTCAGAGGCGATGAAGGACGTGCTAATCTGCGAAAAGCGTCGGTAAGCTGATATGAAGCGCTATTAGCCGGCGATGTCCGAATGGGGAAACCCGGTGCGATGCGTTGCACTATCGTTTGATGAATTCATAGTCAAACGAGGCGAACCGGGGGAACTGAAACATCTCAGTACCCCGAGGAAAAGAAATCAACCGAGATTCCCCCAGTAGCGGCGAGCGAACGGGGAGCAGCCCAGAGTCTGAATCAGCCGAGGTGTGAGTGGAAGCGCCTGGAAAGGCGCGCGGTAAAGGGTGACAGTCCCGTACACCAAAATGCCTCGGTTGTGAACTCGACG
>NZ_NMQR01000191.1 GCF_003545805.1 Photorhabdus sp. CRCIA-P01 | reverse complement strand
ACCGCCGATACCTTGCAGCATCGGGGACGCATTCGTGCCGACGGGGATGTTGCCATCAAAGCGAAAGCCTTGTCTTTAGAGGGGGGAAATGTCAACGCCGGGCACCAGGTCCTGCTACAGGGCGAGAACAGTTTTACGATGCGTGGCGCGGATATCTCCGGTCTTAACATGACCTTGATTTCCAACAGTTATAGTACGGCTGTTTTACCCGGCGGCAGTGACACGCCGAAAGGCACACCGGCATTATCCCTGATTTCTGCGGTTAATACGCTGCGTATTCTGTCTAAACGCGGATTATCTCTTTCAGATACGTTAATTAGCCGGGCAAAAAATATCTTTGTGGCGAGTAATGAATGGATTGATATTAATCAGCATTTGGCAGCGGATGAAAATATTGATCTTCACGCGGGTGGCGGGATAAATCTGGCGGGCATTGCCCTGACCGCCGGGAAAGATATTAGCCTCACCAGTGGTGACTCGCTTTATGTCGGTCACGTCACCGCCGGAAACAATGTAACCCTGATTGCCGGCCGCGATATAGCGGAGACCACCTTATCGGCCGCAGGAACGGCCGCCGTCGCCCAAAATAGCCCCGCGTTGTATTCAGCCGACGGAAAAGATACCCCGGTGACTTCCGCACTGATTGACCTTGCGTTAGGCCATGCCCCCCAGTTGGCAATCAATATCCCAGAAATAGCCGGTGGCATACCCGGGATTCAACTGGCGGATAAACGAGCGCGAATTGCCGTGAAAAATAACCTGCCGGTTATTCATATTGCGGCGCCTAATTCCCGCGGGGTTTCACATAACCGTTATCGGGAGTTTAATGTCGGGGCTTTAGGGCTGGTGTTCAATAATGCGACCGCTGCGACCCCATCCGTCCTGGCGGGACAAATTGGGGCAAACCCTCACTTCAACGGTCAATCGGCTGAGTTGATTATTAATGAAGTGGTGGGGACGGTTGCCTCAAATTTACAGGGCCTGCTGGAAGTGGCAGGGCAAAAAGCCGCGG
>NZ_NMQR01000190.1 GCF_003545805.1 Photorhabdus sp. CRCIA-P01 | reverse complement strand
ATACCACGCTGGATAATAAAGGCAGTGTAACCGCAGATCGGGTATAGCATTGAGTTTTTTACCTGCTTTAAACAATCTTTAATCAGGGCCTTTTACCTTTAATGATTAAATTTTTACTGGTCTTTTCATCGTGAAGGAGCTCGTCCTGGCTCGATTGCCAATTACCCTCACGCAAAAACCGAAAGAGTCAGGGCTGGCGTAAGGAAACAACATCCCCATCCCCATCCTTATCGTGATTTTCCGGCATTTAATATAACAGATTCCCCATTATCAGGATTAAAAAACCGATCTCTGATCACATTTCATACTATTCATTCTGACAGTCAATTAATTACACATTAGAATGGTTTAATGATGTAACTATTAAATCATCAATATTTCCTGTGGAAAGATGACCATTTTCTCACCGCAGCCTGACCGCAGAACCGGGTCACTTATTGGTCAGTCTCACTGACTTTGTCACACTTAAAGTAAACAAAAGGGAAAGTACGATGAGTAAACGCAGCAACTCCGTGGCGAGAGGCACGAGTTATCTTTTAATTTACCTGACGGCAATTCAGCCACTCCACCCGGCGATTGCCGCCGGAATAACACCGGACAATCACCATACGCAGGTCCAAAATCAGGGCAATGTCCCGGTGGTGAATATTGCCACGCCGAACAACGCGGGGATATCCCACAACACCTATAAAGAGTTCAATGTCGCCACTCCAGGCGCCGTACTCAATAACGCCACTCAAGCGGCTCAATCACAACTGGCCGGGCAACTTAACGCTAACCCTAACCTGCATGGAAAACCGGCGGAACTGATTATTAATGAAGTGACCGGCAGCGGACAATCTAACCTGCAAGGCCAATTGGAAATTTTCGGCAATAAAGCCAACGTGATGATTGCCAACCCTAATGGCATTACCTGTGATGGCTGTGGTTTTATTAATACGGCCAGTGCCACACTGACCACGGGTAAACCCCAATTTGATAAACAGGGCGCGTTGGAAGCACTGGAGGTTAAAAA
>NZ_NMQR01000019.1 GCF_003545805.1 Photorhabdus sp. CRCIA-P01 | reverse complement strand
CCAAAATCAACACGCCCAAACCATTTCTTAGGCAGTGGCGTTATTAATTCGGCTTCATGAATAACCGGGTTTCCAAAATCACAGGTTTCCGTTTCATGAACAATCCTGTTTTTATCTGTTGAATCGGGTATTAACTCCTTGTTCTTAACAATAAAAACATCACGCGCATTATTAAGTTTTTGGGTCCTGACAACCAAATCCCCCTTCACGGTTTTTATCGTCGCAGATCTATTCTCGACTAATTGACCTTTATTTCCCTGAGCATCTTTCTGTATCCACATATTATCGTTGGCTTGTAGCAAGGCTTTATCACCGCTATTACGCACGGTATCACCCCATATCCGCATATCCCGATCTGCGGTTACACTGCCTTTATTATCCAGCGTGGTATTTTCCAGCGTCATATCCCGTCCCGCTTGCACTGTAATATTGGGTGCAATGTGGGTCTCTTTGCCAATAATATTCAGGTCCGTTTTAGCCTTAATATTTCCCAGTTCAATTTTGCCATTGGCGTTTAAAGTTATATCACGCTGGTCACTGGTTAATTCTTTTAAATTAACGCCCACGCCATCTTCAGTGGCAATCAAGCGGATTTTATTGGCATACATGCCACCTAATGCTTTGGTGTCAACGGCTAATTGTGGTTTAGCACCTTCACCAGCGACAGGTTTAACTGTGCCGTCTTTTAAACTGATTCGGTTGGCGCCTTGCGTCAGGGACAGATTATTCGCCTGAATTTTGCCATTTAATTCCGTCGCCCGGCTGATAATATCGACATAATCCGTCGCCTTGCCCTCCAGCCCTTTACCGCCAATAGTAATCTGGCCTTTTTTAACCTCTAATGCTTCCAACGCGCCCTGTTTATCAAATTGGGGTTTACCCGTGGTCAGTGTGGCACTGGCCGTATTAATAAAACCACAGCCATCACAGGTAATGCCATTAGGGTTGGCAATCATCACATTGGCTTTATTGCCGAAAATCTCTAATTGGCCTTGCAGGTTAGATTGTCCGCTGCCGGTCACTTCATTAATAATCAGTTCCGCCGATTTTCCATTCAAGTTAGGATTAGCATTAAGTTGCCCGGCCAGTTGCGATTGAGCCGCTTGAGTGGCGTTATTGAGTACGGCGCCTGGAGTGGCGACATTGAACTCTTTATAGGTGTTGTGAGATATCCCCGCGTCATTCGGCGTGGCAATATTCACCACCGGGACATCGCCCTGATTTTGTACCTGCGTATGGTGATTGTCCGGTGTTATTCCCGCAGCAATCGCCGGGTGGAGTGGCTGAATTGCCGTCAGGTAAATTAAAAGATAACTCGTGCCTCTCGCCACGGAGTTGCTGCGTTTACTCATCGTACTTTCCCTTTTGTTTACTTTAAGTGTGACAAAGTCAGTGAGACTGACCAATAAGTGACCCGGTTCTGCGGTCAGGCTGCGGTGAGAAAATGGTCATCTTTCCACAGGAAATATTGATGATTTAATAGTTACATCATTAAACCATTCTAATGTGTAATTAATTGACTGTCAGAATGAATGGTATGAAATGTGATCAGAGATCGGTTTTTTAATCCTGATAATGGGGAATCTGTTATATTAAATGCCGGAAAATCACGATAAGGATGGGGATGGGGATGTTGTTTCCTTACGCCAGCCCTGACTCTTTCGGTTTTTGCGTGAGGGTAATTGGCAATCGAGCCAGGACGAGCTCCTTCACGATGAAAAGACCAGTAAAAATTTAATCATTAAAGGTAAAAGGCCCTGATTAAAGATTGTTTAAAGCAGGTAAAAAACTCAATGCTATACCGATATTGGAAGAGAAAATGTCAGGAAAAACAGGTTTAAGTTGATAAATGCGGTGACCAAATGACAGCGTTAACCCAATAATAAGAATATGAGATTCTATTAAAACCTTTTACAGGATTAACTATACCTTTCATCTTTCAAGCTGCTGCTTTGTTGGCTACTTTCACTCACCCCAGTCACATAGTTATCTATGCTCCTGGGGATTCGTTCACTTGCCGCCGCGCTGCAACTCGAAATCTATTAGGTATATATTAAGCAAATCGGCATCCATTAATGCCAGATTTTTAAAAGGGACAGAATGATTAAAAACAGTTTATTCCTTTTCGTATTTTAGACGATGCTATCCTCAGATTATTCTATATTTATTTAACTTGACATGGTCATTTAAAAGTGAAAATACAGAGAGATTAAGGCTTTTATATAAGTGGCGAGTTTAACACAGTAAGGAAATTTTTTAGTCAGAAAGTTAATTGCATTTAATCGAAGTCCATTAATCATGAATAGAGAGTTGAAAAGAAATCAGCAAACAAAAGAATACTATTTGTAAAGGCTGATATTCAGGTGCTTTCTCGCCATCATTTCATAAAATAATTCAATAAAAAAATAGATAAAATGGCTAATTAGACAGAGTTTACGCCCTGAAAAAGAAGGGAATTATCCTAAAAAACATAAAGGGGTATCTTTACATTATCAGGCCATTTACTGGCTGATTTATAAAGATAAATAAAGAGTGATGAGTGATTAGAATCGCTTAGGATTGCCAGTAAATCTTATCGTAAACGATATGATTGTGATGGAAAAATAAAAAAATTAAAAACAGAGTTAGTCTTAATGCGAGTTTGTAAATCGTGAATAAAAAAACAGAATGAATGATTAACGTTCGTTAAACGTAAAATACGATATACCATGATGATTAAACTTAATAAAAAAACAGTGTCAAAAATGGTAAAAAATCGTTAAAACTTTATACCATTAAACCCAAGCATTAAAATAATGACTTTTAGTCACAGTTTAAAACCTGCTTATCAAAGTGATTAATGAAAAAATTGGCTTTGTTAATGCTTATCTACTCCGGAAAAAGGGTAAAAAGGAGCTGGATTTAATAACGTTTTCGACCGATGAATAAATTTTTTCATGAACCAATTAAATAATTGATTGTAAAAACTGGAATAATAAAATCTCTGAACAAATCAGAGCTGGATTTTGAGGTGCGCTCTGTTAAGCGCACTTTTTTATACTTATTGAAAACTTAAAGGGAAGGAATCACTGTCTGTTATCCCAGTGCTACTTTGACACCTAATCCAATCAAAACGATGCCTAGTAGTTTATCGATAATCTTCTGAGCTTTAGCTAATCCGCGGCGTACCGGCGCACTCTGGATCAATATGACTAACAGTGGCCAATAGATGACCGACAATCCCAAGATAATAGAGGCATACCACAATTTCTCACTAACACCAGAATTGACATTTAGCAACTGAGTAAATATTGCCAGGAAGAACAATGTTGCTTTGGGATTGAGCAAATTACATAAGAACCCCTGCATAAATGCTTTTTTGAAAGTAACAATCTGCTGTGGTTGATCATCAAAAGTGAGAGTATTCCCACCGCGAGAAAGCAGGCTATTGATCCCAATCCAAATAAGATAAGCCGCTCCGGCATATTTCATCAGATTAAATAGCCACGGCGTTGTGGTGATAACAATAGCTAACCCGGCGACGCAATAAGCCATATGGCAAGTGATAGCGGCGATTAAGCCCGCTACTGTCATCATGGCGGCAGAACGTTGGTAACGTATGGCATTTTTGACTACCAAAAAGAAATCGGGGCCGGGAGAGAGCATGCCCAATGTTGAGATAGTGATGACGACCAGTGATGTTTCTAGCATAATGTACCCTATAGTTAATATTAGCTTTGTTATTATTTTGATCAATAAATGTCTTAAGTAATAAACCAAGTATAAATTAATCTTTTGTACTTAAGAAAGCGTTGAGCCTATCGACTGGGTACATCCCTTTCCGTATAGTGTCATCAATTTTTATACTATTTGCCTATAAGGTGGCTTAATGAATATCAGCTTGATCGCTGCTTTAGCTATGGATCGGGTTATCGGCATGGAGAATAAAATGCCGTGGAATCTGCCGGGGGATCTGGCCTGGTTTAAACGTAATACATTGAATAAACCCATTATTATGGGGCGAGTGACTTATGAATCCATCGGTCACCCGTTACCGGGAAGACTCAATATTGTATTGAGTAATCAGCCGGGTAATGATGAGCGTGTCACTTGGGTAAGTTCAGTTGATGAAGCATTGGCTGTGGTGGGTGATGCAGAAGAGGTTATGGTCATGGGCGGTGGTAAAGTTTATGACCAATTTATTTCACAAGCGAGTCGTATGTACCTGACACACATTGATGCAGAGGTGATAGGTGATACGCACTTTCCTGACTATGAACCGGATGAATGGGATTCTGAATTTACTGAATACCATGATGCCGATGAATTCAATTCTCACAGCTATTGTTTTGAGATTTTACAACGCCGTCTTTAATTGATAGAACACGCCGATGAGTTTTTTCACGGCGTGCCTGGCTTTAATGCTGTTTTTACTGCGGTAACGATGATTGTGTAAAATATTGTTTATCTTCCCAACGTAACATCGTCAGTTGTCCCCCCCAGCAGCAACCTGTATCCAATGCATAAAATCTTTCTGAGGCTCCCTGACCTTCCAGTGATGCCCAGTGACCGAAAACAATAGAGTATTCTGCTGGGATCTGCTGTGGCAGCTTAAACCAGGGCTTTAATGGCGCGGGAGCACTTTCGGGTTTATCTTTGCAAAGCATATCCAACTGACCATTTGGAAAACAGTAACGCATCCGTGTCAATGCATTGGTACTGAAACGTAAGCGTGCCAGTCCAGAGAGTTCCGGTGACCAGTTATTCGGCATATCCCCATACATTGAATTGAGAAACAGAGGATAGCTGCTACTATTGAGCATGATTTCAACTTCGCCAGCGCATATTTTAGCTGTTTCCAGATCCCATTGGGGCGTAATACCCGCATGTGTCATGACCAGTTTCAGATCATCGTCGCACTGTAATAGCGGTTGTTTGCGTAGCCAATTAATTAATTCGTCTGCATCTGGAGCGGACAGTAATTCATTAATTTTATCTTTAGGTTTATTACGGCTGATCCCGGCATAAACGCCTAATAGATGAAGATCATGATTGCCTAATACTATTTTTGCGGCTAAACCTAACTGTTTAACATATCGCAGAACTTCAAGAGAATTTGGACCACGGGCAACTAAGTCTCCTGTCAGCCATAATGTATCCTTTTTGGGATCGAAATTGGCTTTAGTTAATAAAATTCGTAATTCATGATAGCAGCCATGAATATCACCGATAAGATAGGTAGACATAATTAATTAATCAGAGTTGGGATAGCCAAACGGAAAACCGGAATGGCAACGCGGAATGGATCACCATTGTGATCGACCATTTCATAATGGCCTTGCATCGTGCCTAAAGGCGTTTCCAATATAGCACCACTGGTGTAACGGTATTCTGTACCAGGCAGAATTATGGGTTGTTCACCAACAACGCCTTCCCCCTGAACTTCAGTCTGGTGACTGTTACTGTTGGTAATTAGCCAATAACGGTTGATTAACTGAACCGGTTCGCGCCCAAGATTACGGATAGTGATTGTATAGGCAAAAACGAAACGTTGTTGCTCGGGATACGATTGGCTCTCTACATAAACACTTTGTACCTGAATAGAAACTCTGGGCGCATTAATCATGGTTGACTCCTGTTATGACTGCATTTCAGGTTGTTCCGATAACCAGTTTGCCATTTTGCAGTATTGCTCAACAGAAATATTCTCTGCGCGTGTACCTGGGTTGATACCAAGTTCTGTGAGCTGTTCTACAGTGAAAAGATCACCGAGGCTGTTACGGATAGTTTTCCGCCGTTGGTTGAAAGCCTGAGTAGTGATCCGGCTTAGCATACGAATATTTTTGACCGGGTGAGGTATGCTTTTGTGTGGTATCAGACGTACAACGGCTGAATCGACTTTAGGTGCGGGAGTAAACGCGTTTGGCGGTACTTCCAGCACTGGGATAACCTGACAATAATATTGGGCCATGACACTCAAACGTCCGAAAGCTTTGCTACCGGGGCCTGCTACCAGGCGGTTTACTACCTCTTTTTGCAACATAAAATGCATATCAGCAATAGCATTAGTATAGCTGAAAAGGTGAAACATCAACGGCGTGGAAATATTGTAAGGTAAATTACCAAAGACTCGCAGCGGCAACTCTCTTTGTTGAGACAATTCGCTAAAATTAACGGTCATTGCATCTTGCTGGATAATGGTCAGCTTATCTTTTAATTGCGGATGAATTTGCAGACGTGCAGCTAAATCGCGGTCGAGTTCAACCACGGTCATTTTATCCATGCGCTCACCAACCGGTTCTGTCAATGCGCCAAGACCGGGGCCGATTTCCAGCACTGCCTGGCCGGGTTGTGGATTGATAGCGGTAACAATACTATCAATGACAAACTGATCGGTTAAAAAGTTTTGCCCGAAGCGTTTACGGGCGAAGTGCCCTTGGTGGACTCTATTATTCATTACTGTTTTGTATCATTTTAATTGCTAAATTCAATGCGGTGATAAAGCTTCCCACATCAGCTTGACCTGTACCAGCCAGTTCCAATGCTGTGCCATGATCGACAGAAGTACGGATAAACGGCAGGCCCAATGTAATATTCACTGCTCTGCCAAAACCTTGATATTTTAACACGGGTAGTCCCTGATCGTGATACATCGAGAGAATGGCGTCTGCATGTTGAAGATATTTAGGCTGGAACAGGGTATCTGCCGGCAAAGGTCCTTCTAATATAAGACCTTCTGCTCTCAGACTTTCTAACACGGGAATAATGACATCAATCTCTTCCCGCCCCATATGACCACCTTCTCCTGCATGGGGATTCAGACCACAAACATAAATACAGGGTGTTGCCAGGCCAAACTTTGTTTTTAAGTCATGGTTAAGAATAGTAATCACTTCCCGCAGACTATCGAAAGTGATGGACTTTGGTACATCAACAATAGGTAGATGAGTCGTTGCCAAGGCAACCCGAAGTTCTTCTGTCGCAAGCATCATGACGACTCGTTGGCATCCACTGCGATCGGCAAAGAATTCGGTATGGCCAATAAAAGGCACGCCGGCATTATTGATATTCCCTTTATGAACCGGCCCTGTGACTAATGCTGAAAATTCCCCGTTTAAACAACCGTCACAAGCTTGTGCCAGTGTTTCGATGACATATCCGCCATTTTCTTGATTCAATTCGCCGGCGATTGCGGGTACATGAAGAGGAACTGGCAGTATTGTCAACGTCCCGGCAGCTTGTGGTTCGGGGGTTTTGTTAGCGGAATATTCTTGTAGTTGCAAAGGCAAATTAAGTTGTCTGGCTCTATCGAGAAGCAGGTTGGGGTCCGCACAAGCGACCAACCGCATTGGCCAACTTTGTTGAGCAAGAGCAATCGTTAAATCAGGCCCAACCCCGGCAGGCTCGCCGGGGGTAATAACAATTGGTTTATTGATAATAATTGGTTTATTGTTGTGCATCGCTGCCATCTAAAATTTTCACATAAGCTGAGGCGCGTTGTTCCTGCATCCAGCTTTGTGCTTCTTCGGTGAATTTACGGTTGAACAACATACGGTAAGCACGATCTTTCTGAGCAGCATCTGTTTTATCAACTTTGCGAGTGTCCAGTAATTGAATCAGATGCCAACCAAAAGATGAGTGAACAGGCTGGCTGATTTCACCTTTATTCAGTCGCATTAACGCGTCACGGAAAGCAGGATCGTAGATATCAGGGGTACTCCAGCCGAGATCACCACCACGCAGGGCAGAGCCTGGATCGTCTGAAAACCTTTTTGCGGCATCGGCAAAATCGGTTTTTCCGCTGCGAATATTACTGGAGATTTGCTGCAACTTGGTGCGTGCCTGATCATCGGTCATGACAGGGGAAGTTCTCAATAGAATATGGCCGGCGTGAACTTCGGTAACGGCGATGGTTGGATTACCGCCACGGATATCATTGACTTTGAGAATATGGAAACCAACACCGGAACGGATTGGGCCAACAATAGCTCCTTTCTGAGCTGATTGCAGTTGTTCGGCAAACAGGGTTGGTAATTCCTCAAGTCTACTCCAACCCATATTACCGCCTTTCAGCGCTTGTGGATCAGCAGAGTAGGCGATAGCCAATTTACCGAAATCAACGCCATGTTTAAGTTCAGACATAATTTTCCGCACTACCGACATGGCTTTTTCCATTTGTGCCTGATCAGGATTTTCTGGCAATGGGATCAGAATGTGGCTGGTATTCAGTTCGGTATCGTTAGTATTCTGGTTGCTAATTTGTTTAACTAAGGCGTCGATCTCTTGAGGCAAAATGGTGACACGACGGCGAACTTCATTATTGCGCACTTCTGCTATCAGCATCTCTTTACGGATCTGATCTCGGTAAGTATCGAAACTCATTCCGTCAGTAGCAATGCGATGTTTCATTTGATCCACAGTGATATGGTTCTGGGTTGCAATATTGGCAATGGTAGAATCCAATGCTTGAGCAGGAATGGTGATCCCCATCTGTTTTGCCATTTGTAGCAGGATATTATCCATAATCAGACGCTCAAGGATCTGATGACGAAGTATTTGTTCGTCCGGTATTTGCTGGCCGGCATGTTGCGCATCCAGTTTGACAGATTGTAAGCGGTTGTTGATGTCGCTCTCCAGTACCACCCCGTTATTAACAACCGCAGCAATTTTATCCATTTGCTGAGGTGCGGCGAAGGCAGTAGTCACTGAAAACATCAATCCGAAAATGAGCGTTCTCCAGTTCTTCATACTTTTCCCATCATATGTAGGTTCCGCAATAGCGGATTTATCGTGTTTAATATCAAAATGTTATTGGCATCAAAATGCACGTTGGTATGGCATGATGCCAGACTTCAACATTTTCTTGCTACCAAGACTATGATTGTTACTTAAGCCCCGGAGTTCAAAGTTAAATGACCATTTGTTGTCATATTCGCTATTGTTGTCTTTCCAACCAACGATCTTGCGTTCATAGCCAACGTTAACTGCCCAGCAACAAGTGTTGTACTGCAAGCCCACTAATTGACTTGCGGGTTGCTGTTTTTTGGTATCGTAGTAGTAAGCACCTACTAAACCCCAGCGATCACTTAACGGCCAACTTGCAACCAGACCGATTTGAGAAATCCCTTGCTGGAAAGCTGGAGCACTCTTGGCTGTAGCTTGGATATAATCTCTGTCAACAAAACGATAGTTCAACTGTACAAGTCGGTCTTCATCACGGCGATATTCTAGTACTGCATTTCCCATCGTTACGTTGCTCAGGCGAGTATCGTACTGCATACCACCTTTCAAGCCCCAGGAATCATTAATTTTCCAGTAAGTATCACCTGCCCAAGTCATCATGCCGGTACTATCTTTGCTGTTGATGATGGTTTCTTTACCGGTGCGTGGACGTTCAAAGTAATAGATTTGACCTAATGACAGGTTAAAACGTTCAACTAGACCTTCATCATAAAGGCGGGTAGTGAGACCGGTAGTGACTTGATTGGCCGATGAAATACGGTCCAGGCCACCATAAAAACGGTCACGGAACAGGCCATTATAGTCAGTTTGCAGTAAAGATGAGTCGAAGTTATTGATATTATCTTGGTCTTTGTATGGCACATACAGATACTGAACCTGCGGTTCTAGCGTTTGGGTGTAATTGCTGTTCAGGTACGTTGAACGCTCAAATACCATTTTGGCTTCGCTTTTGAACTGTGGCAAAACCCGGTTAACAGATTCTTTATATTCAGCATTCTCAAGAGCTTTAGGAATATCCTGCTGATAGTGAGTTGCCATCAGCTTAACTTCATTATTCATACTGGCCCAGCCATTGGAGAGTGGCAGGTTAATGGAGGGTTCCAGATGCCAGCGGGTTGCTTCCGGGTTATTTTTACCTACACTGGTAAATTTCGCCGCCTGACCATAAACTCTAAGGTCAAATGGCCCCAGATCGTTTTTGTAATAATTCAGATCTAACTGTGGTTCTGCTCTGTAAGCTTTTCTACTGGTATCTTTAGAAAAAATCTGGAACTGTTTAGTTGATAGCGTGGCATTCCAGTTCTGTTGAGCATAGCCCAGACTGAATTTTTGTGTGGCATAGCCATCGGTGGTAGAACCATATTGGGAGCTGAAATCAGAAAAATATTCGGGATCACTGACTTTGGTATAGTCGATATTAAAACGCCATACCCTATCCATCACACCACTGTGTCTCCAATAAAATAACCAGCGATTATCACTTTCTCTGGCGGTACGTGTGTTTGTCTTTTTGTCTTTGACATACTGCTCGTCGTTATTCAGCCAGTCGAGAGCAAGGGTACCTGTGCCTGCTTTGGTTAAGTAACGGAATTCATTATCCAGTTTTAAACCACGTTTACTGATATAGTGCGGTGTAATCGTGGCATCATAATTTGGTGCGATATTCCAGTAATAAGGCAGCACAAATTCAAAGCCGTCATTTTTGGAATAGCTGGCGTTAGGAATAAGAAAACCGGAACGGCGTTTATTACCGATCGGTAATTGAAGGTACGGACTGTAAAATACGGGAACGTTAGCCACCCTGAAACGGGCATTCCATATTTCAGCCACTTCTTCTTCGCGATCGAGAATGACTTCGGAGCCAACAACGCTCCAGCTATCATTACCCGGCAGACAAGAAGTAAAAGTGCCATTATCCAGAATGGCATAACGGTTTTCACCGCGTAGTTTCATTTTGTCTGCGGTGCCGCGTCCCTGACGCCCGACCATCTGATAATTACTCTGATACATATCGGTATCTTTATTATTTAAATTAGACCAAGCGTGTGGACCTTTCAGAATAATCTGGGGATCATCATAATGGACATTGCCCGTTGCAGTTACGGTTCTTAACGGAACTTTATCTTCTGTTTGATCAAGTTGTACCTGATCGGCGGTCAGGGTTTTATTACCCTGTTTGATATTAACATTACCGATAAATTTAGCAGAACTCGGATAATCTGCGCGTGAATCATCTGCCAGAATATTGATAGGGAGTTGATTTAAATCGCCATTAATGATTGGCTGATCATAAACAGGTATACCCAGCATACATTGCGCTGCGAGATCAGCATGTGCATGCTGACCATAAAGTGCGGCCCATACCGTTGTGGCCAGCAAAGTTGGATAACATTTCTTCATAGATATTTATGCGGTTCCGTCATCAGTGGCATTATGCCGGGCAAACCTCAAGAGACTAGCGCACTCGATGAATATGCGCCAGTGTAAAGTCATACCTTTACTTATCTTGCCGTTAGGCACGGAGCTGAATGAATAGTATGATAATGCAAAACTACACTCAGAGCATTGGTGAATTGAGGAGTATATGCATTATTGGGGAAAATTGCTTGGGCTGATCTTTGGTGTTGTGTCTGGAGCAGGCTTCTGGGGTATTGTCATTGGTCTGTTTATTGGCCATATGCTTGATAGAGCCAGTGTACGGAGAAACCAAGGTTTTTTTGCAAATAATCAGTCTCGCCAACTGTTATTTTTCAGCAGTACTTTTCAAGTGATGGGGCATATTACTAAATCAAAAGGGCGGGTGACTGAAACAGATATCCGGCTTGCGAGCCAGTTAATGGAACGAATGCAACTTCACGGACAAGCCAGGATAGCAGCACAGCAGGCTTTTCGTGAAGGTAAAGAGCCCCATTTTCCTTTGCGTGAGACATTAAGACAATTGCGTCGTGCCTGTTTTGGCCGGTCTGACTTAGTTCGCATGTTTTTGGAGATCCAGTTACAGGCGGCATTTTCTGATGGTCAATTGCATCCGAATGAGAGGAAGGTGCTGTTTATTATTGCTGATGAACTTGGGATCTCTCGTAACCAATTCGAACAATTCCTTGCCATGATGGAAGGTGGCCGCAATTTCGGTGATGGAGGAGAGTGGCAGCAGCGGCAGTATGGCGGTTATCAGAGGGCCACGCAGGGGCCAACACTCACGGACGCCTGTAAGGTGTTGGGGGTGCGTGAAAAGGATGATGCGACGACAATTAAACGTGCCTATCGTAGATTGATGAGTGAACACCATCCGGATAAGCTGGTAGCAAAAGGTTTACCACCGGAAATGATGGAGATTGCTAAACAAAAGGCTCAGTCAATTCAGGCAGCCTATGATCTCATTAAAAAAGAGAAGGGTTTTAAATAGCCCATTTTTTATTTTTAAAAACATGTCACTAAATGTATAGGGGAATAACATCCCCTACGGCTGTTGAGTTTATTTTTTATTCCTCTAAAATATTAGAATATTTTATGTTTTATTTTGTTTTAACTTAGGAGGAATGCAAAAAATGGCAAATATCCGTGTTCTTTTGGCTTGTTGTGGCTTGGCCTTGTGTCTGATATTGGCTTCATTAGATTCGGTTACCGTATTTGTCTATTAATTAAAAATCGGCTTTACACTGAAAATGCATTGGCGTTCCATAAACCGGATGTGTGATATATAACTCTTGTGCATGTAATTGCAGGCGAGGTGCCATTGCTCTTGCCTGCTGATGAGCGTAAAACCGGTCTCCCAAAATCGGGTGCTCAAGTGCTAGCATATGCACCCTGAGCTGATGTGAACGACCAGTTATCGGTGAGAGTTTTACTCGGGTTGCCTCATCTTCGTAAGCGAGTACTTCGTATTCAGTCTGGGCTGATTTCCCGGTTTCAAAACACACTTTCTGCTTTGGCCTGTTCGGCCAGTCACAAATCAGCGGTAAATCGACAAGACCAGTTTCGGGTTCCAGACGTCCCCAAACCCGTGCAATATAGGTTTTTTCCGGTTCTCGTTCACGGAACTGACGTTTCAATTCACGCTCCGCATCTTTGGTCAATGCAACTACCATTACGCCGCTGGTTGCCATATCCAGCCGGTGAACAGATTCTGTTGCCGGAAACTGTTGTTGTATCCGCGTCATAATGCTGTCTTTATGTTCTTCTGCCCGACCGGGAACAGAAAGTAGCCCACTGGGTTTATTGACCACAATGATATATTGATCCTGATAGAGCACATGTAACCAGGGATCGGTAGGAGGATTATAAGCTTCCATTGAGGCTCCGGTAGCTGAATATCAGGGGAGGAACGGGAATAGGGTTCTTAGTAAAAGCTACCCTATCCCGGCCCAGCCTCCGGGTATTGCTAATATTTACTGATGTGTAACGACAACAAGGCGAATAGCATCCAGACGCCAACTTGCCTGATTTAAGTTAAGCAGTAACTGTTGGCGATTGGATTCAATGGCTTCCAATTCATCATCACGAATATTTGGATTGACGGCCTTCAATGCTTCCAAACGGGAAAGTTCAGCAGTAAGATTTTCATCTGCTTCCTGTTTTGCTTGTTCAATCAATGATTTTGCCTGAGTTTCTACTAAACCTTCGGCCTGTTGCAAAATAGTGTGAACTTCTTTTTGTACCGCATTGACCAGTTTACTTGCAGTATGACGATTCACTGCATTAAGCTGGCGGTTAAAGCTTTCAAACTCCACTTGACCAGCCAGATCATTGCCTTTCAGGTCCATCAGTATCCGCAATGGCGTTGGTGGAAGGAAACGGGTCAATTGCAGGTGTTTAGGGGCTTGTGCTTCAACTACATAGATCAGTTCTACCAGTAGGGTTCCAACAGGTAATGCTTTATTTTTCAACAGGGATACCGCACAGCTACCCGTATCACCGGAAAGGATCAAATCCAACCCATTACGGATAATAGGATGCTCCCAACTGATAAACTGGGCATCTTCACGGGACAGTGACTGTTCACGATCAAAAGTGATAGTACAACCATCTTTTGGTAATCCAGGGAAATCCGGAACCAGCATATGATCGGATGGTGTCAGTACTATCATATTGTCATTGCGATCTTCCTGATTGATACCAACGATATCAAATAAGTTGAGAGCGAAGTTCACCAAGTCAGTATCATTATCATACTCTGAAATTTTTTCTGCTAGCTGCAAACCATTCTCGCCACCATTGGAGTTCATTTCCAGCAGCCGGTCACGGCCTTGCTCCAGTTGTTGTTTGAGTTGCTCATGTTGCTGGCGACACTGATCAATGAATTCACCAAATTTTTCCTGGTTATTGGGTTTGGCAAGGTAGTTCAGCAGAGTTTCATAATCGTGATCGTAAATAGTACGACCCGTTGGGCAAGTATGTTCGAATGCATCCAAACCTTCGTGATACCAGTGAATCAGGACTGCTTGGGCGGTATTTTCCAGATAAGGCACACTAATCTGAATATCACGGCTTTGGCCGATACGATCCAGACGTCCGATACGCTGTTCCAATAAATCCGGATTGAATGGTAAATCGAACATCACTAATTGGTTGGCGAACTGGAAGTTGCGGCCTTCTGAGCCAATTTCGGAGCATAGTAATACCTGAGCTCCTTCTTCTTCGGAAGCAAAATAGGCTGCGGCGCGATCACGTTCAATCAATGATAGACCTTCATGGAAAACAGCACCACGAATCCCTTCGCGCTCACGTAGTACCTGTTCCAATTGCAGAGCGGTGGTTGCTTTAGCACAAATTACCAGTACTTTTTCATGGCGATTTGCCATCAGAAAACCAAGTAGCCACTCTACGCGGGGATCAAAATTCCACCAGGTAGCGTTTTCGCCTTCAAACTCTTGATAAATTTGTTCTGGGTAGAGCATATCCCATGCGCGTGCTTCCAGCGATTTTTTAGCGCCCATAATATCGGAGACTTTAATGGCGGTCTGATATTGGGATGGCAGAGGCAACTTTATCTGGTGCAATTCCCGATGGGGGAAGCCTTTCACACCATTGCGGGTATTACGGAACAGAATACGGCTGGTGCCGTGGCGATCCATCATCATGGAAATCAGTTCACGTCGTGCAGTTTCACTTTCATCACTATGACTATTGGCGGCTTTCAGCAGAGGCTCAATATCCTGCTCACTAATCAACTCACCCATTAGGTTTAATTGATTATTATTAAGTTGTTCACCTGATAACAGCAGTGTGACAGCATCGGCAACAGGACGATATTTTTGTTGTTCGTCAATAAAAGCCTGATAATCGTGGAAACGGTTTGGATCAAGTAGGCGTAGACGGGCGAAATGGCTTTCCTGTCCTAGCTGCTCTGGTGTTGCAGTCAATAGCAGTACACTTGGGATCTGTTCAGCTAATTGTTCGACAACCTGATATTCACGGCTAGGAGCATCCTCGTTCCAGGCCAGATGGTGAGCTTCATCCACCACCATCAGATCCCAGTTGGCTTCAAGCATATGCTCAAAACGCTGTTTATTGCGGCGGACAAAATCCAGTGAACAGAGTACCAATTGTTCTGTTTCAAATGGGTTATCGCTATCGTGTCGTGCTTCGATATAGCGGCTATCATCAAACAGGGCAAAGCGCAAATTGAAACGGCGTAGCATTTCTACCAGCCATTGATGTTGAAGGCTATCCGGCACAATGACCAGAACACGTTCAGCACGACCGGCCAGCAATTGCTGGTGGATGATCATCCCGGCTTCGATGGTTTTACCCAAACCGACCTCATCAGCCAACAGAACCCTTGGTGCGTAGCGTTTGCCGACTTCATTAGCGATGTGAAGTTGATGAGGGATCAGGCTTGCGCGGATACCCCGCAAACCACTTTCAGCCAGTTTAAATTGTTCGCTTTGATATTTGCGGGCGCGAAAACGTAAGGCAAAGCGGTCCATGCGGTCAATCTGACCAGCAAACAAGCGATCCTGTGGCTTGTTGAAGGTGAGTTTGCTGTCGAGGAACACTTCGCGCAGACTGACATTCTCTTCCAGAGTATCAAGACGTGTACCTGTATAAATAATCAGGCCATTCTCTTGCTGGACTTCATCCACTTTGAGTTGCCAGCCTTCATGGCTGGTGACAACATCCCCCGAGTTAAACATAACGCGGGTAATAGGAGAATCATTGCGTGCGTAAAGGCGGTTTTCACCGCTGGCAGGAAAAAGCAAAGTGACCATTCGTGCGTCCAATGCAACAACGGTTCCTAATCCAAGTTCGCTTTCTGTATCGCTGATCCAGCGTTGACCGAGGGTAAATGGCATAAATTTTGACTCAGTTTCTGTTAGATAAATGTTATTTATAGGTGAAGGACGACAGCTTTTATTTGATTTAACGAAGATAATGGGCAGATAGCAAGATGCCCGCAAATCGTCTTATCACTCGTTAAAGGGGCGATATGTTAATGGAAGCAAAGCCAGTCGTCACCTGCAAAAAATAGTAATCAGCCAAAAGGCATTACCATCTGTCCGGTGAGTAAAGTTATAAAATCATCCTGTAAAAATGGCAGGATAGCATCAGCGATAGGTTGAAGCTGTTTATTGATATAGTGATCATAGTCCGGTGATGAATGCAGATTTTCCAGTGGTTCCGGCCCGGATAGTGTCATGACATAGCTTATCCTGTCACTATATTTGATACGGCAAAGGCTAGTGATATTACCGATTTTATTCATCTGCCAGCTTTGCTGTTCTCACATGTGGCGGTACATTGTGCTGATAGTCAGACAGTTTACGGCCCAATCTTTTATGGTAGGTTATTTTATCATCAAATTTTCCTTCCAGGGTACTGATAATATAGCGAGAATAAATTTCTAGTAAGGGTTCCGGTAAAAAATCAGCGAATACAGTTGCTTCTGGAAATCCTGTGTATAGGAAGGCCGTGTCAGTACATACTGTTTCCAGACTGTTAGTATTAACCATGCCTATATAGCATCGGTTTTCATGCCCAAAATAGCTGCTTCGGGAACAGTGCCGGCAACCAGCGTATTTGTTAAGCCGTCATAATGAATATTGCCATCAACAACTAATAAAGCGCGGTCAGCTATACGGGCGGCATCATCCAGATTATGCGAAACCATCAGCAAAGTAAGCTGGCGTTCATGGCAAACCTGCTCCAGCAATACCAACATTTCATTACGCAATGCCGGGTCAAGGGCAGAAAAGGGCTCATCAAGTAACAGAATTGGCTGTTGGCGTACTAGACAACGGGCTAACGCTGCTCGTTGCCGTTGTCCTCCAGAAAGTTGAGCTGGCAGGCGAGTCAGGCAGTCTTCCAACGAAACTTGAGATACTATTTGCTGTAATGTCTGTTTCTGCGTGCTATTAAGGCGTAATCCGGGGTGTAAGCCTAGCCCAATATTCTGCTCAATTGTCAAATGAGAGAAGAGATTATTTTCTTGAAACAACATGGAGACCGGGCGTTGAGCAGGTGACGTATTGGTATGATTTTCCCCGTTCAGCCATAGGGAACCTTGCTCTGCTATTTGAAAACCGGCGATCAAGTTCAGAAGTGTACTTTTACCTGCCCCACTAGGACCCAGGATTGCGATACGTTCTCCAACCTGAATCTGTAAGTCAAAGCGCATCACCAGATGTTCGTAGCGGTAAGCCAGATTCTCAAGTTTAAGCATTACGTAGTCTCGGTAAGCGTTCAAGTAAACTAAACAGCATAAAACATAACAGTAACAGCAACAAAGCAGTGATCGCACCATCCTGACTACGGTAAGCCCCGATTTGCTGGTAGAGATAGAAGGGCAGTGTACGGAAATCTTCATTACCAAATAGCGCTACAACGCCAAAATCTCCAATGGAAAGGACACAGGCAAAGGCCAGTGCTTGTGCCAGCGGAACTTTCAGTGCTTTTAGTTCAATCCAGCGCAGTCGGTTAATACCTTGGATATTTAGGGAGCGACACAGTGGATTATAGCGAGCCGCCAGATCTTTCATTGGATTATCCAGAACTTTCAGTGCATAGGGGATTGCCATCAGTGCGTTGGTTAAAATCACTAGACCGTAGGGTGAACGGGGCAGGCCAATGGTATCGTTGAGCAACAGAAAGAATCCTGTTGCCAATACAATGCCGGGCATGGAGAGGATCAATAAACCACTCATCTCCATTGCTTGTCCCCAGTGAGGAGAATAACGCAGGTACAGCTCACGGCTGCTCCACAGTAGCATCATAGTGAATAAAACAGATAATAACCCCGCGCCTAAAGCAATGACCACTGAGGTGATAAATGCTTGCCACAATGCAGGCTGGCGCAATACGTTAAGCAACCCGCTGTTAACACCATCCACGATAACTGCCAATAATGGCGGCACGAGTAGTAATAATGCTGCGATAATTAACAGGCTGTCGCAGATTTTTCTCAACAAAGTATCCTGTGGATTACGCCATTGCTGTTGGTTGCTGTAGCCGACAGATAGAGTACTGTTAAGTTTCTGACTGAGGAGCACAAGGCCAAGGCAGCAGGTAATCTGAATCAACGCCAATAACGCGGCCCGGTTGAGATCGTAGTCATAGCTTAACGCTTGATAGATTGCCAGTTCGACAGTTGTTGCGGCAGGTCCACCACCTAACGCTAGTACGGTAGCAAAACTGGCGAAACAGAGCATAAAAATCAGTGCGCCGGTGGGTAGGATCTGGCGGCGCAGATAAGGCCATTCAACAAAACGGAAATGTTGCCATTCATTCATACCTAGCTGCGCTGCTAATTGTCGTTGTTCCACCGCAATGTTTTCCAGCGATTGCAGTAAAAGCCGTGTTGCCAGTGGCATATTAAAGAAAATATGTGCCAGCAAAATTCCCTGTAAACCATAAGGGGTGAAAGGGTAATTGATTCCTATCCATTCACAGAACTGTGCCAGCCAGCCGACTCTGCCATAGACAGTCAGAATGCCGAACAGAGCGACCAGTACAGGCAAAACCAGCGTCATAGCACACAGGCGCAGAAACAAGGTTCGGCCGGGAAAATGGCGGCGGTAGAGTGCCCGGGAAAGAAAAATAGCGGGCATAACAGAAAACAGAGCCGATAAAAAAGCTTGCCAGAATGTAAAACGCACTACATGCCACAAATAGCGATCTTCTATCAGCAAGTACCAGTCGTTTTCAGGCGCGTTAAACCAGAGCGCACCGAATGCCAGTAAGGCGACTAACAGTAAAAGACCGGAGGCAATGGCCCCCGGTAACAGCCATCCGGCCATCAGCGACTGACAGCGCTTTGCCATGCACGAATCCATTGATTACGGTATTTTGCGACTTCTTCTGCGGGATATTGCAGAGATTTTTCAGGTATTGAAAGCTGTGAATACACTTCTGGGAGTGGGATATTAATGACCGGATACATCCAGTTAGTGGTTGGAATTTCCTGTTGGAAAGCTGGAGTCAACATAAACTGCATAAATTTCTGGGCAAGTTCCGGTTGCTTGCTGGAGGCCAGTTGGGCGGCAATTTCGACTTGCAGGTAATGACCTTCACTAAAAGTAGCTGCCGCATAGTTGTCTTTCTTCTCGGATAACAGGTGGTAGCCTGGTGAAGAGGTATAACTCAGCACCAGATCACCTTCTCCTTTCAGAAACAGGCCATAAGCTTCACTCCAGCCTTTGGTAACAGTCAGTGTTTTCTTTGCCAGTTTTTGCCAGGCTTGTGGGGCATCATCACCATAAATTTTCTGCATCCACAACAGCAAACCTTGCCCAGGTGTGCTGGTGCGAGGATCTTGATAGATCACTTTCCAGTTATTGTGACTGTTGATCAGTTCATCCATGCTCTTTGGCGGATTTGGCAACGTATTTTTGTTGTAAATGAAGGCAAAGTAACCATAGTCATAAGGAATAAATACGGTGTTATTCCATTGTATCGGCAGTGTCAGCTTGCTGATATCTACTTGACTTTCAGTGAACAGCCCTGTTTGTTGAGCCGCTTGAATTAAGTTGTTATCCAACCCAAGAATAATATCAGCAGTAGTACGCTTGCCTTCCATTCTGAGGCGATTGAGCAGGGACACACCATCTTCCAGAGCAACCAGTTTCAGTTCACAGTTACATTCAGCTTCAAACGCTTTTTTAATTGTGGGTCCGGGTCCCCATTCTGCGGCAAAAGAATCATAGGTATAGACCGTTAATATCGGCTTGGCCTGTACAACCTGACTCAATAGCAACGTAGGGGCTGATAGGGCCGTCAGTACGATTAATTTGGAAAATAACGTCTTAAACACTTTGCTCTCCTTACATTAATAGGATTGGCAAAGGATTTGAGGAAGCGCTAAACGGCAAGATAATGTCTGTGAAACAATTAGCAGCTCAAATCCCTACGCCGGTATTAGCCGGATCAGGTTCGGCGGGTTTACTCTCAGCAAGACCATTTTAAACAGCCAGCACCCCGTTGAGACGGTGCTATTGTAGAGATTTAGCTAGCGACTGCAAAGTCCAATGATAGAGGTTTACCACTTGAGGGTAGTGTGAAACAATTAGTCATCTTTCAAATTTAGTTTATCGAGGTAGTCTGGTGATCGATGATGATGGCTACCGCCCGAATGTAGGAATTGTAATTTGTAATCGGCAAGGTCAGGTTTTGTGGGCTCGGCGTTATGGGCAGCATTCCTGGCAATTTCCTCAAGGGGGCATTAATCCGGGGGAATCACCAGAACAGGCTATGTACCGGGAACTGTATGAAGAAGTGGGGTTAGGTCGGAAAGATGTACGCGTTCTGGCCTCTACGCGTAATTGGTTGCGTTACAAATTACCCAAGCGTTTGGTGCGTTGGGATACACAACCTGTCTGTATTGGTCAAAAACAGCGGTGGTTTTTATTACAACTGCTCTGTAATGAAGACGATATTAATGTGCAACACAGTAATACCCCGGAGTTCGATGGTTGGCGTTGGGTCAGCTATTGGTATCCTGTCCGGCAGGTTGTCTCTTTTAAGCGTGATGTTTATCGGCGCGTGATGAAAGAGTTTGCTTCGGTTGTAATGCCAATGCAGGAAAGCGTATCTCTGCCACGCTCTTCGTATTCTTATCGTCGAAAAAGAAGTTAGGTGAGTTCCATGCTCATGCGCTTACGGGAAATTGTTGAAAAAGTTGCTATGGCAACCAATCTGGCCGAAGCGCTTGAGCTATTGGTGAACGAGACCTGTCTGGCAATGAACACGGATGTCTGTTCTATCTATCTTGCTGATCATCAACGGCGGTGTTATTACCTGATGGCAACTCGAGGGTTGAGGAAACCCCGAGGAAGGACTATCAGTTTGGCTTTTGGCGAGGGAGTTGTTGGGCAAGTTGGTCAATTGTCTGAACTGATTAATCTGGCGGATGTCCGCAGCCATCCAAGTTTCAAATATTTGCCTCAAGTTAAAGAGGATAGCTTCCGCGCTTTTTTGGGTGTTCCACTGGTCTATCGCCGCCAGTTGCAAGGTGTTTTAGTCGTTCAGCAGCAGGAACAACGCCTGTTCAATGAAACTGAAGAGTCCTTTATGGTGACGCTTGCGACGCAACTGGCAGTGATCCTTGCTCAAGCTCAGACTAAGGGTTTGTTTGGTCAGTACCGGCAGACCAGAATTAAAGCGCTGACAATTTCCAATGGCATCGTGATGGCCCAGGGATGGCAAGATTGTTCCCAACCCTCGCTTGACCAAATTTTTGAAGCCTCAACCCTTGATCATGCAGCAGAACGTTCTCGTTTGATTCAGGCACTTGAAGATGCGACAGCAGAATGTCGTCGGCTCAGTAAACGTTTTACCGCGGGTTCTCAAAAAGAGAGTGCCGCGATTTTTAATCTCTATTCTTACCTTTTGAATGATCCCCAATTGAAACAAGATCTGTTCTCCTGTGTTGAACAGGGCTCTGTTGCGCAATGGGCCGTTAAACAGGTTATTGAGAAATACGCAGAACAATTCGCCAGCTTGCAAGATGCTTATATGCGGGAAAGGGCATCAGATCTACGGGCGCTTGGACAGCGATTATTATTTCATCTGGATGATTCACTTACTACCAGCCATCAGTGGCCTGAATGGTTCATTCTGGTTGCAGATGAACTGAGTGCCAACCTATTGGCGGAAATGCCGCAAGAAAGGTTAGCGGGGGTTATTGTCCGTGATGGTGCGACGCATTCCCACTCTGCCATACTGGTGCGTGCAATGGGCATTCCGGCCATTATGGGGGCGGATATCCAGCCGGAACTCCTGCACAATCGTATGCTGATTCTTGATGGTTTCCGTGGGGAAGTCTTTATTGAGCCTGAACCGCTGATTTCGCAGGAATATAAACAGATTATCGAAGAAGAAAAAGCACTTAGCAAACTGGCTGAGGGGGATGTTGATCGGGAAGCACAGCTAAAAAGTGGCGAGCGCATTCTAGTTCAGCTTAATGCGGGTTTGAGCCTGAAATATGAGTTGCAGATCAGTAGTAGTATTGATGGAGTTGGACTCTATCGTACCGAAATACCTTTTATGCTGCACTGTGGCTTCCCATCAGAAGATGAACAAAAAGCGCGCTATCAGGAGATGTTGCAATTATTTCCCGATAAACCAGTGGTATTGCGTACACTTGATATTGGTGCGGATAAACAACTGCCCTATATGCCTATCAGCGAAGAGAACCCTTGTTTGGGATGGCGTGGTATACGAGTGACGCTGGATCAACCGGAGATTTTTCTTATCCAGTTGCGGGCAATGCTTAGAGCTAACGCTGATATGGGTAATCTGAAAATCCTGCTGCCAATGGTGACGAGTATAGAAGAAATTGATGAAGCTAAGCGATTGGTAGACAGAGCGAAAGCGGAAGTCGAGCAAATACTGGCGCGCCAAATATCCATGCCTCAGCTCGGTGTCATGATTGAGGTTCCTTCGATGATTTTTCTGTTGCCACAACTCAAAAACAGAGTCGATTTTGTGTCTATTGGCACCAATGACCTAACACAATATCTACTGGCAGTGGATCGGAATAACACTCACGTCGCTTCTCTTTATGATTGCTTACATCCGGCGGTGATTCGGGCATTAAAACTGGTATTTGAAAATAGCCAGCGGGCAGGTCTTACGATCAGTATTTGTGGTGAAATGGCAGGTTTCCCTATGGGAGCGCTGTTATTGATTGGTCTTGGCTATCGAAGTTTGAGTATGAGTGGTTGTAGTGTGCCAAGAATTAAGTACTTATTACGTCATCTGGAATTGGCTCAGGTTGAAAAATTAATGGCCGAAGTACTACAGGCTGAAACCAGCCTAAGAGTAAAGGAACTGTCAGCAACGTTTATGGAGCAGCATGGGGTTGGTGGTTTGGTCAGAGGTGGCATTTAATCCGTTTGACGGCCTGTGCTATGATTCGCAATTATTTGCCTTAGAGCATTAATGCTAAATATTAAGTGAGGAAAGATGAGTAATAGCTACCTGGCATTTCCTAATATTGACCCGGTTATTTTTTCAATAGGTCCAATATCCCTCCATTGGTATGGTTTCATGTACCTGGTAGGGTTTGTATTCGCTATGTGGCTAGCGACACGCAGGGCAGCAAAACCCAATAGCGGCTGGGCAAAAAACGAAGTAGAGAACTTGCTTTATGCCGGGTTTGCTGGCGTATTTGTCGGTGGCCGTCTAGGTTATGTCCTGTTTTATAATTTCCCGGCATTTCTCGATAACCCGCTTTATTTGTTTAAAGTTTGGGATGGAGGAATGTCTTTCCACGGTGGCTTGGTGGGGGTTATCTGCGCAATGTGGTTATTTGGCCGTAGAACGAAACGCCACTTCTTAAAAGTTGCTGATTTCATTGCACCGTTAGTCCCTTTTGGCTTAGGCATGGGGAGAGTCGGTAATTTTATTAACGGTGAGTTGTGGGGACGTGTCACATTGGATACACCGTGGGCGATGCTATTCCCAAGTTCGCGTAGCGAAGATATTGCATTGGCCGCAGCGGACCCTTCATTGTTATCAATACTTGAACAATATGGTGTTTTGCCACGTCATCCTTCACAACTTTATGAAATGGCGTTGGAAGGTATCGTTTTATTTATCATTTTGAATTTATACATCCGTAAACCTCGCCCGATGGGCAGTGTTTCCGGTTTATTCTTAATTGGTTACGGTATTTTCCGGGTCATAGTCGAATTTTTCCGTCAACCAGATGCACAATTGGGTTTATTCGACGGGATCAGCATGGGACAGATTCTTTCTATTCCAATGATCCTGGCGGGAATATTAATGATGATATGGGCATACAAACACCAAGGTAATAAGGTACGAGAGGTAAGATGAAACAGTATCTGGACTTAATGAAAAGAGTGCTTGCAGAGGGCACTTCGAAGGCAGACCGCACCGGAACGGGGACTCTCTCAATTTTCGGGCATCAGATGCGTTTCAATTTGCAGGATGGTTTCCCACTGGTGACAACTAAACGTTGTCATATCCGCTCAATTATTCATGAGCTTCTCTGGTTCCTGAATGGTGATACGAATATCAAATATCTGCATGAAAATAGTGTCACTATTTGGGATGAATGGGCGGATGAAAACGGCGATTTAGGGCCTGTATATGGTAAGCAATGGCGTGCATGGGGTACTGCGGATGGTCGTCGGATTGACCAATTGAAAACCGTACTGGAACAACTTAAAAGCGATCCAGATTCACGTAGAATCATTGTTTCTGCTTGGAACGTTGGTGAGTTGGATAAAATGGCATTAGCGCCATGCCATGCTTTCTTCCAGTTTTATGTTGCGGATGGCAAACTTTCCTGCCAGCTTTACCAGCGTTCCTGTGACGTATTCCTCGGCTTGCCGTTCAATATTGCCAGCTATGCATTGTTGGTTCATATGATGGCCCAGCAGTGTGATCTGGAAGTGGGCGATTTTGTCTGGACCGGTGGTGACACGCATCTTTATAACAACCATATGGAACAAACACAATTACAACTCAGCCGTGAACCGCGTTTACTGCCAAAACTGGTGATAAAGCGTAAACCGGAATCACTTTTTGATTATAAATTTGATGACTTTGAAATAGTTGATTATGACCCGTATCCAGGAATAAAGGCACTGGTTGCTATTTAGAGGTTATGGCTGAAACAGCTCTTCTGTGTTTGTCAATAATCTGGGGGAACAATTTATTATAAATTGTTCCCCTTTTCATTTTGGTGGTATAATATACAGATACATAGAAGTAGGAGGAAAAAGATCATGAATACCATTTCTCAAAAAAAAGCTAGGGATCTACTCAGTAACCCAGAGAATTTCGAGGGCGGCGTGTTTATTACCAAAAACGGAATATCTGAATTGTTTATTCAACCGATAGCAGAACGTGAGAGGGAGCAAGCCGATAGAAACGCAGAAAGACAGGCAATGGCGTTGCTTAAAATCGCTATGCTGTCTAAGAAAGATATTATGGATGGTAGAAAAATGACCCCTGAAGAAGCACTTCGTAGACGCAGGGAATATCGGACGTGATATATAAAGTTCAAGTTGCTGAAACAGCCTACCAGACACTTTCTATTATTGAAGACTACAAGGCTTACACAATAGGGTTGGAAGCGGCTCAAAATTTGGTAGATGATTTACTGATTGAATCATCGAGATTGATTGGGGAAAACCCGTTAGCATACGGCTATTCCTCAATGTTACTGGATAAAGGAATACAATTTCACCAGTGGTTTTCCAAAGATCGGCAATTCCGAGCCATTTATGATGTAGTCGGGGGTGAAATTCAAATATTGGCATACGCAAGCACAAACCAAGATTTAATTGCCCTCTTGTATCAACTACTGATCGTACACTGATAGTAAAAACACTCTATGGTGTATTGGTCTTAGCGTCGGGTAGGATCGGTATTAAACCCGACCTAAGACAGCAATATGAAAGATCTTAAAAGATCTTTTTGTTACTCAATCAGTTGTAGAAATAGATAAGGCTAATCGATAAAAGCTGCACTAGAAACCTTAAAACGTTTACTCAAGGCTTTTATATGGGTTACTGTCAGTGACTTTGTTCCACTCAGAATTTGTGATACCAGAGAAGCTCCTCCGATTTCGTTTTTAAGGTCGGCTTGTTTAAGGCCGTGTTGATCCATCAGAACCCTTAGGACTGCAACCCCGTAGGGATATTTTCAATAGCTTGGTTAAATTCTGCAAATTCAGGGGCGGTATCTTCATAGCGTTCAATTGTTGTAGCTAGAATCTCAATTAATCCTTTGTTATTGTCATAGTCTTTGAAAAGCTCATCAATCAAATCCATCGCTTCTTTGTACTGTTCTGAGGTATTATGTAGGTCAGCCAAGGGATCTTCTGAAAACAGAGCGCGAGCCCGTTCCTGAACGACTGCAAAATTTATCATTCTCTGTTTCTCCGGTAGTAATCGGTTAGCTTGTCGTATTCTGAGTAGGATACGATGTGTTTAATGTAACAGTGCCCCATTGAAAACTCAATAAAGGTCAGTAATCGGACATTATTACTACCAATATCGATACACCACTATTGATCGCTATACTTAAAAATTGATCGTTATACTTAAAACAAGCTTCTCAATTAATTATTTTCTAGTCTGATATTATTTATTTTTATAGAATAAATTAATAGTAATAACATCCTCATGTAAAGCATTCAATATTTTCTTTATTATGTTCATGAAGCTTCTTCCTCATAGCCATATAATCTTACAATGTATGGAAATAATAAGAAATAAAAATAACTATTCTCGTTGATTTTTGTGAAACTCTACGCAATTTAAATGTAACAATGATAGACTCTTATTTTTTTATTGATGCACTCTCGCATAAAATTCAATTATGTGTTTATTCTGTTTTTAAAATAAATAGAATGTTTTGCGAAAGGATGTAAGGAATTGTTAATGGAAGATAACATTAATATAATTGGTAGTTATAATATTGATAATCAATTAGGTTTTTCCTTATTGGAATTGATGATTGTTATTGTTCTGGTTTCAATATTTTCTTTATGGGGGATACAAGAATGGGGTGATCATCAGGAAAGAGTCAGGTTACAGGAATCAGCCCAGAAAATATTAACATTTATCACCAGGCAGCAATCTATGGCAAATTATCTGAATAAAGAGGTGATATTGTGGCTGAAAACGGGAGAAGAGTGGTGTATAGCGCTTTCTAGATCTGCACTTGCTGATTGTGATTTAGAGAATGTTGAGGGTATAAAATCATCCTATCAGGATGTTGTTATAAGCTCAGCAACTAAGGAGCAGATAGAGTTTCATGGAATAAGAAACACGATGATGCCCGCGAGTTTTATCTTGGCTAATTCCGCAGGTGAAATATCAGTTATTTTTTCTTCACGAGGAAGAGTAAGATCATGTAGTAATAATAAGTTTAATAGTATTCCGGCTTGTGGTTAATTATTTTTTTCTTATAAAATAAGTGATACTCTATTGTAATGATGAAACATAAAAACCAATCTGGAATGACATTGTTAGAAGTGATTGTGGCAATGGCTATTGGCACTATTATTTTACTGGCGATTGCCAAAAGTTACCCGGTTTTAACCAGACAAATAATGGAGTTATATCAGAGATATCGTTTAGGATATTTTGTTAAACAAACATTGTATATTATAGAGAAAGATATTCGTCGTGCAGGATATTGCCAGCATTATTGCGATGGAAAGCCAATATTAATCAATAATAGAAATGATGAAAGTGAGGATTCATGCCTGATTATTGCATATGATCTTAATGTAAATAACCAATGGGAGCCACCAGAACATAGTGAATCGGAATTCTTTGGTTATCGTTTTAGTAATAAGTCAGTGGAATGGAAAAGAGGTGCGGGTAACTGTCAGGACAATGGCTGGGAAAGGCTATTTGACCCAAATGAGATAGTGGTAGATTCATTTAAAGCAGAAAAATTACCAACAAAAGATGGCTTAGTTTTTATCAAATTGACGCTTATTGCACATTGGTTTAAACATCCATCAATAAACTACCAATATCAGGCAGTAATACGTTTGCGCAATATCAGGGGATAAGTACCGTGACTGAGCATTCTCCAAATGTCTGCCTGCAATTTCAGCAAGGAAATGTATTGTTAATTTCTGTGCTGATGTTGCTGGCTGTGAGCCTTATGATGCTGAAAGCTTTACATCATCATCTGGATAACGCATTAATCATGATGGTTGATGAACGCAGATATTTAAAAGCTTTGCAACAAGCAGAATCTTCATTGGCATGGGGAATGGCGCAATCATGGCTACTTTATAGTGATAAAACAGAAGAGTGGTATTGCCTGCAACAGCAGGAGTTCCATTTGACAAGCTGTTTAAAAAGGTACTCAAGTAATTTTTTTCTGCTGAAAGGTGTGGCGGAAGTGGCATCCGGGCAATCTGTCGGATTATATCAATGGATGAAATTAATCTCTTCTGATGGTAGTGATTCCCTTATTCCGGTAGAAAGCGGTTGGTTGGATTTCTGTCCCGAGGCAGATACGGGGTTTTGTTTATGAAACCAAATCTTTTTCATGCTCATCAATCTGGGATGAGTTTGCCCGAAGTTATGGTTGCCGTTATGGTCTTTTCTGTCTCTTTACTGGGATTAATGCGTTATCATCAGGCGCTATTGTTTGGGTTTCAGCAACATTGGCAACAATCAAAGGCGGACAAATTATCTTATGGATACCTGGAACAATATGAATTAATTGCAGGTCAAAGTGCTTTATCAGAATTAACACCGCCACCGGGATGGCACGCTGAATTTCAGACGACATATCAGTTATCTGATTGCTATCAGCTTACAGTTATAGTAACAACGCCTTATAATCAGCAAAGTAAAGCAAGCCGGTGGATTTGTTCAAATGGGAGTCCTGATGTTCAAGGTTTATCATTCTAATCAGTTGGATCTTCTTAAAGAGCTGATAACCATACTTATCGGAGATAATCCACTGACTGATCCGTTTGAGCAGGAAGTCATTCTGGTACAAAGCCCAGGAATGTCACAGTGGCTGCAAATCCAACTGGCTGAAAGAATAGGGATATCAGCCAATATTTCGTTTCCACTTCCAGCTACTTTTATCTGGGATATGTTTACCAAAGTATTGCCTGATATCCCGAAAGAAAGCGCTTTTAGTAAAGATGCCATGACATGGAAATTGATGGCGTTATTGCCTCAATTATTGCCAGAAGCGGAATTTGTCGCACTTAGGCACTATCTTGATCAGGATTTTGATAAACGGAAAATTCATCAATTGGCCGGGCGGGTTGCTGACCTGTTTGACCAATATCTTGTTTATCGCCCGCAATGGCTGGAAAGTTGGCAGCAAGGGCAGCTTATTGATGGTTTGAGTGATAATCAGTTGTGGCAGAAAAGATTGTGGCTGGAATTAACAGAATATACCCACCAGCTACAACAACCTCAATGGCATCGGGCTAACTTGTATCGCCGTTTTATTTCGATATTGGAAAACAGTGCTGAACTTTCAGCTTGTTTACCGAAACGGGTATTTATTTGTGGTATTTCTGCTTTGCCGCCTGTTTATTTACAAGCCTTACAGGCACTGGGACAGCATATTGATATTCACCTGATGTTTACCAATCCATGTAAATATTATTGGGGAGATATTCAGAATTATGCTTTTCTGGCAAAACTGAGCAGTCGTAAACCACGTCATTATAACAGTGAACAGGAGCTGGAATATTTTAAAGATCCTGGTAATGCTCAATCACTGTTTAACGATGACGGTGAACAAGATGTAAGTAATCCCTTGTTGGCATCATGGGGACGGTTGGGCCGTGATAATCTCTATTTATTGTCGCAGCTTGAGCAGAGTTCGGAAGTTCACGCTTTCGTTGAATTAGAACAGGATAATCTATTACATCAATTGCAAAGGGATATTCTCTATCTGGAAGATCATGCCCAAATTGGTTCAACAAAAGAAACATTTGAAAATAGCTTGAAAAAAAGAGTACTTGATCCGTTGGATCGTGCTTTATCTTTCCATGTTTGCCATAGTCCTCAGCGTGAAGTGGAAGTTTTACAGGATCAGCTATTGAGATTATTGGAAGATAATCCATCGCTGACGCCAAGGGATATTATTGTGATGGTCGCGGATATTGACAGTTATACTCCCTATGTTCAGGCGGTATTTGGTAATGTCTCTATTGAACGCTATATTCCATTTGCCATTTCTGATCGTAAGGCCCGTCAGGCACATTCGATTTTACAGGCATTTATCACACTGCTTGATTTACCTCAAAGCCGTTTTACGACAGAACAGGTTTTAGCATTGTTGGAAGTACCCGCGCTGGCGAATAAATTTGACATACATGAAGATGGTTTGCGTTTATTAAGGCGTTGGGTTGAAGAATCAGGCGTTCGTTGGGGGCTGGATGACGATAATGTGGAACAGCTATCTTTGCCGGTAACAGGCCAGCATACATGGCGTTTTGGACTGACCCGAATGTTATTGGGTTATGCAATGGATAGCCGGTCGGGCCCTTGGAAAGAGGTATTGCCTTATGATGAATCCAGTGGTTTAGCCGCGGAGCTTGTCGGCCAATTGGCTGAGTTTTTAATGCAATTAAGCTATTGGCGCAAAATTCTTGCCGAGAGCCGGACATTAACGGGCTGGTTACCTGTCTGCCAGCAGTTGCTGGAAACATTTTTTGTATCAGATAATGAGACTGAATTAGTACTGGCAATGATGGAACAGCAATGGCAGAAAGTCATAGATAATGGACTGAACGCGCGTTATCAGGAAAGTGTGCCATTGGTTCTGTTGCGAGATGAATTAGCGCTTCGGTTTGATAATGAAAAAATCAGTCAGCGTTTTCTCGCAGGGTCTGTCAACTTTTGCACCTTGATGCCAATGCGTTCTATCCCCTTTAAGGTTGTCTGTTTATTGGGAATGAATGATGGTGTTTATCCCCGTTCAATTCCACCGCTTGGGTTTGACCTGATGGCGGAAAAAAGCCAAAGAGGAGACAGAAAACGACGGGATGATGACCGTTATCTATTCCTTGAAGCCTTGATATCCGCTGAACAGTTTCTTTATATCAGCTATATTGGTAAATCCATTCGTGATGATACGGAATGCAACCCTTCAGTGCTGGTTAATGAATTGCTGGATTATGTTTGCCAGAGTTTCTGTTTGCCAGGCAATGAAAAACTGAATGTTGATGAAAGCGCCGCTAATATCAGAAAACATCTGTTGTCTCTTCATACCCGGGTTCCATTTGCACCGGAAAATTTTATACCGAGCAGTTATCAGCAAAGCTATGCCGGAGAGTGGTTACCGGCGGCAACTGAACAAGGCTCAGCATATGCTGAATTTTGTCAATCTATTGAAATGGCGCAAATCCAAGAAATTACACTTGATGATTTAATCCGCTTTTACCGTCATCCTGTTCGGTTTTTTTTCCAACGCTGCCTGAAAGTAAATTTCGTTATTGAAGAAACGGAATTGCCAGAGGAAGAACCTTTCGTTTTAGATAATCTTCAACGTTATCAGTTTAATCAGCTATTGTTGAATGCGTTAATTGAACAGCAATCGCCTGAACCACTTTTCAATCGGCTACGTGCTGCTGGAGGATTGCCTTTTGGCGCTTTCGGTGAGGTTTATTGGTTGAAACAGCAAAAAGAGATGCAGCCTTTGGCGGATAAAATTCGTGAACAACAAATGGAAACATTATCTGTTGATTTACATCATGATTTAGGCCAGGTGATGCTGACAGGGCAAATTAATAAGGTGCAACCGGATGGTTTGCTACGTTGGCGGCCAGCCAGTTTGACCGCCAATGATGGCATGCAATTGTGGATTGAGCATCTGGCTTATTGTCTGACTGGTGGTCAGGGGGAAAGCCGCAGTTATGGATATGGACGTGATGGCAGTGAATGGTGTTTTGCTCCTATGCCTTCAGAACAAGCGAAAGATTATCTGAATCAATTGATTGACGGTTATCAACGAGGAATATCAGCGCCTTTACCGCTGTTTTGCAAAAGTGGTTGGGCGTGGCTTTCAACATGTATGAATAAAGAGACAGGTGAGATTGATAATAGTGATGAAATTCAATCAAAAGCTGAAAGCCAGTTATTGAAAACATGGCTTGGGGATCAAGGACGCAGAGGCGAAGGGGATGATCCTTATATTCAGCGGGCTTTCAGGCAAGCTGGTAAATCATTTTTGGCAAAACTTAAACAGGAAGCGCTCAGTTATTTGTTACCGATAGCGCGATATCAGAATACAAGGGAGAATATCCGATAATGTATAAACATCTTGTTCGCATGATAGCTGCGATGTTCCTGCTTTTTTGGGGAACGACGAGTTATGCGCAAACACCACAACTACAGTGGCAACCACTGCAAGAGACAATTTATAAAAGCGAAAATGATCACCGTCAGTATCAGGGAATCAAATTGGCAAACAATATGACGGTTTTGCTGGTATCTGATGAGAAAGCAACCAAATCTTTGGCAGCGGTAGCGATTCCGGTTGGCAGCATGGAAAACCCTGACAGCCAGCTCGGGCTTGCACATTATCTGGAACATATGGTTCTGATGGGATCTGAACGTTATCCACAATCAGGTGATTTATCTGAATTTTTGCAAAAACATGGTGGTAGCTATAATGCCAGCACGGCTTCTTACCGCACGGCTTTTTACCTTGAAGTAGAAAATGAGGCGTTAGCTCAAGCCACAGATCGTCTGGCTGATGCACTGGCTGAGCCGTTACTTGGCCCAGTGAATGCAGATCGGGAGCGAAACGCCGTTAATGCAGAGATGACAATGGCGCGTTCTCGTGATGGGATGCGGGTTGCTCAAATACGGGCAGAAACCTTGAATCCTAAGCATCCCAATGCCCGTTTTTCTGGTGGTAATCTAGAAACATTGAAAGATAAACCGGGGAGTAAATTACAGACAGAACTGGTGGGTTTCTATCAGCGCTATTATTCGGCCAATCTAATGAAAGGTGTCATTTACGGTAATCAGCCTCTCGATAAACTGACTCAAATTGCTGTTGATACTTTTGGTCGGATACCTGACAAAAAAGCGAGCGTACCGCCAATTACTGTTCCGGCAGTAACGGAAAAAGAGAAAGGGATTATCATCCATTATGTTCCTGCTCAACCGCAAAAGGCATTGCAATTGGAGTTCAGCATTGACAATAACAGCGCTGATTTCCGCAGTAAAACCGATGAATATCTCAGTTATATGATAGGCAACCGTAGCCTGAATACATTATCAGATTGGCTGCAAACTCAAGGGTTGGCAGAAAGTATCAGTGCCGGTGCGGAACCTATGGTTGATCGTAACAAAGGTATCTTTTTTATTTATGTGACGTTGACAGACAAAGGGCTTGCACAACGGGATCAGGTTGTTGCGGCTATTTTTGCTTATATTAATTTATTAAAACAAAAAGGCATCCAGAAAAGTTATTTTGATGAGATTGCGAAGGTTTTGAATCTATCGTTCCAGTATGGCTCTATTGTTCGTAATATGCATTATATCGAATGGTTATCGGATGCTATGTTGCGAGTTCCTGTTTCCAATGTACTTAATGCCAGTTATCTGGCTGATGATTATAACCCGAAAGCAATTGCTAGCCGACTTGATGAGTTGACTCCTGAAAATGCGCGTATCTGGTATATCAGCCCAAAAGAGTCGCATAATAAACAGGCTTATTTTGTTCAGGCACCTTATCAGGTTGATCGAATTACATTGCAGCAACGAGTTAAATGGCAGCAATTAGAGGAGCAAATGAGTTTTTCTCTGCCCGCGCCAAATTCTTATATTCCTGATGATTTGAAGCTGATAAAAGCAGATAAGAGTCAAAAACATCCAGAGATGATTCTTGAACACCAGAGTGTTCGCCTGTTCTATATGCCGAGTCAATATTTTGCTGATGAGCCTAAGGCCAGCATTACGTTAGATTTACGTAATGCAAAAAGTTTGGATAGTGCCCGTGAGCAGGCCACTTCCTCTTTGCTTGATTATTTGGCAGGGCTTTCCCTCGACCAGCTTAGTTATCAGGCTTCTGTTGCTGGAATGAATATTTTTACGAGTTCATCACAGGGAATGCAACTAGGAGTAAGTGGTTACACGCAAAATTTGCCGGAACTTTTAACCTCTTTAATCAGTAATTACATGGCGTTTACGCCAACCGAGAGTCAACTGGAGCAAGCTAAGTCTTGGTATCGTGAACAGATAGAAGTTTCCAATAACGCTAAAGCGTATGAAATGGCTATGCAGCCGTTGAAGCGCCTTTCTGTGGTGCCATACACGGAACAGTCCACTCGTCTGAAAGCGCTAGAAACTATCACGGTTCAGGATATTGTTACGTATCGTCATGAAATGATAAAAAATGCTGCTTTGCAGATGATGATCATTGGAAACTTGACCGAACAGCAGAGCAAAGTGATTGCCGAATCCGCTCATAACCAACTAGCAAATCAAGGAAATGACTGGTGGATTGGGGATAAGGTGGTGATTGATAAAAATTACCCGGTTAATTTCCAGCGTGTTGGCAGCAGCACAGATGGCGCTTTGGCGGAGGTTTATATTCCGACGGGTTATAACCGTATAGAAGGTTATGTTTATTCCAGTTTGTTGAGCAATATGCTTCATTCGTGGTTCTATGAGCAGCTAAGAACAACGGAGCAACTGGGGTATGCGGTGTTTGCTTTCAATACCAGTGTGGGGGAGCAGTGGGGATTGAGTTTCCTGCTACAAAGTAATAGTAAGCAACCCAAGTATTTGAATCAGCGTTATCAAGATTTCTATCAAAACGCGGGTAATAAATTGAAAACCATGTCTCAAGCTGATTTTGAACAGTACAAGAATGCACTGATTAATGAAAAGCAGCAACCGCCGCAAACTTTCTATGCCGAAGTTGCTCGTTTCTCCAGTGATTTTAGCCGCAATAACTTTAGTTTTGATAGTAGAGATAAAATGCTTGAGATACTGAGGAAAACCACACAGAAACAATTGATTGATTTCTATCAGAATGCGGTAATCAAACACCGGGGGCTGTCATTGATTTCACAAGTGATTGGTAAATCAGGAAACTTGGATGGATATGCGAAATTGAAAGATTGGAAAACCTATCAGAATGTGACTGAATTTCAGAAACGGCTACCTGTTGAGGTAAGAACTCAGTGATCACAGAGATATCTGTCCACAGGCTTAATGTATTAACTCTGCCGCTGAATGGTCAGCGGTTGATCGAAGCGTCAGCCGGGACGGGTAAAACCTACACCATCGGCATTTTATATCTGCGTCTCCTACTTGGAATAGGGAAAGATGCCGCTTTTTCACGACCTTTAAGCGTGGAAGAAATTCTGGTGGTTACGTTTACTGAGGCCGCAACAAATGAGTTACGTGGGCGTATCCGTGAAAATATTCATAAACTTCGCCTTGCTTGTATTCGAAACGAAGTAGAAGGCGCAGAACCTGCCTATCAACAGCTATTGGATGAGATCCCGGATAAAGGGCAGGCGGCTATCTGGTTACTGGCCGCAGAGCGGCAAATGGATGAAGCGGCGATTTATACCATTCATGGTTTTTGTCAGAGGATGTTGGCACATAATGCTTTTGAATCTGGGATCTTGTTTGAACAGACATTAATTCAGGATCAACAGCCATTAGAACGGCAGGGGTGTGCCGATTTCTGGCGGCGCCATTGTTATCCATTGCCGTTATCAATGGCACAGGTAATCAGCCAGGAGTGGAGTGGGCCGGAAGCTCTGTTGGCTGAATTACACCCTTATTTACAAGGGGATATGCCATATATGGTTAATGCGCCGGACAGTGATGAAACGTTGTTAAGTCGCCATGAAAAAATTACCCAGTTGATCAGCGATGTTAAATACCAGTGGAATGAAGTTGCCGGAGAGTTGCACGATTTAATTGCGGGCTCTGGCGTAGATAAAAGAAGTTACAGTAGTAAGCACTTACCAAATTGGCTGAATAGTGTCATGGATTGGGCCCAGGCGCCTACAGAGGATTATCAGTTGCCAAAAGCACTGGAGAAATTCCGGCAGTCAGTATTGGCAGAAAAGACAAAGAAAGGTGAGGTACCTGAACATTCACTTTTTGTGGCGATAGATGATTTGTATCAGCAACCACTTACTTTACGTGATTTGATTATCTCCAGGGCTATTATTGAGATTCGCCAATCAATCCGTCAGGAAAAGTTAACACGTGGTCAGATGGGGTTTGATGATTTACTTACCCGTCTTGATGATGCTCTGAAAGGCCCAGGCAGTGATTTGCTTGCTGAAACTGTCCGTCGGCGCTATCCGGTTGCTTTGATTGACGAATTTCAGGATACCGACCCACAGCAATATCGGATTTTTCATACCATCTATGGCAGTCAGCCTGAAAATGGATTGCTGTTTATCGGCGATCCTAAACAAGCTATTTATGCATTTCGGGGCGCAGATATTTTCACTTATATTCGTGCCCGTTCTCAGGTAAGTGCTCACTATACTCTGGAAACAAACTGGCGCTCTGCCTACTCAATGGTACAGGCAGTAAACAAACTGTTTATGCGTTCAGAAAATCCATTTTTGTTTGAGCAAATCCCTTTTATCGAGGTTTCTGCGGCAGAGAAAAACCGGGAACTCTCTTTTAGTTATTATGGTGAAGAACAGGCCGCATTGAATTTCTGGTTACAATCAGGAGAAGGGGTTTCCACCGGAGATTATGAGCAAACGATGTCACGGCTCTGTGCCGCGCAAATTCGTGATTGGTTGCAGGCGGGGAGCGAAGGGCGGGCTTTGTTACATAAAAGTGAGGAAGTTCGGCCTGTGACGGCGGCTGACATTACGGTTCTGGTGCGTAGCAGAAAGGAAGCCATACTGATCCGTAATGCACTTAATCTGTTATCTATCCCTTCCGTATTTCTTTCTAACCGAGAAAGTGTATTTGATACTGCGGAAGCCAAGGATATTCTCTGGCTGTTGCAAGCGGTGTTATCACCAGAGAAAGAACGAGTCTTGAGAAGTGCGCTTGCCAGTGGTTTATTTGGCTTGACCGCTCGACAGATAGACAAACTAAATCATGATGAGAAAGCATGGGACCAGTTAGTTGATGAATTTGATGGCTACTTTCGTCTGTGGCAACGCCGTGGTGTGTTACCTATGTTACGAGCGGTAATCGCCAACCATCATATTGCTGAGAATTTGCTTGCCAGTTATGACGGTGAACGGCGTTTGACGGATGTGATGCATATTGGTGAGCTGTTGCAGGAGATATCTTTACAACTTGACAGTGAACATGCAGTCACCCGCTGGTTGGCTCAGCAGATCTCTCATCCTGATCCACAATCTGAAAATCAGCAGATGCGGCTGGAAAGCGATCGTCATTTGGTACAAATTTGTACTATCCATAAATCTAAAGGACTGGAATATCCGCTGGTATGGTTGCCATTTATCTGTAATTTCAGGGAGCAGAAGCGGGCGATATATCATGATCGTACAAGCTTTAATGCTTGCCTTGATATCTTTCCTGATGACGAGACGATTGAGCTGGCGGAACAAGAGCGATTGGCGGAGGATTTGCGTTTACTCTATGTCGCATTGACGCGTTCTGTTTACCATTGCAGTGTCGGTGTGGCTCCGCTGATAAAAGGCAATAAGAAAAAGGTCGGGGATACTGATCTGCATCAGTGTGCTCTGGGCTATCTGTTGCAAAAGGGAGTGAAAGGGGATGCTAATTTTCTGGCAACATCACTTAAAGAATTAAGCGGGGATGGCATTGTTGTATCGTTAATTAATGATACTGACGATCATCCTTGGCAATCGCAAAGTAAAAATGATTTGGTACTTTCGGCTAGGCAATTTAAACGCAGAGTTCAGGATGATTGGCGTATTACCAGTTATTCTGGTTTACGAAACTCGGTGGTTCATCGTGGCAGTGCTGCGGCTTATTTTGCTGGAGAAGAATCTATTGACGTGATTGTTCAGTCTATTGCGCCAAAACTTGATATTGATGCCAGTGGTGAAAAGCAGTCAGTGGAACAACCTGAAATGACGCCCCATACATTCCCACGAGGAGCCTCCGCAGGGACTTTTTTACACGCTATTTTGGAAGAACTTAATTTCAGCCAATTACCCGATGAGAACTGGTTGGCAGAACAACTGCAATCAGCCGGATTTGATGAATGCTGGGGTGGGATATTACAGCAATGGATGGCCGATATTTTTACCATTCCATTGAATGATGAAGGTCTGCAACTTGCAAAAATTCCACTGCATCATCAACAGAATGAAATGCAATTTTATCTGCCGGTTGAGCAACTTTTGCGATCTCAGGAATTGGATACGGTAATGCGTCGTTATGACCCGGTTTCCGCTTGTTGTCCCCAACTGGAATTTCAGCAGGTGAAAGGGATGCTGAAAGGGTTTATTGATTTGGTTTTCTGTTGGCAAGGCAGGTTCTACGTGCTGGATTACAAATCAAACTGGTTGGGAGCGGAGAGTCAGGCTTATACCCATCAGGCAATGGAAACCGCCATGATTGAGCATCGCTATGATCTGCAATATCAGCTTTATACACTGGCGCTGCATCGCTACTTGCGTCACAGGTTAGTTAATTATGATTACCAACAACATTTCGGCGGCGTGATTTATCTGTTTCTGAGGGGGATAGATAAACAACAACCGGGGAATGGTATTTTCAGTTGTCGGCCATCGGCTGAATTTGTTGATGCTTTGGATATGTTTTTCAGTGGTAATGAACAGTCTGAAAAAGAGAAAAATTAATGATTTCGTTATTACAACAGGCAGTAAACCTCAGGCTTTTGCGTTCATTGGATTTACAGTTTGCTCATGCATTGATTGAAGATAAAGATCCTGTTTTGTTATTGGTGATGGCGCTGTTAAGCGCTGAAACGGGTACCGGGCATGTTTGCCTGCCGGTTAATCGGATAATGCCTGAATATTTTTTTGATGGGCGACATCGTGAATTTGCCGAACAGTTATGGCAGGTTGCGGGAAAACCTGATGAACAGAGTTTGCTGATAGCGCTGGAAAATTGTGCTGCTGTTAGTGATGGACTTCAACCAACGCCGGTTGTGCTTTCCCATGACCGACTCTATTTGCAGAGAATGTGGCAAAGTGAGTGTCAGGTGGCGGCTTTCTTTTCAGGCAATCAACCAACCGATCATATTCAGGAACAGCAACTGAAAGCCATTCTGGATGAATTATTCGTACTATCTGAAGAGGCGGTGGACTGGCAAAAAGTGGCGGCGGCTGTTGCGGTAACTAGCAGAATTTCGGTTATCTCTGGTGGACCGGGAACCGGGAAAACTACCACCGTTGCTAAGTTGTTGGCAGCCTTAATTAAACTTGAACCTGATAAAAAGCGGGTTATTCAACTGGCGGCTCCGACCGGAAAGGCGGCTGCGAGATTGACCGAATCTCTTAACAGTGCGGTCAGAAAATTGCCTCTGACGGAGAAACAGTTTGCATACATGCCAGATCAAGCGCAGACGATTCATCGCTTGCTAGGAGCACAGCCTGATAGCCAGCGATTACGTTATGATCGAGATAATCCACTGAGTTTGGATGTGCTGGTGGTGGATGAAGCGTCAATGGTGGATTTACCCATGATGGCCAGGTTGATTGATGCATTACCACCGAAAGCGAAAATTGTTCTGCTTGGTGACCGTGATCAATTGGCGTCAGTGGAAGCAGGCGCGGTGTTGGGTGATATTTGCCGTTTTGCTGAACTGGGATACAGCGTAGCGAGGGCACAGCAGTTAAGTCGGTTGACTGGATACCAGTTAGTTGCAGGTGAGCAGCAAGATATCCCAGAGGTTCGTGATCGTTTGTGTCTTTTACGCAAAAGTTACCGTTTTAATGTAGATTCTGGCATTGGTCAGTTGGCTATGGCAGTTAATCAAGGGAAGAGTCGGCAAGCGCTCTCTATTTTGCAGCAACCGTTGAAGGATATCAGCTTTTACCCGTTGTCTGACGATGAAGATTATCAGCGATTGCTAGCAGAAACGGTATCGGGTTATCACGCTTATTTGCAACTGGTAACAAAGCAGGCACCGGCCAAAGCGATTTTAGATGAATTTAACCGATATCGTTTGTTGTGTGCACTTAGAGAAGGGCCGTTTGGTGTCAGTGGGCTTAATGAGCGCATAGAACAGCTATTACATCGTCAGGGGCTTATTCGTCGCCCAGTCGGGATTTTCAGCCGTGGTTATGCAGGTCGACCCATCATGATATCGCGTAATGACAGCACGCTAGGTCTGTTTAATGGTGATATCGGTATTATGCTCAGAGACGAAAATAATGAACTGCGTGCTTATTTTCAGTTGCCTGATGGGGAGATTAAAGGAATCCAGCCAAGTCGTTTACCACAACATGAAACGGCGTATGTGATGACCGTACACAAATCGCAGGGATCAGAATTTGACCATACAGCTTTGGTATTGCCAACGCAGTTTGTACCGGTTGTTAGCCGTGAATTGGTCTACACAGCGATAACCCGTGCCAGAGAAAAACTGACTCTTTATGCACATGAAGCGGTATTGCGTCAGGCAATTCAGACGCCAACTCAAAGGCGAAGCGGGTTAGCAGAGCGGCTTAGCTTACAGGCGGATTAGTGCTTGCTCTGATAGACGGGCTTGTGCAAAAAAATTTATATATTAATGATGTGGTCATATCTTATCTGACGTTTTTTGAACGTTATTCGTGCAATTTTTGGATTGGAATTTTTAAGCCCGACAAGCAGGTCATTAATACCTTTAATGAACTTCCTGATTTGCCGTACTGACTTCGGTAAACATGTCTTTTGTTTTTGTAAAAAGTTCTCAATTGGGTGATTGAAAAATTCTTGTGCAGTGATCTAGCGATTATATTGACCTATTCAAGATAAATGTATCTTAAACCTACCTATGCCAAATTTTGGTTATTTTCCAATTGAAATATCTTTTCTTAGTCCTTCATGTTGATTGATTGTGAGTCGTAATCGTTCAGTCAGCAATACCGAGTAGTTTCATCGTGATGGCTATATACTGATCGATATCTTAATTTCACCGATTCAAGAGTCGTTACAATTACTGAATCAAATTGTTGATGTTTATATTTTGTTATCAATGTAAACAACAAAATTATAAATTTAATAAATTTTAATATTATTGTGTGGTTAATGTCACAGTTTGTGAATATATTAAATGAAATTTATTATTATTTGATGATATAAACGCCTAATTATATGAATTGTGATTTGTTTACTAAACGGATTACGGATATGTCTGGATAGCTTGCTAGGGGTGAGATGAATATCCAGATTTTTGATTTAAGGATTAAGTTGTCTGATGCAAGATAATGAAATGAGTACTGAGTCACCCCACTCTTCCCCGGAGCTGGATACCGGCCTGATTTGCTTGGCCATGTTGGCCAGGTTTCACAACATAGCTATATCGATTGAACAACTTTCACACGAATTTTCTACTTCCAACCAAGGTCTTACCTTGAAGGAGCTGCTGCTGGCTGCTCGTCATTCAGGGCTGAAAGCCAAGGCTGTACACACAACACTTGCCAGACTTGAACATACTCCATTGCCCGCCATTGCCATTGACAAAGATGGGAAGTTTTTTATTTTGGCTAAGCTGGATAAAGAACAGGCTCTGATTCAGGACCCACGTTCGGCGCGCCCAGAAGTTATCAGCTTCGAGGGGCTTGAGCAGCGTTGGACAGGGCAACTGGTGCTGGTGCGTTCCAGTAACAGTCTGTCCGGCGAGACTTCACGCTTTGACTTCACTTGGTTTATCCCGGCTATCGTCAAATACCGCAAGTTGTTGGGTGAAGTTTTGCTGGGGTCTTTTGCCTTGCAGCTATTTGCTCTGGTGACTCCGTTGTTCTTTCAGGTGGTCATGGACAAAGTACTGGTGCACCACGGCCTAACCACACTGGATGTTATCGCGACGGGATTGCTGGGTATCATGCTGTTCGAGTCGGCCCTGAGCGGTCTGCGTAGCTACGTGTTTACCCATACGACCAGCCGTATTGATGTGGAGTTGGGATCGAATCTGTTTCGGCACTTGATTAATCTGCCGCTGGCTTACTTCCAGGCCAGGAGAGTCGGTGATTCTGTGGCGCGTGTACGCGAACTGGAAAACATCCGCAGCTTCCTCACTGGCAACGCCATTACCCTGATGCTCGACGTGCTTTTTTCTCTAGTGTTCATCCTTGTGATGTTCTATTACAGCGGCTGGTTGACCCTCGTTGTGGTGTTATCATTGCCGCTCTATGCACTCGTTTCGGGGGTGGTTACACCTCTCTTGCGTAAGCGATTACAGGATAGCTTCACACGTAACGCCGAGAATCAGGCATTCCTTGTCGAAACGGTAAATGGCATCGATACCCTAAAATCAATGGCGGTTGAACCGCAGGCCATCCGCAAGTGGGACAACCAACTGGCGGCTTATGTTGCCGCAGGTTTCAAAACACAGACCTTATCCACTATCGCCAATGAAAGCGTCTCGCTTATTGGCAAGTTAGTGACGGTCGCCACACTCTGGCTCGGTGCGCGTCTCGTGATAGAGGGGCAGCTATCGGTGGGGGAATTGATCGCATTCAATATGCTGGCCGGTCGTGTCAGCGGCCCTATCATGCGTCTGGCGCAACTGTGGACCAGCTTCCAGCAGACTGGGGTCTCAGTGCAGCGTCTGGGAGACATCCTTAATTCCCGTACTGAATTGTCTCAGGCTACACGTAGCACGGTACCGCCGCTCAAGGGGCGGATAGAGTTCGAACAGGTGCATTTTCGTTATCGGGCTGATGGTTCTGAGGTGTTGCGCGGAATCAACTTGGCCATTGGCGCGGGAGAAATCATTGGTGTGGTGGGCCGCTCCGGTTCCGGTAAAAGCACCCTGACCCGCTTGTTGCAGCGGCTTTATGTTCCTGAGCGTGGACGGGTCATGGTCGATGGCATGGACTTGGCATTGGCTGATGTGTCCTCGCTGCGTCGGCAGATTGGTGTGGTGTTGCAGGACAATATGCTATTCAACCGCAGCATTCGTGAAAACATTGCCTTGAGCGATCCGGGTGCGCCGCTCGACGTGGTCATGCATGCCGCCCGTATGGCTGGAGCCCATGAATTCATCCTTGAACTGCCCGAAGGTTACGACACCATTGTGGGTGAGCACGGAGCGTCACTTTCGGGCGGTCAACGGCAACGGGTAGCCATTGCCCGAGCTTTGATCGGCAATCCTCGCATTTTGATTTTCGACGAGGCGACCAGTGCGCTGGACTACGAGTCTGAACGAGTGGTGCAGCAGAACATGCAAAGCATTTGCAAGGGGCGCACGGTCATCATTATCGCTCATCGGTTGTCCGCTGTACGCGACGCGCATCGTATCCTTGTGATGGATCGCGGGCAGATCGTTGAACAGGGGGCCCACGCCGAGTTACTGGCGCGTCAGGACGGCCACTATTCACGGTTGTATCAAATGCAGCAAGGCTAAGAGGCTTCCATTTCCCGGAAAGTGCGATGAAAACGGCTAATAACACAATCAACGGTTAATAACACAATCAATGGCTAATAACACAGTCAGAGGCAGAAGTGATCAAGATAAATATACTCCGATTCAAGGAAAATAATTTCGCATGAGCGCCACCCTCTCTTTATTGCAGCGTTATCGTCACGCGTGGAGTCAGTCTTGGCGCCAACGTAAAAGCATGGACGTGTCGCCGCGACTCGCTCATGAATTACAGTTTTTACCGACGGCTTTGGAGTTGCAGGAAACACCGGTTCACCCAGCACCGAGAATTTTCACCTGGAGCATTATGGGTTTCGCTGTATTGGCGTTGCTCTGGGCCTACATTGGCAAAATCGAGGTAGTGGCTATTGCCCCGGGAAAGGTCGTTCCCAATGGCAAGACCAAGTTGATTCAATCCAGCGAAACGGCGGTGGTCAGAGCGATCCACGTCAATGACGGTCAAACGGTGAAAGTCGGCGAGTTGTTGGTCGAACTCGACCCGACGGCGGCGAGCGCCGACGTCAGCCGGGTCCAGAGTGAGCTGCTGGCTGCTCGTATCGACAGTGCGCGGAGTGCCGCTATGCTTGATGCTATCAATCAGCAACAGTCGCCGGCGTCGCTGGTAGGGACGATTGCCAACGCCAACCCTGAGCAGGTGCTCAGTGCTCAGCGCTGGCTTCAAGGACAATACCAGGAATACCGCAGCAACCTAGAGTTGGTGGACGCAGAAATCCTCCAACGCAGCGCCGAAATTCAGTCTGCCCAGTCTCAGGTGGCTAGCCTGCGAAAAACGTTACCGATTGCTACGCGATTGGCTGAGGATTACCAACGGTTATTAACAAAACAGTATGTATCGCGGCATGCATATCTGGAAAAAGAGCAGACGCGATTGGATCTGCAACGCCAGTTAAGCGTACAGCAGGCCAGTGTCTTGCAGCACACCGCCGCTCGGGACGAAGCGCGACGTCGGCGTGAGGCTGTTGTTGCGCAAAATCGCCGCGCCATGCTCGACCTGCAACAGGAAGCCAACAAAAAAGCAGCAACCTTGGTTCAGGAGCTGGCGAAGGCCCGTTACCATGAAACCCTGACCAGCCTCAAAGCCCCGGTGGCTGGCACAGTTCAACAACTTGCTATCCATACCGTCGGTGGTGTGGTAACACCGGCACAGCCGCTGATGGTTATTGTTCCCGCAGACCAACCGGTAGAAGTGGAAGCCATGCTGGAAAACAAGGATGTGGGTTTCGTCCACGTTGGTCAACCGGTCACTGTCAAAGTGGAAACCTTCACTTTTACCAAGTACGGCACTGTTGACGGCGAAGTGCTCAACGTATCGAACGACGCTATCGAGGATGAAAAACGTGGGCTTATCTATAGCAGCCGTATTCGCTTGAAGTCTGATCACGTGCTGGTCAATGGTCAGCGAGTCGCGCTGTCTCCGGGCATGTCGATCACGGCAGAAATAAAAACCGATCAACGTCGAGTGATCGATTACTTCTTAAGCCCATTGCAGCAGCATCTGGATGAAAGCCTGAGAGAACGGTAAGAGAACGGCGGCTCGTGGGGGCAGCTCTGTGAACCCGGTTCGCTATACTCACCGTTTTCCGTGTTTGAGATAAGTTATTGTTAATGGTCAAAGGGTTTTTCGCAGTCTTACTTTGTTTGGAGTGACTTGATGAAAGTATTACGGGTACACGAAAGGTTCAAACACTGGCGCAATATTATTATTTTCATGAGTTGCACCTTATTAATGGCCTGTTCTAAGCCCATTGATATATATAAACCGATTGATGTAACGCGGTCTGGTCAATCAATCAAAATTGATTTTGAAATCAGCAAGATTAGAGAATATCGGGTTTCTCTGTTATTTGCGATTGGGGATAGTCAGGAGGAAAAAGAAAGGCGATCTGAGTTATTTCGTGCTCATGTTGATGGAGTTGCCATACCTATTACTTTTCGTCTGGTTAAAGACGGCAAAGTTCTTTTTGACGAGGAAATAAACACAGTGGGTGCAACGCTGGTGCATACCGTCCATTATAAAGAGAAAAAGATAGATACGGCGGTACGTACTATTGACATATTTCAGTTCACTCCCGGACATTACTCGATGGTAATTACCACTCTGGAAGATGTGCCAGCTTTTAATGGCATTGAGAGCTTTGTACATATTACGGATAGTGTATTCAGTTAATGGCATTGAGAGCTTTGTACATGTTACGGATAGTGTATTAAATGGTCAGTTCTACAATCTGTTATAGCAGCTCTATTCCCAGCGTTGAGAGTAGATAATATTAATCCGGTGGAGATTTTGACCGATTCTAAATTCAGTAATTATGCGCCTTCAGTAGGCGCATAAGCAGATATAAACTACCACCGATTTAATAATGCTTATTGAAGCACGATAAGTATAAACAAAGAAAATATTAAAATTTGGAGTGACGTGATGAAAATATTACGGGTAAATGAAAGGTTAAAAAACTGGCGCAATATTATGATTTTTTTAAGTTGTGCCTGGTTAGTGGCATGTTCTGAGCCCATCAATATATACAGACCGATTGATGTGTCGCATTTGGGTCAATCCGTCGAGGTTAATTTTGAACTCAGCAAGAGAAAGGCTGGAGATTATCAGTTTGCCTTGCTGTTTGCTACTGGGCGTGGTCTTGATGAAATGAGAAGGCGGGATAAGTTGTTTGGGAGTATTGATAAGGACGGGATTGCAATCCCCGTTTCGCTTCGTCTGGTTAAGGACGGCAAGGTTTTTCTTGACGAGAAAATAAATGCTGTGGGAAGCGGTTGGGGGAGTACAGTCTATTACAAAGAGAGAAGGGTAAATACGACGGTGCGAAACATTAAAATACTGGAGTTACCTCCCGGACGTTACTCTGCGGTAATTACTACCCTGGAGGATGTCCCCGCTTTTAATGGCATTGAGAGTTTTTTAGAGCTTGCGTATTTTAATCCGAAGATTTAAGAAGGTTTAAAATGGTATCGGTATAAACAAAGGAAATATCAAAATTGGGAGTGATGAAATGAAAGTATTACAGGTACACGAAAGGTTAAAAAACTGGCGAAATATTATTATTTTTATGATCTGCACCTTATTAATGGCATGTTCTAAGTACATTGATACTATATACAAACCGATTGATGTGCCGCATTTTGGGCAATCCGTTGAGATTAATTTTGAACTCAGCAAGCGCAAAGCTGGAAATTATCAGTTTGCCTTGCTGTTTGCTAATGGGGATGGTTTCTATGAAATGCAAAGGCGAGATAAGTTGTTCGGAAATATTGATAAGGATGGGGTTTCCGTCCCCGTTTCGCTTCGTCTGGTTAAAGACGGCAAGGTTTTTTTTGATAAGGAAATAAATACGGTGGGAAGCGAAGGAATACGATCCTTTTATTACAACGAGAGAAGGGTAAATACGACGGTGCGTGATATTAAAACACTTATATTACCCCCTGGACGTTACTCTGTGGTAATTACCACCCTGGAGGATGTCCCTGCTTTTAATGGAATTGAGAGTTTTGTCGAGTTCACTTATTTTAATCCTAAGATTTAAACGGGTATTAATATAAACAAAGGAAATATCAAAATTTGGAGTGATGAAATGAAAATGTTACAGGTATATGAAAGATTTAAAAATTGGCGAAATATTATTGTTTTTATGAGCTGTACATTATTAATGGCCTGCTCTAAGCACATTGAGACTATACGCAAACCAATTGATGTGTCGCATTCTGGTCAATCCGTCGAGGTTAATTTTGAACTCAGCAAGAGAAAGGCTGGAGATTATCAGTTTGCCCTGCTGTTTTCCACTGGCCGTAGTCATGATGAAAGGGAACGACTACGTAAGTTGTTTGGAAATATTGATCATGATGGAGTGGCAATTCCTGTTTCGCTTCGTCTGGTTAAGGACGGCAAGGTTTTTCTTGACGAGAAAATAAATGCGGTGGGGCTTGATGGGTGGAAATCTTTCTATTACGAAATGAGATTGGTAAATACGGCGGTGAGAGAAATTAAAACATTTTCGTTACCCCCCGGACGTTACTCTGCGGTAATTACCACCCTGGAGGATGTCCCTGCTTTTAATGGAATTGAGAGTTTTGTCGAGTTCACTTATTACAATCCGAAAATTTAAGAAGATTTAAAATGGTATCGGTATAAACAAAGGAAATATTAAAATTTGGAGTGATGAAATGAAAGTATTACAGGTACACGAAAGGTTAAAAAACTGGCGAAATATTATTATTTTTATGAGCTGTACCTTATTAATGGCATGCTCTAAGTTCATTGATATATACAGACCAATTGACGTATCGAAGTCTGGTCAATCAGTAAAAATTGATTTTGAAATCAGCAAGGTTGGAGATTATCAGTTTGCTCTGCTGTTTGATAAAGGGGATGATGATGAAATGAAAAGGCGGCTTGAATTATTCGGTTATATTGATAAGGACGGAGTTATAACCCCCGTTTCGCTTCATTTGGTTAGAAACGGAGAGGTTTTTTTTGACGAGAAAATAAACGCAGGGGGACGTAGCTGGGGACGTAGCTTTGATTTCGAAGGGAGAAGGATAACTACGGCTGTGCGAGAAATTAAAACACTTTCGTTACCTCCTGGGCGTTATTCTGCTGTCATTACCACCTTGGAGGATGTCCCCGCTTTTAATGGCATTGAGAGTTTTGTAGAGCTCACTTATTTCAAGCCGAAGATTTAAACGGGTATTAATATAAACAAAGAAAATATCAAAATTTTGAGTGAAGAAATGAAAATATTACAAGTACACGAAAGGTTAAAAAACTGGCGAAATATTATTGTTTTTATGAGTTGCACCTTATTAATGGCCTGCTCTAAGCACATTGAGACTATACGCAAACCGATTGATGTGTCGCATTCTGGTCGAACCGTCGAGATTAATTTTGAACTCAGCAAGAGACAGGCTGGAGATTATCAGTTTGCCCTGCTGTTTGCTACCACGGATGATTATGATGAAATGAAAAGGAGATTTAAGTTGTTCGGGAATATTGATCATGATGGGGTTGCAATCCCCATTTCGTTCCGTCTAGTTAAAGATGGTAATATTTTTTTTGACAAGGAAATAAACGTAGTGAGGCTTGATGGTGTGCAAGCCTTCTATTATGAAGAGAGAAGGATAAATACGGCTGTGCGAGAAATTAAAACACTTTCGTTACCCTCCGGACGTTATTCTGCGGTAATTACTACATTGGAAGATGTCTCTGCTTTTAATGGCATTCAGGGTTTTGTACAGCTCACATATTTTAATCCGAAGATTTAAAATGGTATTAATATAAACAAAGGAAATATCAACAGTGGCAAAGAACTATACTGTAACATATAAGGTTGCTCCGATGGGGGCGAAATATATTTATCAGGCTGATAAGGGAAAGCACAAGGCGGGAGACGTACATTCTTCATCCGGCGGTCATATGTGGTATGTTTTAAATGACGGGGACGGAAATAAAAAGAGTGTTGGTTTCGAGTCAGTGTATGATGAAATGTCTGGCGAAGGGAAGATAACCAATTTTGATAATGCTGCCTACCAACAAACTTCTTATGAAGTTACCGTAGCCTTAACTGAAGATCAGTACAACAAGTTAAGCAAATTTTCACAAAATCCAAAGCCAGAAGAATTTGATGTTGAGCGTTACAGGTTGCTCACCAACAGTTGCGTGGATTTCGTGTTTGCATCATTAAAGGTCATTGGATACAGTCGTAAAGATTTTTTTGGATTCAGTCGTAAAGATTTTCAAGGAGATCTGTGGCCTAATAATAATGTTGATGATTTGCAGAAGATGTTTACTAAGCATGGAGCTCAAATCATTCGTGACAACCTGACTCGTCATGGTGAGTATTATGAAGAAAAAGGCGGCATGCAATGTTTATGGCTTGGAGTAGACGACATACATACTCGCCCACCATCGACAAATTTGATTAACATTGATATCAAGCCCTCTCCACAACCCCAGCGGCAGATTCAGGGAGAAAGTAAGGCTCAGCAGGATGTCACCAACGGTTATATCCAAAATTCAGCGACCCATAAAATATTCACCCTCGCGGGCATTCTCAATAAAACCGATTTCGCTTCAACACAGATGGCTAGCCTTGCCACAGGCGGCATTCGTCCTGGTGAAATGCAGCTCGACCCTAATGTCCGGCCCAACGCCTATTTATCGCAGTTCTACCTCGACCTGACCTTGAACAGCAATAAACAGGATACCAGCCTGCGCAACGCTGTGACGTTGAACGGCTTGTCGGCGATGACAACGTTTAACACTTATGTTGACCCGCTGTTATTGGATCTGAGCGGCAATGGTGTGCACATGACCGACATTCGTGACGGCGTGCTGTTCGACATGGATAACAGCGGCACGCTTAAGCGCAGCGGCTGGGCGGATCGCAATACCGGGATATTGGTGATCGACGATGGTAGCGGTCAGATAAAAAATGCCAGCCAGATGTTCTCCGAATACTACGGTGGTAAGGCCGGAATAAACGGTGCCGCGGGCGAAAAAAAATTCAAGGAGGGTTTCGGTGCTTTAGCCAGTGAAGATGCCAATAAAGACGGAGTGATTGATCAGACTGACCCGATCTGGAGCAAGCTGCGGGTTTGGGTCGATAGTACCCGCGATGCGAAAGTCGGTGTAGGCGAACTCAAGACACTGGCGGAATTGGGTATTACCCAGATAAACGTCCGGGCTTCGAACAAAACGGAAGTCCGTGATGGGAATAAAGTTGTTGCCAGTGGGTCGTTTACTATCAATGGTAAAACTCAGGAAATGCTAGCCGTTGATTTTCTTGGTGATACCGTTAGCAACACCCTGAGCACTCAGGGGGCTGGTACGAAAGTGACTTCCACCACCAACGATATCACTACCACGGCTTACGCCAGCCAGAGTGAAACAGATGAAACCCTAAATGCTGAGCAACTGGGAGTAAGCAATCTGTATGGTGGCAGCGGCAATGATACGTTGATTGCGGCAAAAACTGGTAGCTGGCTGGTCGGGGGCGCAGGGAACAATACCTATGTCGGTGGTGTCGGCGATGACGTTTTTGTCATCAGCGCTTCTGACGATACGAAAAACATTCACGGCAATGGCGGGCACGATACGGCGATCATTGTCGGCAAAAAAGGCGTGGAGCTGAACATGGCTCAAGCCGGTTTAACTATGGCTCAAGGCGGGAGCGGCAGTGATGTCATCAGAAGCGGTGGAGCCAATGGTGTCTTTATCAAGGGCGGTTCTGGTGATTCGGTGCTGGTCGGTGGCATGGGTAACGACGTCCTAGTCGGCGGCAGCGGGCACAACACTATCATTGGTGGCAGTGGCAAGTCGGTTATTTATGCCGGTCCTCAGGGTGACACAATCTATGCTTCCGAAGGCGGCAGCATTATTCACGCTGGCGGCGGCGATGATAAGATTTTTGGAGGCTTTGGTGACGACGTGATCGAAGTGGGGCACGGCAATGCTACGATTGATGGGGATGGTGGGATCAACATCGTCAGCCTGCACGGTAATCACGGCGACTATCGCATCACCCGTACTGACAGCGGATATATCGTGGCCGACAAGGTCGCCGGACGTGACGGCACGGTAACGCTGAAAAATATCCAGAAACTTAATTTTTCAGATATTTCGGCTGTTGATTTACAAATACCTGATGCTATGCCTGTCGAGGATGTCCTTACCCACGACAAGGACGGCAAGATTTTTGATCGTACTCAGCCACATCTGATTTCCGCAGAAAGTCTGTTGGCTAACGATCAACACCTTAACAGTCAGGGAGCCTTGCGCATTGCCAATGTTGGTGATGCGATAGGTGGTACGGTCAAACTCACAGCCCAAGGCGATGTCTTGTTTACGCCGGACCCGCGTTACACTGGCCTGATCAGCTTCAAATACGGTGTCACTGATGCGGCCGGTAATCCTTCGGCATCGGTAGTAGACCTGAACAGCGGGGAGACTGCGCCGATGCGTGCTCCTGTCACATTACTGACCCCGGAAGTTCCTCTCGATCCATTGGCTGCTCAGCAATGGTATCTGAGCGATGCCAACATTCTGCCGGTCTGGAAGGACTACACCGGCAAGGGGGTACGCATTGGTCAGTTCGAGCCGGGCGGTAAGTTTGCCACCGCGCCTGAAATCTTTGATATCAATCACCCTGACCTTGCGGCGAATGTCGATAAAGCTTGGTTGCAGACTCAACAAACCAATGGCGCCTTGCCGGACGTGGTCTCCAACCACGCGACAATGGTGGCGGGTGTGATGGTCGCGGCAAAGAATAGTACAGGCGGCGTCGGGGTTGCCCATGATGCTACGTTGGGCGGCTATTATCTGGCTAATGACGGTGCTGATCTTGCGGGACTGGGGCATATGGTCAGTTTTGACGTTGCTAACAATAGCTGGGGATTTACCAACGATTTCGCGCTCAGCAGCTTTCAGGATGGCTCTATAAATACCGCCGCGTCGCTGAGTATGAATGCGCAGTACGCAGCGGCTAATGGTCGTGGCGGATTGGGTACCGTTATCGTGACGGCGGGCGGCAACAATCGTGCAGAAGGCGGCAATGCCCAAGGGTCGCTGACCAATAACAACCGCTTTTCGGTGGAAGTCGGTGCAATTAACGCACAGGGCGATTTATCGACTTTGCAGATTGGTTCCTCACCATTCTCCAATCCGGGAGCTAGCCTGTTGGTTTCGGCGCCGGGCAGCAATGTCGTGTCTACCAGCCATATGCTGAAAACCGAACGTGGCTCAACTTTCGGCAATGACTACACCAGCATGCAAGGCACCAGCTTTGCCGCTCCGATAATTTCCGGTGTTGTTGCGCTGATGCTTGAGGCCAACCCGAACTTAGGTTATCGGGATGTGCAGCAGATCCTTGCTCTATCCGCTCGCAAGATCAATGACCCATCTACCAAATGGAACGATAATAACAGCCATAGCTGGAATGGCGGCGGCATGCATACCAGCAACGATTACGGTTTTGGTCAAGTCGATGCGCGAGCCGCTGTTCGTTTGGCCGAGTCTTGGATGACTCAAAGCACCGCTGCCAACGAGTACGTCTATAGCGCATCCAGCGGCCCTCTGGGGAAAACCTTGGCTGCGGGTGGGACGCTGACGTCGTCTATCGCCATGAATGCCGGTCTGAATGTCGAGCATGTCGAGATCGATTTTGACGCCCAAGTAGGCCGTCTTGGCGATCTAACGCTCAAACTGATCTCTCCCGATGGCACTCAGAGCCTATTGCTCAATCGTCAAGGTAAGGTTCCAGACGGCATGCCGGGCGCGAGTGCGAGCGATCTGGGTAGTAGCCAGTCGGGGACGTTCAAGTACAGCTTTATGTCGACCCATGATTTTGGCGAACGCTCGGCTGGCAACTGGACCCTCCAAGTGACCGATGCGAATTCCGGCCTGCCGGTTACATTAAATGGCTGGTCGCTACGTTTGTACGGCAGTAAGAGCACCCCGGATGACACTTACTTTTACACCGACGAATATATCCAGTCGGTGGTCGGTCAGGCCAACCGCGCGGTGTTGGATGACGCGGTCAATGGCGTAGCGGGTGGGCGTAATACCCTCAATGCGGCGGCTGTTTCGCGGGATACCTCAGTCAACTTGCTAACCGGTGTTGCCAGTATTGGCGGCGCAGCGTTGACGATAAAGGATCCGTCGGGCATTCAGAACATTATCACCGGCGATGGCAACGATATGCTGGTTGCGGGTAATGCCGATGCATTGCTTGATGGCGGGCGTGGAAACAACACACTGGCAGGCGGTGCGGGTAAGGACTTCTTTGTGGTCCACCGCCGTGAGACAGGCAGCGATATCATCAGCAACTTCGAGGCCGCTCGTGGCGAAATCATCGATCTGGTCGGATTTGGAGGCAAAACATTTGCCGATCTGTTGCTGACGCAGCAGGGGGCGGATGTTAAGGTCGATCTGGATAAGGGGCAGAGTATTGTCCTGAAAAATCAGACACTCGCCGGGATCGGTGCGGCGAACTTCAAGTTCCAGAACACCTTTATCGCCCCGATGGCTTACACGAGTAGTGACGCCTCAACGCTCCAGCCACAAGAAGGTTTGGGAACCGTGATCCTCAAGGGCGGCGGTAAGGGCGTCATGCTTACTAGCGATGCTCAGGGTCAGATGAAATTTAGCCTGAATGGGACAATCTATAGTCATGACAGTGCGGCGTCAGATGTTTTCGTAGTGGCTGCCCAACCGGGCGTTAAGAACTACCAGAATGCATTACGTGGATTCCGTCACGGCATTGATAAAATTGATTTGCGTCAAACCGGAATCACTGATTTCAGCCAACTCACCATCGCTAAGAGTCATCGTGGCACGATCAACGGCCTGTCACAAATTCATGGCGTTGACGTTACCTTTAATGGGGCCAGCGGTAGTGATTCAAACGTGAAGTTGCTGTATCTCGATACCCTGGATATTTCGCAGGTCGATGCGGCCGATTTTCTCTTTGCGGAGCCTTCGCCGGATTTGGTGCCAACAGTCGGACCCGTGGTGACGCAATCTCCTGATAAACCGACGGTGACTTTCCCGGACGCATTAACACCGATCACTATTCCTCAGTGGGAACCGATTAAGTTTGAACCGTTCACTTTTCCTAAAGTTGAACCGATTGATATGTCTAAGTTTGAACGGGCTGTTACCCCTGAGCGGGAAGCGATCAGTATCCCTCCTTTTGAACTACACCTAATGCCCCGCGTTCCGAAAATCGAGCCAGCGGTGGAACCTACACCAGTGACTACTGATCCTAATTCCATTACGGTCGAAGTCCCCTTTGGCGAGGTTACTTTGGGGGACGAGAGCAAGACTATCAATGTGGAAGCTATAGGTGGCAAAGTGGTTGCCGGCAGCGGTGATAACAAGGTTAATGTGACGGGACGGATGTCCAATATCACGCTAGGTAATGGTAACAATGTCATTGTCGGCAATGTCGACAAACTCACAGTCGGACATGGCAACAATACCATTAAAGCGTCGGGAACCTTCACGAAAGTAAAAGTCGGGGATGGTCATAACCATATCGTGACCAAAGGTGAGATGTCGACGGTAGACGTAGGGAATGGTGATAACCATATCGTGACCAGCGGTATGATGTTGAAAGTGAAAGTCGGGGATGGTCATAACAATATTGTGACTAGTGGCACTATGTCGACGGTAGAAGTCGGGCATGGGGACAACGATTTGGAATTTAGTGGTGAGATGGGGAACTTGGTGTTCGGAAAGGATATCAGCCCTGAGCGTCTGTGGTTCCAGCATGAAGGGCAGGATCTGCAAATTTCGGTCATTGGCAGCAAGCAGGAGGTAACGCTGCATAATTGGTATTCCAGTCACCCCGAACGACCAGGTAGTATCATGGCCGGTAACGGTCATCGGTTGATGGACAGTGATGTCGAACACCTTGTTCAGGCTATGGCTGCATTCGCGCCGCCAGCGCCTGCGACCGCAATGCTCGGCGATGTCGAACAACAGCGGCTGCAACCTGTACTGGCCGCCAACTGGCACTGATCGGTAACAAGGCCCGCGATGGTTATCGCGGGTCTTCATAAATAGGTGAATCGCGTCGTTTAAATGTAAGTGCCCCATATGAGGATTTCTGTCTTTCGACAGGCAAAATGTCTAACTTTTGGGGCGCGCTTTCATCATTTAATATGAATGGAAAATACAAAATAACCATTTATTTAATCGCCAAGTATGTCAGTCAGTGTGGAATTAAAAACAGATTAATAGCGTTGCACTTATTAATGGCATGTTCTAAGCCCATTGATATATACAGACCGATTGATGTAACGAGGTCTGGTCAATCAATCAAAATTGATTTTGAAATCAGCAAGAAAGGAAATTATCAGTTTGCCCTGTTGTTTGATAAAGGGGATGACTATGAGGAAATGAAAAGGCGGCTTGAGTTGTTTGGAGATATTGATAGGAACGGGATAATAACCCCTGTTTCACTTCAGATAGTTAAAGATGGAAAGGTTTTCTTTGATGAGAAAATAAACGCTGGGGGATATGGCTGGGGACGTACCTTCGATTACGAAGAAAGGAGTATAACCACGGCGGTGCGAGAAATTAAAACATTTTCGTTATCTCCCGGACGCTACTCTGCGGTAATTACCACCCTGGAGGATGTACCTGTTTTTAATGGTATTGAGAGTTTTGTCGAGCTCACCCATTACGATCCGAAGATTTAATAAGATTTAAAATGGTATCAGTATAAACAAAGAAAATATCAAAATTGGGAGTGACGTGATGAAAGTATTACGGGTACATGAAAGGTTAAAAAACTGGCGCAATATTATGATTTTTTTAAGTTGTGCCTGGTTAGTGGCATGTTCTGAGCCCATCAATATATACAGACCGATTGACGTGTCGAAGTCTGGTCAGTCAGTCAAAATTGATTTTGAAATCAGAAAGAAAGGAGATTATCAGTTTGCCCTGCTGTTTGCTAGAGGGCATGGTCATGATGAAATGAACAGGCGAGATGAGTTATTTGGGAGTATTGATGATGACGGGATGACAACTCCCGTTTCGCTTCATTTGGTTAGAAACGGCCAGGTTTTCTTTGACAAGAAAATAAACGCAGGGGGATATGCTTGGGGGCACGCTTTCTATTACGAAGAGAGAAGGGTAAATACGGTTGTGCGAGAAATTAAAACATTTTCGTTACCCCCCGGACGTTACTCTGCGGTAATTACCACCCTGGAGGATGTCCCTGATTTTAATGGCATTGAGAGTTTTGTAGAGCTCACCTATTTTAATCCTAAGATTTAAGAAGATTTAAAATGGTATCGGTATAAACAAAGGAAATATTAAAATTTGGAGTGATGAAATGAAAATATTACAGGTATATGAAAGATTTAAAAATTGGCGAAATATTATTGTTTTTATGAGCTGTACATTATTAATGGCATGTTCTAAGTACATTGATACTATATACAAACCGATTGATGTGCCGCATTTTGGGCAATCCGTTGAGATTAATTTTGAACTCAGTAAGCGAAAGGCTGGGGATTATCAGTTTGCTCTGCTGTTTGATAAAGGGGATGATGATGAAATGAAAAGGCGGCTTGAATTATTCGGTAGTATTGATAAGGACGGAGTGATAACCCCCGTTTCGCTTCATTTGGTTAGAAACGGCGAGGTTTTTTTGACGAGAAAATAAACGCAGGGGGACGTAGCTTCGATTACGAAGGGAGAAGTATAACTACGGCTGTGCGAGAAATTAAAACATTTTCGTTACCCCCCGGACGTTACTCTGCTGTCATTACCACCCTGGAGGATGTCCCCGATTTTAATAGCATTGAGAGTTTTGTAGAGCTCACTTATTTTAATCCTAAGATTTAAACGGGTATTAATATAAACAAAGAAAATATCAAAATTGGGAGTGACGTGATGAAATTATTACAGGTTTATGAAAGGTTTAAAAACTGGCGCAACATTATTATTTTTATGAGCTGCACCTTATTAATGGCATGCTCTAAGCACATTGAGACTATACGCAAACCGATTGATGTGTCGCATTCTGGTCAATCCGTCGAGATTAATTTTGAACTCAGCAAGAGACAGGCTGGAGATTATCAGTTTGCTCTGCTGTTTGCTACCACGGATGATTATGATGAAATGGACAGGAGATTTAAGTTGTTCGGGAATATTGATCATGATGGGGTTGCAATCCCCATTTCGTTCCGTCTAGTTAAAGATGGTAAGATTTTTTTTGACAAGGAAATAAACGTAGTGAGGTTTGATGGTGTGGAAGCCTTCTATTATGAAGAGAGAAGGATAAATACGGCTGTGCGAGAAATTAAAACACTTTCGTTACCCCCTGGGCGTTATTCTGCTGTCATTACCACCTTGGAGGATGTCCCCGCTTTTAATGGCATTGAGAGTTTTGTAGAGCTCATCTATTTTAATCCGAAGATTTAAAATGGTATCGGTATAAACAAAGGAAATATCAAAATTTGGAGTGACGTGATGAAGATATTACGGGTACATGAAAGGTTTAAAAATTGGCGAAATATTATTATTTTTATGAGCTGTACATTATTAATGGCTTGCTCTAAGTTCATTGATATATACAAACCGATTGATGTGACGCAGTCTGGTCAGTCAGTCAAAATTGATTTTGAAATCAGCAAGGGAGGAAATTATCAGTTTGTCCTGCTGTTTGCTAGAGGAGATGGTCATGATGAAATGAACAGGAGAGATGAGTTATTTGGGAGTATTGATGATGACGGGGTGACAACTCCCGTTTCTCTTCATCTGGTTAGAAACGGCGAGGTTTTTTTTGATGAAAAAATAAACGCCGGGGGATACGATGGGGGGCAGTCCTTCTATTACGAAGAGAGAAGGGTAAATACGGCTGTGCGAGAAATTAAGACATTTTCGTTACCCCCCGGACGTTACTCTGCGGTAATTACTACCCTGGAGGATGTCCCTGCTTTTAATGACATCGAGAGTTTTGTTGAGTTTGCGTATTTTAATCCGAAGATTTAAGGCGATTTAAAATGGTATCAGTATAAACAAAGGAAATATCAAAATTTGGAGTGATGAAATGAAAATATTACAGGTATATGAAAGATTTAAAAATTGGCGAAATATTATTGTTTTTATGAGCTGCACCTTACTAATGGCCTGCTCTAAGCACATTGATACTATATATAAGCCGATTGATGTGTCGTATTCTGGTCAATCCGTCGAGATTAATTTTGAACTCAGCAAGAGCGAGGCTGGAGATTATCAGTTTGCCCTGCTGTTTGATAAAGGGAATGATTATCAAGAAATTCTAAGGCGGCTTGAGTTGTTTGGGAGTATTTATAAGGGAGGGGTTATAACCCCCGTTTCGTTTCGTCTGGTTAAAGACGGCAAGGTTTTTTTTGACGAGGAAATAAACGCAGTGGGGAATGAAGGAACACAATCCTTTTATTATAAAGAGAGAAATATAACTACGGCTGTGAGAGAAATTAAAACACTTTCGTTACCCTCCGGACGTTACTCTGCGGTAATTACCACCCTAGAGGATGTAACTGCTTTTAATGACATTCAGAGTTTTATACAGCTCATATATTTTGATCCGAAGATTTAAGAAGGTTTAAAATGGCATCGGTATAAACAAAGGAAATATTAAAATTTGGAGTGACGAAATGAAAGTATTACGTATACATGAAAGGTTAAAAAATTGGCGAAATATTATTTTTTTTATGAGTTGCACCTTATTAATGGCATGCTCTAAGCCCATTGATATATACAAACCGATTGACGTGTCGAAGTCTGGTCAATCAGTAAAAATTGATTTTGAAATCAGCAAGGTTGGAGATTATCAGTTTGCTCTGCTGTTTGATAAAGGGGATGATGATGAAATGAAAAGGCGGCTTGAATTATTCGGTTATATTGATAAGGACGGAGTTATAACCCCCGTTTCGCTTCATTTGGTTAGAAACGGCGAGGTTTTTTTTGACGAGAAAATAAGCGCAGGGGGACGTAGCTGGGGATGTAGCTTTGATTTCGAAGGGAGAAGTATAACTACGGCTGTGCGAGAAATTAAGACATTTTCTTTACCCGCCGGATGCTACTCTGCGGTAATTACCACCCTGGAGGATGTCCCTGCTTTTAATGGAATTGAGAGTTTTGTCGAGTTCACCTATTACGATCCGAAGATTTAATAAGATTTAAAATGGTATCAGTATAAACAAGGGAAATATCAAAGATGGCAAAGAACTATACCGTAACATATAAAGTTGCTCCTATGGGGGCGAAATATATTTATCAGGCTGATAAGGGAGAGCACAAAGCGGGAGATGTACATTCTTCATCCGGCGGTCATATATGGTATGTTTTAAGTGACGGGAACGGAAATGAAAAAAGTTATGGTTTCGAGTCAGCGTATGATCAAATGTATGGTGAAGGGTAAGTAACTCCTCATGATAATACCGCCTACCAACAGACCTCTTATGAAATCACCATAGCTTTGACTGAAGATCAGTACAACAAGTTATCTGGTTTTTCAGAAAACCCAAAGTTAGAAGAATTTGATGCTACGCGTTACAGATTACTCAACAACAGTTGTGTAGATTTCGTGTATTTCTCATTAAAGACTATTGGATACAGTCGTAAAGATTTTCAAGGAGATCTGTGGCCTAATAATAATGTTGATGATTTGCAGAAGATGTTTACTAAGCATGGAGCTCAAATCATTCGTGACAACCTGACTCGTCATGGTGAGTATTATGAAGAAAAAGGTGGAATGCAATGTTTATGGCTTACCTCGGAGGATATGCGTACCCGCCCACTGGGGACAAATTTGATTAACATTGATATCAATTCCTCCCCATAGCCGCAGAAACATATTCAGGGAGAAAATAAAGCGCAGCAGGATGTTGCCAACGGTTATATCCAAAATTCCGCGACACACAAAATATCTGCCCTCGGGGATATGCTCAATAAAACAGACTTCACTTCAACCCAAATGGCAAGCCTTGCCACCGGTGGTATTCGTCCCGGTGAAATGCAGCTTGACCCCAATGTTAAACCCAACACCTATCTGTCGGAGTTCTACAAGCCTTTCTACCAACCCGGAGACACTAACCAACTGGACTTCGGCTTACGCAATGCTGTGACGTTGAACGGCTTATCGGCGATGACAACGTTTAACACTTATGTTGACCCGTTGTTATTGGATCTGAGCGGCAATGGTGTGCACATGACTGATATCCGTGACGGCGTGTTGTTCGACATGGACAACAGTGGCACGCTCAAGCGCAGTGGCTGGGCCGATCGCAATACCGGAATACTGGTGATCGATGATGGTAGCGGTCAGATAAAAGATGTCAGCCAGATGTTCTCCGAGTACTACAGTGGTAAGGCCGGAATAGATGGTGCTGCTGGCGAGAAAAAATTCAAAGATGGTTTCGGTGCTTTAGCCAGTGAAGATGCTAACAAGGACTACACCGGTAGGCGATGGTTGCATTCGCGCCGCCAGCGCCTGCGACCGCAATGCTCGGCGATGTCGAACAACAGCGGTTGCAACCTGTACTGGCAGCCAACTGGCACTGATCGGTAACAAGACCCGCGATGGTTATCGCGGGTCTTCATAAATAGGTGAATCGCGCTGTGTAACAAAACTTGCGGAATTCTCCTTCCTGAATGCTAATTGCGAGTAAAACGCGCTTTTAGCATGAGGGGAGAGATGGTGAGCAAACAGCTCGAAGAACTGTCATTTCGCTGGGTGTTCTTGCTTCTTGATGCCTGTTTTGAGTCTCTCAATCAGAGCGCCGTCTGCGGTAATCAAACAATATGTATGAGTCCAAAGTCCCGGTTTCCAGTCAAAACGGCTGATATATTCAGCATATTCTTTTCGCAAAAGTCGGCTTTTTCGGCATGAATACGTTTATTACTGTGGTTCCAAACTTAACATAAGAATCTTAGAGCGGCGTTGATAGTTGTATAACACTTGTTTCTGAATCGGTAGCATTGAGAGTTCTGCGGGTTCAAAACCCCGTTCCTGGAACCAATGAATACTGCGGGTAGTCAGAACAAACAGTTTTTCCAGTCCGAACTGTTTGGCGTGTTCCGCAATGCGATTCAGTAATACTTCGCCTCTTAAAGAACTGCGGTATTTAGGGTGAACCGCTAAACAAGCCATTTCGCCAATTTTCTCATCAGGATAAGGGTAAAGTGCAGCACAGGCGAGAGTCAGGTTGTCGCGTTCGATAATGATGAATTTATCAATTTCTCTTTCAAGTTGTTCTCTTGAACGGCGAACCAAAATGCCTTGTTGTTCCAGTGGGCGAATAAGCTCGAGAATACCACCAATATCATTGATATTAGCTCGGCGTATTTGTTCCGCACTTTCCATCACTATTTGAGTACCAATACCCTCTCGGGAGAATAATTCTTGAAGTAGAGAACCATCAGCTTGATAACTTAATAAATGGCTGCGACGAACGCCACGACGGCAAGCTTTTACTGCACTCCGTAAAAAACGGACTGTACCTGAATAGTAGTCACCTCTAACTTCGAGCTTTTTAATCAGCTCCGGTGCTTGATTAAGAAAAATTTCCGATAGGATTTTTCCGTCTTCATCTTGTACACCTTGAGTAGAGCAGAAACCAATCAGTTTTTCAGCCTGTAGTGTGATAGCTAACTGAGTAGCAACATCTTCAAATGCCAGATTAAAACTCTCTCCGGTGACCGAAACCGCAACAGGACCCATTAGCACGATTGCGCCATTGTCTAATTGGCGATTTATGGCATGCTCATCGATACGGCGAATTTTCCCGCTGTGGCAATAATCCACACCATCATCAACACCAAGCGGTTGAGCAATTATAAAATTACCACTAATGACATTAATATTGGCGCCTTGTAACGGGGTATTATTCAAGTTCATAGAAAGACGTGCGGTGATATCCAGTTGCAGCAAACCAGCAGATTGTTTGACTAATTCTAATGTTTTATTATCGGTTACACGGGTATGTTTGTGGTAAACCGGTTTGTAATGATGGTCTGCAAGGTTTTGTTCAATTTGAGGTCTGGCGCCATAAACGACAACCAGACGGATGCCTAAACTATGCAGTAATCCTATATCGTTGATGATATTAGGGAAATTTTCATGAGCAATAGCCTCTCCACCAAGCATAATAACAAAAGTTTTACCACGGTGTGCATTGATGTACGGAACAGAATGACGAAATCCTTCAACTAACTCGGTGCTTCGTTCTTTCATAATAGGCTCTCGATTGAATTTTTATTCGTAATTTATGCTTTTTTATTCCTTTTGAGAGAAAATGGCAAGAGGCAATTAAGGTAAAAACATTTTGATATACATGTAGACGTTAATAATTTGCAAAATATAAAATGCTTTTCATTGACGACAGCATAATGCTGATTGGTTAGTGTTTTTCACTTGGTGAATATCACCCTGAATGTTTGTATTTTATGAATGGAATATTAGTAGATGAGTCATTCAGATCATAATCTGTCACGACGTTGTTTGTTACAGGGAGCCGCAGCAATGTGGTTGCTTAGCGTTAGCCAGGTGGGTTACGCAGCGTCAGCAAAAATTATCGCAGTACGTATTTGGCCGGCATCTAGTTATACCCGTGTGACTCTTGAATCCAATATCCCACTCAAATATCGCCAGTTTGTGCTAAAAAATCCAAATAGAATTGTGGTTGATCTTGAAGGTGTACAACTGAATCATACTCTAAGCGGGATGGGGGAGCAGATTCAGTCCCGTGATCCTTATCTTAAACTGGTGAGGGTAGGGCAGTTTAATCCTAAAACCGTTCGCTTGGTGTTTGAAGTTAAGCAATCGGTCAGCCCACATATGTTTACTTTGAAACCAGTGGCGAAATTTAAACATCGTCTGGTGTTGGATATGTATCCGGTTGCGGGAATGAATACGGATGATGATCCCTTACTTGCTCTGCTTGAAGAGTACAATAAAGGTCATTTGGCAGAAGATCTGCCAGTGGAAAGACCAAAGTCAGGCAAAGCAGGTAAAGACCGGCCAATCATTATCATGCTCGATCCAGGACATGGTGGGGAAGATCCTGGTGCTATTGGCAAATATAAGACCCGCGAAAAAGATGTTGTTCTGCAAATTGCTCGTCGATTGAGAACGCTTATTCAGCGTGAACCGGGTATGAAAGTTTATATGACCCGCAATGAAGATGTGTTTATCCCGCTAAAAGTCCGGGTGGCAAAAGCGCGTAAGATGCGAGCTGATCTCTTCGTTTCTATTCATGCTGATGCCGTTACTAACCGAGTTGCCCGTGGTTCTTCGGTTTTTGCACTCTCGACTAAAGGTGCAACCAGTAATACCGCACGTTTTCTGGCCCAGACGCAAAATGAAGCTGACCAGATTGGTGGGGTAAGTAAAAGTGGTGATAAGTATCTGGATCATACGATGTTTGATTTGTTACAAACTGCGACAATCAATGACAGCCTTAAATTTGGTAGTGAAGTGCTCAAACGCATGGGCAAAGTGAATAAACTGCATAAAAATCGGGTGGATCAGGCTGGATTTGCGGTACTGAAAGCACCGGATATTCCCTCGATTCTGGTAGAGACTGCGTTTATTAGTAATCTGGAAGAGGAGCGAAAACTGAAAACTGCGCGTTTCCAGCAGCAGATCGCAGAGTCAATTTTTGCGGGCATCAAAGCTTATTTCAAGAATGGGGGTAATTTGGCGATTTGAACCTACCGCTATGGGTGATTTTTGCTGTTAAAAAGGGAAAGGAGACTATCTTCTTTAGCCTATACTCCTTCCCCTATTTAGCCTTCTAACTTCCGGGTTGCCTTCGGCCGACAAGGTGCGATAGAGCTGGTCACGCCAGTATTCACTTGCTCTGGCTATGTCCGCGTCTTGCTTGCGTTTGTTGTCGCCGCAGAGCAACAGATATGGTGGTGGTAAATCGATTAGGAAACTTTGTTTTGGGAATTTTTACGCTGAAACGCATAGAGAATTGGTTGCGGGGGCCGGATTTGAACCGACGACCTTCGGGTTATGAGCCCGACGAGCTACCAAGCTGCTCCACCCCGCGTCCGTTTTAATATTTTGATTAGCGAAAATTGGTTGCGGGAGCCGGATTTGAACCGACGACCTTCGGGTTATGAGCCCGACGAGCTACCAAGCTGCTCCATCCCGCGTCCGTTTAGAACCTACCTTGTGTTTTCCTGCATCACTAATGCCTGCTGGAATCGGTTCCATTCGCAAATATTGAACTATTTTATAGTATTGGTTGCGGGGGCCGGATTTGAACCGACGACCTTCGGGTTATGAGCCCGACGAGCTACCAGGCTGCTCCACCCCGCGTCCGATGCGGGCACTATACTCAGGATCATATCCGATGCAAGTTTTTTTATTAATTATTGTTTGTTTCGTTACGTTTTTGATTAGTTACTCTGCGTATCGGTGTTTTTCTATTCGTTTGTGTCGTTGTTTCGTTAAGTTATTTTTTTATGGTAGGTTTCATTATTTTTATTGGTTTGGTATGGTTTGCCGTCGGGTCATGTTGGTCAGTGTAGAGAAGGCAACAATGAAATACTGGGGTAAGTATCTGCTGTGTGGAGCCGTGATTTCACTGTTGGTTGGATGTCATTCTCGCCCAACAGCACAGGGCCAACAATATAGAGATGGTCATATCGCGCAGGATTTACGGCTGGTTAATCAACCTAATGCGCAGGGTAAGCCAGTTAATGCAAAGGATTTTTCAGAGCAGGTTGCGCTGATTAGTCAGTCTGCTCCTCGTCTGTATAACCGTAATAGCTTAACTTTTGACGCCGTTCAAAACTGGATGTTAGCGGGTGGTGAAACCAGTAAGTTGAATCTGTTTAATTTACGCGCTTATCAGATGGAAGGTGTGGATAATTACGGTAACGTCCAATTTACCGGTTATTATACGCCAGTGTTACAGGCTCGCCGTATTAAACAGGGTGAATTTAAATATCCTCTGTACCGGATGCCGCCTAAGAGTAAATATCGTTTGCCAAGTCGAACTGCAATATACAATGGCGCTCTTAGCCCGAGTTTGATTATTGGTTATAGTCGTTCACTGATTGATAATTATATTATGGGAGTACAGGGTAGTGGTTATGTTGATTTTGGTGATGGTAGGCCACTGACTTTTTTGGGTTATGCCGGTAAGAATGGGCACATTTACCGGAGCATTGGCAAGTTGCTGATTGAGCGCGGAGAAATTGCGCGGGAAGATATCTCTATACTGGCGATTCGCAAATGGGTGGAATCTCACCGTGAGGCAGAAGTTCGTGAACTGTTGGAGCAGAACCCATCATTTGTTTTCTTTAAACCTGAAGACTATGCCTTGGTACGGGGAGCGAGTCGTGTTCCTTTAATTGCAAAAGCTTCCGTGGCTGCGGATAAAATGCTTATTCCGCCAGGAACAACACTGTTGGCGGAGATACCTTTGTTGGATAAAGAGGGTAAATTTACTGGCCAGTACCAGATGCGCCTAATGGTTGCACTGGATGTTGGTGGGGCAATAAAGGGCCATCATTTCGATATCTATCATGGTATTGGTGATGCGGCGGGTATAGCGGCAGGTTTCTATAATCACTACGGCCGGGTTTGGGTGTTACGAAAAGCGCAGCCTACCATGTTGATGGTAAATCAGTGATGGCTCTTCATAAATTTTATAACAGGTTTTCAGGATTGATATTCAGTAATGCAAACTTCTCTTTCTGATGCATATATGCAGCGCTTTGCGGGGACGGCCCGTTTATATGGTCAAAAAGCGCTTTCTTTGTTTTGCCATTCTCATGTTTGTGTTGTAGGTATCGGTGGTGTGGGCTCTTGGGCGGCTGAGGCTTTAGCGCGTACAGGAATCGGTGCGATCACTTTGATTGATATGGACGATGTTTGTATCACCAATACTAACCGTCAATTACATGCGTTAAAACAGCATATTGGGCAACCAAAGACTGAGGTGATTGCCGAGCGTATTCTGGCAATTAATCCAGAGTGCAAAGTGACTTGTGTTGATGATTTCCTCACACCCGATAATGTTGAAGAGATGATGGCGGCTGGATTCAGTTATGTGATTGATGCTATCGATAGTGTCAGGCCAAAAGCGGCGCTGTTGGCTTATTGCCGCCGCCATAAAATTCCATTGGTCACAACTGGTGGCGCAGGTGGGCAGCTTGATCCAACACAGATCCAGGTTGTTGATTTGGCGAAAACGGTTCAGGATCCTTTAGCGGCTAAACTGCGAGAAAGGCTGAAATCTGATTATCGTGTTGTGAAGAATGGTAAAGGTAAATTGGGTATTGATTGTGTGTTTTCAACCGAGCAATTAGTTTATCCGCAGAGTGATGGCTCTGTTTGTGCCGCGAAAAGTACCGCAGAGGGAACTAAGCGTATGGATTGTGCTTCTGGTTTTGGTGCCGCAACGATGGTCACGGCGACATTTGGATTTGTAGCAGTTTCCCATGCCCTGAAAAAAATGGTGGCTAAAGCGCAACGTCAGGGTGATCTTTGATATAAGATTTCGCGGCGTTTTGCACGGTATTAATCAGTGACTTGACGCCGTTCAACCGTGAGCCACTTATCTGTTGTTCCAGCCCAAGTTGGTGGAACAGTGCCAACAGGTTAGTTGCTAAAACTTGTTCCGGTGTTTTGCCTTCTACGGCAGTCAAGATCACCGCCAGTAGACCTTTTACAATGCGGCCTTCGCTGTCACCATAAAAATGCAGATGACCATCTGGCAGTAATTGATGCCCTAACCAAACCCGGTTTTCACAGCCGGACATTTCAGTGTCTTGCTGTTTTAAGTTTTCAGGCAGTGCAGGCAGTTTCTTTGCCAGTAAGATTAACTGGCGATAACGATCTTCCCATTGGCGGCATTGGTCAAAGGTTGCAATGAGCTGTTGTTGGCTGATTTCCCGGCCAAATGGGTGTGGTGCAATCTGGTTTTCAGCGGCTTGAGTCATAATGTCATTCATCCTGTAATTCATTCATCCTGTAATAGAGAAAGGCCAAATTTTACTGCCTGAATTAAAGCATCGGCATCCTGTTGGTTGTTGTAAGGCATAAAGGAAGCACGCAAACAGCCGCTGATAGCTAATGCTTCGATCAGGGGTTGAGCACAGTGCTGACCGGAACGTAAGGCAATATTTTGTTCTGCCAGAATGGCTGCCAAATCACTGTGATGAATGTTGGTAAAATTAAAAGCCAATAAGCTGGAACCCGCAATGCGATAACTGATAAATCCGGGTAAAGCGGAGAGTTGTTCTTCGGTATAATCAGTAAGTGTGATTGCATGGGCCTCGGCTTTGGCAATATCAATATCTTTCAACCATTCCAGCGTGGCAGAAAAACCAATAATACCTGCAACATTCGGTGTGCCTGCTTCAAACCGGAAAGGTACCGCTTCTGGTATAAAACCGCTGAATGAAGTGTGGGAGAGCATTTTCCCGCCACCTTGCCAGGGAGACATGGCATCAAGTAACTCACTTTTGCCGTAAAGTACACCAACGCCGTTCGAACTATAGAGTTTATGAGCAGAGAATGCGTAGAAATCGATATCTAATTGTTGAACATCAATGGGATTGTGAACAACACCTTGGGCACCATCCACAACGACCAGACAACCATGTTGGTGTGCTATTGCGGTTATTGCAGCGAGATCAACGGCTCCGCCAGTCACGTTGGACATTTGGCTGATGGCTATCAATCGGCTGTGTTTATTCAGCAGTCCAGGCAGAATGTTGATGTCAGGCAACTTGCCGTTGCCTAAAGACCATTTAATAACCTTGGCCCCGATTTGCTCCGCTAACATTAACCACGGGATCAGATTGGAATGGTGTTCCTGCTCACTCACGATGATTTCATCACCGGGCTGGAGATGAGTGCGGAAATAACTTTGAACAACTAGATTGAGGGATTCTGTTGTTCCTTTTGTCCAGATAATATTTTCAGCTTTTGGGGCGTTGATGAATTCAGCAACTCGTTGCCGGGCCTGTTCATAGCGGGATGTGATTTCCAGAGCTGCTTGGTGTTGGCTACGATGTACAGTAGCGCCACTGTTTTGATAATAGTCTTGAGTTGCCTTTATCATGGCTTGTGGTTTGAGTGCAGTGGCTGCGCTGTCCAGAAATACCGTCTGTTGTTGTGTCCGAAAGTGTTGTGTCGGAAATTTTTGTAGCGCTGGAAATTGCTGGCGGAACTGTTCTGGTTCGAACTTTTTCATGAGTATATTAATTTTGTTTTATGGTTATGTATCCGATTGTTTTGGCGGAAAATGGATAGGTTATTACATGGAATAATATTGCCATGTTCCGGTCCTTATGCCAAAAAAAAGCACCGCAACCGCGGTGCATTAAAAAATCACTATGGACAGACAGGGTAAATGTACAGGAAGTGAAAAAAAAGCAGTAGCTTAAGCTACAGGGTCTGGTTTCCCAGACAACTTGCAAACACAACATCACAACCACAAAGCCAAAAGTTTCATAGCGTTAAGCTGATTCACTTTTCGTTCCGGCTTAGGAAGTGGCGCCACTATAGGGATTTACTGGTGTATCCTCAAGGGACAATTTATAATGATTCGGATTACAAAAACTAATAACTAAATATAAAGAGTTACCGGTATCGCCAACATTACATAAGGGCTCACATGTCCAAACGTTTACCTCCACTTAATGCGTTGCGGGTTTTTGATGCCGCAGCGCGCCATTTAAGTTTTACTAAGGCGGCTGAAGAGTTATTTGTGACGCAGGCCGCAGTTAGCCACCAGATGAAAAGTCTGGAGGATTTTCTTGGGTTGAAGCTGTTTCGTCGTCGCAATCGATCACTATTGTTGACTGAAGAAGGTCAAAGCTACTATCTGGACATTAAAGAGATATTCACGGCGATAAATGAAGCAACACGTAAACTTCAAGCTAGAAGTGCCAAAGGTGCTTTGACGGTTAGCCTTTCACCTAGTTTTGCTATCCAGTGGTTGGTTCCAAGGCTGTCCAGCTTTAATTTAGCTTATCCAGGCATTGATGTCAGGATACAGGCGGTAGACAGAGAAGAAGATAAGCTTGCTGATGATGTCGATGTTGCCATATTTTATGGTCGTGGAAATTGGCCGGGGTTACGCACTGATCGTCTTTACGCGGAATATTTGCTTCCTGTTTGTTCTCCTTCGTTACTGACTGGCGAAAATCCTTTGAAGACCCCCGCGGATTTGGCGCGTCATACGTTGTTACACGATTCTTCTCGTCGTGACTGGCAAGCGTATGTGCGCCAGCTTGATATGCAGCAGCAGATAAACGTTCAGCAAGGACCGATATTTAGCCATAGTGCAATGGTGATCCAGGCCGCTGTTCATGGGCAAGGTATTGCATTGGCAAATAATGTCATGGCTCGGACTGAAATTGATGCGGGGCGCTTGGTTTGCCCATTTAATGATGTGTTAGTGAGTAAGAATGCATTTTACCTTGTTTGTCATGACAATCAGGCTGAATTGGGGAAAATTGCCGCATTCAGACAATGGGTTTTGGCACAGGCAGCGAGTGAGCAGGAGAAATTGGGCTTTATTACCAATGAGTAAGAGCGGAATAAGGCATTCGAGCTATAAGAGCTCTCAGATATACCCTATGGATTTCAAGATGCATCGCGACGGCAAGGGAGCGAATCCCCGGGAGCATAGATAACTATGTGACCGGGGTGAGTGAGTGCAGCCAACAAAGAGGCAACTTGAAAGATGACGGGTATAGAATATGAAAAAGGAAGATAACAGTGAATAGTCGCTTAATGCTTATCTTTGCTGGTTTCAGTGGGTTTTTCTATGTGGCGTTTGGTGCTGTAGGGTCACATTTATTATCTCCGATGATGGAAAAATATCAGATAAGTTGGATTGATCTCGGTCTGCAATATCAGGGTATTCACACTCTGGCAATGATGGCGATGTCTGCCATGCTAATGCGTAAAGTTGTGCTCTGGTTTTACTGGAGCGGCGTCTTTTTTGCGGTAGGTATTTTGTTGTTTAGTGGCAGTCTCTATTGTATGGCCTTATTACAGATTAAATTCTTCGCTTATATTACGCCAGTTGGAGGGTTCAGCTTTCTTATCGGCTGGTTTTTAGTATTAATTGGCGCTTTGCGTCTAAGGAAATCGGCGCTTCGCCATGAATAAAATTGCTTTATATTGCCGCCCTGGTTTTGAAAAAGAGTGTGCGGCAGAAATCACCGATAAAGCGGGTCAAAAAGAGATTTACGGTTTTGCCCGGGTGAAAGACAACAGTGGTTATGTCCTGTTTGAGTGTTATCAATATGAAGATGCCGATCGGCTGATTCGTGATATTCCATTTCGGGAGCTGATTTTTGCCCGCCAGATGCTGGTCGTGGGTGAATTATTGCGAGATTTACCTCCTGAAGATCGGATAAGCCCGATTGTAGGTATGCTGCATGGTGTCATTGAGCGTGCAGGTGAGTTACGGGTTGAGGTGCCTGATACTAATGAAAGTAAAGAGTTACTGAAATTCTGTCGAAAATTTACTGTTCCGCTGCGTAATGCCATGCGTCAGGAAAAGATCTTGCAGATTCGGGAAAATGTTAACCGCCCGGTGATACACGTTTTCTTTATCGCTCCGGGTTGCTGTTATGTCGGTTATTCTTACAGTAACAATAATTCGCCATTTTATATGGGTATTCCTCGGTTGAAATTTCCTTCGGATGCACCAAGTCGTTCAACATTAAAACTGGAAGAAGCCTTTCATGTTTTTATCCCATATGACGAATGGGAAGAGCGGTTGGCTAGCGGTTTGTATGCGGTTGATTTAGGTGCATGCCCTGGTGGTTGGACTTACCAACTGGTGAAACGTAGTATGATGGTTCATGCGGTGGATAATGGACCAATGGCGCAAAGCTTGATGGATACCGGTCAGGTTAAGCATCATAAAGTTGATGGTTTTAAGTTTGAGCCTTCGACAAGAAACATTTATTGGCTGGTATGCGACATGGTGGAAAAACCAGCAAAAGTGACGCAATTAATGGCAGATTGGTTGGTTAATGGTTGGTGCAGGGAAGCTATTTTTAATCTTAAATTACCCATGAAAAAGCGTTATGAAGAAGTTGCTCATAATTTGCAGAAAATGAACCTGCAATTAAAAGAGGGTGGTATAAATGCACAAATTCAGGCAAAACACCTTTATCATGACAGGGAAGAAATAACGGTTCATGTTCGTCGTATTTGGTCTGCTTATGCAGCTAGCCGGAATGATGACTGATTCACTGTTGTTCATCATCATGCTGGAATAACGCAAAAAATAAGATTTCCTAAATCGCCTCAGCTATATTCTGAGGCGTTTTTTTCAGCTAAGAAAGTATTACATGTGAGGTGATTATGATTTACTGTGACAATGAATATTGTATGATTTATGTCGTAAAATTGTTGACTTTGTACTTGACTTAAGGTAAATGGCAGAATAAATATATTATTATAATCGTTTAATTAAAAGTAAAATTAATGTGAAATAATTCAATAAATTAAGATTATAAAATGGAAATAATGAAAGAGATTGTTTTCTTAATTAGTTTAATTAAGGTTTTAAGTAATGAAATTTAATTGTGATATTAAATGTGAGTAATATTTATATTATATAGATTTAAATTGCTGTTTTAGATTTAATATATTTGTGAGTTAATCAGCTATGTTGATATTATTATTTTAATATTCAAAATTACCAATATAATTTTATTATATTGGTGCGGAGTGTTTTAGAATAAAATAAATATTAACTATTCTATAATATATGTTTTTTATTGATTTAATTAAGTTGTTATTAATATATGGGGTGTTTACTGGTTTAGAGCCTTTCCATATGTGTCATATCGTTCAATCTTGCAGTCTAAGGCGGTTTGATTATTCTGATTTTGTCTATTCATATAACGGCTTGGGATAATTTCTGATTAAAATTATCAATAATAATGCTATAAATTTTTTAAAGTTTACTTCATAGATAGTTAAATAATCGATAATTAATTCGTAAGAAAATACCACTAAGAAATTAGCGGTATTTTTTTCGTCTTAAATAGTTATGTTATATAAAACAATCGTTTATTTGTTTTATGTTATTTTTATCACGTTTATATTAAAAAAATATGTTAATTGCTTTTTACATAATTAACTTTAGTGTTACGTTTATGTGAAAGGGATTTTAGTTGTTAATTTGTATGACCAGGGGCGGTCTGTTGTTTTCAGGTTTTTCAGGTTTTATTGACTTGTATTTAATTAAATAAGAAGAATTTTACATCTAAGTCCTGAATTTATGGAGAAATATATGTCTTTAAAGAAGAAAATTTCATACTCGGAAGACGTTAGCGGTTCAGAAAAAGCAAATGAGTTGCTGAAATGGTTACAGGCTTATATACCAGGTAAGGATTCTAATATTGTCGTTGAGCATGAGCCCAGTAAAGACGCTGCTAAAGAATTAATCCGGGGTGATTATCGTTGGGGGCATCAGGACGACGATAAATCTAAAGCTTTCCAATTAAAGTATACTTTTCTGGAGAGTAAGCCGGATAATATGCCGTGGCATATTTCTGAATTTTCAGCATTTAATGATGAGCAAAAAGCTGCTGCAAAACTGTCAATACAATCTTGGGCTGATGTTGCTAATATTAATTTTGTTGAAACCACTGATGTCAAAGAGGCAAATGTCACCTTTGGGTTCTTTGATGTGAGTTTGACTGGGAGTTATGCGTTTGCTTATCTGCCAAGGCCAGAGAAGACGCAGTTAGGCACTTGGTATAACGCAAAAAGCCGTACTTTCTCAAACAACGATATCGACGTGAATGGTTATGGCCGTCAAACGTTTACTCATGAGATTGGCCATACTCTGGGGTTGCAACATCCGGCTGATTATAATGCGTCTGACGATGTAAGCCCAACTTATAAGAACAGCGCTACTTATTTTGAAGATAGCCGTGCTTATACCGTCATGAGTTATTTTAGTGAGAAAAATACCGGTCAGGACTTTAAAGGTATTTATTCTTCCGCACCATTACTTAACGATATTGCTGCCATTCAGGCGGTATATGGCGCGAATAATACAATCCGTGCCGATGACACAGTATATGGTTTTAATTCCAACACAGATCGTGACTTCTATACCGCAAAAGATGAGAACAGCAAACTGTTGTTCACCGCTTGGGATACAGGTGGTAATGATACGTTTGATTTCTCTGGTTTTACTCAGGATCAACGTATCAATCTGAATGAAGCGTCTTTCTCTGATGTTGGTGGGCTGAAAGGAAACGTCTCTATTGCCCGTGGTGTCACGATTGAAAATGCGATTGGTGGCAGTGGTAATGATGTTTTAATCGGGAATGATGCCGCCAACACTCTGAAGGGTGGAGCGGGTGATGACATCATTTACGGTGGCTTGGGAGCAGATAATCTTTGGGGCGGGGAAGGCAAAGATACCTTTGTCTACCTGAGTGCCAAGGAATCACCTCCTCTTGAGCGTGATTGGATCCATGACTTTGTTTCCGGTGAAGACAAGATTGATGTGTCACTGTTCGATCTGGGTGAAGCCGGGAAGGGTGGCGTTAAGTTTGTAGAGGAATTCACCGGTGCCGTCGGAGAAGCTGTGCTTCGTTATAACACTGTTGATAAGGTGAATGATTTCGCCATTAATTTGGGCGATAAATTTTCCTACGATGATTTTTGGGTAAAGATTGTTGGCGAGCCAATATTAGAGTCTGATTTCATCCTTTCATAACACAACAACACAACCGCATCTAACTTGGATGCGGTTATTTGTTTGGAGGCGGCATGGTTTTTGCGGTTAGGTATCTGAAATTTGCATTCTTTGTTGCTCTTACATTCAGCATTATCGGAGGAAGTATGGCAAGTAGCCTTGATCTCCCACACGCTAGTGAATTGAAAGGCGTGTGGCAACTGTCGGATAAACATCAACAATGTGATGTGTCATTGACCGAACACCCCTTACCAGAGGGATCAATTTGGTCACTTAATGGTGATAACGATTGTTTGGCGTATATGTTTGGCGAAGTGCCTGCCGGTTGGCGGCCAACACCTGACGGCCTCACGATTACTGATGAACAGGGGAGTGGTTTAGCTTTCTTTGCTCATGAGCCAGATGGTTGGTTTGCCCGCTTTGCCGATGGTCGGGAATTAATGATGAAGCCCAATAAGACTAATAAGAAAAATGAATAATAAAGGAAACATTAACATCAGATAGTTATATTTTTAAAAAAATAAAAATAAGGAAATAGTGTGAAATTACTGCTCCCGAAGGATGAAATTACTGATGTCATTCGTGCTCGTAGCCGGGTATTCTGGACTATCGGGCTGTTCACTGCCTTTATTAACCTGCTGATGTTAGTTCCGTCTGTTTATATGTTGCAGGTTTATGACAGAGTATTGCCGTCGGGCAATGAAATCACTTTGCTGATGTTGACTCTGATTACCCTCGGCATGTTTACCATGATGGGAATGCTGGAATATATCCGTAGCATGATTGTCATCCGTATTGGTAGCCAGCTTGATATGAAGCTGAATAACCGGGTTTATACCGCATCTTATGAATCGAATCTAAAAAATGGCACTACTGATGCCGGTCAGATGCTCAATGACTTGGCAAATATCCGCCAGTTCTTGACGGGTAACGCCTTGTTTGCCTTCTTTGATGCCCCTTGGTTTCCAATCTATCTGCTCGTTATTTTTCTTTTTAACCCCTGGCTTGGTCTGTTGTCACTGGGAGGTGCACTGGTATTGATTGCCTTGGCTGTGTTGAATCAGTGGTTATCAAATCAGCCGTTATCCGAAGCCAGTAAACTCTCTCTACGTTCAGCAAGTCTTGCTAGCACTAATTTACGTAATGCCGAAGTCATAGAGGCGTTAGGTATGTTGCCAGTGCTACGTCGGAGATGGTTTGGATTACATGAGCGTTTCCTGGATTTCCAGCGCATTGCTAGTGAGCGGGCTTCAGTGATTAATTCAGTCACTAAAACAGTGCGTTTGGCCTTGCAGTCACTGATCTTGGGATTAGGGGGCTGGTTAGCGATTGGTGGGCATATTACGCCGGGCATGATGATTGCGGCTTCAATTTTGATGGGACGTGCGCTTTCACCGATTGAACAACTGATTCAAGCCTGGAAAGGCTGGAGTGGTGCTCGTTTGTCATGGCAACGGTTAACTAACCTGTTGGAACAGCAACCGGAACGCAAACCGGGCATGTCATTGCCTGCGCCAAAAGGCAATTTAGCCGTGGATAAAGTTTCCGCGGCACCTCCGGGAAGAAACAGTAAGGTTGTTTTACAGGATATTAGCTTTTCGTTGGATGCCGGTGAGGTGATGGGATTAATTGGTCCCAGTGCGTCTGGGAAATCGACTCTTGCCCGGTTATTGGTCGGAATATGGCCGACACAGGAAGGCGTTGTTCGTCTGGATAATGCAGATATTTATCAGTGGAATAAAGATGAACTGGGCTCCTCAATCGGTTATTTACCGCAAGATATTGAGTTGTTTGGTGGCACTATCGCTGAAAATATTGCTCGTTTTAATGAAGTTGAGCCAGAAAAGGTGGTACAGGCGGCGAAGAAAGCGGGCGTTCATGAGCTGATATTAGCTCTTGATAAGGGCTATGACACCGTGATTGGTGCTGGAGGCGTTGGATTATCTGGTGGACAGAAACAGCGAATTGGCCTTGCTCGTGCGCTATATGACGAGCCGTCATTGGTCGTGTTGGATGAGCCTAATTCCAGCCTGGATGAGGCAGGAGAAAGAGCATTGAATGAGGCGATTTCTCAGTTAAAGGCACAAGGAAAGACCGTGATTGTGATTACTCATCGCACCTCATTGTTATCACAGACAAACAAAATATTGCTGCTGGTTCAGGGGAAAATGAAGATGTTCGGTTCATCTCAGCAAGTGATGACCGCTTTATCGCAAAGGAATGATAGTCAGGAACATTCTGCGACTAAGGCAGTCGCACGGGCATCATAGGTAAATGTGCATTTAATTATAATAATATCAAATAGCTGAGACGGAGATTTCTGTCCGGGAGTGGATATGTCTGATCAGATTACGCCGGTAAGAGATGAAAAAGGATTGTTGCCTTTGGAAGAAAGGCGTTTTTTACGACTAGGATGGTTAGTGATTGGTGTGGGGATCCTGGGGTTTCTCATTTGGGCCGCGTTCGCACCGTTGGATAAAGGGGTTGCATCTTCCGGTGTGGTGGTTGTGGATGGTAATCGTAAAACAGTTCAGGCCCCGGCAAGCGGTATCATCAGCCAGATTAAGGTTGTTGAAGGAGAAATAATAAAAGCGGGTCAGATACTCGTCCAGCTCAGTCAGGTGCAGGCAAAAGCACAGGTCGATGTACTTCAGGATCAACTGTATACCACGCTGGCAACGGAAGCCCGTTTATTAGCTGAGCAGCATGGTGATGACGCGTTAATTTTCCCCGACATATTACAGCAATTACAATCTGAACCACGGGTAAATGAGATAATCGAACTGCAAAAACAACTTTTTGTATCACGCCGTGAAGTGCTGAGAAGCGACTTGGGAGGGCTTGAGCAGTCTGTCGAAGGAATAAATTTCCAAATTAAAGGGCTGAAATCTTCTTTTTTCAGCAAACGCATGCAGCAGGCGGCGCTTAAAGAGCAAATAACTAATCTGAAATCTTTAGCGGATGAGGGCTATTTTCCGCGAAATCGTTATCTGGAACTTCTGCGTGAACAGGCTGAACTCAACAGCGGCATAGCGGAAATGGAAGGACGAGCGGGTCAGCTTGAAAAACAATTACAGGAAACACAGCAGCGTATTATTCAGCGCAAAGCAGACTATCAGCGGGAAGTGCGCACGCAATTAGCAGAGGTACAGGTCTCTGCCAGTGAATATAGAAATAAGCTAGATACAGCCCAGTTTGAACTGACTCATACCTCAATTGTTGCGCCGGTTGATGGCACTGTTGTGGGGTTAAATATTTTTACCCAAGGTGGGGTTGTTGCTCCCGGCGAAAAACTAATGGAAATTCTGCCGGACCAGATGGCGCTTGAAGTGGAAACTCGTGTTGCGGTTAATTTGGCGGATAAGATTAGTAAAGGGTTGAATGTGGATCTGATGTTCACCGCTTTTAACCAGAATCGAACGCCAAAAGTTGAAGGAAAAGTTGCCGTGATTTCCGCGGATAGGTTGGTCGATCCAGCAACCAGCCAACCTTATTATCAGATGAGAGTGATTGTCTCTCCAGAGGGAATGGAAAAACTGAAAGGGTTGGATATCAGGCCAGGGATGCCGGTTGAGGTCTTTGTCAAAACGGGCTCCCGTTCTCTATTAAGTTATCTGTTTAAGCCATTGTGGGATCGGGCTTCAACATCGTTGATAGAGGAGTGATTATGAAACTGAATAATGCTTCTTTATCAATGAGTTTGCTGATTTTCTTCTGCGTCGGTCTGTTCTCTTTTCCTACATGGGCATTGAGTTTGACTGAAGCCTATGCGCTGGCATTGGAAAATGATCCTACTTTCCTTGCCGCAGTGAAAGAGCGGGAAGGTGGTGAGGAGTACGAAAAAATCGGCAGAGCAGACTTGTTACCTAAAGTAATAATGTCTTACCAAAATTCACCACGGAATTGGCAACATATGGAATCTGTTGGGTCTGACTTCTGGGGTAGGAAGACAACTAGCAGCCGGGATCGCCAATATAGCAGTTATAACGCGGCTGTTGTGTTGACTCAGCCGTTGATCGATTTTGAAATATGGGCTCGCTATAAAGCCAGCCAAGCTCACACTTTGATGAGCAATGAGCGTTTTCGGGCGAATTTTCAGCAGTTGGCTGTTCGGGTAGTCAATGCTTACGTGGATGTGGCTTATGCTCAGGATCAGATTGATTTAGTCATACGGCAGAAAATGGCTTATGAAAAGCAACTGGAACTGAATAAGAAATTGTTTACTTCTGGTGAAGGGACACGTACTGATGTGGTGGAAACACAATCCCGTTACAGTCAGGCGATTGCCGATGAGATAGCGGCCAAAGACGATTTGGATGCGGCAATCCGAAGCTTACAGCTAATTGTGGGTACTCCTCTCCCTATTGATTTACCGGTGCAACGGTTATCAGATAAAAAGCGATTCCAGATATTGAGATTGTCGCCTGAACGTTATGAGGCGTGGGAAACATTGGCATTAGCCAACAATCCGGTTTTGGCTGCTTCGCGTCAGGAAGTGAAAGCTGCGTACCATGAAGTGCAACGTAATCGGGCGGGCCATTTACCCAGGCTGGAGTTCTACGCTTCCCATTCTGAAAACGAATCCAGCAGCGATAATACCATAGATCAAAAGTATCGAACCGATACCATTGGCTTGCGGATGAGCATGAATATCTATAATGGTGGTGCTACGTCGGCCTCTGTACGTCAGGCGGCGGCCCACTATGGCAGGACTAAATATGATCTTGATGCTCAGGCTGGAGAAATCCTTAATGCGCTACGCCGCAATTATAATCAGTATTTAAATAGTGAAAAACGAATTAGTGCTTATGAAATGGCGGTTGAATCAGCTAGCTTGCAGGTAGACGCAACCAGTAAAAGTGTTGCGCTTGGGCAGCGGGTTAATGTGGATGTCTTGAATGCTGAACAGCAGTTATATACTGCTCGACGTGATCTCTCACAAGCAAAATATAATTGTATTAAGGCTTGGATCGGCCTGCTTAGTGAGGCCGGAGAATTAAAAGGCGAACATCTGGATAAGATAGCGAAGTATTTTCGTTAGGTTGCTGTTGTCAGCCGGAGTTGTTGCAAATTACCATTTAAAGCCAGATCGGTACGTAATGACGCAACTTCCCGGCTGATAAATGCCATTTCTTGATTTGACTCTAGTTTATTGCGCCATTTATCGGGTTGTTGGTCGAGGTGCTGAAAGAGGTTATCTAGTGTACCGGCCTGTTGCAGTAAAGTGGCGGCGGTTTTAGGCCCGATCCCCTGAATTCCTGGGATTTTACTGCTGCTTATCCCTGCCAGACCCCAATAATCAGGTAGTTGCTTTGGTAAAACGCCAAACTCTTGTTGAACAAAGGGCATATCCAACCAGCGTTTCTGGAAGTAGTCACGGATACGGATATTCGGTGAAAGTAATTGGCAATAACCTTTATCAGTAGAAACAATCGTTACGTTGTGACCAACAGAAGTCACTTTTACGGCTAGTGTTGCTGCCAGATCATCAGCTTCATGCCCTTTGGCATGCCAGCAGGTGACCCCTTGTTGCTCAAATGATGCTCTGATTTGCGGCATTTCTTGTTGCAGATTGTCAGGCATGGGCGAACGGCCAGCTTTGTAGTCAGGTAATATCTGGTGACGCCAACTGTGACTGCGATTCTCTTCATCGAATACTGCGACGGCATGTGTGGGATGAGAATGTTGGATAAGTTGCCTTAGCGCATGTTCACAAGCAGGAATGCATGGGCTGCTCTGCACAGCATGAATGCGTCGGATAAGGTTAAGAGCATCAACAATAAGAAGGTGTATCATATGGGATCACTTTAAATAACATAATGCTCCATCCGTGGAGCGTGGATATTTTTTCAGGTAATTTTATTTGATGATTTCGTAGCAAGGTTCGTAGGCAGTACCTCCTGGTAGTTTCATTCGGTGCTGTTCCACAAAGTCTTTCAGTAGCTTATCCATATGGCGCATTATCTTAGCATCACCGTGGATTTTGAATGGGCCGTGTTTTTCAATCGATTGAATACCCACCTCTTTTACATTGCCTGCAACAATTCCGGAAAAAGCCCGGCGCAATGACGCCGCCAGTTTTTCAGATGACTGATCAGGATAGAGATTGAGATTAGCCATGTTTTCATGTGATGGTTCAAACGGTTGTTGCAAATCATAATTGATCTTCATTGACCAATTAAAACTGTATGCATCACCGGTACTGTGGCGGTTATCTCTCACTAATGGCATCGCTTTTTTCATTATTCTGGCAACTTCAGGCGCATTATCAATGATGATGTGATAATAGCGTCGTGTCTCTTTGCCCAATGTATGAACAATAAATTCGTCCAGAACTTGGAAATAGTTCTCACTCTCCTTCGGTCCGGTAAGAATCAACGGCAGTATTTGCTCCTGATTTTCTGGATTCATCAGAATACCTAGCAAATAAAGCAATTCTTCTGCTGTACCGACACCCCCTGGGAAAATAACGATACCATGAGCAATACGAACAAAAGCTTCCAGACGTTTTTCGATGTCTGGCATGATAATCAGCTCGTTCACTAATGGATTTGGGGGTTCAGCCGCAATGATTGATGGTTCGGTAATACCAATAAAACGGCTATTTTTATAATTCTGTTGGGCATGGCCGACAGCTGCACCTTTCATCGGTGCTTCCATTGCTCCGGGGCCACAGCCGGTACAGATATTCAGTCCACGTAACCCAAGCTGATTACCGACTTTACGGCCATATTGATACTCTTGTTTAGTAATGGAGTGGCCTCCCCAACAGACGATCATATTGAGATCTTCATCGGTATGCAGCGCTCTGGCGTGGCGCAGAATAGAGAATATTCTGTTGGTGATGTGTGCGCTATTCTCTGAATCGGAATAATCTTGTTGTCCTGGATCGGTAATCTGTGTATGAACAAACAAGATATCCCGCAGCACTGCGAACAGGTTAGCTTGTAGTGAATGAATAATTTTTCCATCAACGAATGCGTCTTCTGGTGGATCCACCAGTTCCAGTTTTACCCCGCGCTCACGGCGCAATACGTTAATCTCAAAATCGGTGTATTTAGAGAGCAGCTCTTTACTATTATCGGTTTGGCTACCTGAATTGAGTACGGCCAGTGAGCAATTACGGAACAGGCGATACAGATCACTTTTTGCGGTACTCTTTAGCATATCTACTTCAAGTTGAGATAATAAATCCATCGAGCCGAGTGGGTTGATATGTGTGATCAAGAATGACTCCTTGTATACCGTGTATGGATTACATATCAATATCACTAAACTGAATGTATTACATGCCCTATTTCAGCTTATTTTTCACAAATTGCGCTTAGGAAAGCAGATTTAAAACGGATTTATTGACGTGCCAATCTGCCTGTTGCTGGAGCAAAGTTTGCACTATTTGTACGCCACGGGTTGATATCTAATCCCCCGCGACGGGTATAACGTGCGTAGACTGAGAGCTTTTCGGGTGCACATAACTGTTGTAAATCGTTGAAGATACGTTCGACACATTGCTCGTGAAATTCATTGTGATGCCGGAATGATATTAAGTAACGTAACAGTGCTTCTCGATTGATTTTTGGCCCTTGGTAGTGGATCTGGACAGATCCCCAGTCAGGTTGATGGGTGATCAGGCAATTAGATTTCAGCAGATGGCTAACCAAAACTTCTTCCACTTGCGGGCCTTGTGCTGCACCTTGCAGATAATGACGGTTGAAATTATATTCAGTCACTTCAATATCCTGATCATCAATACATTCACCGGTAAAAGCGGCGATGGGTTGGTTATTAAAATGATCTAGATGATGAAGTGTCACTTCCACCTTGCCCTCAGCACAAGCAGCCAGATCGCGCTGTAGTGTTTCTTCGACGGCTTGCCAGCTTTCAAAACGAGTCTGGTTAAAACTGTTCAGATAGAGCTTAAAACTTTTAGATTCAATCAGGTTTTTACTTACTGCATTTAAACTAACATGCCCGACAGCAACTTGCGGCAGACCACGGCTATTCAGCCATGACAGCTCATATAGTGTCCAGATATCAGCGCCGTGAAACGGCAAATTGTCAGGGAAAATTTTCAGTGGTTCACGGTTCATATTACGGGGTATAGCTTGTAATAAGCTGGCATCATATTGGTCACGATATAAAGTAGTTTTGCCGAGTGTAAGCTGCTCAAGAGCTTGGTGGTCCTGATATAACGACATGTTATTCCTTAAAATTTGATAATAGTAATAGTAGTCATCGTTCAAGTGTATCAAGTTACGGTGCTTGTCAGAATTTTATTTGTTGGCCTATTTTATTAATCAGCCTTGGGGAACCTCTATTTTTAGGTGAAAAGCCCGATAGGGCTTTGTGAGCATGCATAAACTAACATATCAGTGGATTTAATACCTTTAACCCTATAGATATTGGAATACTCACTTTTATCGTGCCTGTCAGAGTGTAAGAAGTTTCCATAACTGATAAGTTAGCATGCTCAAGCTCGTCCAGGATGTTGCACACTTGATGATGATAATTCCTGCTGCTTGCGGTTATATGCATGCTTCGGGTCGTTCGGTTAATCAGGGGGCTTTTAAGATGGCCTTCAAACTCGTTGATTGCTCTTAACTTGTCCATAAGCACCACTGTTGAATGAGTTTAACGGATAGGTGTATCAATAAACTGAGATAAGAAATTATGTTTGACCATATGTTATTTTATGTCATTCTGTTATCGAAACATACAGCTCACCAAATGTTAACCAACTAAATTTAGTTAAGTCGTACTCTCCAGTGTTGATAAACCAATTTTATTGATGTTTACAGGCGGAGAAGTATCCCCCCGCCTTCATGTTACTTAGCAATGTGTATTGTTGATTAAATGAGGGAATAAATATGAGCACTCAAGATAAAAAAACTGAAATAAAAACCTTAGAAGATAATTTAGTAGTAGTACCAACACCTGAATATGTTAGAGATTCAATCAAAAGCGCGATTGAAGAGCACGTACAAAGCAGGAACCACCCTTACGCAACATTGGACGATAGAGGGTTTGTTACTCTAAGTAATGATGTCTTTAGTGATAGTGAAACTCATGCGGCAACATCTAAAGCAGTGAAAGTAGCATATGATCTGGCAAATACAGCTAATCAAAACGCCCTCAAAAATAATTCTAATTTCTTGGAGAAAAAGCAGAACGGGGCGGATGTTCCTGATAAAGCGGAGTTTGTGAAGAATCTCGGGTTACGGGAAACTGTGGAACTGGCGAAAAATTCGGTGCCTGATAGCAGGAAAATTAATGGAAGAGCACTGACTAATGATGTCTCTTTGAATGCTGCTGACATCGGAGCAATGAATGTTACCAGTTTGGGAACCATTGGAAACGGTAACCGGTTTAGTGATTATGTCTTGAGTGGATTCTATAACGTAACTGTTTCAAATCCGTCTTCTGTCCCAGATTTTCCGCTGCTTTCCACAGGGTATTTATACGGAGATGGAATTTTGGAAGCATTGAACGGAGGTAACGTTATTTTCCAGCGTTACACATCTCATCATGGACAAGAAGTCGTTCGGCAATCTTGGGATAAGGGAAACACATGGGGTGGGTGGGTTAGCCAATTGGTTAGAGATTCAACACTTTTGGAAACTGCGGGATGGATTCAAGATCATAACACAGGGGTCATTACGGCATGGACGACAGGTGAAATCGCGACAGCAGAACTTTCAATGCAGGTTCCGTTACCAATAACTTTTCCAACAGGTATTTTAAATGTTCAGGTGTCAACCAAAATACCTAAATACGACGTCTATTCTGACGGTTTTTGGCAAGTTATTGATTGGGATAAAGCATCAGTCACTGTGGAGCTGCAATTAGTTGCAACTGGTGCATATAATCGTCAATATCGACCTATGATTTATGTTGTGGGGTATTAAATGAGGTATATTTATAGCCCAAAATCAAATTCATTTTATCCGGTTGAACTAAAACAACGATATATGGCTTCTGACTCATGGCCTGAAGATGGTATTGAGATAAGTGAGAAAATTTATTTAGAATTCGCGTCGAATAGTCCACCGGTAGGAAAGCGCCGTATTGCCGGCTCTGATGGGTTACCCACATGGGGTGATATTCCGCCACCATCTCAAAAAGAACTGCAACGTTCGGCAGAACGAAAGAAGCAGCATCTGATGTCACAGGCCACAAATACTATCGCACCGTTACAGGACGCCGTTGATTTAGATATTGCTACGGATAAAGAACAAACCACACTAACTGAATGGCGTAAATACAGGGTGTTGCTCAGTCGGGTGGATTGCTCAATTGCTCCTGATATCGTATGGCCGGAACAACCAAAGTGATGACAGGGTGTGTAACCGCAAACGTCATTGCTATTGATCTCATACCAATCCAGACATGGACGTCTAACCAACATCATCCGGGAATATTAAAAGGTTTTCTATCTGCAACAGAACACACTCTATGAAACATCAAAGCGCAAAGAATACTGACCAACCCATTTAAAAACATCTCCAAATACATAAGCAGAATGCCCCACACCTGCTGGATTGGGATGTAATACCATTAAAAAATTAAAAGGATTGTTATTGATGTAAAAAAAGAGTATTTCCATCCTTATCGCCACTTCCTAGCATTTAATACATCGCATTCCCCATTATCAGGATTAAATAACTCGTTCTTGATCACATTTCGCACTATCCATTCAGACAATAAATTAATCACACATTAGAATAGTTTGCTTATATCACTATCAAATTATCAATATTTTCTATGGAAAGATTACCGTTTCATCACCGAAGCCCGATTAACTTAAGAAAAGAGAGAGTACGATGGATAAGCGCAGCACCCCGTTGGTCAGGGCCACGAGTTATCTTTTAATTTACCTTACCGCCGTTTATCCCCTTCATCCGGCTATCGCCGCCGGCATCACGCCGGATAATAGCCA
>NZ_NMQR01000189.1 GCF_003545805.1 Photorhabdus sp. CRCIA-P01 | reverse complement strand
GCGTTTACGTTGGCCGGGGGACAGTGATAACCCCGGCGTGGTGCTGACGTGGACGAGTGTGAACACCGGGGCGAGAGTGTTTGGCGATTATCCGGGGACGTGGGGATTAATGCGGTGGTTAGCGCAGGCGAAGGTGACCGCGCTGGACGGCAGTCGTTACCGGCTGACGTTGACTGCGCCGGACGGATTGCCGCTGACCTGGGTATTACGCACCGAAGTCGGGAAAGGTCCGCTGGCGTTGCTGGCCCTGAAAGGGTTCCGGTTGCCGAAAACAATTTTTGTGGAGCATGCGGGAAATACCCTTCCTGAGCCGGGGATAAATAATCATGATGGGGAAGAAGAGTAATCGCTTATTTGACGGAATAACTCTGAGGCAGAGATAACGGTGATATTGGTATTGTCACCCGGCTATTGCCAGAATATTGAATTGAGTGCTGCTGTTCATTCGATGATAGATATTTTATAACCATATCATCATGATATTCCTGTCTGTGAGGCTTTATTATAAGGCAGGGTAAAGCTATTATGGATGGGGTAACGCTAAATAATAAAATCTATTCTCATTCGCAGAATATAATTGAGAATCATTTCTTTTTATTGATGATAGTGAATATTAATCATAAAGTGGAGAGTATAATAATGCTTGCATTGTATTTTGTTAATTAATTAACATATTGAAAATAATATAAAAATAGACTTGATTTTAATCCGCACCCACGGGGAGGATTGAATTATTTAGTCACCCTATAGGCAATTAATGAATCTATTCATTCGCGGGCAGATGACCGGCCTTCGCGATTATTTTTATTCTGGTTAGCTCTCAATTAAGCAATACCGGCATCAATTGACTGTTCCCCGCATTTATCAGGGTTAACAACCGAGAATATATTCGGTTGGATTTTCGGTAGTTGAATTGACATATACCCTATGGATTTCAAGATGCATCGCGACGGCAAGGGAGAGAATCCCCGGGAGCATAGCGAACTATGTGACCGGGGTGAGCGAGTGCAGCCAACAAAGAGGCAACTTGAAAGATAACGGGTATAACC
>NZ_NMQR01000188.1 GCF_003545805.1 Photorhabdus sp. CRCIA-P01 | reverse complement strand
AAGGCGACGCCCGGCGTTAACTGTTGCTGTTGGCCAAAGGCAATTCCGGCATCCATCAGCGCTTTAAACTGTGCTTCGTCGTTATTGTAGCCCGGCAGATAGCGTCGGCCGGTCAATTGGGTGATTTGGTCGCGCACTAGCCGCTGTTCGTAAAACCCATCGCCCAGGCGTTTGTGGACCAGCGCCGGGTCATGCGTTAATTGTTGCCGCATATAGTCCGAGCCTAACCACTGTTTATACCGGGTAAATTTCGGGTCGGTCTCGACCAGATAGTGGCTGTCACTGCCCGGCTGCACCGTATACAGGCTGTTATCCGGCAAGCGGGTGTTGGGGGTCACCACGCGTATCACCGGGTCGACTGTTTGCCCTTTCACCGTGTCCGCCAGAGTCGGGTCATCTATCCCGGTCACCGGTTTGACCGCCGTGGGGACCGCGTGAATCTGACCGGTCTGTCGGTCCGTCAGGGTGATATCGGTACCCTGTGGACGGGTATGCTCCTGCCAGGCCAGTGTTTTCAGGTCAAGGGTTTCTATCACCGGGGCCGGGTTATAACCACTGCGGCTTTTCCCTTGCGAGGTTTTAGTGCCACCGAACCCGAACTTTTTTTTCTTGGTTTTTTTGGCATACCAGTGAATCTGACGGCCTGCATCGGTGGTGATACGTTCGCCCTGAGTGGCGATATTGTGCAGTTCGCCGATTTCCCCGTCCAGCGCGCCGCCGGCGACAATTTGGCTGTCGTGATTGGTGACTTTCGCACTGTTCAGCGTGATATTACCGCCCGCCAGAATTTTACCGGGGTCACTCTGTTTAACCTGTGTTTCCTTCACGGTGCGGGTGTACTGATATTCGTAAAAGTCATTACTGCGGCTGCCATCCGGCATGATGGCATCGTGCACGTCGTATTTGTTGTGGCGGGAAGTGTCTACTTGAGACCAGTCATAGCGGGTGGTCTGGCCGCTCAGTACCGCGTCGTGATGTGGCGATTTTTCCGTTTCGACGACCTGCGTCACCAGACCGGCGTTGGTGTTGTTCATCTGCTCGGCCTGAATCTTCAAATTATTCCCGGC
>NZ_NMQR01000187.1 GCF_003545805.1 Photorhabdus sp. CRCIA-P01 | reverse complement strand
GACGGCGGGCTCGGGTCTGGCGGCCTGGGCGGGAAGCGGCGCCGTGGGGGCGACAGGCGCCTCCGGGGCCACGGCGAGCGCGGTTTATGGGGCGGCTTATGGCGGGATGATAGGGTTGACCTCGCAGGCGGCGGTGGCGTTAGTTGAAAATAAAGGGGATCTCAGCAAAACCCTGGCCGCCTTAGCGAAGCGCGATTCAGTCAAATCCCTGGTGACCCAAATAGCGGTGGGCGGCGCCTTAGGGGGACTGGACCACACGATGGGCTGGGGAAAATTAGTGGAAGGACAAAGCGTTGTCGACCCGATAAAATCGCCGCTTCCCTTATTGAGTCACCATAACTGGAGTCAGGTGGCCCAGCGTGTCGCGGCACACTCCGTCGTAAGCTCAACCATAGGCACGGCGATTAACGGCGGCAGTTTTACGGATAATCTGCAAGCGGCGTTACTGAGCAATATCGGTAACCAGATGAATGCGGAAGGGGCCAGGCTGATTGGGGATAACGGGGAAATTCTGGGTGTGCCGGGTAAAGCGATTAGCCATGCTGCGGTATCTGCCCTGGCTGCCGAAATGGGCGGCGGGGATGCCAAAGGGGCTGCGGTGGGCGCGCTGGCGGCTGAATTAGCCGCCATCACCATGGAAAGCCGGCTATTTGAACCGGCGTATAAGAATGAAACAGAACGGCAAATTCATAAACTTCAGGAAGCGCTGACGGGTAATGAAGCTAAGGCCCAGACGGCTAAATTTATCGGGGCGTTATCAGGTGCCCTGATTAGCCCTACCCCGGAAGGCGCTTACAGTGCGGCAAACAGCGCGGAGCTTGTCTATCGTAACAACATGACTGAGCACATGTTGTATCAGTTATCGGCAGATAATCAAAAAGATATCTTGGCGGCGGAAAAAGGGGATAAAGCGGCGGAAGAGCGCATAACTGCGCGGCGGAATGCCGCGATTGCCGTCACCGCCGTGGCGGCAGGCGGCTATGCGCTGGTTTATGGCGGTCATATACTGATTGCGGGCTCGGCTGAAATGGCAACGGCAGGGCGTATTGCGCTGGAAGGCTGTAAAGCCAATCCGG
>NZ_NMQR01000186.1 GCF_003545805.1 Photorhabdus sp. CRCIA-P01 | reverse complement strand
TTGCCGGGTCATGCCCGTTACCGGCTTGAAATCCGGCGCTGCAATGCCGAACTGGAGGTGTTCAGCTTCACCGGCGAAGAGCGCCTGTGCGCCCCGTATTGCTACACCATTGATTTCACCAGCCCGAACAGGGATATCGATCCGGCGGTGATATTGAACAAATCGGCCACGTTTATCTTGCAGGCGCCGGAAAACCCGGAGCAGGTGCGTAAAGTACACGGCGTCATCACCCGGTTTAACCGGCTTGCCACCTCGGCGGATGAAACACGCTATCAGGTCTGTCTGGAGCCGCGTCTGGCGTTGCTGCACCATACCCGACGCTGTGCGATTTACCAGCACCAGTCAGTCCCGGAAATGGTGGAAAAGATCCTGCGTGAACGACACGAATTTCGCGGGCAGGATTTTCTGTTCACGCTGGTGCGGGAATATCCCCGGCGGGAACTGGTGGTGCAGTGGCAGGAGAGTGATCTGGATTTTATCCAGCGTATTTTAGCGGAAGTGGGGATGTGGTATCGCTTCGAAATGGACGGCCGTCTGGGGATTGACGTGGTGCGGTTTGGGGATAACCAGCGCAATTATCAGTACGACGTGCGTTTACCGTTACGTGACCCGGCGGGCATGAATCACAACGACCGTGATTCGGTGTGGGATTTGCACGTTGAACATCGGGTGGTCACGCAAAGGGTGAAGGTGCGGGACTACAACTACCGGGAAGCAGGGAATGACCTGCAATATCAGGTCGGCCGGGATCGGGATACTACCGTGATTGGTGAAGTGTATCGCTATGGCGATAACGTTCTGACCAAGGGAGAACAGATCCAGCCCGCCCCGGAAACGGCGGGATTTTATGCCCGTCTGCATCACGAGCGCGACCTGTACCGGCAGCACCTGATCCGGGGTCAAAGTTCTTCCCCGATGCTGGTCCCCGGCTTAGTGCTGGAGCTGGAAGGGGAGAGACCGGCCGCGGTGGGAAAAGCGGGGGTATTGATTGTCTCCATGCGAAGCAGTGCCCGGCGTGACAGCAACTATCTGGTCAGTTTCAGTGGCATTCCCTACAGCGAAATCCTGAGCTACCGGCCGGCACTGCGGG
>NZ_NMQR01000185.1 GCF_003545805.1 Photorhabdus sp. CRCIA-P01 | reverse complement strand
TATACCCAAGAAACTTCAAGATGCAGTTTTTAGCACCTGAAAATGGTCGTTAATTCTAGACGTCAGCGAGTCCGCTATATCAGGTAACGTTGTGGTGAAAAATTTGAAGACTTTGTCTCGAAATTCATGCTTATCAGCGAAATAACGGTTATTTCGAACCTGTTCATTCATGACCTTCCATAATCGCTCTATCGGGTTTAAATTTGGGCTGTATGGAGGAAGGTAATGTAACTCAATATTGCTAACATAAGCCCACTCCTTCACAAGATGAGCTTTGTTGTAACCCGCCCCATCCACAATAAGATGAATTTTTTGATGATAGTCAGGATAAGACTTTCTTATTTCATTGAAAAAACAGCAAATATTGTAGTCATTGATGGTTTGATATTCCTGGAACACGGTACGACCAATGGCATTCAGGTTGAGCGCGCCCAATAGATTCAGACGAGTCCGGCTTCCTGTTGTTTTGACTGTTTTTTTCTCGCCCTTTCGCATCCAGCCATAACCGAGTTTGGTACCTTGAGTCGGGTGAACCGCGTCAAGAAAAAGGAGGGGTTCGTCTTTCGCTGTGACTTTAAGATTTTCATAATATTCAATAAATTGTCGCTGTTTTTCTGCGTCGAATTTATGAGGGACGCCACACGGTTTTTTATAAGAAAAACCCTGACGGTGTAGCCATTTATTCATGCCGGGAATGCTAAAGGTAATATTCCAGAGCTGAGCGACATAGGCCACGATTTCATGGGTGTGATGGAAAAGATGTTGAGATAAGTGGTTGATTAAAAAATCAGTTTGTTCTTGGGAAAGTAAACTGTCAGACCCCCCATTACCCGATTTAAGTTTACCGTGATTAAGGTAATCACTGATATGGCGGTCAACCGTGGTCTGATGGAGTCGCAATGCCTGAGCTATCATCACAGAACTCCACCCTTCAGAAGCCAGAAGGATAGCTTTTATTCTGTCTCGTACTTGACCATCGCGAGTGGTGTCGTGAAGACGCTCAAGTTTGATTTTTTGTTCTGATGTAATAAATATTTTCATAGCGAGGATAATGATCTCCATTTCGGATAAAATCAAGCATCTTCAATGATTACGGGTATAAAGCAGAAGTAAAACTAAAACAGTCTATGAC
>NZ_NMQR01000184.1 GCF_003545805.1 Photorhabdus sp. CRCIA-P01 | reverse complement strand
TGATTAACTTGCCGAAAGGTCAGGCATTTGCTCTGCTTGAAGGGGGACGGTTATGGAAGATCCGCATGCCGTTGCCAGCAGCCGATGATGATGACCTGATGCCGGCAAGTCTGCAAAAAATCGCTGATGAAATGCGTAAACATTACCGTACCAGTGAATCCTGGTGGTCAGCGGGTTCAATGCCAAGTGATAGTCAGGTTGACCTGCATGTGATGTTAAATCCAGCGGTGCTGACGCCTGATGGGGAAGCTGAAGATGACGCAACAGAACACTAAATCGCCGCAGATGCCACCGAAAAAATCAGGTCCGTTAAAAACTGTCCTGTGGGATATGCCATGGATGCTCATTAGTTTTTTGCTGGTATCGTTGTTTTTTAGTTTGATTGTTGAATACCTTGGGATAGCCTTTTTCTGGCCGGAACAGGGAGAAAGACACAGCCAACAAGTTATGATCACGGAAAGTGGTTGGTTGTCTAAAGAATTTACCCGCAGCTTATTGTTATCAGAACCCGCGATTAAGCTCAGTATCGGGTTAAAATGGAGTTATCAGTGGGTGTTTGTAGACAGTGGTGCACTGGACTGGATTAATCAACAGCATACAGTACAAGCTCGGAGCCACTATGAGATGGCGCAAGAGTTGAACGACGGAAGTGTGTGGCTGGCGCAAAATCTGCGGAAATACCTGTTGGCAGCGGTGTATGTGACGATAACCTTTATTATCCGGCTCACTATCCTGGTATTGTCTTTGCCCTTGTTTGTGATGGTTATAGGAGTTGCTGTCGTTGAAGGGCTAAGTCGGCGTGACCTGCGGCGTTATGGGGCGGCTTATGAGTCGAGTTTTGTTTATCATCACGCCAAACGGTTTGTGAAACCGGCGTTCTGTGTACCTTGTTTGTTGTATCTCTCCTGGCCATCGGCTGTGTATCCTAATTTATTATTGTTACCCGCAGCTCTCCTATTAGGGATCGCTATTACCGTGATGATAAGTACTTTTAAGAAATATCTTTGAGGTAATAAATAGGTAAAATTTTTAATGATTTTTGTTAGATTTTTCAGCGAAAAAGCCTAATTTGGCAGTAAAAAGAAAAAATAATGGAATTTACTCAGTTAACCATTTAGCATGTTTTTGTACTGCCTTTTCGGCAGTTACCGTATAGGTGTTCTTAGTAACCTTTTATG
>NZ_NMQR01000183.1 GCF_003545805.1 Photorhabdus sp. CRCIA-P01 | reverse complement strand
TGATTAACTTGCCGAAAGGTCAGGCATTTGCTCTGCTTGAAGGGGGACGGTTATGGAAGATCCGCATGCCGTTGCCAGCAGCCGATGATGATGACCTGATGCCGGCAAGTCTGCAAAAAATCGCTGATGAAATGCGTAAACATTACCGTACCAGTGAATCCTGGTGGTCAGCGGGTTCAATGCCAAGTGATAGTCAGGTTGACCTGCATGTGATGTTAAATCCAGCGGTGCTGACGCCTGATGGGGAAGCTGAAGATGACGCAACAGAACACTAAATCGCCGCAGATGCCACCGAAAAAGTCAGGACCATTAAAAACGGTTTTGTGGGATTTTCCGTGGATGCTTATTGGCTTGTTGCTGGCTTCGCTGTTTTTCAGTCTGGTGATTGAATATTTTGGGATCGCTTTTTTCTGGCCGGAACAAGGTGAGACACACAGCCAGCAAGTTATGATCACGGAAAGCGGTTGGTTGTCTAAAGAATTTACTCGCAGTTTACTGTTATCGGAGCCTGCTACTACGCTCAGTATCTGGTTAAAATGGGGGTATCAGTGGGTGTTTGTAGACAGTGGTGCACTGGACTGGATTAATCAGCAGCATACAGTACAAGCTCGGAGCCACCATGAAATGGTGAGAGAGTTGAGCGATTGGAGTGTATGGCTGGCGGAAAGTTTGCGGAAGTATCTGCTGGCAACGGTATATGTGACCGTAACCTTTGTTATCCGGCTCACTATATTGGTATTGTCTTTGCCATTGTTTGTGATTGTTATAGGAGTTGCTGTCGTTGAAGGGCTAAGTCGACGTGACTTGCGACGTTATGGTGCTGCCTATGAATCGAGCTTTGTCTATCATCATGCCAAACGGTTTGTGAAACCGGCGTTTTGTGTACCTTGTTTGTTGTATCTCTCCTGGCCATCGGCTGTGTATCCTAATTTATTATTGTTACCCGCAGCTCTCCTATTAGGGATCGCTATTACCGTGATGATAAGTACTTTTAAGAAATATCTTTGAGGTAATAAATAGGTAAAATTTTTAATGATTTTTGTTAGATTTTTCAGCGAAAAAGCCTAATTTGGCAGTAAAAAGAAAAAATAATGGAATTTACTCAGTTAACCATTTAGCATGTTTTTGTACTGCCTTTTCGGCAGTTACCGTATAGGTGTTCTTAGTAACCTTTTATG
>NZ_NMQR01000182.1 GCF_003545805.1 Photorhabdus sp. CRCIA-P01 | reverse complement strand
ACGTTACCTCTGGTGATACCCGTATTATTCTACCAAGGAAAAGTCAGTCCATATCCGTACTCCATGAGCTGGTTGCAGGAGTTTGATGATCCTGAGCTGGCCGGCGAACTCTACAGTAAAGATTTCCCGTTGGTGGATATCACCGTCATTGCCGATGACGAAATCATGAAACACCGACGAATGGCCGTGCTTGAGCTGCTGCAAAAACATATTCGGCAGCGCGACCTGGCTGATTTGCTTGAGCAATTGGTCACATTATTGCTTGAAGGATACACCACTCAGGAACAGCTGGTTTCTGTGATAAACTATATGTTGCAGGCGGGAGAATCCCACGACCCGACTGCTTTGTTGAATACTCTGGCATTACGCATGCCACAGCATGAGGAAGCTCTGATGACTATCGCTGAAAAACTTCGCCTTGAAGGCGAACAACGCGGGATTCAGAAAGGTATACAGCTGGGTGAACAGAGAGGTATACAGCTGGGTGAACAGAGAGGTATACAGCTGGGCGAACAGAGAGGTATACAGCTGGGCGAACAAAAAGGCCGTAAAGAGGAAGCGATTAAGATTGCCCGCACTATGTTGGCTAATGGTCTTGATCGCATGACCGTTATGAAAATGACCGGCCTTTCCGAAGACGAACTGGCGCAAATTCGCCACTAATTCTGGCACCAGTAAGAATCCCATTAAGGGCGTTGGCTATAGCAGCTGACGCTTTTTTATTGAAAAGGTTAATAAAATAGCCCCCTATGTGAACATCTGTAGGGTGTGTTAAAGTTGAGCTTGGAGTTTTAGGAATATGATGAACGATGAAGAAAAACACCACGCCTACATTGCATGATGCTATTTTTAAGCAGTTCTTGACACATCCGGATACCGCCAGGGATTTTCTACAATTTCATCTACCACCGGCGTTACTCAAAGTGTGTGATCTGGAAACGCTGCAACTGGCGTCAGGGAGTTTTCTCGAAGACGATCTTCGACCGTACTACAGCGACGTGTTGTATTCGTTGAAAGCAGGTAAGGGTGACGGCTACGTGTATTGTCTGATTGAGCATCAAAGTTCACCGGATAAGCATATGGCGTTTCGGTTGCTACGTTACGCGATCGCTGCGATGCAACGTCATCTTGATGCCGGCCATAAAACGTTACCTCTGGTGATACCCGTATTATTCTACCAAG
>NZ_NMQR01000181.1 GCF_003545805.1 Photorhabdus sp. CRCIA-P01 | reverse complement strand
GTGTATATTTAAATATCGTGATGTATTACAGAAATATTCTTCATAATTAATAGAAAAAATGGAAAATTACATTAATATTTTAAATGGCGTAATTTAAATGTTGCATCTAATTGCTTTCTGTAAAATGAATAAATACTTACCTAATTAATTCTCGTCGGAATTATTTTTCTGGCCTATCTATTGTTGAAGAGCCTATATTTTCTTGCCAGAAAAATCCAATTTGGTGACATAACCAGTAGTGATAGCCGTAGAGACTTTGGAACTTGGTTTTAGATGGATAATTGATATATGAAGTTATTCTAAATGTATAAATTTAAACTTAGGAGAATTCCCATGGATAAAATAAGAACAGTTGCTGAAACTTTGGCAGTATTACATCAATATCATCGTCCATTTGGCCTGGAACGACAGCCAAAGCAACTTAAGACCTCCGACTTTGACGGGCCGGTAATATTTTCTAACGATTTGAAAACGGCTACTGTGCCGCCTGCATTCTTTACAGTACAAACTATACAAGAGCTGAAAGCACTCGGCGGTGTGCCTGACAGTCGGTATGGTCCTGGAAAAATGGAGCCTTATCATCCGTTACCTGAACCATTTTCTGCTGAACGGCTGGCAAACGTCCCGGAAAATCATATTGATTTGTGTAAAGCCTTTCGCGCCTATATCTATGGTAATTCTGCTTTGGTCAAAGATTATGAAGAAATGCTTAATGTTAAGTGTTTTCCGATGAAAGTCGCGTTATATAGTGGCGAGGAGATCACGATTACCGCAGATAACCCATTAATTATTAAAGATAAAGATAACTATGGTGAACCGGTTGTTTTGGTGTACAACCAGATAACTATTGAACCGGAAGGTAAAGTTATTTGCTATACCAATGGTAGGATTGAAGCGAATGTCATTCAAGGGATTGGATTCGGTCCAAAGCACTTTGTCAATGAAGGAAAAGATGGAGCGCGTGGTACTGCTGGTACAAGTGGAAGCGGTGGTGTTAGTGGCGTTAGTGGTCGATCTGGTTTTGAGAATAAAAGTTGCTGTATAACTCAGCCAACGCCGGGTACTGATGGAACTAAAGGTTCTTCGGGAGCACGGGGATCGGATGGCGAACCCGGTCAAGAGGCGGATAAACTAACTGTCACATGTGCTGAGGCTCGTGGGCTGATCTATTTGCAGAGTGAAGGGGGGGATGGGGGTAATGGTGGCGA
>NZ_NMQR01000180.1 GCF_003545805.1 Photorhabdus sp. CRCIA-P01 | reverse complement strand
TTATCACTTATATCATTTGATGCTTTGTAGACACTCTGTCCTTGGTAAATCTTACTAGTTTTTTGTGAGTTTCCTTTCGCTTGGTTACCAAATCCTTTCTGTTTAAAGAATTCATTCATATTCCCTACAGCCCCCTGATTCGGTTGATATGGTTGTTTGCCTTTTCCGACATCCCCGCGGCCTTTTGCTCCAGCTTTACTGATCCCTCCGGCCACTCCCGCAGACGCCGCAATCCCCGTCTGCCCCATAATCTTCACGATTTCCTGGGTGGTCTCTTCTGAGCCGCCGGTGACTTGGGCACGATGGAGCACTAAATTGCGGGAGGCATCAATATTTGACATCGCACCCCGTAAATCAGCCCATTCCCGCACTTCTGCCGGCGTGAGGGAATCCAGTCCCTGCATTCTGGCTTTTTCCTGAATTTCGCTCATCCGGGCACTGTAATCACCCTGTAATGCCCGCAGCTCTTTGGCAACCGCGACACATTGCTCTGCACCGGTACAGCTTGTTATTCGTGCCTGAACCTTATCGTATTCTTGGCGATACTTATCCCTGACAGTCGTACGGCAACTACTATCTCCCTGACAGTTGACCAGTTCCTCACTTCTCGAGCGATTCTGATCAACGCTTAAGTGATTATTATCGACAACAACGCATTCCATTGCGAAGTTGACCGCCGAACGCCGATTTTCCCTGCGTACTCAGTCAGTTACAACCCGTTTTTCCCAGCGCGATTTGATGCCTGACTCACAACACCCCGACGCGATTTTTGAGCCTGATAAGCCATTTTGCTTTGATACTGTTAAAAGGCTGCGAATTAAATGGTTGAATAATATTCAAATGCTTTTGAAATTATTTCATTAACTTCACTCTTATAAAGAATAGCCTCTCTGATATCAGGATTAGTGATCGTTTCCCAAAAACCATTCCCATGTTCGTCTTGTTTTAATTCACTATACTTAGCGCCGAGTATCCTAACCATATCACCATGAGAAACAGCAAAAACAATAAAACCAGCATCATTAATATTTTCTGTTGATGCTTGATATTGGTAAGATTGCTCAAAATTTTCAGGCTCATCTTGTCCTATCAACTCTGGAGAAATCATTCCTAACATAAAGTTAAAAGCATCTTTAGTTCCTTTTTCAAACAACACTTTATTTTCCTGAAAAGAAAATAAAGCATTAGTATTGTCTTTCAACGAAAGGACATCTACCCAAAGGGTAGAT
>NZ_NMQR01000018.1 GCF_003545805.1 Photorhabdus sp. CRCIA-P01 | reverse complement strand
GTTATATTCTCCGCTTACCCCTCTAACATGCAAATCAGCTAAATATAATCGAGAAAATCCTTTTCCTTTTTTTACCGGGATCCCTGTTATTTTTTAAAGCCGGGTTTTCCGTTTTTAGCTCGCCATTCTTTAATGTTTTTTGTTATTGCTTCGGGAGTACACTCACTATCAGAAGTAGCATAATAAATAATGTCTGTTCCTGATGGATATTCAGTAATTTTCTCAAAATGAGATAATAATACATTTAGCTTTTCATCTGTTTTTGCAAGATTTTCTTTAAAAATTTCTTTCATAAATTCAATAAATTCAGCTTCTGTATAAAATTCTATCTTATTTTTCAGTTCCATATTATTTCTGCCCATTATTAGAATGCATTTCAACATGTCGTTTTGGTGTAACCACTTGTAGATTATCTAGATCATAAATATTTCCACCATTTTTGACCAGATCCACATGATGGATTTCAAAAGAACACCTTTTTCCTAACATATAAACACGGATAACGGTTTATTAACCGCAATCTAATAAAAGTAGAAAATTGGAAAAAATATTCCAGAAAATTTTTCCCCAACGACAATTATATAACTAACTCAAACGCTAATACATCCACTCTAAAATCAGTTAAATATGAAAAATGAATGTTTGTATTAGGGTATTGTTCACTTAATTTACGTGTATAAGCATCAAACCCACCCATAAGCCCTATTACCGGAACCTTTTTAGGACCACCGCTGGAATCAGGTTCCCCCATGAGTGTTCTAACGGTTGTTTTATCCATTGATTTTAAAAATGGAGGAGGCATATCACCATTATATGAATCATTATTATCATAAACATTGATTAATACAAACTCCACTGAACACAGTCTCCTTGAAACATTGTGAAAAGTTAACCTCAGACCGGGCTCTGGTTTACAAAAAAACGTATCATCTCCTTCAAAGAAATATTCAAACCTATTATCTGGAATAATCTGTTTTTCAATTAGTTGCTCTGCTGTCTGCACCAAGTTATCAATTAACTCTTTAATGTTGATTTCCATTATTTTATAACCAAAATCTGGTATGCAATAGAATAAAACTTCGATGTTAAACATGGGTAGTGGTTTGTAAGCCTCTACCCTATCAAAGCAGGAAACTGGAAAAATGACTCCAAATCGTATTTCTAAAATAGAATTAATTCTTCCTCTGCTCATTCCGTTTTTAAGATATCTCTACCACGTAACATTTTCAGCACGAAGGAAAGTTATTGTCTCAACCTGCTCAAACAAATCATAGGATAATTGTATATAAATACTTTCCTCAGATTCAGGTACATTGTAAAGGTAGAGGTCTTTCCAGCCATATTGACGGTTAAACACCTTGCATGGTGGAAAGGACTTAATTGCTGGCCCCAAATGCTCCTTAATCCATTCACGTGTCATTGAATTAATCAGAGGAGGTGGCAATTGATTTGGGTAAACATAACGGGGCCGTTCTTCATCGATCAATGTCAGAGTGACATGTGTCAATTTCTTACTAGCCCGATCGAAAGCTAGAAATACCCCCTCTTTCTGCATATCTAACGACACATAATCATCACCAGAGTCTCCTCTAGGCTTACTCTTATAAGGAATTAACCCTTGATCAAAAATTTCCTGATAGGTTATTCCTAAACTATTAATTAATGCATTAACACTGATAGCCATTATTTATATAACCCCTGTTTCTGATTTATATCGTGGATCTTTTGGTGAGCTTGCTCCAGTTCTTGTTCACTAAACCCTTCTTCCTCAAGGTAGGGTTTTATAGCATTAAAATTATTGTCTACAGCTTGTTTTAAGTCTTTTGCATCCCTTGCGATTTGTTCTGGTGTATTACGACCTCCATAGGTTTCACTGTATTTCTGATGTACTTTCGAAGGAATGATAATAGCTGCAACATCTTTTACCTGTTTGTTTTGTTCTTTTGGTGCCAACGTGGGATTTAGCCTTTTTGCTGCTGCTTTTACAGCCGCAGCCGAAGGAATATGATCCGCATGCATACCACCTCTTAACCGACCATTAAAGTTACGATATAAATCCACTTCCAGCGGCTTCACCGGCGGTTTACTCAAATACACATACACCGGCGGCATATTCGGAATGGGGAGTACCAAAATATAATCGCGGAAATCCTTCTCTTCCGGCATAGGGAACGATTCAATATCGCTGCCCACTTTATCCGGGATCGGCAACACGGTTATTTGTGACGGAATAAACGGCTGTTCTTCATTCCCGGTATGGGCCGGAACTTTGAATTCCTGTTCGTTCGGCGTCCATAAAATCGTCGGCCGGTTCTCTCCCGGCTCCCAGAACTCGTAATTACCGGTGGTCCGATTCAGCGTCATCATGCGAACCGGCACTTTATCCAAACCGCCTTCCGGGCTGACGTGATACCCCTGAATGGTCATCCTGCCGCTTTTTTCATCTCTGATCCAGCGAAAACGCACGCGAGTAGAAGCTTTACCATACTGTTCCGCTATCTGTCTCAGACGATACGGGGTTAAGTAATCTTCCTCTCCGTCATTCAACTTAGGTGAATAAAACAGCCCCATTAACCCAACCGTTACCGGATTGGGTGCCGCCAGCCAGCGCCCGGCACTGATGGCGCCACCACCAATGTAACGCATCACCAGCCCTTCCCCTTCCGCTACTGCGCTGCGGGCAGTCGCAGCCACGGCGGTAGCGGCTGCTTCGGCTTTCTCTTCACCATCACGGAACCACCGTTTATACCACGGTAATTTTTTATCCTGCGGTTTATCCGGTTCAGGTGGGTGTTGCTTGCCCTGTGGAGGCGGTTCTGGTTTTTGCAGCGTTACGGGAGCAGGAGATGACGGAACCTGATATACCGCCATCCTGCCGAAGTTGTTCGCGGGTTCAGCCTCAGTTCCGGCATCGGTACAACCTTTGCCCCGCAAGCAAGATTTCGTAAACACCGGTATTGGCGGCGGTGCTTTCGGGACAGGCGTCGGCCCGGACTGAACACCTGCTGTTTTCCCCGCAGGCGATGAGAGATTCTGCGCAGCCATATTAGCCGGAGCCACGGACTGATTGACCGGCTGAGATTCTTTCTCATAGCAATCCATAATGGAATTGATAAACCGAGCCTTACAGGGACAGGTGCTGACACTATCCAGTGTGCCGGCCAGCCGTTGTCCCATGTCAAACATATCTGATATACCACCGACTATCATGTAAGTACCAGAATGTTTACCACAGGTAACCTTATCCCCTTCACGAGCGGTTGCCCGTCCATCAAATGTCATGGTGTGGTCACCAGTAATAATCTGGCCGCCACAGGTTGTTTTGTCACCTACGAGCAGGAAATACCCTATTGCCATCTATTCACTTCTCCATTGACTAACCACATGAAGAGTGGTTCTGACTGGAATCATCATGTTCTTACTACCTATTACTTAATATTAATGATTAACAATTCATCAGATTTCACTTTAGAAAGATATAGGAATATTCCGAAAATTGATGATTTTTTTGTCTCAGACAGGTGCAAAAACCCATATTTATAAACAATTTTCATACAAAAACATAACAAATATGGGCATGACTACTGCGATAATGGTGTAAAGCTGAAAAGGTAATGACGCGGTATGTTTGGGAAGCTGATGAAAAAAACAGTGAACGGTGGCTTTGCAGCCGAAAAACAATATTCAGGAAAACAATACTCAGAAAATCAAAACGCTGACCAGAAGATCAGCGCTTTGTTATTCATTTCATCAAATATTCATTATTGACCAAACATCTCCCGCAACCAGCCCGGTGCTTGTTCTTGTTGCTGAACAGGCTCTGACACTGCTGTCTGCTGGCACAAACTCTGTGGATCATAAGTCCAAACCGGTAATGTTCTCCAACCACTACCACTACAGCTAAAGCTACCATCCTGATTAACCGCCATATCGACAATGCCTTCTGGTGGAATGTTATTCAGCATCAGCGGAGTCTGATTTTCCAGATAACGGCGATATACGTTCAACGCTCCTGTAGCCCCCGTCAGATTAGTCGGTTCGTTGTTATCACGACCAACCCATGCAATCACCACTTCTTTACCATCGATTCCCGCAAACCAACTATCACGCAGATCATTGGTAGTGCCCGTTTTACCTGCCAGATTATAGCGACCAAACTTGGCCGTCAGAGAACGAGAAGTCCCTCTCGCCACAACTTGCTGCATACCATATAGCGTCAGATAAGCCGCCTGAGCCGGTACAGCCCGTTCAGCCTGTGGGTAACTCTGATATATCACCGTGCCATCTTCCGTGATAACAGAACGTAATGCGGAAAGTGTCGCACGGTTGCCACCGCTCGTCATCGTCTGGTATTCCTGCGCCACTTCTAATGGCGTCAAACTAAGAGAACCCAGTAACATCGCTGGAACCTGCTGAATCACCTCCTCCGGTACGCCAAGCCGGATCAAGGTGTTGCTGACATGATCAAGGCCAACCGCCAACCCAAGATTCACTGTAGGAATATTCAATGAACTCGCCAGCGCATCTATTAACATGACACGCCCACGGAAACGACGGTCATAATTTCTCGGTTCCCAAACCTTACTGTTCGGCTGTTTTACCGTAAGAGGTTCATCCGCCAGCCAAGTATTCAACCGATATTGATCAGGTTCACTCAATGCCGCCAAATAAGTAGAAGGTTTTGCCAATGAACCAATTGAACGACGTGCCATCATCGCTCGGTTAAATCCAGCATACTGAGGTTGAGAGCCCCCAACCATCGCCCTGATTTCACCACTGATGCGATCGACAATCACCATTGCCCCTTCAAGGTCAGCAATTTTGCGGGTTTTTCTCAGGCTGGCAATCCCCTCTTCTACTGCGTTTTCAGCCGCATCCTGAGATACCGGGTCCAATGTAGTGAAGATTTTCACGCCGGACAGGTCATTCACTCTATCCCCCAGTCTGTCCTGCAACTCTTTACGAACTAGCTGCATAAATGCCGGTTGTGGGGTAATAACACCACTTTTCGGTTTTACTCCCAATGGGCGAGCACTCAGTAACTTGTAAAGATCTTCATCAATAATTTGCTGATTTTGTAAAAGTTTAAGTACTACATTACGACGTTGAAGAGCGAGTTTAGGATTACGCCACGGGTTATAAAGTGAAGCTCCTTTTACCATACCAACCAGCAATGCTTGCTGATCCAAACTCAATTCATCCACCGGGCGACCAAAATAATAGAGGCTCGCCAGTGGGAATCCTCGGATCTGCTCATCACCACTTTGGCCTAAATAAACTTCGTTCAGATACAGTTCGAGAATCCGATCTTTGCTGTAACGATAATCCATCAGCACAGCCATATAGGCTTCATTGGCTTTGCGTACCAAGGTACGTTCATTGGTCAGGAATAAGTTTTTGACCAATTGTTGCGTCAGGGTGCTTCCTCCCTGAACCGTGCGCCCGGCAGTCAAGTTAGCCAGTACTGCGCGCCCAATGGAAAGAATACGGATACCATCATGTTGATAAAAATGACGATCTTCGGTCGCCAGCAAGGTGTTAACCAGTAACTCTGGGAAACCAGAACGTGGCACAAATAGCCGCTGCTCCCCATTGGGGGACTGCAACATGGTAATCAGCTTCGGATCAAGACGGAAGAACCCAAACTGACGCTGATTTTCCAGATTTTCGATCCCCGCCAAACGGTTATCGCTGAAAGTCAGCAAAGCGTGGATCTGCCCCTCTTTGCTGTCTGGGAAATCAAATGGACGGCGCAGCATCTCAATGGTTTCACCTCTGACAGAAAACTCCCCAGGACGAGTAATTTTCGTCACCTGGCGATACTGCATCCCTTCCAGCAGATGTACCATCTCTTTTTTACTGTAGTTCATACCCGGTTCAAGGTTGACCATTCGGCCATAAACTGCCGCAGGTAACTCCCAAACTTTTCCATCAATGCGATCGCGGATTTTAGCGTCCAGATAGACACCATAAGCCGCCAGTAATACGGCAAAAATAGTAAATATCTTGAATAACAACCAGAACCAACGCCACTTTTTCTTCGGTGGACGGGAATACATTCCTTTCTTTGTCATGGGTTGATCCTCTTCATTATCGTAGTCGTCATCTTCGTAACCATCATCATAATCATCCAACAAATGCCGTCTTTTCGATGGCGGTTTACGGCGGGACACCGGTTTCTTGCTTTTACGTCCGATTGGTTGATGATCTTCACTAGACATTCCAAAATTCTCCAAAGCCATTCAAACGCTGAATAATGGGTATTCATATCTTTTTTAATGAATTTATTCGCCTACAAGAAAGTTGTTAAATTCTATTACGAATATTTTTTTACCCGCCGAGTGGGTGTCGTATTTGCCGGATCATCCGGCCATAGATGTTTTGGATAGCGCCCCTTCATCTCTTTTTGCACTTCCCGATATGCCCCCTGCCAAAAAGCAGCCAAATCTTGCGTGATCTGCAATGGGCGCTGGGCCGGCGATAATAATTCAAGCACCAATGCTATCCGCCCTTTTGCCAACGATGGACTTTGCTGCTCTCCATACATTTCCTGCATCCGAACAGATAATACTGGTGGTTTATCACTGAAATAACAGATTGCTATCCGACTGCCGGTAGGGACAGTGTAATAAATAGGCAGTTCATTATCCAGACATTGGCGCTGTTGCCAATCCAGCAAATTTTCCAGTGCCGGCAACAAATCAATCTGTTTCAGCCCTTTCAAATCACGCACACCAGTAAGGAACGGCATTAACCAATCATCGAGAGAAGCCATTAATACATCATTATCTACTGCCGGCCACTGCATTTCAGGCAACCATTTAGCCGCACATTGGATACGGATGCACAACTGAATAGCCGCTGGTGACCAGTTCAGCTCATGTAATCCCTCACTGCGTAACCAGTTTAGCAGGGCCTGTTGTAATTGCTCATCTGAAGGCTTTGCCAATCGTTGGGCTTTTACTGTCAAGCTGCCACATTGCAGCCGTTTCCATGCTCGCAACGTCCCTTTGTTATCATCCCATTCAACGACACTCTGCTCACTGAATAAATTCGGTTGTTGCTGTACCAGTCGTTCAATATCCAGAGAACAAGCTAGCAAAATACGCGCGTCAGGATTTCTGCTGTTTTGTAATAATGAAGGAGCCACCAGCCACGATTCGCCAGATAACTTTTCATCATCATCGATCATCACCCCCAAACCATTAGCCAGTTGAAAACGCCCTCCCTTATCCCGATTTTTGGCTATTCTGTCAGGGAAACCCTGGGCTAATAGCATTGCAGCAAATCCACAGTCTGGCTCACCAAAATGATCACCCATATTGCTAGCTAACCGTTTTGCCCGCCGTAACCAATGAGCTTGTCGCTGCTCAACCCAATAAGTGATGTCCGACTGACCATCACGGGGCGGCTCCTCCAGAATCGCGGTCAGCATAGCGGCGGTTGCCAGCATATCGGCCCCTTGTTCCAACCCTGCACATAACATTGCAGCCAGGCGCGGATCACTACCGGATTCCGCCATTTTTCTGCCTCTGGACGTTAACTGACCATGGTTATTAACTGCACCTAACCGTAATAATAGCGATTTGGCTACTGCCAAAGCTGCGTCAGGGGGCATATCTAGCCAGTGCAATTGGGAAATATCATGACACCCCCACTGCAATAAGGAGAACCATAAGCCACTGAGATCAGTATTCAGAATTTCGGGTTCACTATACTCTGCCGCTCTTTCTGCCTGTTCTTGGCTGAATAGATGCCAACAAATTCCCGCTTCCAACCGTCCTGCACGGCCAGCCCGTTGCGTCATAGAAGCTTGACTGATGCGTTGAGTGATTAGGCGGGTCAATCCATTTTTGGGTTCAAAACGCGTCGTGCGTTCAAGGCCACTATCAACCACCAATCGAATACCTTCAATCGTTAAGCTGGTTTCGGCAATGTTGGTCGCCAAAACAACTTTACGGCGTCCACGTGGTGAAGGTTCGATAGCTTTTTGTTGGTCAGCCAATGACAACACACCGTATAACGGGCACAAATCGGTATCCTCAGCAACTTTCCCGCTAAGAAGTCCAAATACCCGTTGAATTTCCCCACTCCCTGGCAAAAACAACAGCATAGAACCTTGTTCCTGTTGGAGTAACCGCAATACAACCGTAGCTACACTCTGTTCAAAAGGTTGGTGAGCAGGCAAAGGACAATAATGTCTAGTCACAGGAAAGCTTCGTCCTTGAGAAGTAACCACTGGCGCATCAGGTAACAAAGCAGAGAGCCGCTGATTATCCAGTGTGGCTGACATGATCAAAACGCGCAGATCATCCCGCAACCCTGCCTGTACATCCAGCAACAATGCCAGCGCCAAATCAGCCTGCAAACTGCGCTCATGGAATTCATCCAGAATCACCAGAGAAACCCCTGTTAGCATCGGATCTTGCTGTAACATACGGGTTAAAATACCTTCCGTTACCACTTCAAGACGGGTAGCCGTGCTCACTTTCGTTTCTGAGCGCATCCGATAACCCACGGTCTGACCGGTATTTTCATTCAGTTGAACCGCAAGACGATTGGCAACGCTGCGAGCGGCAATCCGCCGTGGTTCTAACATTATGATACGCCCAGAGAAATTGGCTTTTTTCAGAATTTCCAATGGCAAAGCCGTCGATTTCCCGGCACCGGCCGGAGCATGAAGCAGGACCTGTTGTGAACTTTTCAACGCACTCAGGACAGGTTCGACGACCTCATATACAGGCAATAAAGACACAAACACTCCATACAAAGAAAGTTAACTTTCAACCGCCGGCATTGTAGCATTGCCTGCTTCAATCTTATGCCATCAGTCATGCAGGAGTTTTTATGGAATTCCATCCACCCTTACAATCCGCCACGCTAATTCGTCGCTATAAACGTTTCCTGGCTGATGTCATCACACCGGAAGGTGAAACACTGACTATCCACTGCGCCAATACGGGTGCAATGACTGGCTGTGCGACACCGGGAGATACGATTTGGTATTCCACCTCTGATAATCCAAAACGTAAATACCCCAACAGTTGGGAATTGACAGAAACACAGGATGGTCACTGGATTTGTGTCAATACGCTCAGAGCAAATGATTTAGTCGCCGAGGCTATTGCACAAAATGCCATTCCAGAATTTTCTGAATATAAAAAAATCAGTCGGGAAGTGAAATATGGCGAAGAGAACAGCCGGATAGATCTACTGTTACAAGCAGAACAACAAGTTAATTGCTATATTGAAGTGAAATCAGTGACACTGCTCCAAGAAAATTGTGGCTATTTCCCAGATGCTGTCACGACCCGTGGACAGAAGCACTTGCGGGAATTGCAACACATAGCAGAGCAAGGGCAAAGAGCGGTTTTATTTTTTGCTGTTTTGCATTCTGGGATCAATCAGGTCGCCGCGGCTGCACATATCGATCATAATTATTCATCTCTTTTGGAACAAGCGCAAAACTCTGGGGTCGAAGTTATCTGTTACCAGGCCAACATGACGGGAAAAGGGATGGTTTTAGGCGATAAGTTAACTTTTTTACTGAAATGATTAACTTACCGATTCACCTAATATTTGCAGCTAGGTTGTACAAGGTGTAAAGGCATACAATACATTTGCTTCCACACCATAGTGAAACTAATGGCAGGAACAATTGCCAACCCATGTTCCATCTGCTATTTATAGCGGCCTGTTTTTTCCCCCGCTAGGGGTTTGTTTGATAGTGCGTGTGTAGGAGAAGTATTATGCAAGAAGGGCAAAAACGTAAAACCTCGTCCTTAAGCATTCTCGCCATCGCTGGGGTAGAACCTTACCAAGAAAAGCTAGGTGAAGAATACATGAACGATGCCCAGTTGGCGCATTTCAAGCTAATTCTTGAAGCATGGCGCAATCAGCTCAGGGATGAAGTAGATCGTACTGTATCTCATATGCAAGATGAGGCAGCGAACTTCCCTGATCCAGTTGACCGTGCGGCGCAGGAAGAAGAATTCAGTCTTGAATTACGTAACCGCGATCGTGAGCGTAAATTGATTAAGAAGATCGAGAAAACCCTGAAAAAAGTCGAAGATGACGATTTCGGTTTTTGTGAATCCTGTGGCATTGAGATCGGCATCCGTCGTTTGGAAGCCCGTCCAACCGCAGATTTGTGTATTGATTGTAAAACTCTGGCCGAAATCCGTGAAAAACAGATGGCTGGCTAATTAATGGTGTTCTGAATACGGCGTCTTCATGACGCCGTATAAATCCCCATATGATAAAATCTGAACGTTCCCGGGCTTATATTGGGCGTTTCGCCCCATCGCCTTCTGGTGACCTGCATTTTGGTTCATTAATCACTGCCATTGGCAGCTATTTGCAAGCCCGTGCTTGCCAGGGAAAGTGGCTGATACGTATTGATGATATTGATCCGCCTAGAGAAGTTCCCGGTGCTGCCGGCCGTATTCTTCACGCACTTGAGCATTACGGTTTACATTGGGATGGTGAAATTCTCTATCAATCTCAGCGCCATGAGGCTTACCGTCATCTCCTTAATCAATTGCAACAACAAGGGTTAAGCTATTACTGCACCTGTACCCGTCAACGCATTCACCAGATTAATGGTTTTTATGACAGAAACTGTCGTGAATTAAATTTGCCTGCTGATCATGCAGCAATTCGATTCAAACAGCGTCATCCGGTTTACGGTTTTGAAGATAAGTTGCAAGGATATCTGAACACCGATCCGGTCATGGCCGAAGAAGACTTTATCATTCATCGTCGCGACGGTTTATTCGCCTATAATTTAGTGGTTGTTATTGATGATGATTACCAAGGGGTGACCGAAGTGGTAAGAGGGGCTGATTTGATCGAACCAACCGTCCGTCAGATTGCGCTTTATCAGCAGCTAAATCTCAAAATACCTGACTATATTCATTTACCACTCGCTCTGAATAAGGATGGCAATAAACTTTCCAAACAGAATCATGCTCAGCCGATTCCATTAGATGATCCCCGGCCATTACTGATTGAGGTATTATCTTTCCTTAATCAATCTGTTATAGAAAACTGGCAAGATCTTTCTCGTGATCAATTGTTGAAAAAAGCAACAGCACGTTGGGATCTGGACCGAATTCCACAACAAGGTAAAATACACAGGTAACATGAATAAAGTGACGGTTAGTCATAACAACCATTCTCAAAAAATACACAGTAGGCTATGATTAGCCGCTGTTTTTTATTTGTTTTATATGATTAGTTACTTATCGAGGTGTACCATTTTTAACCGAGTAGCAAATTTCTGCCGTAACTTATTGATCCGCGAAGGGAAAACCAACCGCGAACCACAGGCAGCCAGTGAAAGATCAGTCACCGGATCTAACAGTTCTACTCAGGAAGAGTACGTAACTCTTCACTCTAATCGCCAAAACCCTTATCAACCCTTATCCAATATGAAAACACCAAGGGAGGTTGAACAGGAGAATCCTCATTCGGATTTATCGATAACGATAATTCCACGGGAACAACATAGTATTTCCCGCGGAAACATCAGTGAAAATGCACTGAAAGTCCTTTACCGTCTGAATAAATCCGGCTTTGAAGCCTATCTGGTTGGCGGTGGTGTTCGCGATTTATTACTCGGTACGAAACCGAAAGATTTTGATATTGCCACCAGTGCAACGCCAGAACAGGTGCGTAAATTATTTCGTAACTGCCGTCTGGTTGGACGCCGCTTTCGCTTAGCTCATATTATGTTTGGTCAGGAAGTGATTGAAGTCGCAACATTCCGTGGGCCACATGAACAAACAGGTTCTGATGATAAAAATCAGTCACAACAAGCACAAAGCGGTATGCTACTGCGGGATAACATCTTCGGTTCAATTGAAGAAGATGCCATGCGCCGCGATTTCACCATAAACAGTCTCTATTACGCCATCAATGATTTCTCTCTGCGTGATTATGCCGGTGGCCTTCATGATCTGGAAACCGGTGTTATCCGCTTGATTGGGGATCCTGAAACTCGCTATCGAGAAGATCCAGTAAGAATGCTGCGCGCGATCCGTTTCGCTAGCAAACTGAATATGACCATCAGCGAAGGTACCGCCGAACCTATTTCTCGTTTGGCTTTTCTGCTGAGTAATATTCCACCTGCCCGTCTGTTTGAAGAGTCTTTAAAACTTTTACAAACCGGTCAAGGCTACAGCACTTATAAACTTCTGCGCGAATACCGCCTATTTCAACCACTTTTCCCATTGGTTCAACGCTATTTCACCGAAAATAACGATTCGCCAATGGAACGTATACTCAATCAGGTTTTGAAGAATACCGATTACCGGTTACAAAATGATAAACGGGTTAACCCGGCGTTTTTGTTCGCCGCAATGCTCTGGTATCCACTGGTTGAACATGCGGAAAAACTATCTCAAGAAGGTGGCTTGGCTTACTACGATGCTTTTGCATTGGCTATGAACGATATTCTGGATGAGCAATGCCACTCCATTGCCATTCCTAAGCGCCTGACAACCATCATGCGTGATATCTGGCAATTACAGTTACGTCTGCCACGCCGTCATGGTAAACGGGCAAATAAGCTGATGGAACACCCTAAATTCCGTGCTGCCTATGATTTGCTGGAACTGAGAGCCAATGTTGAAAATCGCAATGAGCTAAAAGATCTTGTCCATTGGTGGGGAGAATTTCAGCAAGTCAATGCATCACAGCAACGGAGTATGATTTCCGAACTGGGCAGTGAGATTGTCCGTCGTCGTACACGACCTCGCCGTCACTATAAACCAAGACTGAGCAGGAACAGTTGATAAATTATGGCTTGTGTTTATATCGCTGTTGGTAGCAATCTGGCAGAACCTATGCAGCAAGTAAAAAATGCACTTGCTGCATTAAAAGACTTACCAGAAACAGAATTTATTACCTGCTCCTCGCTGTATCGTACTAAACCGATGGGGCCGCAGAATCAACCTGATTTTCTGAATGTGGCAGTCGCACTGGAAACCACGCTAACACCGGAAGAATTACTCAATTACACTCAGGCGATTGAACTGGCCCAGGGACGGGTAAGAAAAAATGAACGCTGGGGGCCAAGAACACTTGATCTGGATATCATGCTATTTGGTGATCAGGTGATTAATACCGAACGCTTGACAGTCCCCCACTACGGACTAAAACAGCGCGAATTCATGCTCTACCCGTTAGCTGAAATTGCCCCTGATCTCATATTTCCTGATGGGGAAGCTTTATCTGAAAGACTGAAACATATCCCAGAAAACGGCCTGGCACTTTGGCTGCAACCGCAGTCCTCTGATTCTAATCACTACATATAAGGATCTCAGTTCAGTCCGTGGCCGATTTCTGTATATAACAAGAAAAATCGCAGGAGAAGGAAGATAGATGATGAAACCAATGACCATGACTGATCTGAATCAGCTCAAAAAAGAAAAACGTAAATTCGCGACTATTACCGCTTATGACGCCAGCTTTGCCCACCTGTTTGCCGAGCAAGGCATCGATGTCATGCTGGTTGGTGACTCACTGGGTATGACTGTGCAAGGGGCTGATACCACCATTCCAGTGACGGTTGAAGATATTATCTATCATACTCGTTGCGTCCGTGCCGGAGCACCTTATACTTTTATTATTGCCGATATGCCCTTCATGAGTTATGCCACACCAGAGCAGAGTTGTGAAAACGCTGCCAAGCTTATGCGTGCTGGCGCTAACATGGTGAAACTTGAAGGCGGTAGCTGGTTATACAATACCATTAGCATGCTTACCGAGCGTTCTGTACCCGTTTGCGCTCATTTAGGGCTAACCCCCCAGTCAGTCCATATTCTGGGCGGTTATAAAGTTCAAGGACGTGATGAAGTATCAGCGAATCAATTGATAAAAGATGCAATTACCTTAGAAAAGGCAGGCATACAGCTGCTAGTACTAGAATGCGTACCCGTTGAATTGGCTAAACGTATCACCGATGAATTACAGATCCCGGTAATTGGTATTGGCGCTGGTAATGTGACTGATGGACAAGTTTTAGTGATGCATGACGTACTAGACATTACAGCAAATCCGCCTAAATTTGCGAAAAACTTCCTTGAAGAAACAGGAAATATACGTGACGCCATCCGCTTATATAAAGAACAGGTGGAAAGCGGTACCTACCCTGGAATAGAACACTCATTTTATTAATAAATTACCCTTGTTAGCCCGAAGGCTGTAAACACATTAAGGAGTATTAAGCAATGCTGATTGTCGAGACTGTACCGATTCTACGCCGTGAAATCCGCCGCTGGCGTCAGGAAGGAAAACGCATTGCACTAGTGCCAACAATGGGTAACTTGCACGACGGCCATATGACGTTAGTCGATACAGCCAAAGGGCAAGCAGATATTGTGATCGTCTCTATTTTCGTCAACCCGATGCAGTTTAATCGTCAGGATGATCTGGCAAGATATCCCCGTACTTTACAGGAAGATTGCGAAAAACTTCATCAACACGGTGTCGATCTGGTATTTGCTCCTGCTGATAAGGAAATATACCCTGATGGTATGGAACATCAGACTTATGTTGAAGTTCCTGGGCTTTCCACCATGCTGGAAGGGGCCAGTCGTCCCGGTCATTTCCGTGGTGTTTCAACCGTGGTGAGCAAACTGTTCAATCTAGTACAACCCGATTTAACCTATTTTGGTGAAAAAGATTTTCAACAATTGCAGCTTATTCGCAAAATGATTGCCGACCTGGCTTATGATATTACTCTGGTTTCAGTACCCACTGTGCGTGACCAAAGTGGCCTGGCTCTCAGTTCGCGTAATAACAATTTAACAACCGATGAACATCGAATCGCCCCAGAACTCAGTAAGATCATGCGATCTATCGCTGAAAAAATGGCCCAGGGTGAACGCCACATAGAACAGTTGCTCACTCAAGCTTCCGCACAGCTACACGGAGCGGGCTTTGTACCTGATGAGTTGTTTATCCGTGACGCCGAAACATTGGCGCCGTTAAATACCGAAAGCAAACAAGCCGTTATTCTAATGGCTGCCTGGTTAGGGCAGACCCGTTTGATCGATAATCAGCAGGTAGATTTAACGCAATAATCGCCGTTGTATCAGGCGTTATTGATGCAAAAAGGTTCTAAATTGTCATCTAATCAGGAGAAAAACCATGTTGCGCACGATGCTACAGGGGAAATTGCACCGGGTGAAAGTCACTCAGGCAGATCTGCATTATGAAGGTTCCTGTGCAATTGATCAGAATTTCATGGATGCAGCCGGTATTCTGGAATATGAAGCTATTGATATCTATAACGTGGATAACGGCGAGCGTTTTTCCACTTATGCTATTGCCGCTGAACGTGGTTCTAGAATAATTTCAGTTAACGGAGCAGCAGCACGGCGTGCTGCGGTAGGTGATAAGCTAATTATTTGTTCATATGTACAAATCCCTAACGAAGATGCCCGTCACCATAAACCTAATATCGCTTACTTCGACGGTGATAATATTATGAGCCGTATAGCTAAAGCTGTGCCGGTTCAAGTGGCCTGAGTTAAGCAGTCCCCTAAAATTGGCAAGCAAAATTTAGGGGACTATTATAAATAGCAACTTTTAATGAAATCGTTATTCATTGCAAAAGAGATGTATTACAAGGCACCAATATTCCCAACTTACCGCTGACATTAAAATAGCATCGATGATTTTCACTATTAACTCTGTTAGCCAAATCGATTAAATTATCAATATCGTTAATTTCATGCCTTTCAAAAGATTGCATATATCTGTTCATCTCAACGAGATGAAGCATTTGTTTAATTCTAGCCTCAATTCCTACATCTCTAACGTACTGACTAAATTTCGGGGAGATCCAGAATAATAGCTCCATCATACCGTTTAATCGTTCTGTAAGAGTACTAATTACATCCTCTTTTGCAGTCACATTGTTCACACGCCATGCCGGTTCATTATGTGATATACGATTACGAAATACACGGACCTCTTCGATACGACGGCGAATAATATCCCTTTGATGAAATGCAACATTTTTTCTAACTCCGACACGTGGTAACTTCTTAAATACTTTGCTGAGTCCGTTAGGCCAGAGAAAATGATTATTAGAACCATCATAGAAATGTTTATCTAGCAAATATTCCCAAGTGGAAAAATCAGTTTGGGAAATCACCTGATCCAATGTTGGTATAGACGAAACAATACCTTTTTCTTCAAGTGATCTCATTGCTGATTTTTTAGCTGATTTCATATTAGCTTTGAAATTTTTAACTTGTTCAGCACTTATCGATTGCCCTTGATCATTTATATCCTGATTAAAGGGAATTAAATCGAACCAATATTGACCAGAGGAACCAAAATATTTCGCCTGGGCAACATTATTCATGGCATTACGAAGAGCAACTTCTATCAATTGAACTAATGGATAAAAAGCACTCACTACAGCAAGATTCCAACAATACGCACCAAATAATTGGGAATTATTCCTAGTTATCAACGATGTTCTATAGCTTGTTAAACGAGCTTTGCTCAATAACCGTTCTGGCTCTGAGTAATCATAGTTATGAGGCATAATAAATTGTCCTGACCTTGATTTATATCATTATCACAAGGTTATGAATCAATTGACAGTATCGTCAATAAGATGTACAGTTTTTCACGTAGCTAGTTGACGGTTCTTCTCCCATCTTAGTCATGGTGCCAGTTCCCCAACATAAAGCGAAGGAATATCAGCCCCGAAATCATAATTAATGGTTTCGGGGTTTTTCATTTATGAAGCTATTTAAGTCCTCAACCCCCGTCCTGTTTCAATCAAATACCAGGCAACAAGATAAAAAACCACAATAAATGCTGTCAAAACACTTAATGTAATTATCAAAGAAACATCAGTAATTCCCAAGAAACCATAACGGAAACCACTAATCATATAAACGATCGGGTTCAGCTTGGAAACCGCTTGCCAAAATGGGGGTAATAATGTCAATGAATAAAACACCCCACCGAGATAGGTCAGTGGCGTTAATACGAAAGTCGGAATAATGCTAATATCATCAAATGTTTTAGCAAAAATCGAATTCAGCAAACCACCGAGTGAGAACAGAATAGAGGTCATCAATAACGTGACAACAATCATCCACCACGCATGAATATGAAGCGGCACAAAAAATAGAGAAACCAATGTCACCAGAATACCGACACAGACACCACGGGCAACACCACCACCAACAAAACCCACAATAACTATGTGTGTCGGGACCGGCGCTACCAATAATTCCTCAATACTGCGCTGGAATTTCGCGCCAAAGAAAGAGGAAGAAACATTGGCATAAGAGTTAGTAATCACCGACATCATAATAAGGCCAGGGACAATAAACTGCATATAATCGACACCACCCATTTCTCCAATACGCGAACCAATCAAGCTACCGAAGATAACAAAATAGAGCGACATGGTAATAACCGGCGGTAATAAAGTCTGTACCCAAATACGACCAAAACGGGTAATTTCTTTAATCCAGATAGTTTTTAGCGCCACCCAGTACAACTGAATCATTGACTATCTCCTTACTTGTTATTCACCAAGCTAACAAACAACTCTTCCAGACGGTTCGCTTTATTACGCATACTCAAAATATGAATCCCCTGAGCACTTAATTGGGTAAATACGCTATTTATTCCCTGACCACGTTGAACATCCACTTCCAAAGTCGAGGCATCCAGCAGTCGATAATCATATCCTACCAGTTCAAGAATTGGGTTTTGCGTTGCCAGATCGAATAAGAATGTTTCAGATTCCACCCGACTGAGTAAATTTTTCATGCTGGTGTTTTCCACCAATTCACCATGCTGAATAATACCAATATTACGGCACAGCATTTCTGCTTCTTCTAAATAGTGAGTCGTTAGAATAATTGTCGTTCCCTGTGCATTCAGCTGTTGCAAAAAACTCCACATAGAGCGACGAAGTTCAATATCAACACCAGCAGTCGGTTCATCAAGGATCAATAACTTAGGCTGATGCATTAAAGCACGTACAATCATCAGACGCCGTTTCATCCCACCAGACAGACGAATTGCCCGTTGATTACGTTTTTCCCACAAATCTAACTGCGACAGATAGGTTTTCGCTCTAGCTTGCGCCACTTTTCGCGGCACACCATAGTAACCGGCCTGATTGAGAACAATCTGCAACACCGTCTCAAACGGGTTAAAATTAAATTCCTGCGGAACAAGACCTAACTGACGTTTAGCATTCACAATATCAGTATCAATATCATAGCCAAACACCTTAACCTTACCGCTGCTTTTGTTTACCAGAGAGCTAATAATGCCGATTGTGGTGGACTTCCCTGCACCATTCGGACCCAATAATGCGTAGAAGTCTCCAACTTCCACATTCAGGTCTATCCCACGCAGCGCCTTAACGCCATCAGTGTAGGTCTTGGTAAGCTGCGTTAACTCCAATGCATAAGTCATAAATTACAAAACACCTTTATTATCTGGTCGCTTTTGCGTGCAATATGAAAACATAATGCTCCTTTTCTGCCTGACTTTCTTTGCAAAAACAGCAGAAAGATTAAAAACAAACAGCAACAAAATATTAAAATTTTAATTGATGTTGTATATGATTCTATCTTAAAGAAACACTACCAGGCTATGAATCATGATGAAAAAAATAGAAGAGCTGCTTGCCAATAACAAGCAGTGGTCAGAATCGGTTAACGAAGAAAACCCAAATTTTTTCAAAGAATTAGCAAAAGCACAAAAACCTCGATTCTTATGGATTGGTTGTTCAGACAGCCGGGTACCCGCAGAAAAACTAATTGATGCCGCCCCCGGTGACTTATTTGTTCACAGAAATGTTGCAAACCTGGTTATTCATACTGACTTAAATTGTCTTTCAGTTATTCAATATGCAATAGATGTACTGGAAGTTGAACATATCATTATCTGCGGACACTACGGTTGCGGTGGTATCGAAGCCGCAATTGATGGCACCGAACTGGGATTGATTAACAACTGGCTGCTGCATATCCGCGATCTCTGGTATAAACACAGTTCTATGCTAGGTGAATTACCGCCTAATGAACGCCTGAACCGTCTGTGCGAAATCAACGTTGTTGAGCAAGTGTATAACCTTGGTCACTCAACTATTATGCAAGCCGCATGGAAACGGGGACAGAAAGTGATGATCCACGGCTGGGTTTACGGTATTCATAATGGTCAATTGCAAGATCTTGAAGTGACGGCTGATAGCCGTGAAAAGCTGGAACTTGCTTATCGTCAAACTGTATCTAAATTGACGAATAAGAAGTAAGTTTTCCAAGCTACTGATAAAATACGCTGTGGAAAAGGTTATATTTAACCTTTTCTATAGTGTAATTAATAGCTATTTTTATTTTTCAAGTTTATATATATGGTAATAAAGAGAAAACAATCTGAAAAATAAGTATAAATTTAGTTATATCCATCGGTAAATTAAGATCTACGAATAGATAAACCATCATCGATTAAAGGATTATTTAAGGTTGGTAATTAATCATTTTATCACCACGGTTTTTTCATATTCGCTGTTTGGATAAGACGTTCATTTGGAACAGCCGGAACATCAAGTTTAGCAATAAAAGCATTAAAAATTTCTGGAGAAACAACCATAAAGAAATGCCCCAATAAAGTATTTTCAGCATCACTCTTGATTGTATCAAAGATATATTCAGTAACGGTTTTCCCCTTCACTTTTGCTGCTCTATTTATTAAATCCCGATCCTCCTGCCTAATCCCCAAGTTGAGTGTCTTATTTTTACGGCTCTCACTAATTACGTTCATTTCAAGTCTACTTATGCTATAAGTGATATAAAAAACACACAAACATAACACTATTATCATCACATTTTTAGAGCAATGTAATAGGTTTTTAATTTATTTTTATAAGATTATACAATAGAATGCTCATTAGTGTAAAAGTCAGTATCTTTTTGATTAAATTAACACGCTAAAGTATAATAGTAAAAACTTTTATTATGCAGAAATAAAACATCCAACAATTAATCCATTAAATTAATCAGGTAAATCAGAATATTTTTGACAATTTCTGTAATTATTTCTAGAATCGAAAAATTACTTATCCTCAATAATGTAAAATGAATAATTAACCTGAATATCCATTAATTATCATTCATTGAATAATTAAATATTACAGAAATTATATGTATTTATTGACATGCAATGACAACTTCCGCATAGTGTGCATATACAGTATACGAGACTAGTATGATTAAAAGCTTCAAACACAAAGGATTGGAAAAATTTTTCAAAACTGGTTCTACCGCTGGCATTCAGCCTAAACATGCCCTAAAGCTGCAAATCCAGCTAACTGCATTGAATATGGCTAAAAAACCAGAAGATATGAATGCCCCTAGCTGGAAACTTCATCCACTAAAAGGAGCAAATCTTAACGGTCACTGGGCAATATCTGTTAACGGTAATTGGCGTTTAACATTTAGATTTGAGGGCGAAGATATAATTCTCGTTAATTATCAAGATTATCACTGAGGGCAATAAAATGAAAATGCATAAACCAGCACACCCAGGTCTAGTTTTGCGTGAATATCTTGGTGACATATCTGTCACAGAGGCAGCAAAGGCTCTCGGTATAACCAGAGCTGCACTATCCCGCATATTAAACGGCAATGCAGGAATATCTGCTGATATGGCCCTGCGACTGGAAGCTGCATTAGGTACCCGTGCCGAAATGTGGACAGGAATGCAATCTCAGTATGAACTGTGGATTGCCTCACATCACAAAAGACCAGAAATAAAACCAATACTAGCTCACCCCTGATAGCGTAATAAGGAGGCTTTATTTAGCCAACCGCAACACTACACACCATGCCTGAATCACAAAGCCAAAAACGGCAACCCAAAAGTTGCCGTTTTCAAATGCGATAAAAATTACTCTTCTAGCAAAGTCACATGGCCAATATAAGGCAGATGACGGTAAAGTTGCGCATAATCGATACCATAACCCACCACAAATTTATCCTCAATTGAGTAACCAATCCACTCAACCGGAACATTAACTTCACGGCGGGAAGGTTTATCCAGCAAGGTACAAATTGCCAGTGATTTTGGCTCACGCAGCGCCAAAATTTCACGCACTTTATTCAGGGTATTACCTGAATCAATAATATCTTCCACAATCAGTACATGCTTACCGCGAATATCCTCGTCCAGATCTTTAAGGATTTTCACATCGCGGGTGGAATTCATACCGCTACCGTAACTGGAAGCCGTCATAAAATCGACTTCATGAGGAATCTGAATTTCACGGCATAAATCAGCCATAAAAATAAATGAACCTCTCAGTAATCCGACCAACACCAGCTCACTACCGCCTTCACGATAGTGTTCAGTAATCTGTTTTCCCAGTTCAGCAATACGTTGTTTAACCTCCTGTTCGGAGATCATAACTTCTACAGTGTGTTTCATTATAAAGTTAACCAATTGTTTTTAATGAATAAATATATGAAAATCAATAAAATATTATAACCAGTTGATATGCCAATTAATACGACATTCTTCTAGCAATCAATATTATTGAATAATTCCTTTTCCCTAGGATATCTAAAGGCAAGTATGGCATAAGATAAGGATGTTTATAGTATTTAGAAGAGAAACCAATCTATAGATCATACACCAAAACTATTATTCAGTAATATAGCTCACCATTAACCGAGAAATTGCTCTAACGATACCAATATGTTGCGCTTCTGACCACGTTTCATTGTTGGGGAACACTTAACCGCCTTATAAACTTCACGCAACAATAATCAGCGACTTTACCCTTAACAATATTATGATAATCAGTGCTAATCCTTCCCTTAATATCGCTAATATTAAATGCCGCATGAGCAACTAATTTGTCACCATCTTTGCAACTGGCCGCTATCACTTCCAATGGAATCTCACCATTCTGGTCAGCGGCCATCCAAACACTATCGTGACTGATATCACGTATTTCTTTAAAAGAAAGATTCCCATACTTCTCAATTGCTTCATTTATGCAATCAATATCTGAATCACTGAATACATCTTCATCGAAATTACGTAAAGCACGTACTTGATGATTTCCATTACTGCCGTCTACTGACAGAGATGACCGAATAACATCAATGTCACACCCATTCGGGATAAAACGTCCATCACCTCTGGCTATCTTTATAATGTCATAAGCATTTTCTGCGACAGGCCCATCTTTCATCGCAAGATAATTATCACCGGTAATAAGCCGTCCATAATGTTCTAAATGGAGCCTGTCAGCAAAATACAGAATTTTACCCACATGATAAATATCAGGGATTGGCGCTACAGAGGCAACATACAGAATAGCCTCTACAGCCTTTTCTGAGTCAAACCTTACATTAAGCATCTCAACACCTTCATTTAAACAGGACAAATAACACTCAAAAATCTGCGTCTATGTTAGTGCCTACAGCAATCACTGTACAACGCTTTGTGGTGTTCTATATGATGCCGACCACCACCATGGCCTAAAAAACACAATAAAACAAAATCAGAGGCAATGTGAGCAAGATTATTTACTAACAGTAAAACCCAGCATCATCCCGGTATCCTCATGCTCCAGCAGATGACAATGCGCCATAAATGGATGTTTAGCTCCCGCCGTATGATTGAACTGAACCAACACTTCACTCTCTTTACCTTCCACATGAACAATGTCTTTCCAACCACTGCGGTGAGTGGCAGGTTTGCGGCCATTTTCACTCAAAATGCGAAAACGAGTGCCGTGAATATGGAACGGATGCAACATCATGTCGCCAACTCCCGAAATCACCCAACGCTCATACTGCCCCTGTTTCACATCAAAAGCAGGTTCTGTTATGGAGAAAGCCTGTCCATTAATGGTGTTCGCATGATGGAAATTTAATTCACCACCATGATGCATATCTCCGTGGTTCATATTCCCATGATCCATGACCATACCCGCCATAGCTCGCTCACCGTAGCGCTCAGACAGCAACATCATTCCCTGCATATCCAGACGACTATCCATCGCCAGATGTAAACGACGCCGATTCAAACCACTAAAAGAAGGCAATGCAGGAAGCGTGGCAAGCTGTTCCGACAGTATTGTGCGGCTAGAAAAAAGCTGAGGCTGAATACGTAAAACCGGCAGTGGTTGATCGAACGGCGGTAATGTCATTCCTATCTGAACCACAGGCAACGTCACCAGATCGAAAGATTTGCCATCCGAAGCATCTATTACTACCTCAAAACGTTCTCCCGCCAGAATCGATAACTCATTAACCGCAACCGGTTCCGCTAATAAACCACCATCACTGGCAATAACATACAATTGACGGCCATCACTGGTCGCAATATTAAGGCTACGAGCATTACAGCCATTTAGTAAACGCAGACGTAACCAGCCGCGCGGTGCAGTATGTTGGGGCAAAATAACACCGTTAGTCAGCATCATATCGCCAAACCAACCAACAGCAGCACTCATTACATCCAGTTGATAATCAATCTGACCAGCGTTATTCAAGCGTTTATCCTGCAACATCACCGGAATATCATCCACACCCCATTGGTTTGGTAAACCTGTATTAATACTGTTCTTATCTTCAATCAGTACTAATCCACCAAGCCCCATTGCAACCTGATAACCCGTCTTGCCATGCGTATGCGGATGGAACCAACAAGTCGCTTCCGGTTGTTCAGGCGTAAAACTGACCGTCCGGTTCCCTCCTGGCGTAATCATCGCATGCGGGCCACCATCGGCTTCGCCAGTAATTTCCAAGCCATGCCAATGAACCGTGGTCTCTTCTGGTAGATGATTACGAATATCAATAGTGACAGGTTTACCTGAAATCAATTTCAGTGCCGGACCTAGTAAATCACCGTTGTAACCCCAAGTTTTAGTCACCGTTCCTACTTTAAAACTGGATTTTCCCGCTTTGATTTCAATAGCGATTTTACCTGTCGCATCTGGCTCTAGTTGTGGAGGGATAGGTAATACCGGATAAGATTCAGCAAAGGAGAAACGACTCCATGCAGGCAACATACTGGATACACCCATAACGGCACTTAATCTGATAAAATCACGTCGTTGCATATTCACCTCCTGGTTAAATCAACCCAAAAAATAGACAACAAAAAAACATCTCATAAAGGAAACGTAAGGGCTACCCTTACAGGAAGGTCAAGCGATGGGAATGTGATTTAAATCGATCTTTACAGTAATTTAAAAAAATATATTTTTCCGGACAAAGATATTAATATGTTAACGTAATATGACATTGATTGATTATAATAATACAAATGCGAAAATTAGCTCTCTTGACTTACATACTGGTTCTTTTCGGTTTTTCCCACCCCGCAAAAGCGCTGACAGAAAATGAAGCTGAAGATCTGGCCGATCTGACAGCGGTGTTTATCTATCTGAAATATGACTGTGGTTACAGCCAAATCCCTGACCGGGAAATTAAGCGGGCCATTATCTATTTCGCTCAACGTAATAAGTGGGATTTGACCAATTACAACAGCCAATTGATGGATAGACTCAATGAAGAAAGCTATCAGGATCTGAAAGGTATTTACCTCTCCAATGCGATAAAGTGCCATGCCCTCGCCAGAGATTCGTTGAGCTTATTTGCCTACGTGAAGTAGTTCCGCCCCTCATACCCCTTTAGGGGTAAATTTCACCGTGCAACTGTGAGGATTGTTGGCTATTATGTAAGCCCAATTTTCACGGCCATCACAGTGGAGGAAAGCTGCGGCATGTCACAAAAAGAAACTTGGTACGAAACCCTTCACGCCAATTTTGGTCAGTATTTTTCGGTCGATAAAGTGCTTTATCACGATAAAACTGAGCATCAGGATTTGATTATCTTTGAAAATGCGGAGTTAGGCCGCATCATGGCGCTGGATGGCACAGTACAAACGACTGAACGTGATGAATTTATCTACCACGAAATGATGGCTCATGTTCCTTTGTTCGCCCACGGGAACGCTAAACGAGTACTGATTATCGGCGGTGGTGATGGCGGTATGCTGCGCGAAGTCCGCCGTCATCAATACCTCGAAAACATCACTATGGTTGAAATCGATGCTGGCGTAGTTGAATTCTGCCGTCAGTATCTGCCTAACCATAATGCCGGTGCTTATGATGATCTACGCTTCAATCTGATCATTGACGATGGTGTTAATTTCGTTAATACCACCGATCAGAAATTCGATGTCATTATCTCCGACTGCACGGACCCGATCGGACCTGGTGAAGGATTATTCACATCTGAATTCTATCAAGGTTGCCAACGTTGTCTAAATGAAGGTGGCATTTTTGTTGCCCAGAATGGCGTCTGTTTTCTACAACAGGATGAAGCGGTAACCAGCCATAAAAAATTGAGCAACTATTTTGCCGACAGCAGTTTCTATCAGGCTGCTATTCCAACCTATTACGGCGGAATAATGACCTTTGCCTGGGCGAGCCAGAACCCGGCACTACGCCATATGGATCTGGCAATATTGCAACAGCGCTTTGACAACACAAGTTTTACCTGCCGTTACTACAATCCAGCCGTTCATGTAGGTAGCTTTGCTTTACCACAATATCTGCTGGATGCACTATCTGAGAACCCATAATCACCCATTAGCCAGGAGGTGAAATAAATTGCACAAGCTGAAATTGCACGGCTTTAATAACCTGACAAAAAGCCTGAGTTTTTGTATTTACGATATCTGTTATGCAAAAAGCCAAGCTGATCGGGATAGTTATATCGCTTATATTGACGAACAATATAACGCTAACCGTTTAACGGAAATTCTTAGCGAAACATGTTCGATCATTGGTGCAAATATTTTGAATATCGCCCGCCAGGACTATGAGCCACAAGGGGCGAGCGTTACCATACTCGTCAGCGAAGAGCCGATGGACCCCAAGGATGTAGACAATACTGAAAATCCAGGTCCGTTACCCGATTCCGTCGTTGCTCATTTGGATAAGAGCCATATTTGCGTTCACACTTATCCAGAAAGCCATCCGGGCGGCGGCATATGCACTTTCCGGGCTGATATTGAAGTATCAACCTGCGGTGTTATTTCACCTCTCAAAGCACTGAACTATCTGATCCACGAATTAGAATCAGATATTGTCACGATGGATTACCGCGTCCGTGGTTTCACCAGAGATGTGAATGGCATGAAACACTATATCGATCATGAAATCAGTTCTATTCAGAATTATATGACCGAAGAAGTGCAATCACAGTATTACATGATGGATGTTAATATTTATCAAGAAAATCTATTTCATACAAAAATGATGCTGAAAAGATTTGACCTGAATGATTACCTATTTAATGCCACACCAGAGCAACTCAGTGAAGCTGAAAAGCTGGAAATTACCCATCTCTTGAAAAAAGAGATACAAGAAATCTATTATGGACGTAATTTACCTGCTGTTTAACTTTCACTAACTTATTATTTAACCTGAGGTTTGCTTAAGAAGGGGACTCAGTGCCTGAGGCACGATCAAAGTTTTTGCTAGATAAAACAAAATCGTGGAGATCCTCAGGCATATCTAATTTAGAAGAACTTTACTGCGGCGTCGATGACTTTTGCCAACAATTTATTCCTCTCTGGCATCAACAGTTAATTGAAGTTAGTCATGTCACTTTGGTATTCTTAAAAGAAAAAACCCGCTGTTAGCGGGCTTTTCATGGTTTTGATAGAGGGATTATCTTACGAGTGTTTCGACAGCTCACGCCGAGCCAATTCAGCCAAGAATCCGCTGCGGCTATGATACTCACGATGTGAGTTCACGTATTCATCAATTCTACCCAACAAAAGTTGGGGCATAGTAATGTTTAGCTTGATGGCTTTTCCATCGTATTTAGTTAAATCCATGTCAACATAAGCCCAACTGCCGCCGGTGCAATCTTCATTGCTTAGATGGTCAGCAACAGTTCTGGCTTGTACTGGAGCCTCACCCTTTTCGCTCATGTATTCAAAATAAGTATCTAATGCGTTTTGAGCATCGCTAATAGCGTCGTCAATGGTATCGCCAGCAAAGTAACATCCGATCACGTCTGGCACAAAACCGGAAAACGATCCGTCGTCAGCCTGATGTAAATAAATAGGATATCTCATGCTTACACCTTCTCTTTGATTAAAGAGCGGCCTTTCAACCGCTTAATTAAGTTATTTCAGTCCTGCTTGTTTAAGTATTTTATTGAGCGTCCCGACCGCCAAATCTTTGCGCGGATGCGGAATTACTATCGGGCTGGGTTCCCCTGATTTATCGAAAACATGATGCGAACCATTGGCTCGCACAAAATTCCAGCCAACCGCTTTGATTTGCTTTATTAGTTCATCGCTAGACATTATCCCTCTCTTTAATCAAAACCAAGAGAATGATAGCACCCATCATACCCACCATCAACACCAATACCCATGATGGGTATAAGAAATATTGTTCGGGTAGCCGACTATTTTGTCACTCACAGGTTTAGAACGCGAATAACTAGCATTACTCATTATAAACCTGGATTAAGACCTAGCTCAATTGATGGCATTTAAACCAATTCTCCCTAGCTTAATTCCGGAAGCGCGGGTTACTTGGTGCTCTGTTACGAAATTGACTATTATCACCCTTTTTTATAGTAAGAAGATGCTTTAAAAATATTCTCACGACTAATTTTTTCCAACTTTAAACTCGTTCCATGGAATATGTAGAACATCACAGTCATATATTTCCTGAATGGTCAACGCAGTCTTTTTCATTGAAGGAAAAATACCAGAAAAAATAATTTCATTGAAGTAAAACCACGCTGTTCATCTATATTCTCCCTATTTATAGAAATTTTAAAAATAATGTCGAAATATTATGTTTATTATTGAGTCATATATAAAAATAAGAATGTGAAAAAAATTTTTATGATCTAGTATATAATTGTTAATTTTAATTGGAGGTTTTAAAAAATGGCTACATATCATATTTATAGACAGGAAGGCTTTACTACCAGATATGCGAAAGCTGGAGTGCCCGTTAATCAGGTAAGTATATTAACAGCTGATCATACGCAAACACCTGCATCTACAGACCCTTCATTTAAATGGGTATTCAATAATACTTCTGTGCCTGTGGATGGAATGATTACAACTATTTCTCAACTGGATACAGATTTGTATTGGGTACACGGAGGTGTTTTTACTGCTGGAAGGAAAAGTTATATGGGCATTGAGCTCGCGTATCAACCTCCCACAAAATCAAAATTACAAGTAAGACTAAAGAAATCAGGATTTGGATTTGGACAAAGTTATGACTTATATTCATTAGACAATGAATATATTATTATTGTATATGATCCTATTAAGGAGCGTCATAGAATTTGTCTTTCTGCTGATCCTGATCCTGCTGGCTATCGTCCATGGTCTTTTAATCAAGTAACCTGAGGTTTGCTTAAGAAGGGAACTAAGTGCCTGAGGCACGATCAAAGTTTTTGTCAAATAAAACAGAATCGTGGAGATCCTCAGGCATATCTAATTTAGAAGAACTTTACTGCGGCGTCGATGACTTTTGCCAACAATTTATTCCTCTCTGGCATCAACAGTTAATTAAAAATGGCTTGCTCAAACGTCGCCGCGACGCTTCCCTTTCTCTCAGTGAAGTCATGACGCTCCTCATTGAGCATCATTAGCATAAACCACCAGCCAATCCGGTTGACGCCGGGCATGATCAATCAGCCGTTTAATTACCGGTACGATCTTCATCGCATCCGCCTCATTGGCGAGTAATCCTGTGACAAAATCGTTCAGCATGTCAATTACGATCAACGCTTTCATTCGTTTTGTCCTTTAAATTTATTTGTACAAAAACAATTGCAGTGACTTGCTTCCACCACTAAGTTACAGACAATTCTGACAAGATTTTCTTATGATTAATATTAGCTCATGAAACTGGGATGGCCGACTTTTTAGCTGTTCTAGCAGCTAATAATAACGCCAATAACCCCTATTATCTTGACACATGACATTACAGGGTTATTATAACTCCACAAAGACAAAACAAGAGAACGGGAGGATGGATAGCAGAAACGCGATAGCAATGATAGAAGCTGACGGATGGTATCTGGTGAAGGTTAAAGGCAGTCATCATCAGTTCAAACATCCGACCAAGAAAGGACTGGTAACGGTAAAACACCCACAAAAGGACATACCTTTACCAACATTAAAAAGTATCCAAAAACAGACGGGGCTTTAGCCCACTTCTTGGAGGTGTAAATGTTATATCCAGTTGCCATTGACAAAGGTAATTCATCCTTCGGCGTCCGTGTCCCAGATATCCCAGGTTGCTTTTCTGGCGGAGATAATTTTACAGACGCGATAGAAAGCGCCCGTGAAGCAATTGAAGCGCATATCGAATTGCTGGTTGATGATAACGAAGTAGTACCAGAAGCGACCAGCGTGGAAAACTACCTGACAAACCCTGAATATATGGGGGCAATATGGGCATTAGTTGATGTAGATATTACCCGATTATTGGGGAAGTCAGAAAAAATCAACGTCACTCTTCCATCATTGCTGATCCGCCGTATCGATCAATTCGTCGCAAGCCATCCAGAATACGGGAGTCGTTCAGGTTTTTTATCACATATAGCAGCAGAAAAAGTTATTGGTAGAGCCAAAATCTAATACATCTGAAGTGTCAAATTATTGACAATATGCTGACTTTATTCTAATAAAACACCGCCATAATAGTTTCCACAAATAATCACGGCCCTGAATAAAATAGTTTATCCAGGGCCACTTAATAACACGGTGATTATTTCGATGGTGTCAAAGAAAAGGTCAACGTCTCCAACGGCTGGAGGGTAATCAACGCTGTTTTATTGACAAACTTCGGTACCGAGCTGTTCTCGCCATAATCGATATTAACGTCATATACCGAAGGTTGATTATCCGGTAATTCAAGATCGCTTTGCAGATCCAGATAATATTGTTTCACTTCATCAGATGGATTGCGCAAAGTAATAATCGACTTTTTCGGACTCCAGGCTCCCCAACCATACACCACTAGATCGGTGGGATCTTTACCAATCCAATGGGTATCAAACAGCACATCTTTATTTTCCTCTGACCATTTCGCCGCATTTGCCAGCGTATCCCAATCCTCTGTGGTCAACAGTTCAGGCGTAACATACATCTCCTGTAACTGAGTGCCACTGCCAAAATAGCTCCAAACCTGATCGGCAAAATCTTTAGGTGACTGTTTATCCAGATGCTTAGCCTGTTTAGCATAAACAATACCATGCAGCATCAACGAATTCAGTGGGAACAGCGGCCCATTTCTTACGACATTACGATAAGTTTCCGCATCACGATAGGTAAGCCACTGCTGCACTTTGGAACCTTTACCGTAAAACCCCACATCATAGCCACCACGCCAAATAGAATCGGCGAAAAATAGCCAGGAAGGCGTAGCTTTGGTGCCCGTGGTCAAGTTGATAAACAGATCATTTCCTGTACCGCGCATATCTTCAATAAGATGGATAGCGGCATCAAAATCACTGGTGAATGAACTCCCTTTAATCACGCGATCAGCATTGCCGGTACCATCTAGCTTAAACATGGATACATTTTGTTGTTGAATCAGGTTGAGTACCCGTTTGTGGAAATTGGCGTAGTAATTAGGGCCTGAAAGCGCAAATCTGCCATCTATCACTTCATAACCAAACTCCTCCGCATGGGAAACACGTTGCTCACCAGGTTTACCATAACCGCCCCAAGGAGAAAGCCAAATACCTAAACGAGCACGATATTGATCTGCTGCCAATTTAAGATTTTTGAATTCATGAGGAAATGCCTGACTAAAACCCCAATCTCCTTTGAGGTTATCCCAACCATCATCAAACAGATAACCACCCAACTTCACACCGCGCTTAGTCACCAACTCCTGTCCAAACTGATTGATACGGGTCAACGCCTCTTGTTCAGTATAAGGAGTGAAGAAACCAATATCGTACCAAGAGTTGTAATGTAGGTAAGGACTATATTCACGCGGACGAGCGTTGTTCAAAAATTCATTGACGTTGCGCCGCAATTGCCCTTCCTGATAAACACCAATATACGTCTTATAACTTAACGTTTTCCCCGCTTCTAACGGGATAGAGAGTGCAATTTTTTGCGAAGTGTTCCCTTTATAAGCCTCAGTGTTAATCAATGGATTACCGGGAACAATAAAAAAGCTATCGCTGATAATCGGTGAACTGACGATAGAGCCGTGAACAAAAGCGGTTTTAGTGTGAAATGGTATCAACGAGACGGCACTGAGCTCCAACGCGTTTTCCTGCGGTGTAATGGTGATTTCAAACGAGCCGTACTTATCTTTACCCTCCACAGTAATTATATTGCTTACCTGAATGTCGCCATGTTTCAAGGAAACAACAATACGATTGTGCTTTTTGCTGATATCAGTAATCTGAAAATCTTTAGCCGTGAGCTTTTCTCCTGATTTCAACGTGATTTCAAACAGACTGTCAATAATGATTTGATCGTGGTTTTTAGGATTTTCAAATTTTAGTTGCGTCACTTTACCGTGTTCATCGCTAACCGCGACATGGTAATTGTCACCCACCAATCGCCAGCTATCTGCCCAGGCTGGAGCGCCATACAACACGGAACTGGCTAATAAACTCAACGTAATTTTATTTAACGTTCTTATTTTCACAGCAGTTTCCTTATAGTCAGAATGAAAAAACAGAATCTTCACGAATACAGCTTGCCTGTACTGCCACAAATCCGGATCTTCTCTTCTACTACTACCTGCATAGCCTGTTTTCCCGGCGCGATATATTTACGTGGATCATTCGCATCTGGATGCTGGATGAAATAGCGCTTTACCGCATCAGCAAAAGCAATTTTCAGATCGGTCGCCACATTGACTTTACATACGCCAAGACCAATCGCCTGCTGTATCATCACTTCTGGAATACCCGATGCGCCATGCAGCACCAACGGAATATCCACCTGTTCACAAATTGCTGCTAACCGATCAAAATCCAGATGCGGTTCACCATGATACAAACCATGCGCAGAGCCAATCGCTACCGCCAGAGAATCAATACCGGTACGGGCAACAAAGGCTTTTGCCGCCAGCGGATCGGTAAAAAAACTATCGGCATTGGAGACCTGCAAATCATCTTCCTGCCCGCCTAGCCGCCCCAATTCCGCCTCAACGCTAACATCGTAACGATGGCAAAATCGTACCACCTCAGCCACCTTACGAATATTCTCCTCAAAGGGTAAATGCGAGCCATCAATCATCACTGAACGGACACCTGCGGTCACTTTATGGCTGATATCCGCCAATTCCTCATGATGATCGAGATGCAATGCCAGTGGCAAATTGTGGCGGCGAGCGGCATCCTGACAGATTGACACTAGGTAGTCAGTCCCCGCATAACTGAAAGTACTCGGCGTACCCGCCAAAATAACCGGTGATGCCAGGCGGGCAGCGGTTTCCGCTACTACCTGGACAGTCTCCAGATTATGGACGTTGAAAGCGGGAACCGCATAACCTTCACGTAGGGCCTTTTTCAGCATTTGACGACTGGAAATCAGGTACATACAAGCTCCTTAAATGCCATCCAGATTCAGGCTGTCATATCGCCGTTTCTGTTGTTCATGCCACAGGCTGGTCAATCCCCGCCGCCCACATTCCAACGCCATATCACGAAAGGTTTCCAAGGTTATATCTTCACGATCCAGCATCATCTCTACCGCCAATTGCATATTAGTCCCGGTGATAACTTCATAACATGGATTAGCTATTGCCAGTTGCGCTGCCTGCCGAAATGGTGATCCACCCAGTAAGTCACTGAGAATAATGACACCCTCACCACTATTACAGGCAGTACAGGCCGCTTCCAACAACACCAACAATTTTTCAGAACTGATCCCTTCAGGAAAATCGACGGCACAACACTGGGGCTGTTGTCCTACGACCTGCTCCACCGCCTGCAACAAACTACTGGCGAAATGCCCATGACCGGTGATTACAATACCTAACATGCCATCTCCTCAGTGCGCTTGTTAAAGAAAACCAACAAATTTACCCACAATGCCGATCACCACCGTCAAACCAATCAACTTGACCGGGGAAAATCCTCTTTTCATCAACCAAAACACCAGCAGGGTGAAACACAACGGCAATAAATTCGGCATCAGTTTATCCAGCACATCCTTTTGCAACGCCACACTGGCCTTACCGGCGTTGACCACCACCGGTGTCGAGAGATGAACATAGGAAGCCACCAATGCTCCGATCACCGTCATTCCCACGATTGATGCTGCATGGGAGATCTTTTTGGTATGTTTTTTTAGCAATACCAACGCACTGGTTCCGGTACGATAACCATAATGCGCCAGACCAAAACGCAAGCCAAAATGTACTATATTGAACAGCAACAGAAATACGAGGGGGCCAAACAGACTGCCTTGTAGCGCCAGAGATGCCCCAATCCCAGCGCAGATGGGTAACAACGTCAGCCAGAACAACGCATCACCAATCCCGCCCAGCGGCCCCATCAACGCGACTTTCACGGCACGGATAGTAGAAATTTTCTCTTTATTCCGTTCCATTGCCAGCACCAACCCGGACAGGAAGGTGACATCAAACGGATGCACATTGATAAATTCCATATGCATCTTCATAGAATTCGCCAGATCTTGCGGATCTTTATGGATCTTACGCAGACCAGGGATCAAGGTGTACAACCATCCCCCCGCCTGCATACGCTCATAGTTAAATGATGCCTGTAACAACAGGGAGCGCCACGCCATACGATTCAGATCGCGGTTAGTCAGCTCTTCACCCGGTGTACTGTCCTGATAATCATCCTGCTCAACCTGACTGGTTGCCAGTGCCTGCGCCATCCTTTTCTCAGCTTTAGCCGCCATAGCCGCATCGGTGTCGTTAAATGCCATCTTCCATCTCCTGAGACTGGGGGGTAGGTGCGCCGCGTTCAGTCGCATCTTCTATACGGGAACGGTTAAAGAAATCAATTAATGCGATCGCCAATGCGCCAAGTGCTACAGCGATAATCGGCATATTAAGGAACGTGACCGAAATAAAGCCCAGAATGAAATAGGCTATATAGGTCTTTTTCATCATGATTTTCATCAGCATGGAAAAACCGATGGCAGGCATCATTCCGCCGGCAACGGCCAACCCATCCAACAACCACTGCGGCGCTTTCCGCACCATGACGCTGGCGGCGTCGGCACCAAAATAGACCGGCAAAAACGCCACAATAAAGTAGAAGCAAAACAGAATGGTGATACCCAGATAGTTCACACGTTCCACACCGCGCCAATTCAACGCTTTCACCATCTGATCGCATTTATGCATCATGGGTGAGAACAGGGTAAACAGCAGCGTAATGCAGCCTTGTACCGCAATGGAAAATGGTACCGCTATACCAATCGCCACTTTAGGATCGGCCTGAGTCAAAATGGCAAATGCGGTACCAATCACCCCGCCAATCACCACATTTGGCGGTTGAGCGCCAGCCAGTGGCACCATTCCCATCCAGACCAGCTCCAGTGTCCCACCCACCAGCAAACCCGTCTGTACATCCCCTAAAATCAACCCAACCAGCGGGCCAATCACCACAGGGCGGTGAAAATGGGTCAATCCATCAAACAGATCCACTCCCGCCAACCCGGCCAGTAATCCAATCAATATCGCATCAATCAGCATAACTCACCTCTTTAGAACAACAATTTATCGATAAGCTCTCCCGCTTCATCTGGTACCCGCCGTATCTCGCAGGTAACACCCAGTTGCTCTAGTTCACGAAATACCACTACGTCACTATCATCAACCGAAACAGTCTTATGGATCTGGCGCTTCCCTTCCGCAAAATGCATATTGCCCACGTTAACAAATCGGATCGGCACTCCCCCCTTAACCAGCGTCAGTACATCTTGCGGTGTTTTACAGACGATAAAAATTTTCTGGCGTTCCGCCGCTTTATGGATCACATCAATGGTTTTTTGCAGGGTGAAATAACGAGTCTGAACCCCATCGGAAACCACCATATCCATCAGATTTTGCTGCATCAAATCACCGGCAACGTGATCGTTAGCCACCAATACCAAATTGGCCCCCAGTGAATTGGTCCAAGTCACACCGACTTGACCATGCACCAACCGGTTATCAATTCGGGTCATTAAAATATTCGGTATCGACATAATCACTCCTGCTTACATGCTGTTCTTTGTGAATAAGATGGGAGATAAGGATAAATTTCCACCCCCTTCACCACACGGTTGACCTCCCCTGTTGGGCATGGATTGTCTGGCGTGATACCCAATGCCAGCGAGGTTTCAAACGCTAACATCTGCAAAAACATCAAATAGGGAAAAAGCAGCCAGAGATCATCTTGTTCACTGTTAATCGCTGTAAATCCTTCCCCCGGCGTGCCACTCAGAGCAACAACCTGACGCGCCAGTCCGTCATGATTCAGTTCATGCCACAAATCGAGATCATAACGACGGCGATACTTATCAGCAGAAAGCATCATGACCACCAGCGTATCGCGTTCGATCATAAACTTCGGCCCATGACGCACTCCCATCGATGAATCGTAACGGGTGGCGATATACCCGGCGGTCAGCTCCAGCATCTTGAGCGCCCCTTCTTCGGCTATACCGGTAAAACAACTGGAGCCCAGACACATCATGCGCTTAAAACCGCTGCGTGCCAGCCGTTTAGTCTGTACCTGCCACTGTCTCCACTCACGCTCGCACAACTCAGCCATCGCCATCAGTGACGCACCACTCTGTTCCAACGTTAACGGCCCCAGCAGCAACCCTGTCGCCAGCGTCATACAACTGAAACTGGACGTCATGGCAAAACTCTGGTCATGAGAATCCTGCGGCATATTCAATGAGCAGACATGAGCGCGTCCTTCGGCATAACGTGCCAGTGCACCATCGGGATTGCAGGTCAGCATCAGGTGATAACAGCGTGGTAATATCTGATCCGCCAGTTTTACCGCTGCCACGCTCTCCGGACTATTGCCCGATCGCCCATAAGAAATCAGCAAGGTTGAACGTGTTGGATCGAGGTATTGCAAAGGAGAAGGCACAATGTCCGTGGTGCTGTACGCGACTACATTCAGTCCACACTGCTCACGCAACCAAGGCGCCAGCGTGCGCCCGATAAACGCGGAGGAACCTGCGCCACACAACACTATCTGTAACTCTGGATCAGATAATAAAGGCTGCAAAAAGGGTCGCCACAACGCTTCCTCACATTGCAGATTTTGATATAACTGACGCCAAAGCTCAGGTTGTTGATGAATTTCTCTGGCAGTATGCAATGCATGATGCTCACGCAACCAGACTTTGGTATAGGAAAATAGCTCATTCATGCTAAAGCTCCTTGTACCTCTGGCTCACAAGCCTGCGCGTAGCTCAAGAGCACAGAACGAATTTTATCCAATACCCAAGCGTATGGGTCATTATCCAACCTTCCCGCGTTAACCGCCTGCGCCTGCTCTGGTAGGTATTGACTCAACAGAGAAAGAGAAACCGGGCGACAACGCAGGTTATCCATCAAGGTATTCACTGCCTGTTGTATCCGCGGATGCGGCCAATAGTAACGAGCGCGATCACTCAAACTGTATTGACGATCAATAAACTGTTGATGCGGTGTACCGTGGTAATAGCGGTTCCAGTGCTCCGGCTGCTCAAGCATAACCTGTTCTAGCGTGGCACACAGATGAGCCGCTCCCTGTTCCCCATTCCATTCACCATCGATCTTATCAAGTGCGAAAAGCGCCTCACGCAGAGCAAAAGTCAACGCTGGACCGACTTTCAGAATGGCAAAGTGATCGCGTACCAATTCACGGTAAGCTTGCGCCGTTTGATAATCAGTGGAATGGGCTTCATAAACTAGATAGGGCTGAGATTCGATATATTGACTGAGTGCCATGGCACGTTCAGGTTGATAATGTTCGATATGATGGTGATCGAACTCCACACCCGGTTGCACCACCAGCGCAATCACTCGCGGCCATACCGGTTCCAGCCCGGCCAATCTCCAAGCTTGTTGATGTACATTCAACGTTGTGGCCGCTGCCTGCGGTGTCGTGACTTGCATTCCTTCCAACGCTTCTTTAGCGCCGCCCGGGACCGGCACTTCGGTACCTATCACATAAACCGGCGGTTCTCCCCCCACCAACTGCCAACAACGTTCTGCCACCTGACACAAACGAGCTGCACGTACCGCAACCTCCTTGTCACCCAGCGGCGTTGGATCATCCAAGCAGGACATTGAGCAATCGAGATGTATCTTACGAAACCCCGCCGCCACATAATCGTGTATCAACGTTTCAGCCAGTTTCATTGCCTGTTCAGCGGGACGATCCTGCCAGGCATTTGGTCCAAGATGATCGCCTCCTAGCCAGACACGATCACGCGGCAAACCAATGCGATCGGCCTGTTGCCAGACGGCATCCCGGAATTGAGCAGGTTTCATCCCGGTATAACCACCAAACTGATTGACCTGATTAGACGTTGCTTCAATCAGTACCGAGGTCTTACGCTCTTTAGCGACGCGCAAAGCACTCTCCAATACCCAGGGATGAGCAGAACAGACCGAATAGATCCCCACTGCTTCACCTGATTTGTGACGACGGATAAGTTGTAATAGTGACTGCATGGTGTCTCCCATGCGGGCAAGAATCTCGGTAAGAACTATTCGTCGGCAATAATCACATCCACGCCGAGTTCAATTAATGCCCGCCTGTAGTTATCGGGGATCCGGCTGTCAGTAATCAGCCGATGAATCTGTCCGGCCTGACGGATCAGGCAAAAACTTCTGCGCCCAAATTTACTGGCATCCGCCACCGCGATAATTTCATGCGCCACCTCACACATTACGCGATTAAGGCGGGCTTCACCGGGGTGTGGCGTGGTTATCCCTGCTTCCAGATCAAAACCATCGACGCCAAGAAATAGGGTATCAAAACGATATTGACGCAATTGCTGTTCCGCAGCCGGACCATAGAGCGAGTAGGAGTTCTGACGCACACTCCCGCCAAGCACCATCACCTCCATCCGGTCAAACCCCGCCAGTTCATAGGCGATATTCAACGCGTTGGTCATGACGACTAAATCACGCCGTTCTTTAAGAAATGGTACTATTTGCGTGGTAGTCGAACCGGAATCAAGGATCAAGGCATCACCATCCTGAACAAACTGTGCTGCTCTGGCCGCAATGCGCGATTTCACATCACGATTCATCCGGCCTTTATCTTGCAAGGGGCGATCAAAGGCGAATTGCTGATTCAACATAGCGCCACCATAGGAACGTAATGCACAGCCTTTTTGTTCCAGATAACGCAGGTCATTACGGATAGTGACGCTGGAAACCCCAAAATGAGTGCTCAGATGCTCAACACGCACGCTGCCCTCATGACACAGCAGGTCGATAATCTGTTCACGTCTTTTTACCGTGTCCATTGTCATGCTCCTCAGATTTCCAGCGACAAGCTCACGTCGCCTGTGATGAATTGCTTTCTCTCTCTTTCGATTAAATTACAACAAAAGCTATGAAATGAAATTGTGATCGGTGTTGCAGTCTATTATATAGGCAAAATAAGGTGAAAAAAGTTTCGATTAGAAACAAAACGAAAGAAAATATTAGGCTCTATTGTTACTGACTATTTACCCCAAAATCAGCTTTCATCCGCTTTTTTAGTAGAAATTGATATAAAGAAACGAAAGCCTTGGGTTTTCAATCAGCAACCACAAAGTTTTATTTTGTCAGGTGATAGAGATCACAAATTTTGTGATTGGATGTACAAATCCTGATAAAATCCAGCCTGAACGCTCTCACTGTAATTAAGGACACGCCACATGACAAAACGATTTTTGGTGCTGACTGGCGGGCTGCTGCTTGCCGCTTCTCTCGGCGCTCAAGCCTCGAATACACCTGATCAGACCCGTCTGACAAATACTGTTGATAAGACCATACACTCCCTGATGCAGGAATATGACATTCCAGGAATGGCGATTGCGGTGACTTTCCACGGTCAACATTTTTTCTATCAATACGGTGACGCATCAAAAGAGAGCAACACGCCGGTCACCAAAGAGACAATCTTTGAATTAGGCTCGGTCAGCAAAACCTTTGCCGGCAGCCTGATTTCTTGGGCGCAGGTGACGGGAGCCATTTCCCTCTCCGATAAGGCCAGCCAGCATTTTCAACCGCTTGCAGGCAGCGCCTTTGACAACATAAGCCTGCTAAATATTGCCACCTACACCGCAGGCGGCCTACCGTTACAGTTCCCTGATGAGATCGACGGCAATAGCAAAATGGTGAACTGGTATCAGCACTGGCAGTCGAAGTATACGCCCGGAACCTACCGCCAGTACTCCAATCCCAGCATTGGCCTGGCGGGCTATATCGCTGCCCAACGCCTTGGAAAACCTTACTCAATACTGGTAGCAAACCAGGTTCTTTCACCGCTTGGTCTGCATCATGCCTGGTTTAACGTGCCCGCGCAGGAGATGAAGAATTATGCCTGGGGTTATTCAAAAGAGAATAAACCGATTCGTATAAACCCCGGCGTGCTGGATGAGGAAGCCTATGGTCTGAAAGCCAGTGCGCAGGATATGATCGGCTTCGTTGAAGCAAATATCGATCCTTCCCGCATAAGTGATAGCAAGTTGGCACAGGCCATTCGGGCAACCCATACCGGCTATTACCGGGTGGGGGAAATGACACAAGGGCTGGGCTGGGAGCTTTATCACTGGCCTGTTACCCTTGAGCAGGTACTGAGCGGCAACTCGGCGCAGATCGCTTATCAGGCCAACAAAACCACGGAACTGTCGCAGCCGGAGCCGCCAACGGATGCGCTTTTTATCAATAAAACCGGCTCCACCAATGGCTTCGGCGCGTATGTCGCGTTTGTGCCGCAAGAGCAAATGGGTATTGTGCTGCTAGCCAATAAAAACTACCCCAACGAGGCGCGCATCAAAGCGGCCTGGCAAATCCTCAATGCGCTGAAATAACGTGCAATTACGTTAGATACAATGTCTGTTAGCAGCGACAACGCCTCCCACAGGAGGCGTTGTCCATGACATATCGAGTCATTAAGCAAGTAAAGCTTCCAGACCCGCGGTCACCGCCTCCATGCGGTGACCACCTGAGTGCTCAATCACATAACGCTTGCCTACCTGAGAAGAGGCATCCAGGCCAAAAATACCATGTTCGGCCTTCTGACTCAGCGGATCGCTACTGGTGTTGATGTGGGTGACATTGGCACTATCCAACTTGTCAGCCAGCCGATCCCGCAATCCTACATGCAACCCCATGCTATTGAATGCGGTGACCTTGATCCCATGTTTGATGCCCGCATATTGCGCCAACCCACCGCCTAAAGAGTGGCCCAGAACCTCAACTTTGCCGCCATATTGTTTGGTAAAAGCCTTGACCAAGCGATCAGCATCCTGAAACGCACTGTCCTTGATCCCTAAAGCAGCGCCGACATCACTCTTCACCGTACCAGGACGCTTGGTTGGCTGGGTACCCACGAAAGAAAGCACCATCGTATCGTCACGCTTGTAGACAGCAACCTTGAGCGCAGACCAGCGATCCCCCTCAAGGATCAAAGGATCATTCTCCCCCTTGCCGGGGCGAACATGCAGGGTTAACTCACTGCCGGTACCGCCACTGCCATCCTCCCGGCGAGCCAGTATCGAGGACGGGATATCGGCCAAAGTGGCATGACTGTAACCTGCCGGCATATCCCGATAACTACTGGAGCAACTGACTCTCGCCAATTGAGCCTCATCCATCACTGCTTTGGCTCCGACAGCATTCAACGGCTCTTGTTCCGCTTTAGCCACAAAGGCTGGTTTGGCGATCACCTTGGCGGAATTCAGCAATTGCTCGGCACGGGTTCCAGCCTGCAAACGATCGGACGCACCAAGCGGTAGATGTGAGACTCCTTTCATGCCCGCGCCAGCCAGCCCCAAGGTAGAGGATGCCAGCAAACGCCCTGTGGATTCCGCCAGGTTTTTAACGCCTGCAACACCGACCGTAATCGCACCACTCGTTACGCTACTGGCACCGCCAGTGATATTAGCCAAACCCTTGACAATGGCCCCGGTCCAGTAACGCGCCTTACCTTTGGCACTCTGTGCATGGGAGTCATGTCCTCCCTGTATGGCAGTGCCAATCTTGCGAGCGGGAGCACTCAGGGTCAGGTATTTCAGTGTGGTAGTCAGCACCTTACCCGGAGACACCTGAGTACCAAGACCAGTACTGGTGTAATGGGAGGCAAGCTGATGATGAACATTGTTATTGCGAGACGGTGTCTGTACTTCTCCGTTCGAAAGGGGCGCCAATGCCGTGGCGCTGGGAGTATGCCCAATACCTTGAATAGACATCTTATTATTCTCCTTAGTTATTCAGATAACCGCTACTTAGCATACGATGGCCGATCCGGGTAATGGATGCAGCGCAGATGATGTTCCGTTCTGCTGGGTGTTGATCACCTGAAACTGAGACTGCAAGCTGATCCCAAGATCGAGAAACTCACCCAGAGTCTGCATAAATGCAGTTTCGTCGAACATCTCGATCAACGCAGAGAAACTCAACACCAGATAATTGGTGCGACTGTCCAAACTGATCTGACTACCGCCCGTGGTGAGACCGAACATATTCAGCTCAAGGGCAGCCCGAGTCAGCATCAACTGGCCCGATTCATCCACAGGCAATCGCAACAAAGGAATATAGAGATAAAATGCCTGAATATCGTCGTTATCCGGTACTTCAACGATGCACTCTCCACCTTGTCCGAAAGGCACGGTACAGTGACCATCGCCGCCGAGGCTCAAAGCCACGCCTTGGCGTTCACCAACAAGGCGCAACCATTCCGATACTGTCTGCTGATATGCTTTCACTATGATGTTCTCCGCTCATTATCCCTTGCAAACGGAAGGGTTTCGCACGCAATAGGAAGTGGGAGCATGTTAACAATCACAGGCAAGCCATGATTTATCTCTGGGGCGAAGTTTTTTATATCGACGTCGAAATAGTGACTGATCAGCAGTTGGGTTGCACCGTGAAAGTACGGCTTGAATCCACCGCGCTCAGTTCAGCCAGCAAGTATTGACAAATGATGATTCGGTGGCAATTAAGTTATAGATAGACATAGGATTTTTTACCAATCTTACTAACTCGTTTTCTGCCAACGCTTGCACTGCTATCAAAATTACCAGCACAGAGACAACTATTACATAGGGAATCATTGATGATTTTGGCATAAAGAAGGAAGTAAATTGGTTTGTAAAAATGAGGATCACAAGCAAGTTTGTTATTCCGTAGGTTAAATATGTACTACGTACACCAATATGATTGAAAAGAGTACACAGTACACGTACAATCTACATAAACGATAACTAATCAGGGGACTCAATGTTTACGTTCATTGAACTACAAGGTTTCAGTAAAAGACGGCAAACGCTGCTAACTGATGATGAATATCGAAAGTTTCAAGAAGTTCTGATTAATAACCCCGAAGAAGGAGATACTATCTCTGATACTGGCGGATTTCGCAAAATACGTTGGAGCCGTCAGGGAACAGGAAAACGAGGTGGTATTAGAGTTATTTACTATAATGTCACCCGTAAAGGTCGTATTTATTTAGCATTAATTTACCCAAAAAGTGAGCTAGATAATTTAACGGAAGGGCAGAAGAAAGCATTAAAGAAAATGTCTACTCTCTTGGATTAAATTACTTGTTGAAACAACAAGCAAGGTTAAACGGTGTGATGAAAATATCATATATGATTTACTGAAATAGCCGGCTGAGGTATTTATGAAACATGAATTGTTTGCCGATCTGCTAGCCAGTGCGGAAGAAATGGTGAAAATTGAAAAAGGTGAACTGACGCCAAAACCGGAACACGTTCACACTTTCACGGAAATTGACGTGAAAGCAATACGCGAAGCAACTGGCCTGAAACAACAGGAGTTTGCCGTAGCAGTTGGCGTAAGCTATGACTTGGTAAAAAGCTGGGAAAGTAAACGTCGCCATCCAACTGGCGCAGCAAGAAAGCTACTTATTTTATTGCAGGTTAATCCTTTTATTATTAACCAAATTAAATCTACCTGATGTTACTTCAACGCGCCAAAACGGGCGCGTTGTCATTGTGACAGATATTTTAATCTCCATCTTTCCGGCCTCCACCAATACTCAGAGCATAAAGGTGGCTCATAAATTCATAGTTAACAAACAATCTTTCCCTCCATCAACTCCCTAAATTTGTTAACTTTCTTACAAATTCAGCTTATTAATTTGCACAACCTGCCTTTCCTGCACATCATGCAACTTATTGTATTTAGAATTATTCATTAAAAAATTATGATTAGAGTTGCACTTATTGATGACCACGTAGTCGTTCGTTCCGGTTTTGCCCAATTACTCACGCTTGAAAATGATCTTGAAATTGCCGGGCAATACGCCAGTGCCAGCGAAGCCTGGTCGGGTTTACTCAGAAACCCGATTGATGTTGCCGTGATGGATATCGCTATGCCGGATGAAAGTGGTTTACACCTGCTCACCCGGTTACGGCAAAAACGGCCTAATTTTCGCACCATTATTCTCAGCATTTATGACACCACCGCATTTGTCCAAAGTGCGCTGGATGCCGGTGCCTGCGGCTATCTCACCAAACGATGTGGTCCAGAAGAATTAGTACAGGCGGTACGCTCCGTACATCAAGGGGGATGCTATTTGTGTGCTGATGCACTCAAAGCGCTGCGTCAAACATCACAGAAAGTTACAGCACTGCAAGTTCTAACCCCCAGAGAACGGGAAATATTTGATCTACTTATCAATGGCATTAATGTTAAAACTATCGCAGAACAACTCTATCTCAGCCATAAAACGGTTCATGTTCATCGTGCCAATATTCTCAGCAAACTCCAGTGCAATAGCACCATTGATCTGGTTCATTACGCCCTGCAACACCAGATTTTGATAGGGAATCCATGAACAGAAGATCACGATTCGGCCTGTTATCACTCTTTCTGCTGATTTTTTATTCTCTGAGCTGGCTTGCTCTGTGGACCATCAGCTTCTACCTGAATGACAATGGGCAACAAGCTACACTACTTCTGCCACAAGGGTTACGGCTGGCGCTGTTTATCCTGCTGGGGCGTCGTTACTTACCAACCTTATTAGCCACTGAGATTATCATTTTGCCATGGCTTGGCAGTGAACAACTTATTACTCACAATATCATTCTGTTATCCCCCTTTCTCAGCCTAATACCCACCCTTATCGTGCAACAATTCTGGGAGCACTATCCCCTATATTGGCAACGGCTCTCAATTCTGCTGGCTGGCGTAGCCGCCAATAGCATGTTGCAGGCTGTTTGTCTGGGATTTACGCTGACTGCCAGCGCCAGCCACCTATTTCTCACTTCATTAACCGGTGGTGTTTTACTGTCACCTTTTGTTTATCTGATCTATGAATATCTACGTCAGCAACATCTAAAAAATATGCTGCAACCGAGCGACCCTGATCCACAGTTACGTCCTTCTTTGTTGATGTGGTGCTGTCTATTTTGCTTACTAGGGTTGAGCGCCCAGATCTTTATGTCACCAGAAATTGAGAATCTTTTGGTGATTCTAATATTTATCCCTAATGTCTTTATGGCCTACCGTTATGGCTGGCAAGGTGGAGTACTGGCGGCTTTGCTAGGGAGCCTAATGATCACGTCAGCTCGGCAATTTAGTGGCGCTTTTAATGATTTAGGAGAACTGGAAATGTTCCTGACTATTCAGGCCCTGTTAGGCATAGGTCTGGGGATAGCAATCAGCCGTCAACAACAGCTCGCTGAAAATTTGCAACGTTACCGTGAACTCTTAGAGCGGGAGTTAACCGCCCGCCATAACCTGATGAAGAAACTGGTTCACACAGAAGAAGACGTTTGTAAAAGTATTGCCCGCGAGTTACATGATGAAATTGGCCAGAATATTACTGCCATTCAAATTCAAGCAACGCTGATAAAACGTACCACCAGCGCCCCGGCAACAAAAATGATCGCAGAACAGATCAATAACCTAGCCCAACAGATCCATCAATCCACCCGTCAATTATTACGCCAATTGCGCCCACCAGTTCTGGAAGAGATGTCTTTAGAAAAAGCGCTTCACCATCTGATCCATGAATTTGCGTTTAAAGAACGAGATATTGATTGCCAGTTGAATTACCAGCTTCCTCAAAATCCAACCGATGAAACGGTGGTTTTTACCCTTTACCGTCTGGTTCAGGAGTTACTGAACAATATCAGCAAACACGCGAAAGCGACTCAAATCGCTATCATCCTGCAACAGAACAGGGATGTGATTGAGCTCAGAATCAGTGATAACGGCATCGGCATTACAGAAGATAAAAGAAAAGGCGGATTTGGCCTCCAGGGTATTGAAGAACGTATCCGTGCGTTAGGTGGAGATTGGCAGTTAAGCAATGATAACGGCACGCGCATAATTGTTAAGCTGCCCACAAATTCCGATGAAAATCAGGCATAACTAAGCATTATTCCTAGTTGCCTAAAACCTTATCCCATCCATTTTCATTAATTTTTCTTTATATTTTCCTTTCATGGAGGAGTCGGGTATGCAAACCACCAGCCAGGAACAGATTTCACAACACTATCGCCGTTGGCGCAGCCGTTTGCTGATTTCCATGATCATTGGCTATGCCGCATTTTATCTGACACGAAAAAGCTTCAACTTTGTCATGCCGGTTATGCAGTCGGAACTGGGACTGGACAAAGGGCATATTGGCTGGATAACCACGCTGTTCTATCTGGCCTACGGCAGCTCAAAATTTATTTCCGGCGTATTTCATGATCGCACCGGCTATCGCTGGTTTATGGGTGCCGGATTAGTGATGACAGGTGTGTTAAACATTATCTTCGCTTTCTGTTCATCATTTTCCGCACTGCTGATCATCTGGACACTGAACGGCTTCTTTCAAGGATGGGGATGGCCCCCCTGCGCCAGATTGCTGACACACTGGTACTCTCGCAATGAACGGGGTTTCTGGTGGGGATACTGGAATATCTCCATTAATATTGTCGGCATCACTGTCCCGATGTTGTCCGCTTTTCTGGCAACAACTTATGGCTGGCAAACAGCGCTGATGATGCCGGGAATTATCGGCATTCTATTAGGCATCTGGCTCTGCCATCAGTTATGCGACATACCACAACAGCACGGTTTGCCCAGTGTGGGACAGTGGCGGCAGGACTCATTGGAGCTTCGACACGAACAGCTATCGCCACCCATGCCGATGATGCAAATACTGCGAGATACGATCTTAACTAACAGAACTATCTGGCTGCTAGGATTCTCCTACATTCTGATCTATCTCATCAGAATGGCGATTAACGATTGGGGAAACCTGTGGCTGTCAGAAACACATGGCGCCAATCTGCTCAGTGCCAATGCGACACTCTCGCTGTTTGAACTCGGTGGTTTAACCGGTGCTCTGTTTTCCGGTTGGGGATCTGATTTACTGTTCCGTGGTCAACGCGCCCCAATGATTCTCCTGTTTGCGCTTGGACTATTTATGGCTGTCACCGCATTGTGGCTCACACCCATTCATCACTACGCGCTGCTGGCAGTCTGTTTTTTCAGTATCGGTTTTTTTGTATTTGGCCCGCAAATGCTGATTGGGCTGGCAGCAACAGAATATTGCCATAAACAAGCCGCCGGAACGGTCACGGGTTATCTAGGATTGTACGCCTATCTGGGCGCAGCAATCGCAGGCTGGCCACTAAGTCAGGTAGTTGCCCACTATGGCTGGTCAGGAATGTTTGCCCTGCTCACGGCCGCAGCCGCCATGATGGGTTTGCTGTTGATGCCACTGTTAATGGCAGACGTTGGTAAAAGGGAACATATGGCAGGGGTAGCCTCACTACTTTCCAATAATAAGCAGCTTTGAATACTAAGGATAAAATAATGAAACTGAAACCTCTCTCTACACTTATCGCAGCCGGTCTGGCCGTTGCTGCATTTACCCACAGTGCTCAGGCCGCCGGACGTTTGATCGTTTATTGCAGCGCGACTAACGCCTTGTGTGAAGCTGAAACCAGAGCATTCGGTGAAAAATATAATGTAAAAACTACTTTTGTCCGTAACGGTTCAGGCAGTACTCTGGCAAAAATTGAAGCCGAAAAACGCAACCCACAAGCTGATGTCTGGTACGGCGGCACCCTGGACCCACAATCTCAGGCGGGAGAGATGGATCTGCTAGAACCTTATAAATCCCCTAATCTGGCGCAAATCATGCCGCGGTTCCGCGACCCGGCCAAACGTAAAGGCAACTACAGCTCCGCCGTTTACGTCGGCATTCTCGGCTATGGCGTCAACACTGAACGTCTAAAAGAGAAAAATCTGCCAATTCCAACCTGCTGGAAAGATCTCACCAAACCAATATATAAAGGCGAAATTCAGATTGCCGATCCTCAAAGTTCAGGCACCGCTTACACCGCGTTAGCAACTTTTGTTCAGCTATGGGGCAAGGATCAGGCATTTGATTACCTGAAAAAACTGAACGTCAATATTTCTCAGTACACTAAATCCGGCATTGCACCGGCACGAAATGCCGCCCGTGGCGAATCCGCGATTGGTATCGGTTTCCTGCATGATTACTCATTGGAAGTAGAAAATGGCGCCCCACTAAAACTCATCGCGCCATGTGAAAGTACCGGTTATGAAATCGGCGGCGTAAGTATCATCAAAAATGCCCGCAATATGGACAACGCCAAACTGTTTGTTGACTGGGTGTTATCCAAAGAAGCACAGGAACTAAGTTGGAAGAAAGGGAAAGCTTACCAGATCCTGACCAATACCAAGGCGAAAGCTTCGCCTTTGGCACTTAAATTATCCGATCTGAAACTGATCAATTACGACATGGATAAATATGGCGCCAATGATGTACGCAAAGAGTTAATTACCAAATGGGTAACAGAAGTGAAAATGGCTAAATAAAGTCAGTCAAGGGCGGATCACCTCCGCCCTTGGAAACTATCCATCAGGCTGCCTTATTTTTCCCGCACCAATAATGCCCTAGAGGATAGCTTCCTACTGCTGCCATCTCACAATAATAATAAAACAGAGGGAAATTATGTCTCACGTTTTTACCTTGCCTATCAGACAGAAGCAGGATGCCGTGTTCTGGTGGATTGCCCTGATGTGGCTGGCCTTCGCGCTTCTGCCATCATGGAGCCTGGACTACGGCCTTTTCGACTCTACTCAAGATGAACTTCTCACCGCCTATGGCTGGAACGGATTAAACATCAGCTTACTGTGGTTCCTGTTACCCTCAGCGCTACTACTACGTCCACTCACACCAGCAAACCGCAATCAACCTCACCGCCACTATTTTGACGCTGGTTATGCCTTATTATGCGCTCTGTTTGTGGTTATCAGTGCAGCCATTATCGGTCGTGGACTGGGCTACTCTACGATTCTCCTGTTTATCTCGCTAGGCGCGATTATTACTCTGGCCCTGTCTCGCCTTGAGTGGCTAGGTGGTGATAGTTTTGTTATCGGCTCATTGGTCGCGGTTATTGCCCTAATCGGTATATTTATCCTTTATCCGAGTATTGCCATCTTTATTCCGATGTTCACGGATGATGCCGGTCAGTTTGCCCCATTGGCTTTTATATCGATCCTGGGGCAGGCACATATTATTCAGGTTATCATCAACTCCATTCTACTCTCTCTGGCGGTTGGTGTAGGTTGCACTTTCTTCGGGTTGGTACTGGCAATTTATACCGCCAGAATCGCTCGACGTTCCGCCATTATTGGCCGGGTCTTCTCTATCTTACCCATCGTCACCCCGCCGTTTGTGGTCGGTTTAGGCGTCACCCTAATGATGGGTCGTTCCGGTTATATCACTGAATTTATGGCAACCTGGTTTGGTTTAACCAATACCAACTGGCTATATGGTTTTACCGGGATCTGGCTGGCTCAAGTTTTGGCTTTCACACCAATGGCATTTATGATCCTTGATGGCGCCATCAAAACCATCCACCCCTCATTGGAAGAAGCCGCTTACACTCTACGCGCTAATCGCTATCAAACTTTCTTCCATGTTTTTATTCCGCTGTTGAAACCGGCACTGGCGAACGCTTTCCTGATTGTCATTGTCCAGTCGCTGGCGGATTTCAGTAACCCACTGGTACTAGGCGGTAGCTTTGACGTACTGGCGACCCAGATTTATTTTTATATCACCGGTTCCCAGCTTGATTATCAGGCAGCCAGTACGCTAGGCGCTTCGCTGCTGGTTTTCTCTCTGCTGATATTCTGCGTTCAGTATATGTGGATTGGTAAACGCTCCTACGTCACGGTTTCCGGCAAATCCTACCGTGGTGACGTACAACCGTTGCCAACTTCGCTGGTTTGGGGCGTCTGTGCCATCCTATTTATCTGGGTTGTGTTCAACATTCTGTTATACGGCAGCATCTTCTACGGCAGTTTCACCGTCAACTGGGGAGTGGATTACACACTGACCTTGGATAACTTCATCAAACTGTTCGGTCAAGGTATGCACGATGGCGCATGGCCATCATTACTGGATACCCTGCTCTACGCCGGTATCGCTGCCCCCATTACCGCTATACTTGGTTTGCTAATTGCCTACATTGTTGTACGCCAGGAATTTCGCGGTAAAAAAACTATCGAATTCACTACCATGCTGTGCTTTGCTGTACCGGGTACCGTCGCCGGGGTTTCCTACATTCTGGCCTTCAACGATTCACCTTTTTATCTCACCGGAACCGCGGCCATCGTCATTATCTCCATGACCATGCGCAATGTGCCGGTAGGTATCCGTGCCGGTATTGCCGGCCTTGGGCAAATTGATAAATCACTGGATGAAGCTTCACTCAGCCTGCGCGCCGGGTCGATGAAAACCATCTTCCATGTTCTGCTACCCTTACTGCGCCCGGCGATTTTATCCGCACTGATCTACAGCTTCGTTCGTGCGATTACCACCGTCAGCGCCATTGTCTTCCTGGTGACGCCAGACACCCGCGTAGCAACCTCTTATATTCTGAATCGAGTGGAAGATGGTGAATACGGGGTTGCTATCGCTTATGGCTCGATCCTGATTGTAGTTATGCTGGCCATTATTTTCTTATTTGACTACCTGATTGGCGAAGCACGGATCTCTCGTTCCAAAGCCAAAAATGCACAGTAATCACGGAGTGACGATATGACACAACAAAATTTTGTCGAACTGAAAAATGTAACCAAACGGTTCGGTAGCAACACCGTGATCGATAATCTGGAGCTGTCTATTCCACAGGGACATATGGTCACACTGTTAGGGCCATCCGGCTGTGGTAAAACCACCGTATTGCGTCTGGTTGCCGGGCTGGAAAAACCGAGTGAAGGTAAGATTTTCATTGACGGTGAAGACGTTACGGATCGCTCTATCCAGCAACGGGATATCTGCATGGTATTTCAGTCCTACGCCCTGTTCCCGCATATGTCGCTAGGGGAAAATATTGGCTACGGGCTGAAAATGCTAGGGCGGCCTAAAGCGGAGATACGCGATCGGGTTAAAGAAGCACTGGAGCTGGTGGATTTGGGTGGCTTTGAAGATCGTTATGTAGACCAAATCTCCGGTGGTCAACAACAGCGTGTCGCTCTCGCTCGCGCATTGATTCTCAAACCAAAAGTCTTACTTTTCGATGAACCGCTGAGTAACCTTGATGCCAATCTGCGCCGCAGTATGCGCGAGAAAATCCGCGAATTACAGCAACAATTTAATATCACCTCGCTATATGTTACTCATGATCAAAGTGAAGCATTTGCCGTTTCCGATGCGGTACTGGTGATGAATAAAGGTAAAATCATGCAAATTGGCACGCCACAAACACTCTATCGCCAGCCGGCATCTGAGTTTATGGCAAGTTTTATGGGAGATGCCAATATCTTCCCGGCGACTTTAGGTGCTGATTATGTCGAGATTTTCCAATATCGCCTGCCACGACCAGCAAACTTTACCACCAACCGACAATCGGTAACGGTAGGCGTCAGACCGGAAGCCATTACCCTGAACCGGGATGGAAATATCAGCCAACGCTGCACCATCAGCCATGTGGCTTACATGGGGCCACAATATGAAGTCACCGTAGATTGGCAAGGGCAAACGCTGTTATTACAGATTAACGCCACCCAATTGCAACCCAATGTCGGCGATAATTACTATCTGGAAATTCATCCGTTTGGGATGTTTATTTTGGCAGAACAAAGCAGCAGTTAATTTGATTGCAAAAAATCCTGACTTTCCGATCAAGAGGCCGCCAAGTGGTGGCCTGTATAATGAAAAAAAGACATTGCCGTAGAACTTTTGAAGTATGATGATAAAAAAATGCTCTAACTAGGACTTTTGGTAGAGGAGAAAGATGAACACTAAATTGAACGAAATGCTTAACTTTGCCAAAGAGCTGGAAGAAACTGGTATTTCTAACGGTGATTTAACCAAAAAACTTGAAGCTAGAATTCAAATTCGCAATTTAAGTACTGCACTGCTTCCAAAAGAAAAAACAGACAACCAGTAAGCAGGATGCAGTGCTCGCCAGAAAACGCTTAAAGCACTTATACAGGAACGGAAATCATGAGAATGCAGACTTTTGAAAACGTATGGGACGCGATCAGTGATACACCGGAACAAGCCGAAAACATGAAGATCCGAGCGCAGCTAATGAATATGCTCAATGAATGGATTGCAAAACGGGAATTTACCCAAGCTGAAGCCGCCAGAATGCTAGGGGTTACCCAGCCCCGTGTTTCAGAGCTTGCCAGGGGGAAAATACAGCTTTTCAGTGTGGATAAACTGATTGCGATGATGGCTCATGCAGGTGTGTATATCCGGCATAGGTAGTGATTCCCTTTTTAATATATTGTCCATCATGGCTTCATCCCCAATTAAAACAGCAAGAACCTGGCAAATAATGGGAATAAATTTACCAGATTCCTGATTAAATATTAAATACAAAAACAGCGACAAATAAACATATTATTTAAGTAGTTCTTTTACCTGATTGGAAAATCCCTCACCGCCATCTTTCGCGGTATAACGTACATGCAAAATAATATCGGTTAAATTATCCAGAATATCTCGTTGTATACTGTCTGTTGCCGCTGATGGGAAGGTGAGTTTCCAATCAGAAACCGCCCCGGTTCCTTCAAAAGGTAAATAACGATCATCACCGAAATTAAGATTAAATGTACCGCTATCATTAATACCTGATGAAAGTGCGATTTGTTGACTCGCTCTCAAATTCGTGACAATTTGCTTATTATCGCCCTCCTTATTTGACAGTAAATATTTCACGCCATTAATATCCGGCGTTTTCAACGTATAACTTTTCGTCTGAGTTAAAGTCGCTTTAATATCCTGATAAGGACCCATTAATGTCGGCAGCGTGACCGATACAGAAGTGATTTGACGTAAATAATGCCCGGCATAATCTTGATCAAATAATTTTTCATTCAGTATAAATGTCATTCCTTCACCGGTTTTAAGTTCAGATTGAATCTCTGCCCATTTTTTAGTACCAGATAATAAATTTTTTAACGAGATCGTTTTAGTCAACTCTAAGCGACGTTCATTACGATTCAAATAAGCTGATTCCATTTTCAGTAGATTCAATTTAATCTTTTCACCTACCAATAAACCATTATGGTTATCGTCCCAACCATTTTGCACAATGAATTGTGTGGCAAAATCCCCCATTTCATATTGCCAGCATGCTTGTGCATTTAAACATAACGAAAGCACTGCATCGTAAGCCTGACGATATAATGACATCATCTGATCATTCAACCATTGATAAAGAGAAGATTTCGTTACTCTGGTCACAGTAAAAAATTGATACATATCTTGCTCTTTTTGCAGTTGTGCCTGAGATTGCTGTAGCGTCGTATTTGCGGCGGAGATTTGTGCCTCTTGTTGTTCAAGCTGTTTTTTCAACATTTCCAGTTCACTTTCCGCCTGTTTATATTGAATCTCCCACTCTTCACGTCGCCGGTTATAACCTGCTTTAACACTCAACGTATCACTCGCCATTTGCATAATTAATGATGCAGTACGTGTAATACCCGCGGAACAAACAAGCGGCATATGCCATCGCTGTCCACCAAATGATGTTCCCGCAATACTAGGTATCAGCGAAGCGGCGCCAGCGGCGGTTAACATTCCTTCCTCAACAGAAGAAATAATTTTTGCCGTACCTTGTAAATTCAGCGCATTGGTTTCATCCGTAGAAATGTTTTCATCATAAAGCGCCTTATAATGATCAATCCGCTGTTGTAATGTCTGCTGACTTTTTAATAATGCCTCTTTTCCTTTTTCAGCAATTGCGACAGCATCTTTCTGCAATGCAATAGTGAAAATCGCTAAATCTTTTAAATGTAATTGATTCAACTCTTCCTGTTCCGCGCGATCTTTACGTTCTTGCGCACTTAAGAGTAAATCACCAAAATGACTTAATGTATCTACCGCATGATAAACACTGGGTAATAGCGCCCGGAAACGATAAGGCGGTATATTCAAAATACCCGTGCTACCTGCTGACAATAATGATCCTCCGTTTGCCAGTAAAGCGAGCAAGTTTTTTGGATCAACCGGTGTTGCATATAATGGTAACGACAACGGTTTACCATCTAAAGTTAAGTTATGGCGCAAATTATAAAATCTGCTGGATAAAATATCCCAATACCGCAATAAATCATTGTTCAAAGGCACTCGGAAAATAGCATTATCCACCGCCGCATGAGCACCGACTTTAGTGGCGGGAAGATCAATGAACATATCAGGAATAATATTACTCTCAAATTCGCGTAATTTATTATTCTTTGAAGAGGTGATATCTGCCAATTCAACAGGTAGCCAATGACTGACCAAATCAAAATCGGGTCTGGGACCCAGTAATTGCTGTGCTTGAAGATAGCGTAATTTAGCATTATTCAATCCATCATTGGTCAGAAAGCGATAAAAGCTATCACCAAAATCAATTAAGTTTTGCACATACATTTGGAATATGGCTTTCTTATAATGTACCGGTTCCGCATAAGCTATTGCATCTGGATCTTGTAATCCTTTTAGTTGTACCGAGCTATCTCGAGAAACCTCTAACAGGCTGCAATTCCAATAGTTTGGACTACCATTATTCTTATTTTTACCCCCTGGATTGAAAATATAATGCAACCAGTTTTGGGCATCCTGATATTGTTGTGAGGCATTGAGTTGATATGCGACTAAATAAGGAACATGGAAGAAGAGCTCCCAAAAATAAATACTATTTGCCCCGTTAAGCGCTGAGTCATTATTTTCATCACTACCTGGAATAGGCGGCTCTTTAATATGTTGCGCCTCCCAATTCAGTACATCAGTAATAGAATGGTTAGCCCGCGCAATAAGCTCCTTGCCAAATAAGGTATTTAATCTGATAGATCGATACTTAAATTGCAATTCAGTAATATCCAGATACTGTGCTTGCGTTTTTTTATCATAGGCTAACAGAAAATTAGGATAGGGAGTTTTACTGAGTTTAACTTCATAATAGTTATAACCTAAATCCGCATCTTCCCCTGCTTTCTTATAACCTAACTTTAAAAATACACTCGAATCATTACCATTTATTTCATTGAGATCAAGTTCTACCGGAGGAATAATACTACTTCCATTGAGTAATTGACCTTTTGAATATAACAGATTATCGCTACCATTCTTAGTATTCCATAAACAGAAATCAGCTTCTCTATAACCTGAATGGTCAATATCTACTTTTGGCGCTCCATCTCCAGACGCAACAAGTTTACCGCCAGATTTATTAAGCTCTGAACTGAATACTTTAGCCTCTTGTAATCCAGACAGTGGCACTTCCATTTCTTTGGTAAAATGATAGGCATTACCTTGCTTTTCTCCCCATTCAGAAAAATTAACATTTAGCTCAGGATAACCACTCTGACTAGAATTAAACATAATATAAAAATAGTCACCTGCCGCATAACCATTATCATTAATAGTCACCGCGACAGAAACCGTTATTTTCCCATTATTCTCTTTAGCACCACCGGAGAGTGAAATATTAACCTTCCCTTTTTCACTCGATTTACTTTTAAGGTCAACATTACATTCTACAGATTTAATAATCTCTTTCCCAATTGATAAACTATTATTACCTCTAAGGCGTAGTTTTCCATTACCCATTTCAGCAAATAATGTCATTTTCCCTGTCGCAAGCCCAGGATGACTTCCCGACTCCTGATAAACCGGTTTATCAACTAATTTGTAGGCATCGCCAAAATAAGCTGACAACATATTATACTGTGCAAGATCTTTTGTAGAATTAGATTTAATCTGTTGATAAATATAAATATCTAATAACTGGTCACCAACCTTAGGCATAGGAACTTTACTAAATAGTAAATTACAAGAGTAAGGATGATGATCTTCTTCTGATATATTATCATTTGATTTTTCTGTTTTATAAATAGCAGAAATAACTAATACAGGTTCAGCTCGCAAATCCATTAATGCAATTAGTTCAAAATCATTATTAACTTTACTCTTATCACCAGTAAAAGTACGTAATTTATTTGGAAGACTCCATTCACCATTAAATTTTCGATATATCAGATTAATACTATAATGATTTTTCTCTTCACTATTATTATCAAGCTCATGCGCCAACCAAACGATGTGAAGACGGCCATCAATAACAACTGGACGGATCTTAATGATTTCCCCGGTAGCAGGAATACCAATTTTTTCCCATTCTTTCCAAGCGGTAGGATTAATGATATCTTGCATATTTCGATTCGCCATATTCAGCGATCGCCAATAATATTGACCTGGCGTAATATTCATCTTACCAATGAAATAATATTCAGCCTGAGCAGGTGCTAATTCCTTAGTCGTACTGATATAGCCGCTCATTAACTCTAAATTACTTATTTCTTCAAATTTATTTAAATAATTCAATATGACTTCCTGCACAACCTCATCACTCAATTTACCTTTATTTAAATTATCCTCCAACTCTTTAAAATCACTTGTTTTATTCTGACGCAATATAGGACTAATATAATTTTCTGGATAATTCCATAATTGTTGAAAACCAGCCCAAATATTATATTGGCTTAAAACATCATTCCATTTCTCTACTTTATCTTCATGTTGATAATCATACCCTGATTCCATGTTAAGCATAATGCCATTAATATATTGCTGAACACTGGAAATCGCTTGTGCAGCGACACTGGTATTAACCTGACTGGATACCTGATTATCAATAAGTAAATACTGATACAAATCATCCGGCGTTTTTAAATCGGGTACATTAGCTGTTTTCGCAATATGCCCCAAGTAATAACTAACCAATCCATCACGAATATTCTCAGCTAATTTTTTAGAAACAATATTTTTCATATCCTGAACCTCTATTAGAAATTTTTTATTCCATCATGACAATGACATTTACAAAGTTGCTACCATTGCTGTACCAACTTGTTTATAAACATCATAAGAGGAATGAGTATTAATATTTATCGTCGCTAACAATAAACGCATGGAAATCGCCATCTCCTCAGACCAAACTTTAAGTCTCATCATGATATCTATTTCGGCCAATGTTTTTACTCTATTATCTTTATTGCCAAGAATATATGAATGAGCTAATAGCACTTCATCACTCTGCCATGACAATAGTTCAGTTAATATTTTCACCATATTAGCTTTATCGTGACTTTGATTATCCGTATTGGCTAGCTGCAAATAACGCAATATTTTATCTTCCGCGTTATCTAAAGAAGCAGCTAATTGCATCCAATCCCGGTAGCGACTAAAATAATAAATAACTGATAAAGAAAGTTGTGTATTTTGGCAGCCAAACCTTTCAGGATGTTCAGAAAAATGATTCAACATCACAGTGCTCAGTTGGAAAGTCTTAATCACTGCAATATATCGTGATAAATCATACATCAGTATCAAATAATCCTGACCGATCACCTCTGGCTGTAAATTATTGTTATCAAACAGTTCAAATGACTTCAACAAAAAATCATAACTATTTGAACCAATCCAATTTAAAATAAATAACGGAAATGGTTGTGATAACTGAAATGCATTTGCCAACATACTGGCTGATATTGCATTTTGTGCGGATTGAGTTTGCGTGATAATTGCAGTCCATTGCTCAGCAATAGATAGTTTGACTTTCTCGTCCAGTAATATACTTTTTATCGCTTTATTAATTTCATCAGTGATATTAACATCAGGTTTAACTAAACCATATTTTTGATGCGATACTGCATTTAAAACAGCTTGGCGTGGAGTTAACCAATCAATCAAATCACCATTATTATCTAATGCTGGTAAGATATTTGATGATAAACTTTCTAGGGTTAAGTTTTCTGAATTAAGATGCAATCCGACTTGATTAATAAAGGCCACCTGCGCTGCATTTCCGGTCATAACAACTTCGTTAGCCGATAATAAAAATAACTGGAGAGTACCAACAGATAATTTATTTTTTGCCAACCATTCTGTGGTTTGCTCCATTGCAATCATAATATCCAGTATATCTGTTTGCCTATTATTTCCTGATGGAAATAAATAAGGCGTACCAGTGACCTGTTTTAATACTTTATTTCCACCTATCAGCGTTAAAAGAACCACACCTTCCTGTGGTGTTAACCCCAAAATTCTCGATAATTGCACAATGCGATAAAACGCAGAAACAACAGGAAGTGAACACGTTAAACTCTTTTTGCCAATCGATTCGGCAACTAATGGCGCTAATAGAGCAAAAGTACTCTCTTCAATCTTTAATCCAGCACATAACTTACTAATAATAGTATCATCCTGTTTTGTCTCCGAATAAAACTCACTATCATCAATCACCAAGGGCGCAGCAAATAACGAAGATGAATTGAATATCTGATCAAAGAAAGGAATAGCGGCACCCGTCGAAAAAGGGGTAATTTGATATATCAACGCGGCAAAATCATCAGGTGAGATATGATATTTTTTGCTCCAATGATGGAAAATACCTAACATACGTAAAGTATTATCATTCATTTGTAATTTTTTATTTGTATCCCCTTCTGCCCGCATAGTTGCAGTCACCAATAAATCAATTTTATCTACCGGCAAATTAACCCATTTCCACAACCGTATCATGCGATTTAATCTATCAAAGCGTTCATGACTCACACCTGATAATTTATTTACCTCTTGTGGCAAATGACCGCTTGAGACAAATTCACGATACAAATGTAAAAAATCATTCTCTTTTGCATTTGGCCCATTAATAAAAACTGCTCCATAACTATAAGGCGCCGCAGGTATATTCAATTTGGGTACATTGCTGGATAATCTCACATTATTTTGCTCTAATGCCGCTCCTTTATTGGTAGATATTCCTTTTATACATAATAATTGCTCAATTTCCGACACTGAAAGAGAGGTTTGTGTAGTAAAATTTGATAACAATTCGAGCAATGCTGCATTATTAACACCGTAATTATCCTGATAGAATTGGTTATTAGATGGATTCAATGGTTCACTAATTATTTTTTGCTGAGAAATACCTAACTGGTTTACTAAAGGTGTTACAAATTCTCCATTAGCAGTATTCAAATTGGATTTAAGAAAATAAGGATAACTCTTATCTGTTTGTTGCATCATTGCCAAACAACAAAGTTTTTTATTATCAAATGTTAGGTTAATTTGGTTTTGTGCATAATCATAAGGGAGTTGAAATGGATAACGTACATTAGCCAAAAGATCATAACTGGATAAATTGGTCTTTCCTTGCTGTTTTAGCATATCTTCCAAACGCTGACTGAGCATGGTATTAACCAATGACAGTGTTGTAATTTCCTGATTAATACTGACATCATCCAGAATTAAGTGAGCTAAATCAGGTCGGCGTTTATCAATTTTAATTGCTTCAGCTTCGGCATTGATTTCAATATCCATAGCTAATTTATAAATCTCTGCTAAATAAGCAACCGGTGAATTATTTGCTTCCGGTGCGCCATTTTGGCAATATTGCTGCCAGTTATCCTGAAATAAAGATTGATATTGAGGATTTTCTTTTAATGAAAGAGAAGAATAACTCCTGGCATATGTATAATGAGTGTAATGCTGCTGGCGAAATTTACGCGCTATTTGTATGGCATAGCTGTTTGCTGTATCATAAATATCTTCCGCCTGATGTTCTGGATTATACTTCGCTAAAAATAGATTACGAGGTGTTCTTATAATATCAAAAACAGATTTATATCCTAATTCAATTATCTTATCCGTAAAGTTATATTTATTACCTAATTTCTCTAGCAATGGGCTGATATCATGATTCATAGAATCGCCTTTATTTATTTGAAATATATATACCCTTCATCTTTCAAGCTGCTGCTTTGTTGGCTGCTTTCACTCACCCCAGTCACATAGTTGTCTATGCTCCTGGGGATTCGTTCACTTGCCGCCGCGCTGCAACTCGAAATCTATTAGGTATAGATGGGTATTTTGTCTAACAAAAATAATAGATTTAAAAATAGAGATGCAATAAACAATAAGGAGTTTATTGCATCATCTGGTAGTTATTAAGAGTAGCTAATTATTAACTGATTTTCGGCTCAAGTGTAATCAGAGCATATCCCGCACGATTGGGTTTATTTTTATGTGTCACTCTGAGTAAAACAATTTCTGAACGCGTAATATCACTTGGCGCAGTATAAGTTGCAGTATATTTTTCGATAGGATTATCAAACTCATCTTTTCCTACAATTTCGGGTTTCCCTACCTTAATATCTCCTCTTTCTGGCATAAGGCTCCATTCACTTGGAGAAAAATCTGAGTTACCTGTAGAAGAAAAATCTATATTTCCATCTGGTATTAATGAATCTCTGCTATAGCTAGGATCAATCCTGAACTCAGCTTGCGTGTTTTTACTGATAAGCAAAATATTCACTTTATCTAAATCGCCATTATCAGCAACAGCCGTCACCGTAACCATATTATATCCGGCCGGAAAAGAAGCCGGAGGAGTATATTTGCCATTCGCATCAACAACACCATAGACAGTACCCGTTTCCACACTCCAATTCACTTTCTTATTACCATAAACAGTAAAATTGACATTCTTATTAACATCATTTTCATTGATAACAACGAAAGAAGGGCTAACCGATACTGAGGAAGGCAACAGAGTTACAACCGCTGAAGCTTTAGCGTTTGTTTTAGCGTCTGTCGCAGTAATTGTCACAACTTGGCTATTCCCTTTTATCTTAGTCGGTGCTGTGTAATCCCCCGTATTCGCATCAATACTCCCCAATTCCGCTGGAGTAATAGACCAATTTACCGTTGCATTGGTATTGGTTGTAAATTTATGCTTAGTCTTCACTGACATCGTTAATTGAAGATCATTGATTTTAAAAGCGGTTGATGTTGGAGAAATATCACCAAATAGCACCATATCTCCGGGCACATACACTTTATCAAACTCAAGATAATTGCTTTCAGGGAATAGAAGGTGATTAACTGCAAATAGACTAATGCTGTCTAATTTAATCTTTGCAACATTGGATAAATTATCCTCAACAACACCTTTAATAGTTTCTGCTGTTATATTAATAAACTTTTCTTTAGGGTAAAAGTGTATTGTCCAAACAGGTTCATCTTGTTTGTCATATCTGACGCTCATTCTATTATTTAACGTTAATTCAATCTCATCATTAGATTTTACATAAGGCGTAATATCTATCGAGCCATCAATATAAAAATTAATTTTAGACTCGTACCAACCACCGCTTATTGGAGAACTGTAAAGAATACCAACTGGTTGGGTAAAATGATGAGAGTGGCCATCATTATCCGCCCCAGCAAAGACAATTTTTTCCTTGCTTGGTTTAATATGCATTCCTGAATAGGGGATCTTGGCGTTCTCTAACCACATATTACTGTTATCATGATATTTCACCAATCCCGTCCATACTGTATACCCCCCTCCTTCATATTTTACAGGTTCCTTGCTCTCAGCATGCCCGCTTGTTATATTCAAATAGCTAGCTGAGTCATCTTTCTGGCTATCAATCTTGACCAATTCTAAATTTACACCCGTTGGGCTAGGTAATAAATATTCATATTGGGGCTTAAGGATATTCTCAAAAAGTGTCTTATTACTGATAATTAACACCGCAGAACGATTATCCGGTATCAAATAAGGAAAATTACTTGAGTTAGTTGGCAATGCTCCGCCATTAGGATTATAGTTTGTTGCAATAAATAACAACACCGCACCATGACCATAATTATCAGAACCATATAAATTAGCACCGGGTGCAGGTTGCGTTCTGATTTTAAACATTTTCGGCACTAACTCATCCGAATTATTCAACTTCAAGATACCTAACTCATAAGTGACATTACTATCCTTGAGCAAATTACGGAAATACTCTTTTACTTCTGCTGGCGCATTGTCAATAACATTAACTTCCCCCAAAGTCCCTTTTTTAAACTCAACGACAACTTTACCATCATCACCAACAGATCCTGTTGCCGCAATCAAGTCAACAGTTATGGTTATATGGTAATCATTATTCGGCGTAATTCTTTGGTAATTCTTTACTCTACCATCATCATAAAACTCTACTATCGTGCCAGAAATAAAATTTAATTTTACCATTGCCTGAGAACTTTCAATTGATGAATTTTCAAAGGAAATTAATGGCACTCCTAATATCAAGTTGTCAAATTTTATCTTTTTATTTTCCCAGAAAATAGGCGAAAAATGTGTACCTTCACTCACTTTTCGCACATATTGCTGTTCAAACAGCATATTTATTTTATCTCTATCATAGGCAGCAATAATATCCCATCCAAGAGTCTTCGTTTTACCGTCAAAATCATCAATAATGCTATTTTCTGTGGTCATATAATTACCTATTTTAGACGTCATAAAAGTTATGTTATTAGAGAAAAAATTTTAAACAATAGCTACTGCTATTATATTACCTCAACGTGAAAGTAATAATCAGAATAGTAGATATTTATGCTCTATATTTCTAGCTTAGCGATAAAATGCAGAAAAAAATATATATTACACAATCCATTCTGATGGATTAACAATCAATTAGGATAGATATGATAAGCATAACATATATTAATTGAAATATAACATAGCTAAATATTAACATAAAATATGTAGTGGATAATATATAATATTAGCCCCACAGTTAATATTTAAATACAAAAATCAATAACTGAAAAACAATAATTACACTGCAAAACATCTATTATAAGTTCTGCAAATACCAATAGCCCTTTCTGCGTGACTACTACATCTAAGGTTGTTTTGCTAGCAAAGTGCAGTAACGTTCGATATCCATATCACCGCCACTGATAATAATCCCCACCCTTTGGCCTCGCAGTGATTGACTTATTTGGTGGTCGGCAGCAATGACATCATCATAAACAGGAATATTTTGCATAGGAATAACCGCAAGTTATATAAAACATAGACAAATATCCATTCTAAGAAAGTCAGTAAATAACGCCTTATGACTAAACGAATGACAAAAATCAGGCTGACTCAGAATCTCTGTGCGCTTGATTAATTATCGCTTTTGCCATCCATTTAGTGATTTCAATAATTTCCGCATTATCCATCCGCCAGATATCTTTCATCACCAAAAAGACTTCCGAGCCATAAATCAAGGAAAAAGACCGAATAACATTTTCCAAAGTATCCGGCGGAAAATGCCCTTTTAATGGTTCAACAACCATTGCCAGGATATCTTTACGATGCCCACGTACCAGTTTCTTTTCCTGCTTATCCTCGGATAAACATCCCTGAACCCATTGTTGCAAGGAAACTAACAGAGCAGCTCGCAATACGCCTTCGTGTTGAAACATTCGAGGATAGGCAAAATCCAACAACTCAGTAATCCGCTCCTCGGTCTTTTCACTAGCAGGCTTCCAGGTGAGGATCGGCCCAAGGCTGGCGCCAACAATGGCATCAATTAAATCACTTTGAGTCGGAAAATAGCGATATGCCGTTGCTCTGGAAACACCAGTATGCATTGCCAATTCAGAAACCGAAGGTATCGCTCTCTGTTCAAAAAGTTCCAGCGCCGCATTTATTAACAATGTATAAGTTTTTTTCCGAGTACCAGTAAAATGAGTTTTCGTCTTCGAGTCCATCATTGCCATAACTCTTTCACAATAAAAATCGCAACATTAACACTTATGGTTAAAATATTTTTTCGCTATCATCACTCTACTCAACCATCTACAAAACGACCAAATTGATTCAATTTATTTATGGATAAAATGAGATGACAGTCTCAATTTGGTAATATAACAGTGATACTTGAATCTCATGTTGACTATAATCTGTCCATGAATGAGTAGTCGGCATCAGGGAAGTATCCATAATTATAATGAAAAAAAGTCAAGGCTATGTTTATATCGCGACTATTTTTGATACCAAGCGCGCAGAAGTTTTCTACGTCAAGGATCTGATCAAAAAAGCTGGCCTTGCCGTTCGAACTGTGGGTTTGACTACTCAACCTGGCTCACTACCATTGAAATCCGTGACTATCTGTTTGGCTTGTGTTCTTGCCTGTGACGCTGACCGTCTGGGGACAATAGCTCGCACGCGGATACCTTATATCAGCTCTTACGAAGCGTTGGATATAGTGAATTTCGGTCATCTGAATTCTATCCCGGAACGCTACAAATACAGGCAATTTTACCGTCACAATTCGCAAGTAACATTGATGCGCACCTAATCAAGCACTTATCAATGCCTTTGACGCTACCTTGATAAAAACGGAAAATAGACAACTCATTAAAAGCCCTCATCATGTGAATTCACTTGATTTTTGCCAACAGGTGATTGACGAGTACCGGCAAATGATGGCTTAGCACCGGCGATAATACCGTTGCAAAAACAACACTGACACTGAAAGATTATATACAACTAATTAATGACTAGGCAAAAAGTTGCCAAAAGAGGGCATTCTAATGCTATTGTTCTATCAGTGATGAATTTACGATGTGTCTGTCAGGACGTTGTACTAAAAGAAATTAAAGCAGTTAACTATTCGTGTTCTAAAGGGAAGCCATAAGAACTTCCTGTTAATAACCCTGCTGTAAGACGTTAGGAGTTAACAAACTAAATTAAAACATAAACATACCGGCTTTGTTTTCTCCCTTTCGGAGCTTATTTCCGTCAACACCAGGCTCCTGCGGCCCCCACCGCAGGAGTTTTTTTATGAATAAACGGGCAGCAGGTTAAAACTTGATAAGATATGGGCAGCAGCATTGAGTACGCCAAATAGCAAAATCAAGCCGAGCATCACATTACCTCCCCAAACTCGATACATAGGGCTACCAAATCGTTTACGGGATGCTCTGGCAAGTAATACGGGAACGATAGCAGCCCAAACTGTTGCAGCAAGGCCAGCAAAACCAATCGCATGAATAAAACCATTCGGATAAATCATTCCACCAACCATTGGCGGAAGAAATGTCACTAATGCCGTTTTAAAGCGCCCTAGCTTGGTATCATCAAATTTAAGCAGATCAGCCAAGTAATCGAACAATCCAAGCGTGACACCAAGGAATGAGCTGGCAACCGCAAAGTTAGAAAAAAGAGTCAATAATAAGCCCAGAGCAGAACTGTTCAATCCTCCACTTAATGATTGAACCAAAACATCAATATTGCCTCCTTTTGCTATGATTTCGACAAAATCATGCCGGGAAATATTTCCCATTGTTCCAATCAACCAAATCAAATAAAGCACCAAGGCCATTGATGTCCCAATAAACAGGCATCTCTTTATTTTTTCTGGCTCTTTTCCATAATATTTCATCAGGCTAGGAACATTGCCATGATATCCAAAGGAGGCCAGGCAGAAAGGTAAAGTCATTAATACATAAGGCCAGTAAGTCGGATTTACTTCAATTGTATTAAACAATACCGTTGGTTTAACGTTATAAACCAAACCACCAAACGTCATAAAGAAAGTTAATACCTTAGCACCAAGAATAATTGATGTTATCCGGCTGACAGTTTTCGTACTTAACCAAACAATAAATGCAACAACAAAAGCAAATAAAAAACCAGCAAACCCAGGTGAAAAATCTATCGATACCTCCCGCATAGCATGTTGAATAATCGATCCACTAGCGGAAATATAAGCGTAAGTCAGTATATATAAAACAAAAGCAAGGGTAATACCATTAATGATATTCCAGCCATTGCCCAACAGATCTTTTGTGATGGTACTGAAACTTGAACCAATTCGATAATTAAGATTGGCTTCCAATATCATTAATCCTGAATGCAACATGCAAAACCAGGTAAAAATCAAAGTGGCAATTGACCAGAAAAACCATGCTCCTGACATGACAACCGGTAAGGAAAACATGCCCGCACCAATAATCGTTCCACCAATGATCATAGCGCCGCCAAATAAAGATGGAGACGATTTTTTTATCGGCAAAGTAGCCATATATGTTACCCTAGCGTGGCTTTATACCCGTTATCCTTCAAGTTGCCTCTTTGTTGGCTGCGCTCATTCACCCCGGTCACATAGTTAGCTATGCTCCCGGGAATTCACTCCCTTGCCGTCGCGATGCATCTTGAAATCCATAGGGTATATATGATAAGCAGTAAAATTTGGGATGCTCTTAAATAAGGAGCACCCCGATTATTATTATTTAATTGGTTTTAATCTTGCAACAAAATGTCGTAATACGGATGGCTCATAAGTAAACATTAATCCTTTAATCTGAGGAATTCGCTCCTTTAAAGAAATAAAAGCTTCTACAACATAATCCATATGATCATTAGTATAGACGCGTCGAGGAATAGTTAATCGCAAAAGTTCCATTGGTGATGGTTTCTGTTTTCCCGTTTTTGGATCACGACCTAATAACAAAGAACCAATTTCCACACTTCTTATTCCCGCCTCCAAATATAATTCATTATTCAATGCATGAGCAGGGAATTGTTCCCCCGGAATATGCGGTAATAATAATTTAGCATCAACAAATACAGCATGACCACCGGTTGGATATTGAATGGGAATACCTGCATCTCTTAATCTATTACCTAAATAAGCCACCTGATTAATACGATATGCCAGATAATCCTCATTCATCCCCTCTTCAAGACCAATTGCCAATGCCTCCATATCGCGTCCGGCGAGACCGCCATAAGTCACAAATCCTTCCATTGGCACACAGCGGGTACGCACTTCATTAAAGAGCTCTTCATCATCACGGAAACAGCAAAGACCACCAATATTGACCAAGGGGTCTTTTTTAGCTGACATTGTTAACATATCGCCATATTGATACATCTCCTTGACAATCTGCTTAACAGATTTATTTTCATAGCCCTTTTCTCTTTGCTTAATAAACCAAGCATTTTCACAGAAACGGGCTGAATCAATCACCACAGGAATATCATGTTGCTTTGCTATTTCATACACAGCGCTCATATTAGCAATAGAGATAGGCTGACCACCGGAGCTGTTACAGGTAACGGTTGTAATAATCGCAACAATATTATCAGCGCCATGTTCCGCTATCGTTTTTTTCAATTCATCAATATCAAAATCGCCTTTCCACTCATAATAGGTGGTGGTATCAAAGGCTTTTGGTGTAACAACATTAATCGCTTTCGCGCCATTTAATTCAACATGAGCCGCTGTCGTATCAAAATGGAAATTAGAAATAAACACCGGATGCGTTGCACCACCTTGTGCTTTTTTCCGAGCAATTAATGTCGGAAATAAAATCTGCTCCGCTCCACGCCCTTGATGGGTCGGAATAGTATATTGGTAGCCAATTAATTCATTAACTTTATCACATAGATGATAATAGTTACGGGAACCTGCATAAGCTTCATCCCCCATCATCATCCCCGCCCACTGGCGATCACTCATTGCTCCAGTGCCAGAATCTGTCAGCAAATCAATATAAACCGCGTCACTGGGTAATAGGAATGGATTATATCCGGCTTCTGCTAATGCTTTTTCACGTTCGGCACGGGTAGTCATACGAATATTTTCTACCATTTTAATACGGAAAGGTTCTGGAATACGTTTCATATATATTTTTTTATCCAATAGTTGGCTATACTGCATAATTCAGACAAATTTCCAAAAACAACCAGAAATACGCCAGAATAAATATAGTGATTACAAGATTTAATTTTAAATATAACCAGAACAACTAATCAGGGAAAAAATGAGAAATACGGTGATCGACATTAAACCATGCTTGCATATTACAAGAACAAATAAGATGATAACGTACAAATATAGAAATCATAAAATGAATTTATTCCCTGATTAAAATCAATCATTAAGATATAGATAATATTTAAATTATCCGTGACCAATTCCACAAAAATAGAAAGCATCAAAAATATAATTTTATATATAGATTCAATTTAGTTAATCAGATAAATTATCAAGATAAACAGACAACGGATTTAATAAAAAAATATAACAATGCAATTAAGCATCATTAATTAAATAAACTACTAACACAATAAACCACGAATATAATTTACAAAAAATCGCCCTTTAATAAAGGGCGGAAAATAGAGAAAAACATAGGTGTAATTCCGCATAATACAATAATTGCACTAGCTGAATATCAATATAATTCCCCTCTCGATTAACTATTTTTTTCAACTACAACAGGCGTTGGATAATCAGAGGTTAAATGATTAGGAACGTGAGAACCGATAATACATGTTGCAGTATGAGATGAAAAAACGATACATTTTATAGCACATATAGGAAAATGTGGTTGTAGCACACAAGCATAAGTAGATGTGGAAAAAGCAGAAAAAAAAGTCAACGTTAAAAGGGACCAAAGTAACTGGTGTTGTAATCTATTTATCATCATATCACCTCACTGAATGGTATATTTTCATTTCCTTATGTTCGACTCCTTTAAATTAATTATAGGACAAAATTTAACCACAAAGATTTTTCTATCACTTTGTTGATAAATCGTTTAAGTTATCATGAAAAACTTAATGACCCGATTTGAAGAATCTCTACAATCCAACAAAATTATTCATCAATATCAAACCATAAACAATATCCCATAATAATTCATTAGGCATATATAGATACCCATATATTGACCAATTTGATATTTCATAAGCACCACTAATACATTAAAAAATTGTGTAAAATATTTTTAACCCGGGTATTTGAATTTTTTATCAATTCCGCTAATACATCCGACAAATAGTAATGCTAATATTTGCTGCTAATCATTTCCTTTATGATGCTCATTGATCGTTATTTGATTCGTACCACAAGGCGTTGTTCAAGCAGAAAAAATCCAATCACAGAATTCATCTTTTTATCTTTCTATACCTAATAGATTTCGAGTTGCAGCGCGGCGGCAAGTGAACGAATCCCCAAGAGCATAGATAACTATGTGACTGGGGTGAGTGAAAGCAGCCAACAAAGCAGCAGTTTGAAAGATGAAGGGTATATATCTCATCCCTGTTAACGGATAAATAAACCATGTACAATACCTGAATATTTTCTGAGTATGCGGCATCTCAAGAAATAATTCATTTACCTTTTTCAATAAGCAGGTTTTTCAAATGCATCAAACTGATGTTACTGAGCGCTCGCTCTTTTCGTTAAGCTGGCCGATTTTTATTGATATTCTTCTCCATCTGGCCACTTTATTAATTAATACTTATATGGTGAGCCATGTTTCTACTTCTTATCTGGCTGCCATGGCCGTAGGTAATCAGGTATTTGATCTGTTTATCACTATCTTCAACTTTATCAGTGTTGGTTGCAGTGTCGTTATTGCTCAATATATTGGTGCAGGCAAACGGGATAAGGCTAGCCAGGCAATCCATATTTCTATTGCATTCAACTTTTTGCTTGGGTTTATCTGTGCACTGATTCCTATCTTCTTCGGCTATAAGATCTTATATATCATGAATATGCCGGAACATCTGATGGAAGATGGTTTTAACTATCTGCACATTCTGGGTATCTGTCTGATCCCCGAAGCTATTTCGATTATTCTGGCTGCTTGTTTGCGGGTTTATGGGAAATCAAAACCGGCAATGTATGTTACTTTGATTGCTAACGTGCTGACAGTGCTAGGTAATATGATCGTCCTGTATGGTTTCTTCGGATTACCTAAATATGGTCTGGAAGGTGTTGCCTGGTCTACGGTCTTTGGCCGGATTGTTGCCGTGATCCTATTATTCTGTCTACTCAGTTATGGCCTGCGGATCAAATTTACGCTGGCAGGTTTCCTGCGCTGGTCACAAGGTATGTTGGGCAAAATCTTATATATCGGTTTACCCGCAGCGGGTGAAAACGTAGTGTGGATACTGCAATATATGGCGGCCATAGCATTCATTGGACTGATGGGTGAAATTTCACTGGCGGCACAAACACTCTATTTCCAGCTATCACTATTTGTGATGTTGTTTGGCATTGCCACCAGCATTGGTAACGAAATTATGGTTGGCCATCTGGTCGGTGCGAAACGGTTTGAAGATGCTTATATTCGTGGCATTAATAGTCTGAAAATCGGCTGTATCGTCACTATTGGCGTGGTCACTGCTTTCTGGCTGTTCAGAATGCCGATTCTGCATTTTCTGACGCAAGATGAAGCTATTATCAAATTGTTGTTACCACTATTCTTGCTATCCGTTTTTCTGGAGCCAATCCGTACCGCAAATATCGTTATGGTAAACGCGTTGCGTGCTTCCGGTGATGCGCGTTTCCCACTATATGCGGCCATATTCTTTATGTGGTGTATTGCTGTTCCGGTAGGGTACTTTTTGGGGATCAAAATGGAAATGGGCATTTTAGGTATCTGGATCGGTTTCTTCTGTGACGAATGGTTGCGTGGGCTCACTAATATCTGGCGTTGGAAATCTAAAAAATGGCAAACTAAGCGACTCGATATTTGAATGATTAAAATAACTGTTCAGCCAGTCTCCTTAAAGTAGTTTCTTCCAGTTACTCCCCACAACAAGAGGTGCCCAAATAGGTGCCTCTTGTTAATGATCGAGTGGAACGCAGTCTGGTAACAGACTGCATTTATGCTTAATCACCTATTTAAATTAAGGAATATTGCTAATAAGCGAAATTCTACATTCTAAACATTACGATCAATATCATTGTAAATATATATAGCCTTCATCTTTCAAGCTGCTGCTTTGTTGGCTGCTTTCACTCACCCCAGTCACATCGTTATCTATGCTCCTGGGGATTCGTTCACTTGCCGCCGCGCTGCAACTCGAAATCTATTAGGTATATTCATACAAAATAACCAATGAAATTATATTATAAGTTATTGTTGCCGATAATAAAAACAAACTATTTTTATAAAAACCACCTATGCAATAGGTTTATATATAATATAAACAAATAATTCCACAGATGAATAGAATGTAATTGTATAAATAAGGTTTCATAATTCCGCTACACATGGTTTTATTCAACTCATTGTTATACATAGGGTTGTTGGTAGATAAGGTGTAGCACCATTTTGGAAAGTTATTTATTCATCATCGTTACTATTTTAAATTCTCGGTAATTATATTTCCCTTATAATTAAAATTAACCACCCTAACAAATTAAATTATTAATATTGTTTATTTAAAATAAACAAGAATATATTAAAGTCACTACCTAAAAAAATAGAATTATATTATTTAAAGTAATTAAAATATTAGATAAATAACACAAAATTTTCCCTATCAACATTAGCAGAATTCATTTCCTATATATTTAAACTGAATCTCTATTTACCTCCCCCTAAATTAACTCTTCTTAAGTAAATATAAGATTAACTGGCTTAACAAAGTTATCCAAATTGTTATATTTAGCTAATAACCCTGTTGAGAAATTTTTTCTTTCCACTATTATGAATCGATGAACGGTTATTAAGTTCATTAAATTAATTCGTTTATTTTTAAGCATATTTGTTTATTGCGTTAAAAGTTTTAATTTTATTAATCACAATCGTTATTAATTTTTAAACCTAATAGATTTCGAGTTGCAGCGCGGCGGCAAGTGAACGAATCCCCAGGAGCATAGATAACGATGTGACTGGGGTGAGTGAAAGCAGCCAACAAAGCAGCAGCTTGAAAGATGAAGGGTATAAACCATTAAATTGGGATCATTTAGGTGTATTCAATGATAAGTAAGAAAACATTCGAGATATTTCCCTCCGTGGATATTGTTGACGGAATAGCAATGACATCGAATTCCGCAATTCGATTAACCCGTGGTGAAAGCTCAACATTACGGAGACCTTTAGGTACCCCGGCGGAAGTCGCACTAGCCTGGCAAAATGCCGGAGCAAAATGGATCCATGTTGTTGATCTTGATGCTGCATCAGGACGGGGCTCAAACAGCCATCTTATTGCCGATGTCCTGGCTGCGGTCGATATTAATGTACAGGTCTGTGGCGGAATCAGAGATGAAACCATCTTGTGCAAAGTATTAGCAACTGGATGCCAGCGAGTTAATTTGGGGACCGCGGCATTAGAAAATCCAGATTGGTGTGCCCGAGCCATTGCAGAATATGGCGATAAGATCGCCATTGCTCTGGACGTAAAAAGCACATCAGAAGGTTATCAACTGGCAACGCATGGATGGAATATCAGCAAAGGCAATCTCTGGGATGTCCTTGAGCGCCTCGACAAACAGGGTTGCCAACGCTACGTCGTAACCGATATTGAGCGGGGGGGCATGATGAATTCGCCAAATTTCACGCTATTACAGGAAGTCTGCGCGAAAACGTCATCACCCGTTATTGCCGGCGGCGGAGTATCGAGCCTGGATGATCTCCGCGCTTTAGCGGATATGTCCACTATCGGTGTCGAAGGGGCAATCCTTGGCCAAGCTCTACATATTGGTAAGGTTCCTCTCGAAGATGCCCTTGCTGCAACACAATCACCGAGACGTTGAATATGTCTGAATCTTTATCTCCTGCTTTGGATCTTCGCTCTATTGGTTTACTGGGCGAATTGCGTAGCGTACCTGAAACACGCTATTTAACTAAAAAAGTCATGGCATTGCCAGGTTTACTCACAGAGAAGCCAGCATTTGTAGGTTCTCGCGGTGCGGCCTATTACCAACAAAAACCTTGTCACGAACTATTGATGGCGGCGAAATATTACACGGAATACCTCTCTCAACTTGAGTGTACCGACAAGCTGTGTTCTGCCCCATCAAAATATATATTGGCCGATCATAGCCTGGCAAAATTGCTCAGAATTGTTGATAGCTTATTAAGTTCTCCGCAGACGGTTAATGAAGATATTGTGCCATTCATCGATGGGATAAAAGAGTGTGCAAAAGTCGTCAGCTCAACACTGATGGGCACACCATTTACTTTTTCATCCTCTCCGATCCATGACCTGAAATTGCCTTCATCCACGGAACACAAAGTGCCCAGACCGTTTATTGAAGGGGATAATCATCTGTTAACTTTGGCCGCTGCCCAAATTGACATATGCCGCGACTCCTCTGTTGTTGGCATCATGTTGGGAGGATCAGCGGCAGCGGCAGTCACAGCCGCAGCATGGGATAGTGAGCTCAATTTAGTGAAAGTTTCACGTTACGATGATACGTCTTGCAAGAGCAATCATCTCTGGGGGCGCAATATTCCATCCGGGCGAACCGTGACAATTATTGATGATAATTGCGGAACAGGAGATACCTTACGTCAGGCAATCGATCTGGTCATGGCCCAAACCGGACAACGTCCAAAGGCCCGTGCCGTCGAACTGCATTGGGAAAAATTATTACGTACCCGCGTTTATGGGCATGCTGATCGTGTATTCAGCCCTGAAACCTTGGATGTCTTGACGCCTTGGTGTTTCAGGCATCATCAGGTTTTGGATCGTTTAGTTAATCAGCCTTTCGCGGATGATAAATATGCTCACACAACCACGGCGGATTGGGTTGCCTATTCATACAGTTTATTGTCTATCCTTCATGACACCCTGACAGACCCAACATGGGCTGCCAAATTATTGCGCTTTTTATTAAATCTAAAAGCACAAATACCGCTGAATTATGAACAACCGATCGATGCATTTAAAGCCCTGGCATATCAATGTCCTGAATGTTCAGTTCGCAAAAGTTAGTTTGGAAAAGGGAGAGTTAATTAATTATGACAACAGCACATATTATTTGGGATTGGAATGGTACATTACTTAATGATGTCAATGTTTCATTGAGTGCAACCAATTTCGCATTGGCGGAAATTGGTATTGAACCGCTGACGCTGGAACAATATCGGGAATATTATTGTGTTCCAGTACAAACTTTCTATAAACAAGTGATTGGCCGTGAACCTTCATCTTCTGAATGGTCAGTGATCGGAAAAACGTTTAATTTTCACTATCGCCCAGGTATTCAGAAAGCCAGTTTAACGGAAGGTGTGAGCCAACTCCTCGCTTCCCGCTATGAAACAGGGGCAACTCAGTCATTATGTTCATTGATGGAGCATAATGAATTGGTCCCTATGCTTGATAATCATGGTATTGGTAAATTCTTTACCCAAATAGATGGTAGAAATACGCCATTATTGATAACCGGCAAATCAGAGCAGTTAGCTAACCATCTCAAAAAACTCAATGTTGCTCCTGAGCAAAGTGTGGTTATTGGAGACGCTACCGATGACGCAATTGCCGCATTAGCAACAGGAGCTCATGCCATTCTTTATACCGGAGGAACCCACAGCCGTGTCAGTCTTGAAACTGCCGGTGTTCCCATTGTTGATACATTAAGAGAAGCTCTATTAATAGCGGACTCTTTGGTCCATCAACAGTAATAAAGAGGCTGTTCAATATAATCCGATAAGATAAAGGATAATTTATAACGGTGTACGAATAGATATTTAGCACATTAGTTTTAAAAGAACAGCTTAGTATTTAAAAACAGATTATTCATTTAAAAAATTATCAAAGATAATGACTTAACTACTACTCAAACTAAATCAATAAATAATAAGGAATAGATTTATGTTAACTGCTGTAGTTGGACTCCAATTTGGAGATGAAGGTAAAGGAAAATTTGTTGACTATTTATCTGGCAACATTAATAACATTGCTCGATTCAATGGCGGCGCTAATGCGGGTCATTGTGTGCAACATGGTGATCTAAGAAGCTCATTTTCTCAATTACCGGCGTCACTCAACAAAAAGAATTTATATATCTGCCAAGGTGCTTTAATCAGTCTTCCCGTGCTGGTTAAAGAGATCGATTTTATACAAAAAGAAAAAATTGATTCTAATATATTTATCGATCCGCGATGCCATATCGTCTTACCATTACATTCTGAGTTAAATAGAGCGTCAGAAAAATATAAAGGTAAACAGAAGATAGGTTCAGTTGGTGTCGGCGTGGGGGCCTGTGTTGAAGACAAAGCCAACCGTCATGGCATTCGGCTTATTGATACCCTTGATAAAGAAAAATTAAGGAGTAAATTAGAATTTCTTTGGAATATCAGAAAAAAGCAGATTAACCATGTTTTTAATGCACAAACCACATTAGATTTTGAAGAGATGTTAGAAACAACGCATCAATATGGCAAGAGGATAGAACCCTATTTCACGTTCACTAATGAAGTTATCGGTGATTTACTTAATGCTGGAGAAGATGTTTTACTTGAGACATCACAAGCCACTTTCTTAGATAATAGTTTTGGTACTTATCCCTATACCGTGGCATATCAGACATTAGTGCAAACCTGCTTTGCAATGATAGGTATACCGGCACAGAAAATGCATATTGTTGGTGTAATGAAATCCTATATGATCCGTGTCGGTAATGGGCCATTCCCCACCGAATTATCGACAGAACAGGCTGATTATATTCGGGAGCGTGGGAACGAGTATGGCACCGTTTCAAAAAGGCCGAGGCGTTGTGGCTGGTTGGATTTATCCCTGATTAAACATGCAGTGAAACTCAATGGCGTAACAGAACTCGCCATAACGAATGTTGATGTTCTTGCTGATTTACATGAAATAAAAGTCGCTATTGCCTATGAAATGGACGACAAGCTCATCTGTTGCAATGACGCATTATTACAGTTCGACAGAGTTAAACCTATCTATAAGACATTTAAGTCCTGGGGAGCACTTAACTCATCATATACACATTTAACGGAACTGCCTATTGAGCTGATTGACTTCTTATCTTTTATTCAAGACTATGCTGGAGTCCCAATCAAATATATTTCCTATGGGCCAGACAGAAATCAAACATTAGTCATGAAATAAAAGCGGGGAGAAAATAATGATTAATTATGTAACAGGGTTTATGTTTTCTAAAGATAAAAAACATGTCTCCCTGATTTCAAAATTACAACCCAGTTGGCAAAAAGGGAAGCTCAATGGGATTGGTGGAAAAATAGAAGCTGGTGAAAGCCCTCAACAGGCAATGGCAAGGGAGTTTGCTGAGGAAGCCGGTATTGAAACACGTCCCGAAGAGTGGCGATTATTTACTGTTTTAACCCGCCCTGACGTTTATCAGGTAAATTTTCTCTATATGTATGATGATCGTGTCTATTCTGTCGATTCTATTGAAAAAGAGATCGTTAATATCTATGAAGCAAATTCATTACCCGATAATGTGATCTATAATTTACGTTGGTTGATCCCGATGGCGGCCGATGAGCATTTACGCTTCGATAAAGAAATAGAAATAACAGAAATGCGAGGTTAGATACAGTATAAAGAATACTGTATCTAATTAAGCATTCTAACAAACACAGAAGCACCTGAGCTTAAAATCGGTGCTTCTGTGAAATAGAAAACAACATCGCCACCAAACCATTTCGACAAATTCCCCGATCTAAGCAGATGGTTCGACGAAGTTAATATCCGACCACACGGAAATCACCGCAACAGCCCTGGCTTGCCCGCCAGCACCGTCAGTCTTCAACAGAATTGGCACTACAGACAGTTGCGTTGAAGCGGTATAACTATCGTCCCCGAACTTAACGTATCTTGCGTCCTCCCCTGTACCTCGGTGCCCAGTACTGAGTAATAAGGGTTTATTGGCAGAATCGAAGAATGCGAAAGCGACTTCCTCTATCGACGAAGCCAATGCATTCAGTTTGCCCGGCACGAATGGCCCATCGATCCGGTAAAGCAGGCGTGAATTTTGGAATACCCCGTCATCGCCGGAACAGGTGCTGTTTATCCCGATCTGTCTGGCCGACGCCAGTGGGTCTCCCGCCTGTTTGCCCGTTCTTTTCACCGTTCCCCAATCCACCGATGAAGGTGTCAGGACAACCGCACAGGTGGACGGCTTTTTGACCGGTGAAAGGATAACCGTGGCCCACAGGGGTTTCAGCATGCCGTTAGAACCCGATATGGACGCAGGAGTCCAACCGATCGCGCCCACTGACAGGGGGCTGCCTCCTACCTTCGCATTAAAATTGCCGTCACTGTCCGGGTAAATCGCCCCTGTCACGGTACGGACACTGACATCAACCAAGCCGTTGGCATCGGGAACGCAGGGAATGCTAACACCGGCATTCCCCTTGGTCAGACTGGCTGATTGATAGGTATTGGGTGAACCGTGCGTCTGGCAAGAGAGTGAAGATTGCCCGATATCAACCATAAAGTCGCCGGCCCTTCCTACCCGGACGCTACTCGGTGACGACGAAGAGATCAATGGGCTCGTTCCCGATCCCACTGTATAGGCCATAAACTGTGTCCCGGTGGGGACGCGACAGGTTGTCGACCAGTCAAGGGAGCCACTGGTGGTATAACCCACTATCTTATCTCGTGAGTAATCACGCTTATCTTTGTTGTTTGGCACCATGGCATAACCGGTGACGTTGCGAGCCCTCTGCACCAGTTCAATCTCACAGTCCTGATAACTCTCTGCCGCCTGGAGTGGCAAAGTGGTCAATAAAAAAAGCAGTGATACCCCCAGGCCCATGAGGGTTGGAACGGGGTTTTCTACATTACCGCACCACAAACGTTCAGTGTTTAACATTCTTCTTCTCTCCAAACTACTCATCTGTTCAAATCGCTTACAGACACACTGCATCTGCCTGCACCAGTTGCCCGGGTGTATCGGACGGCACCTGATAACGGGTGGTACATTGCTGCGTTGCCCCGTTTCCCCATTTGACTTTCACGCGACCAGCGGGGGGCATGCCGCTTAAATAAACCCGGCCGTTATCGCCCACAATGCCACCGCCGGCCTGAGTGGCATTCTCTTCCAGCGTCGCGGTGGCGCCAAAGGGCACCGGTTTGCCATGATGTGTCAACGTCAACAGTAACTGGCTGCCTGAGCGAACCTGATAATTTGCCAGCGTCACTGCTCCTCTGGTCGGATAAACGTTCTTGCTGGTCTGGTCAATATCCACACCTTCCGGCAGGGTGGACGGATCCAGATTAATCGTGTTTTTTTGGTAGACCGATCCGCCCGGCAGTACGGCGTAACCACGCCAGTCGGTCTGCACATTGCCGTCACCGACCGTCACCCCTTTCGCCCCGGGCGCACGGACCAACACCGCTTCATCACCCAGTGAACGTGATAGCGTCATGCCGTAAGGATGGATCAGGAGGGCACCAGAAGCCCCGTAGGTGAAATGATGGCTATTAGCGCTGTCGTTGTAGCCCAGATTAACGTTCCCCTGACTGCCTTGATAACTCAGAGACATAGCCCGGCTGTTTTGCTGGCCGCTATTCCCCCAACCTTGCTGGAGGTTATAATTCAGGCGGTTATCCCATAACATGCCACTGATCCCGGTCTGCTGCGTGGTGTTACCCTGCGAGTCGCGCGAGACCGTATAGCGGGTGTAAGCACCCCGTAGCGCAGACGATGACCCAAAGAGACTGAGTGGGACCTGCATATTGAATGACACCTGACGATTCTCCGACCAGTGGCCTGCCCCTTCCATACGATAAATGTTATAACTCAGGTTATAGCTGATCCCCATCAGCATCGCGTTATAACCCAAATTCAAATTGTTGTCGGTACGGCCATTCCAATAATCATTGCGCGTCCCGGAGGCGTAAAGACTGCCCCAACGTCCTAGCGTTTGGTGCAGGTTCACCTGCCAGGTGCTTTGACGTCGGTCAAGCGCCCACGGCACCTGATATTCATTCAAGCTGTACCCCATGCTGTTAACATCACTGAAACTGTAATAATGCGGAGTGGAATAGCGATAGGCAGCCAGATCAATACCGGTGCCGGTACTGATCAGGTTCTTGGCATATTTCACCCGATAAGCTTGGCCCTGTTGCCGGTTATTTTCCTGCCCCTTAGCCCCTTGCAACTGGGCCCGTGCAAACGTCACATCCGCAGACAATGCGCCAAATGCCCCCAGTGACACGCCCGAACCTAATACACCCGACTGGTAGTTGCCTGCAATCAGTCCCCCACCGTACAGAGTGATATTATGTGGCAAACCATAAACCAACGTACCCAGCGCAAATACCGGGGAACGGCTGCCGTCGGTGAGGTTGCCGCCGTGATATTGACCAGCCGTCAACTCATATATAATGCCACCGGGCCGCTGCATCATCGGGACAGACGAAGAGGAGAGAGTAGAGACACGAGTACTGCCATCTGCCTCTTTGATCGTGACCGTCAGGTCGCCAGAGTCCCCGATGGTGTACAAATCGGTGAAACGAAACGGCCCCGGCGCTACCGTGGTTTGATACACGGTATAACCATTCTGAGATACGGTCACCTGCGCATTAGAGCTCGCCACCCCAGTTATCTCCGGGGCAAAACCGCGCTGACTGTCAGGCAACATAGCCTCCTCGGAAGCCAGTTTCATGCCCCGCAACGGGATACTGTCAAAAATATCCCCGCCGGTATAGGTTTCACCGGCCGTAAATTCACCACGCAGTGACTGAACGTTACGTTGCAGATAGGTATTACTCACCTGCCATTGAGTCTGCGTAGAGGGGGAAAAACCGGAAGGCCCTTCGTTGCGCTGGCGATGGTAACTGTACGTTTGCGTACTGCGCAGACGCCACGGCCCCAGATTCAACCCATTACGAAAAGAGGCAAACAGATTACGGGAGCGTGATCCGCCGCCGGTTTCCTGACCATCATAACGCCCTTCCGAACCATTGACGGTGTAATTCATCAAAAAGGCCGGAATACCGTTATCCCACAGTGACGGATCGACCCTCCCGGAATGGTGAGGCTGCATGACTGCCTGAGGGACACTCAAATCCAGACGCAAACGGGCGAAATCCAATATCGCGCGGGCGTGTGGGATCTGTTTCGTCAGATCCGTGATGGGGCTGCCGCTCGCTTTTCCCTGAAAAGCCGGTAATCCGCGAATATTAACCCCATACTCTTCGAACTGTGTAACCGTTAATACCGGTTGCAGATGGCCGTTGATCAACCTAAATTCAATTTCGCGGTTGTCTACCTTATTCTGGTTCATGTAGATATCCACCAGATAGCGTCCCGGTGCGACATACCCCGCGTTCTCATACGCCGAGAGATCGATATGCTCCTGCTCCCCCATCGCCCCCATTAGGAAAGCGGGATTAAAGTATTCCCGCGCAGAGGCGGACAAGGTTGTCGCCATCAATGAACATAGCAGACAGACATATACAGGGCGGAGCCGGAAACTGCCCGGTTGACCGGGCACACATTGGCTACCCGCCGGCCGCGCAGACGAAAATAAAATGTTTATTGCCATAGCTCATCTCTGCTTCTAACTTAAGCCTATGCGGTTAATCTTGAGGTCACTTTGCCGGGCGCCACCCGCAGGTGAAGACGGGTCATAACGGAACATGGCGATCCTGACTATCGCCGGGAAAACGCCAGACCAGAGGCTCCGGTATCCCAGCGGTAAACGAATGGGTTTGAAACAAATGGGTTTGAAACGAATAGGTTTGTATGCCTTTCGGGGGCACCATCGCCTGACGGGTGTGATCATCCGCCTGTTGGCTGCCGACTTTCAGGGCAGAAAAGGTCAGAAAATAGGGCGTAGGGTTTTCCACCCGCAACTGTGTTCCCTGAATAGAAAATTTCACCTGTTTAGCCACCGTGGCGTTATCCCGGTCAGGGACTCCCAGAGGACGATAAAAAAGCCGGATATTCATCTGTAAGGCGATCTGCACCTGCGACACTTTGTCTATACGGTGACTTAATGCCGATGTATCCACAGTGTCCGGTACGGCAACGCCCGGAATAGCCCGCAGCGAGACCACGAAGGCCGATTCCCGATCCGGCGGTAATTGCCCGCCAAGCTGGCGAATACGGAACGAAAATTCCTCGCCAGCCTCGACCCGTTTTAACGGCGGCAGGACGACAAAAGGGGGAACTTGCTCGGCTTGGGTGTCAAAGCGACCCGTATCGGGGTCCATTGGGCTGACAAATCCCTGTACCAGATAGTTCTGCCCCGTATGATTCGTCATACTGAGTGTCACGCCACCCGGGCTATCTTTAGCCACATAAGACAACTGCATCGGGGAGAACGATAGCCCTTGATTATCAACCGCCTGCGCCTTGAATATATTCCCTAGCAGCAGGGCGAAACCGAGGGAGTAAAGCATTAACCCCCAGTGTGTCCGCCCATGCCGGTTACTGACTCTCTTCATTCTCCACCTCCGTGGAAAAGTAGAAAACAAGGGCGGATTTAACGCGCCACCCTGACGGTAAATAGGTTTGAAGCCCCGCCGTAATCATTAATCATCGACCAGCTCACCGAGTTTTTACCCACCAGCCCGGCATAGGTCACACAATCCCGCGGCGCTATCATGGAGGGATAGCGGTTCAGATCGAGCACTTGTCCGTCCAGCATGAGGCTGTCCAGCGACAGAAAATACGGGGTGGGATTGCACGCTTTGATGCCATCGGGTTGCGATTGAAAGCGGAGCTGCCCATACGCCTGTTCCGGCAACATCGGCAGGCCATGCGGTCGCCAGAAAAACTTGATCCGCATCCCTACGCTCATCGATGCCTGATCCCGAACAGGCTCATCCGTCACTGGCTGAGTCGCAGGGATGGCGTTCATCCGCACATACCCGAGCGATTCCCGATCCACCGGAAAAGGGGGCCGGTTAAACGTAGGCAAAATACGCAGGCTGTTCTGACTGTTGGCCTCCAGCCTGAACAGCGGTGGCGTCACCACAAACGCCGGTGCGGCTTTATCCTGATCTTCCGTTATCCTGACCTGCACCAGCCACGCCTGAGGCGTGGTATTAACCACCGTCAGCGTTTGCGCCCGTTCCCCTTGGGTAAAAATCACCCTGGTTTTATTCAGACTGATACCGGCGGCCTGACAAGATTCTGTGCTAGTCATCCCTAACCCTAGCCAAAACACCAGCGGCGCCAGCCGGTACCGCACCGGACGTATCCGACCTGTTTCCACGACGCCTCCTGAAACCTGTTATCTGAGAGACACTCAGTGATAGTCAAATTGAAATTGAATGTGCGCGGTCAGTTCACCGGGGGTCGGCACAGCCGTGCCGGATTCATGTCGCATATCCATCAGGAAGGTGATTTGACTGTCTTTAGCGGCGTTACCCGGTGGCGCCAAATTCACATAATCGCCATTTTTCAGGTAGCTCCCCAGTCCACCTTCGGGCAATTGATAGCGCAAGCCAAAGCCTACATTTCCCGCTACTGTGGAAGCTTTATCCCGAAATAGCGTCGGGTGGTCTTCTGACGTGGGGCCAGCTATTTTAATGGCCGGGGTACGGCCCGCTCTGGCTGATCCCGCACAACCTGACAACGCCAGCGTAATGGGTTTACTGCCCGCCGCATCAATATGTTGCGTGCTACGCCACACCTCGGTGAGTGGTACGGATGAAAACACCACGGATGATGTTTGCATGTTGAGCTCACAGGTTGGCTGTTCCAGCGTCAGCGCCAACGTCAGTTCTGCCGTGTTGGAGCTCGTTCCCCCGGGCGGGGGGGCGGTACAGAGCAGGCTGGCTAGTGTTGTCCGTCTGATAAGGGCCCACGGTTTTCGCATTACGGTATCTCCCCTTGATAGGTGGATTCTCCGCCGAGGTCATTAATCACCGTCCAGCTCACTTTGGCTGGAGAATGCCTTCCTTTTAGTGATAAAGAGAGGTCAGAGAATGGGGAGACCATGTTCGCTTTCTGCTGCGTCATCAGCTCCTGTCCGCCTACCTTTAGGGAGGTGAAGGTGATGTAATAAGGTGACGGATTGGTAACCGTTATTCCCTCGGTTGTCGGTTTGAAGCGCAGTGAACCAAATCCCTGCTCCGGCGAAACCGATAGCCCTGACGGGCGATACATCAGCTTAATCGTGTTAGCTATAGCAAACTGGATTCCGCCGGAGACATTCTGCCGGGAGTGATTATCGGATTCAGAACTTAACGGAATGGCCTTCGCAGTAAACCAGAACAGGGATTCCCGGTCGGCAGGCAGCGACGGGCCGGTTTTAATGATACGTACCTGATTCTGGCTGTCGGGTTCCATACGAAACAGGGGCGGCGTCACCAGAAATGGGGCCGTTTTATCCCCCTCAGAAGTAGAACTGACTGTCGCCTGTATCAAATAGACCGCCTCTTTACTGGTATTGCTCACTGAAGCGGTTGTCGCGCGGCTATCCGCTGGATAGATAATGCGGGTAGTATTAATTCCCACTCCCCCCGCCTGCGCGGAAGTGACCGAGCAACCTAATAGAACGGTCACTATCATTACTGTCATCAATCTTTTCACTGACTCACCTGAAAATGTCTGGTTTAGTATTGCGTAAGTAAGAATTGGGCCTCCCTGTCCAATTCCACGGCTATGTGCTTCTAAACGCCTAACGGCGTTGAATTAGTCATACTCGACTTTCACGGTCAGGTTCGCTTTGGAGTCAGCTGCTTTTATCGCCGCCGCACCAATCTTAGCCAGCCCTACCTTAAGCGTGATGGCATTATCACCGGCTATTGCGGGGCTGTATTGGGGATCTTTTAGGTTAATTCCTGCATTTGCTGGTACAACCTTATCATTTATCGTCAGCACAACCGCATGGTCGGTGATTGCAGTATTACCCGCAGCGTTAAGAAGCTGAAAGTAATTAGCGGATGATGCTAATGCAGTACCGGCAACCGTCAATTTAACGCTTTTCGCGGAACTCCACAGAGGGCATTTTTCTGTTTTAATCGTGACGAATTTTTGCGTGTTAGCTACGATTGCGCCATTTCCTACCGCAGTAAAATCAGATACCAAAGCGGTGAGACTAACAGGCTCTATTGCTGCAAACTTACAAGTCTCCGCAGTCACTGAAGAGCTTATCGCCAGAGTACCGGCACTCACTTCCTCCGCCATAGCCTGCGACATTCCCCCCAGACACAGTGCTGCTATCGCACAGGTCTTCAAAATTTGTTTTTTCATTTCATCTATTCCTTTTATCTATTCGATATATTTTGCCTAAAACAACACCACGACAAGTTAAACAGCCAGATCGCTAACGCGGTGCGTTTACTTGTCATTTGAGTTATTTTTTTGCTGGTTAACTTCTGAATTTTGATTAAACCATCGCTAACATATCTATTTCTGAGCGGGAAATATTGGGTGGCAGTTTGTTCTCTTTTTGAGACAATCAGTTATTAGCTCCCCGACATATTCAACATTCATTCCTGAACGTTACGGTGTCGTGAGTGTTCTATCTGTGCATCAAATAACGTATCCGTCCGGCAAACTGTTATTGTGGAGAGAAGAGATTATTCAGAGTATGAGTCGACGCGGAAACTGTTGGGATAACGTGCCAATAGAACGGTTATTCAGAAGCTTGAAAAGTGAATAGATACCGGATGGGGGCCATCCAGATGAGATATCGGCCAATGGCTGATGGATTATTACAATCAGTGCCGTCCTCACCGCTTTAATGATGGCGCTACCCCGGTAGAGAAAAAGGAATACTGGAAAAAGGCTAATAACGTATCCTAAATTAGTGGACCACTACAATTTTTGAGCCTGATAAGCCATTTTACTTTGATACTGTTAAAAGGCTGCGAATTAAATGGTTGAATAATATTCAAATGCTTTTGAAATTATTTCATTAACTTCACTCTTATAAAGAATAGCCTCTCTGATATCAGGATTAGTGATCGTTTCCCAAAAACCATTCCCATGTTCGTCTTGTTTTAATTCACTATACTTAGCGCCGAGTATCCTAACCATATCACCATGAGAAACAGCAAAAACAATAAAACCAGCATCATTAATATTTTCTGTTGATGCTTGATATTGGTAAGATTGCTCAAAATTTTCAGGCTCATCTTGTCCTATCAACTCTGGGGAAATCATTCCTAACATAAAGTTAAAAGCATCTTTAGTTCCTTTTTCAAACAACACTTTATTTTCCTGAAAAGAAAATAAAGCATTAGTATTGTCTTTCAACGAAAGGACATCTACCCAAAGGGTAGATGTCCTTATTTCTTCAGGGAAGAAAAAACCATCAATACAAAAATGGAAAAGTCCATTTTATAAGTATCATCACTCCATTCTGGAAGATGTTGTATTAACACTGCAAAACGATATGGATCACCAAAAATCATTTTTATCTCCATTTTCCAGACAAACCAAGTTGTTTTTTGACTTCATTAGGAATGTCATTTTTATTCAATGGATTTTTACATCACCAGTACTTCCATTCCAGTGATATTCCCCATTGG
>NZ_NMQR01000179.1 GCF_003545805.1 Photorhabdus sp. CRCIA-P01 | reverse complement strand
TGTAGTGGTATAAGAATTCCGGACATCTCACAAGCCTGCTAATCTGATTAACAGTGAAAGTGAGGTATGATGATGAAATTGAAACAGCCAAGATGCCACTATTCCGCTGAATTCAAGTTGGAAGCGGTTCAGCAAGTCATTCTTCATCAGCAACGTGTTGTTGATGTGGCTCGCGCTTTGGGGATAGATACCAGCACACTCGGAAAGTGGGTACGTCAATATAAAGCTGAACAACAGGGGATGACCCCGGCGGGTCAGGCTTTGACTCCCGAACAACGCCGTATACAAGCGCTGGAAAAACAGGTCAGACGCCTGGAAATGGAAAAAGAAATCCTAAAGCAGGCGGCCGTGCTGATGAGCGAACTGCGGACCGGACCTATTCGCTGATCACACGGCTGAGCGCCCAGTGGCCAGTTAAGGATTTATGCCAGACGCTTCAGGTGTCGCGCAGTGCCTATTATGACTGGCGGCAACGTTCCGTTGATGCGGAACGTCTGCGGTTACGTGCCCGTACCCGCGAGCTGTATACCCAAAGTCGGGGCGCGATAGGCAGCCGCACCCTGAGTCAGTTGCTGACCCATGAAGGCTACCCGGTTGGGCGCTGGAAAGCCCGGCGGTTAATGCAGGAATGCGGTCTGCAAAGTCGTCAACCGGGGGCTCACCGTGATCGCCCTGCGGGGAAAGAGCACGTTGCCTCACCGAACCTTTTGCAACAGGATTTTATCCCGGCATGTCCGAATACCCGGTGGTGCGGCGATATCACCTACATTCGAACAGAAGCGGGCTGGTGCTATCTCGCTGTGGTGATGGATTTGTTTTCCCGCCGTGTGGTGGGGATGGCCATGTCGACGTCACCGGATGCCGGGCTGGTCTGCCGGGCACTGAGAAACGCACTGGAAACCCGTCATATTGAAGGCCGGCTGATTTTTCACTCCGATCAAGGCAGTCAATACAGCAGTAAAAAGTTTCGCCGCTTACTCTGGCGAAACAAGATTATCCAAAGCATGAGTCGCAGAGGCTGCTGCTATGATAATTCGCCGATGGAACGGGTATTCCGGAGTCTGAAAAGTGAATGGGTTCCCCCAGAAGGCTATCAGGATATGCATGAAGCGATAAGAGATATCACGCAATATCTGGGTGGATATTATAATTACATTCGCCCCCATAGTTTTAATGGAGGCATTTCTCCCGTTGAATACGAGAAGCAATGGGAAAAGGCTAAAATGGTGTCCGGAATTTCTTGACCGCTACA
>NZ_NMQR01000178.1 GCF_003545805.1 Photorhabdus sp. CRCIA-P01 | reverse complement strand
CCATTGATCTGACATCATGCGCAGCAATCCGGCACATAGCATATCACGTATCCGCTTTAAACGGATGTACCACCATTGATGCCAATATGGGGCTATCGTTCCCGCTTGCTGTGTCAATTTAGCCAAACGGGTATAGACGTGAATTAATCTACGGCAAGCGTCCTGCTCATTCTGTAGGGCCTGTTCAACATATTGGTCGTAACTCTCAGCCATAAACCGCGCAATCTCATGCGCAAGCTGTTTTATCTCTTTACGTCCTAATGTTGGCAATTGTTCCAGTGATTCGATAAACGGGAACGGCATAACACCAGATACGATATGCTGGAACTGGTATTGTTCATTGACCAATTTTAACCGTGGTAATACGTTCTCGCAGAACTGACGTAAAAACGCATTAGCCCGGCGGCGACCAGATTGATTGAAAATGTTGGCATAACGTGTTGCAAGGTAGATCGCCAGTGAATGCGGCACATTCTCAAGATATTGATGCCGCCATGCATAATCGTTGGGATTTGCCTCCCACATAATACGTTCAGCCAGAGTTGCGTCATTCGGCAACCCTGGCTGAAATTCTATACTCTGGCGATACATTGAACGCAGTGCATCGCCGTTATTTTCTTCTTTTCTTTCAATATTCATGTTACAAACAATTAACGGGAATTAATTAAAATAAAAACAAAACAAATTCTTCCGCTATCTGCGGATACAAATCTTTATTAATTACCGTTACATGGGTTATTTTTCCTGAAATCAATCTTCCTATGAAATTTCCATTATCATCAATTTTATTCAATGCAAGAAAATCACCTGTTTTATATTCTCGATCATTTACTCTAAATTCTGCTTTTTTCTCTCCGTTATCGATAGCTATAAAATAAACTCTTTTTTAAATGATGAGTTTTGTTTTTCACTTTCATAATTATTCACCCTCACGAAAGAAAAAATTCGGTGATAGCGATGTAAGTTCATATCTGATATTTCCATATGAATAATCACAGCTAACATCATCTCTTATGACAGAATTAACGATAAAGGTTTTAACCCTAACGCCTTTATATTCACGCAAAATAACAATATCGTTTTCCTCAATCACGGGCATAAATACCGATACATCAATGCAAAGCTGATGATTTGACACAATGCAATCAAACTTTCTAGTTGTTAGATCATGATATCTAGTCATCCCATACACAAGCTGATGATTTGACACAATGCAATCAAACTTTCTAGTTGTTAGATCATGATATCTAGTCATCCCATACAC
>NZ_NMQR01000177.1 GCF_003545805.1 Photorhabdus sp. CRCIA-P01 | reverse complement strand
AAGCGGTGCACGCCAGTACGCATCCGGCGGAGCAGATGGCAGACGAAAAAGCCGGCGACGCCGATGAGGTGGGTTTACTGGCCGACCTGTACGCCGAAGCTGACGCCGGCACAGACATGCCGCCGAACGGTTCGGCACCGACCTCAATCCCCGATACCCGCTGACCGCCCGCCCCCGTTGAGTCGGGCGGGTGCGGTGTGAGGGCAGACCGTGGCCGGACTGCCCGTCGGCCTCGGCGCACGCGGGGGTAAATAGTCGTCAGGCGGCCCAACCGCTGGCGTCCCCATTAACCCGGAACAGGCCGCCCAACGCCTATTGAACATAATGCGGGGGAATTATACGCACTGCGCCGATGAGCAAAGGTAACAGCTTGAGCATCCATGAGCGGCTTAATGCGTATAATTGGCATTATGTCTGGCGCCCCCGCGGGTTAGCATCGCAAGGTGCGACGCACAAGGCTGACGCCTTCTGCTGTCAGCCGCTGAGCCGGCCATCGGCAACTCAGAGTGCTTCTTTAGCTGCCGCGTTATCGTCCAGCCAACACCCCTGAAGGCAGGTCGGCCTGCGGCCTCCGCTAATTTACCGCCCCCCGCCCCAACCCTGCTTYACTGGCTGCGCGCGGCTCACACTGCGCTGCGCTCCGTTGCTCGTTGCCGTGCTCGCCATCGCCGCCCCGTGCAGCCCCCTGAGGGGGCTTCCCTGAACAAAACCGTGTGGTCATGCAAGGCCATGCGCAACCCGAAGCCACAGTGCCTCAGAGCGTCGCAGGGGCGCCGCTTGCGGGCTCTGTGCCGCCCGCGCCCGCAGAACGTGCGTCCGCCGCCCAGGCAAGCTGGGCGACGTTCGCCCGTTGCCGAAAAAGGCGCTACGCTGACAAAGGCCCGGCGGGAAAAATGGGCCGTCGGGGGCGAAAAGCGCGTCAGGGGGTTTTGGGTTCGGCGGTGAACGGACATTGGAAAAAACGGGTTGTAACTGACTGAGGGCATTAGGAAAATCGGTGTTCGATGGTTAACTTCGCACTGGAATGCGTTGTTATTGAGAATAACTTTTTGAGTGCGGATCAGATAGACGACTTCGCGGCCAAAGCCAAAGGGTGTGAGGCGCGGGGTGACTGCAATCAAATCGTGAAAGAAATGGAAGATTTGAGTCTGAAGCAGCGCAACGAGTTGATTGCGACCTGTGCTTCAGATCCGGCGGCTTGTAAAGAAAAATACGGTGAACTCCCTGCCAACAGTATGTTAGTCCGTCAGGCCGTTGATAAGGCACTGGG
>NZ_NMQR01000175.1 GCF_003545805.1 Photorhabdus sp. CRCIA-P01 | reverse complement strand
GTATCTCTCCTGGCCATCGGCTGTGTATCCTAATTTATTATTGTTACCCGCAGCTCTCCTATTAGGGATCGCTATTACCGTGATGATAAGTACTTTTAAGAAATATCTTTGAGGTAATAAATAGGTAAAATTTTTAATGATTTTTGTTAGATTTTTCAGCGAAAAAGCCTAATTTGGCAGTAAAAAGAAAAAATAATGGAATTTACTCAGTTAACCATTTAGCATGTTTTTGTACTGCCTTTTCGGCAGTTACCGTATAGGTGTTCTTAGTAACCTTTTATGTTATGAATTGGGAACAGATAAAATGTTGCAACTTGATTTTGGATCTTCAGATTCCTTCGAACGAGCGATATCTCCATTTGAGGAGATGGCTGCATATGAAGYGCTGTGGACTGAGCAGGGCGCCACATTTAAAACTATTGCTGATAAATTCCGGCAAGCACCTAATGGTACGRTACCATCTGAACTTGTCCCCGAAGAAGAAAGAGAGTCTGTCAAAAAGTCACTGAAATATATTCTTAATAAATATTCTGTGGAGCATTTAGGTGTTAGAGTGCACGGAGCTAGTGAGTATCCTGATAAATTGAGAGATGCTCGTCACCCAATAGAATTRTTTTATTATCAAGGTTGGTGGGATTTAGTTAATACTCGGTGTGTAGCTGTTGTCGGTTCACGAAAGATATCTGATGAAGGTCGCCGTAGAACAAGAAAGCTAGTTAAATGTCTTGTGAATGATGGATTTACTATTATTTCTGGCTTGGCTGAGGGAGTAGATACGGTTGCTCATACGACTGCGTTGGAGTTTGGGGGTAACACAATAGCGGTTATTGGTACTCCGTTGTCTCATATTTACCCAAGACAGAATAGTGAGCTCCAAAAGGCAATTAGAGAAAGTTATTTGCTAATTAGCCAAGTGCCGTTTAAACGTTATATTGAGCAAGATTACCGTAGTAATAGTCTGTTTTTTCCTGAGCGTACTGTGACTATGTCGGCATTATCTGAAGCGACTATTATCGTTGAAGCATCTGATACCTCAGGAACGATGACGCAAGCTAGAGCGGCTTTGAATCAAGGCAGGAAATTATTTATATTAGAATCTTGTTTCAAGAACACTTCAATTAGCTGGCCGGCAAAATATGAAGCGTTAGGGGCTATAAGGGTTAAAGACTATGAGGATATTAGGGAACATCTGTGACTTACCGTCTTACAAAAATTGATGAATTGAGTCGTAGAGATCACTACTATCTTGCAGAAGACGACACTTGTTAATAGACGACACTTGTTAAT
>NZ_NMQR01000174.1 GCF_003545805.1 Photorhabdus sp. CRCIA-P01 | reverse complement strand
GAAATGGATCTGTTAAAGCGGGGATGTCAGTCACTGTTCCGCCTGTTTACCCGTATCAATACCCGTGCAGTGTCACTCTGTGTGCTGGCTTATCTGGTTTGTCAACCCGTGACAGCGGCATTGCCAACGGTTGAACCACCTTCCAGCGGGAGTGGCGGCGGCATTTTTAATACCGTTAAAGGTTACTTGCAGGACGGCATAGTAATAGGCGGGCTGGTCGTTGCCGCGATCGCGTTTATCAATGTGGCGACAGCGGCAATCCATACTTTTTCTGAAGTTCGCAGTGACAGAGCTTCCTGGACTAAATTTGGTGCGATTGTGGTGGTTGGTGTAGTGCTGTTAGTGGCTGTTATCTGGCTGCTGGGCAAATCGACTTCCATTCTCTTTTAACCCCAGGGAAGTGTCAGTATGGTTCAAACTATTCGTTTTTTACCTGATCGTCTTAATGCCGAACCTATCGTGTTCCGGGGATTTACTACCCCAGAGCTGGGCTGGACGGCATTAACGGGACTGATAGCTGGCACGGTCATTGGCTTGTTACTGGCATCAGTAACGGGTTGGGTGATGATACCGACGGTGGCACTGATTGCGCCGTTATTATTGATTGCCTTTGGTGGCAAATACCTGGCCCGGATGAAACGCGGTAAACCGGAGAATTACCTCTATCGGCAACTGGAAGTGAAAAAGCGGTACTATGGTCTGGGTGATCCGTCACTGATTGTCACATCACAACGCTGGTCGTTGCGCCGCAGTTATCGGGTAATAACTAAAACGAGGCGGTTATGAGCCGTTTTCGTCATGCGATTCAAGATCGGGACCAGCATATCCTGACGCTACGCGCTGCCTGTGGTGTGCTGGTTTTATTGTTGTTACTGAGTCTGAGTGGCTGGATGATGGCGCCGAGAGAGTTAACCATTCATACGCCGCCGGATGTGCGTAGTGGTAGCACTCGTCCGTGGTGGGAAGTGCCCGTCTCCCAAGTTTATGCCTTTGGTTTTTATATTTTTCAACAACTGAATGCCTGGCCGAAAGACGGGGACGTTGATTATCCGGCGAAAATAGYGGCGCTTTCACCTTATTTGACCCCCTCCTGTCAGGTGTTTCTGGAACAGGATGCTCAAAACCGGTCACAAGTGGGTGAGCTAAAAGATCGCGTGCGGGTGGTGTATGAAATTCCGGAACGGGGCTTTCGTGATAGCAATGTGACGGTGAAGGGCCGRGATAACTGGGTTATCCGGTTAGATTTAGTCGCTGATGAATATTTTCACGCTGAGCCGGTAAAACGGGCACTGGTACGTGGCACTGGTACGT
>NZ_NMQR01000173.1 GCF_003545805.1 Photorhabdus sp. CRCIA-P01 | reverse complement strand
ACAGAACCTGATACTGGCGAACCCGGCAGCGGACATTGAGTTGCCGCGGGAAGAAAAACGCCTGCCGCGGTATATCCTGAGCATTGATGAAATCGAGCATATCCTGTCGCTGCCTGACCCAAATACGTTGCAGGGCGCGCGCGACCGGGCCCTGATGGAGCTGCTCTGGTCAACAGGGATACGACGCAGTGAAGCGGCCCGGCTCGATATCTACAGCATTGACGGGTCACGCAAAACGGTGACCATCCGGCAGGGCAAGGGGAATAAAGACCGGGTATTGCCCCTCGGCGAACGRGCCTTAAACTGGCTCCGGTTCTATCAGCAGCAGGTTCGCCCGCAACTGCTGGTCACCCCGGACATCCAGTCGCTGTTCGTGGCAATGGACGGTCTCGACGGGTTGCAGCCGAACGGTATCACGCATGCCGTGAGCGGTTATATCCGGGCCGCCGGCATTGAGAAAAAAGGTGCCTGCCACCTGTTTCGGCATGCGATGGCGACCCAGATGCTGGAGAACGGGGCGGACCTGCGCTGGATACAGGCCATGTTAGGCCATGCGAGCGTGGAATCMACCCAGGTGTATACGCAGGTCTCCATCCGGGCTTTGCAGGCGGTGCACGCCAGTACGCATCCTGCGGAGCAGATGGCAGACGAAAAAGCCGGCGACGCCGATGAGGTGGGTTTACTGGCCGACCTGTACGCCGACACGGACACGCCGCCGGACAGTTCAGAGCCGACCTCAACCACYGATAGCCGCTGAGCGTCCGCCCGCCCCCGTTGAGTCAGGCGGGTTCGGTGTGGGGGCAGACCGTGGCCGGACTGCCCGTCGGCCTCGGCGCACGCGGGGGTAAATAGTCGTCAGGCGGCTTAACCGCTGGCGTCCCCGCTGAGCCGGTACAGGCCGCCCAACGCCTATTGAACATAATGCGGGGGAATTATACGCACTGCGCCGATGAGCAAAGGTAACAGCTTGAGCATCCATGAGCGGCTTAATGCGTATAATTGGCATTATGTCTGGCGCCCCCGCGGGTTAGCATCGCAAGGTGCGACGCACAAGGCTGACGCCTTCTGCTGTAAGCCGCTGAGCCGGCCATCGGCAACCCCAAGTTCTTCTTTAGCTGCCGCGTTATCGTCCAGCCAACACCCCTGAAGGCAGGTCGGCCTGCGGCCTCCGCTAATTTACCGCCCCCCGCCCCAACCCTGCTTCACTGGCTGCGCGCGGCTCACACTGCGCTGCGCTCCGTTGCTCGTTGCCGTGCTCGCCATCGCCGCCCCGTGCAGCCCCCCGGGGGGCTTCCCTGAACAAAACCGTGTGGTCATGCAAGGCCATGCGCAACCCGAAGCCACAGTGCCTCAGAGCGTCGCA
>NZ_NMQR01000172.1 GCF_003545805.1 Photorhabdus sp. CRCIA-P01 | reverse complement strand
ATGTATATCCGTATGATGGGCTCGCAGGGACTGAAACAGGCAAGTCAGACGGCGATTTTGAATGCTAACTATATTGCTGCCCGCCTAAAGAATGATTATGACGTGTTGTATACGGGCCATAACGGTTATGTGGCGCATGAGTGTATTTTGGATATTCGACCGTTGAAAGAAGCGTTTGGTATCAGCGAGATGGATATTGCCAAGCGCTTGATTGACTATGGCTTCCATGCGCCAACCATGTCGTTCCCGGTTGCCGGTACGTTGATGGTGGAACCTACGGAATCAGAAAGCAAAGTGGAAATTGATCGCTTTGTGGATGCTATGCTGGCAATCCGTGCTGAAATTGGCAAAGTGGCGCAAGGTGAATGGTCATTGGAAGATAATCCATTGGTCAATGCGCCTCACGTACAAGCTGAACTGGCTTCTGACTGGAGCCATAGTTACAGCCGTGAAACCGCAGTTTTTCCAACCTTAGAAACCAAAGCCAATAAATATTGGCCCGCGGTTAAACGCCTCGATGATGTTTACGGTGATCGTCATCTGCATTGCTCTTGTGCACCTGTCAGTGATTATCAATAATTACCAATATAATAGTCAACACCGGTATAATAACTGGTGTTGATATTTTATATTTATTGGTGAAACCGATTTAAATATAAATTTATTTTGTATATTTAGTGCCTTTCTCTCCCGGATTTTACATGTTATTTCTAATCTAATAGTGTCTTTTATTATTGCCATTCTTATTTAATAGTATGTTTTTATTGGTATTTATTTAAATAAGTTTTTATGGGTAATGATATTTAATTAATAACAAATTAAAACTATTATTAATATTATAATTTATTATTATTGTATATTTGTAAACCTCATGAATTAAGTTTTCCTATGGATATCTCTTCATGTTGAGACAGGCAAACACGGCGAGTAGTACGAGATTGATTTTTTTCCTTATACCCCGTCACCATTTAATATCTCCAGCCTTACCGCGATTTCCCAACATTTAATATAACCGATTCCCCATTATCGGGATTAAAAAACCGAATCCAGATCACATTTCGTACTACATATTCAGACAATAAATTAATCACACATTAGAATAGTTTGCTTATATCACTATCAAATTATCAATATTTTCTATGGAAAGATTACCGTTTCATCACCGAAGCCCGATTAACTTAAGAAAAGAGAGAGTACGATGGATAAGCGCAGCACCCCGTTGGTCAGGGCCACGAGTTATCTTTTAATTTACCTTACCGCCGTTTATCCCCTTCATCCGGCTATCGCCGCCGGCATCACGCCGGATAATAGCCAAACGCAGGTCCAACATCAGGGTAATGTCCCGGTGGTGAATATCGCCGTGCCGAA
>NZ_NMQR01000171.1 GCF_003545805.1 Photorhabdus sp. CRCIA-P01 | reverse complement strand
CCAGGGCAAGAGCATGAATGTTCATTTCTTGCCCAATGTCTGAAAACCTGCAATTAAAACTTTATCCAAATACTCACTGCTCATATTGGCCATGTTTGCTTTGCGTCGCATGCTGGCTTTTACACTGGTTTCTGCACGTAGCATATTAAGCGAGAAGTGCCGCATACCCGCTAATATCTCGGCAGCATTGCCGCGACGAATGGCACACGCATCTTCATTCATTGATACGTCAAGCACCCAATGGACGCGATTTTCAATACCCCAATGACCCCGTACCGCCTCCCTAAAACGGTCTGATCCAAGTTCGGCAGAGCTGATATAATAATGATAATCCAGTGATTCTTTTTTTCTCGCTTTATCAAGGCGATATCGTATTGCCACTCCAATGCTTTTTAAGCCTTTCCATTCCGGAAATTGCGAGGCAAGTTCTCCCGCCGGGAGTACATGATATTCACGTAATTCAATTCGCCCATGCCCTTGTTCTATACAGACATTTTCTGATTTTCTGACGGCAGTGACTTGCGCTGACAGGGTTTGTTTAACCGCGCGATGTAACCCTGCCTGATTATTTTTGACGGCCAGCAGATAATCTCCGCCCTGGACGATAATTTTTTTAGCAATTTTAGTCTGGCATCCCATCGCATCAAGGGTGACCAAACAATTTTTGATGTCCAGTAAATCAATTAACTTCGGGATCGCCGTGATTTCATTAGATTTTTTTTCAGTTTTTAACTGACCCATGACAACGCCATTGGTCGTAGCAAATGCGCTCACCATATGGATAGCCGATAATCGTTTATGCCAATGCCCGGTTCCCCGTAATGTCTTACCATCAATCGCGATGATTTCCCCCTCGGTACGCTTGCTTACCGCCTGAGTCCAGCGAATAAAGCAGTGTTGAAACTGGACAGAGTCAAGGCGGGAAATGATGCGCGCAATTGTATCATGTACAGGTAAGCCGGTTTGAAAAAATCCCTTTTCCTGAAGCCAGTTGATGCGCATATTCCCAAAGTCTTCGATATCTTCCCAACCTTCAGCGCCCGTCAAGACGGCACACATTGTCAGAAAAAGGACATCAAACAGGGGATAGCTGATTTTGGCAGACTGGCGAGGATCGTTGATTTCACCGAAATGCTGAGAAAAAGCATCGAGTTCCATTAGGGTACTCCCGAAAAAAAGGAGTATAAGATCACAACTGAATTCGTGGGTCAAATGGATTAATATTGATTAAATAACGTTCGTGATCTCACCCTGGGAGGTAAGTTAACTATTGAGGCAGCAGAGGGAATTACTGCAGATGTTAAAGTAAAAAATRAAGAAATCTTGCAAAACACTCTAGATATTATCGGTAATACTCCGGAAACAGCTTGGTTAAAAG
>NZ_NMQR01000170.1 GCF_003545805.1 Photorhabdus sp. CRCIA-P01 | reverse complement strand
GGGGACAGTGATAACCCCGGCGTGGTGCTGACGTGGACGAGTGTGAACACCGGGGCGAGAGTGTTTGGCGATTATCCGGGGACGTGGGGATTAATGCGGTGGTTAGCGCAGGCGAAGGTGACCGCGCTGGACGGCAGTCGTTACCGGCTGACGTTGACTGCGCCGGACGGATTGCCGCTGACCTGGGTATTACGTACCGAAGTCGGGAAAGGTCCGCTGGCGTTGCTGGCCCTGAAAGGGTTCCGGTTGCCGAAAACGATTTTTGTGGAGCATGCGGGAAATACCCTTCCTGAGCCGGGGATAAATAATCATGATGGGGAAGAAGAGTAACCGCTTATTTGACGGAATAACTCTGAGGCAGAGATAACGGTGATATTGGTATTGTCACCCGGCTATCGCCAGAATATTGAATTGAGTGCTGCTGTTCATTCGATGATAGATATTTTATAACCATATCATCATGATATTCCTGTCTGTGAGGCTTTATTATAAGGCAGGGTAATTGCTACCCTGAATCAGGGTAAAGCTATTATTGATAGGGTAACGCTAAATAATGAAATCTATTCTCATTCGCAGAATATAATTGAGAATCATTTCTTTTTATTGATGATAGTGAATATTAATCATAAAGTGGAGAGTATAATAATGCTTGCATTGTATTTTGTTAATTAATTAGCATATTGAAAATAATATAAAAATAGACTTGATTTTAATCCGCACCCACGGGGAGGATTGAATTATTTAGTCACCCTGTAGGCAATTAATGAATCTATTCATTCGGGGGCATATTACCGGCCTTTGCGATTATTTTTATTCTGGTTAACGCTGAATTAAGCCGTACCGGCATCAATTGACTGTTCCCCGCATTTATCAGAGTTAACAACCGGGGATATATTCGGCTGGATTTTCGGTAGTTGAATTGACATATACCCTATGGATTTCAAGATGCATCGCGACGGCAAGGGAGAGAATCCCCGGGAGCATAGCGAACTATGTGACCGGGGTGAGCGAGTGCAGCCAACAAAGAGGCAACTTGAAAGATAACGGGTATAACCGTTTATAACGACAGGCACTTTTATTGAAAAAATGGGACGCCCTTTTCGCTGAGTGAACCGACCGTTTTATCTGATATCTGAGGAAACCTATTGATGGATAGAAAAATGCTGCGTGCCCGTCAGCTTCAGGCGAGTAAACCCGTGTTGCCGGGTCATGCCCGTTACCGGCTTGAAATCCGGCGCTGCAATGCCGAACTGGAGGTGTTCAGCTTCACCGGCGAAGAGCGCCTGTGCGCCCCGTATTGCTACACCATTGATTTCACCAGCCCGAACAGGGATATCGATCCGGCGGTGATATTGAACAAATCGGCCACGTTTATCTTGCA
>NZ_NMQR01000017.1 GCF_003545805.1 Photorhabdus sp. CRCIA-P01 | reverse complement strand
ACATAACACAGCAGAAAAAGCTAAAAAAATCACATCCATTAATTCATGTTTTTTATTGATGTCAGAACGTGGGTCATCTATCTTGCTGATAAAGTTGAAAATACTCATTATTAAGATCACGCTTTTATAGAATAGAGAGATCTTAACGTTTTAATGAGAGAAGTGGCTATAAAAAGTTATATTTTGGTCTTTATTTAACCCAAATAACCTTGTTAAAATTGTGAGATCTTGCCCTGATATTAACAATGACCCTATCGACCTTTTAAGTATTACAGAATAATTCAATTAATAAAAACAAAAAATACAAATTCAAATAATTTCACAACAAAATACTTAGATAACATTTCAATACGATCATTTGCGATCTATAGTGTCGCAAATTATATCTATATGAGAATAAAATTCTTTATGCAATTTGTTTTTCAAATTAAAAGATCTAAAATTTCAATTTTTCGATATAATCGTTCTTCATCGTACAAAAACCAACCTTGACAAAACAGGATATACCCGGCAATTCTTTATGACTGAATAGAACATTCGGATTGCCCTCATGTGTTGAAATTAACCGTTGGATTATCCGAATGACTCAAGATATCCAACTGGGTTCAATAAAGCCTGGAGTTAATATGGAAAACCGGAAAGATTCGACTCAACCTTCCCAGACGGATCAAGTACTCAATGTCATATCCGAATTATGTACCATTCGGAAAATGCAAGCGGCTCCCCCACCAGAATCATGGCCTAGTACGCGTGATGTAGCAGAACAATGTGATTTCACTATCTACAAAGCACGTTATCTGTTATTGAAACTGGCTAACAAAGGATTAGTTATGGTAACTCCGTCTCCCATTAAGAATTCTCTCCGATGGTATATACCGGAAGACAAAATTAACTCTATCTAATGTCAAACAATTCTGAAGAAATGGATGCCTGCTCTGTACAGTAGGGCCTGTCTATATAGTCGAAAACTTGAAGAGGCAACATACGGCCCTATGGTGTTATTCATTCAAATCGCTATATTCTTTCCATGATAAAAGTCTCGGCAACACATTCAAGTGCAGAGACATCATAATCAATTATTATCATTTTATTTCAGAGGAAGTCAGAATGGAAAAATTGCATCGTTGGGAAAAGGATGGATATGTTGTCACTACAGATAAAAATAAATTAGATATTACGATCATACAGCAGTTTCTGACGAAATCCATCTGGGCAGAAGGAATCGACAAGGAGACAGTTAAGTTGTCGATCGAAAATAGCTTGAACTTTGGTCTGTATAAAAATACTCAGCAAATAGGATTTGCTCGTATCGTGACTGACTTCACAACCTTTGGTTATCTTAGTGATGTTTTTATTTTAGACGACTATCGAGGATTGGGATTAGGACGCTGGTTAATGACATGTTGCCTGGAACATCCCCAAATAGCACAGCTTCGTCATATTATGCTTGTCACTTCGATGGCACCGTGGCTATATGAAAAAATGGGTTATTCCCCAGTAAACGAAGAAAACTTTGTCTGGCAAATTGTTCGACCGGATATTTACAAACAGCCTAAGTTATAAGGTAGTCATATCAATTAGTCATGAAAAATGCCCGACAAGGTGGTCGGGCATTACTACGACAATAGCCACACTATTGTGACAAACAGGGAGCTACTGTTTTATCAACTTACCACTTTTAACTAACTGAAATTAGAAACTGGCATTAACACCTAAGCTGAAAGCATAAGTGTGATTCCGCACATCACCATCATTACGTGATATTGACGCAAAAGCGCCCCAATCTTTTGTAATAGCAGCATTCATACCGATAACGTATTCACGCCAGTTAGTGTCCTGTTTTTGGCTTTTGCTAACGAAAGATGTCTGAGTTGAGTTAATGGCACTACGAATCTGATAATGTTTTTCGCCAAACTGGTGGTTAAACCGAACTTCCGCATAAGGGTTAAAACGACTAAAATGGGTGTCCAGACGCCAGCCCAATGTTCCAACCTGAGAGTCGTAACGTTGATCGCCGAAATTCATAGCCGTGCTACGATTACCCGATTCACGATAACCTTTAACATAACTCTTATCCCAAGCGTACTGAATAATTGGGCTGGTCATCACCGCAGATGTCAGCGGAATATCCCAACCCGCGGTAATGCGTCCTCCCCACTGATGACCAGTAGTCGAAGCATGCTCCTTGCGCAGCCACTCATTAAGCACGATACCACGCGTAATATCCTCATATTTCATGTCCAAATAGTGAAGATCGCCGCTAATCCAACCTTTATCGTAGTAACGCCATAAGCCATAAGTGGTGAAGACATAACCACGACCATCCGCGTGGAAATGATTAACTGAACGCTTATCCTGATAACGCGAGATCATTCCCCCCAACAGGATATTATCCGTGAGTTGATAGTCACTACCCAGTGTCAGTGTACTGTTGTGATTACCACTATAACCACCGAATACGCCTATTTTACCTTGGTCATTACCCACGCTGCGTAGCTGTTGCAAACGGCTGTCAAGAGAAGCAAGCGCCCCCTTCACCGGCACATTGTTGGTATTCGTCAGTGACATAGCCTGATGTGGAGCATTAAGGATTGAAATAGTGTACTGGCCGACTATATGCTGTGCGGCTGGAGTCGGATGGAAATCATCGGAGAACAAAAAGGATTTACTAGCATCAAAACCGCTATCATTATAACTACAGGAATTAGCCTCAACATCCCGAACACAAGCATAGCCTAAAGTATTGGAAAAACCGTAACGTAAAGGATTATCAATGACTTCATGCAAAAGTGCATTAACATCAACCCGAACAATATTGCCAGCTTTCTTGCTAAGTGCGATATCTTCTAATTCATTGTAATTATCAACCAATCCTGAAGCCTTGCTGCTTGTTTCGTTATAATTATCAAGTAATAGTCGCTTGTATTCTTCCGCTTTTTTAGCATCTCCATTTGAAGCACGAGCCGCAAGCGTTTCAAAGATACCTTGGATAACTTGAAAGCGAGTATCTTCATTTATCGTTGGATATTCATTAGTGCCCGCACGAATCATATCCTTTAATTCCTCAATCTGATCAGGAGTAAGAGAAGTCGGGATCATCTTGAGTCCTTTAGAGACGACAGCTTTCATAATCATTGGTGTTTTACCGAGATCAGGAACAGTGGGTACAATAACGATCCCAGCTCCCGCATCAAGAAGTTTATGCACCTGTGCTGAAGCTTGCATAGCGCTATTTTTAACAATATTCGGATCGCCCCCTAACATGACAGCTTTAAGATCATTACCACCAACCCAGTGAACATACATGCCATTAGGATCAGCACGATTACCGTGGCTTGCTAGATAATTATCCACCTGATTTTGAGTATTATTATCTTTCTTTAAATCAGGATCAGCAGTCGCTCCACCTACTGCGTAATTAGTCCCACCTTTATCGAAAGGAATCAATTCAGTCCCTAAATGTTGAGCGATAAGATCGTTATACAATTTACTGGTATTACCATCTATCATGTATCGATGATCTTTTCTACCATCACTCAAGCTATCACCAAAAACATATAGATGGTCATAAGTGTGTGCATTCGAAATTGCACTTACCAAAAGTGCTAATATGCCTGGTGCAAATATAAATGCCCTTTTCATTAATATGATCCTCAAGAAGTTATTTTATATTTATCATTGAACTAGCCGTTCAATTGAAATGATCAATCCAAATAGAAACTACGTTAATGAGATATGACGCAATCCCCTATCTGATTAACCAATACCTCATTATAGTTAGTAACAGAGAGAATCCCGCATTGTTTTTTTAGGTTTTAAAGTTTAGTGTTGCTTGATTGTTCAATTAATCAATTTGGTTAAAATTCAACTATCTATAAAAAGTAATATTAGACCAAATTGATTCAATTCTCTCCTTTGTTTCATGAAATAGATCACAAAACAGACAGAAGAAGATTCTGATAAGAATAATGGCTAAGTCTGAGTAATATTTGAAGCGATCCATCACAACAAACGTGATATACCCTTCATCTTTCAAGCGGCTGCTTTGTTGGCTGCTTTCACTCACCCCAGTCACATAGTTATCTATGCTCCTGGGGATTCGTTCACTTGCCGCCTCGCTGCAACTCGAAATCTATTAGGTATAGCATCAATTCATCTCAGTTTAGAAAAATAAAAGATTAAGAAGAATGAATATGAGAATTCAGCAAGCAATAAAGGCCGATTTCAATAATCTGATAGAAATTTGGGAAGCCTCGGTACGAGCAACACATGACTTTTTATCTGACAAACATATTAATGAACTTCGTCCATTAATTCTGCATACCTATTTACCAGCACTGACTGTTTATAAAGCAATAAATGGCAAACACGAAATTGAGGGTTTTATTAGCGTTGATCAGCATCGGGTTGAAATGCTGTTTATCTCACCAAATTCCCGTGGTAAAGGTATCGGCAAAGCACTGGTAAATTTTGCTATCACCGAATTAGGTATCAATGAACTTGATGTTAATGAACAAAATATTCAAGGAGTGGGTTTCTATCAGCACCAAGGATTTAGCGTTTTCAACCGCTCAGAAATTGATGGTCAAGGTAATCCATTTCCGTTATTACATATGCGAATTGAACGACTGAACGCCGAAACGACCTAATTTGCGCCAAACGTACATGACACCATTATGACCAAGGCAGCAAAAGTATCTTCACTGCCCAAGCCCTTTTCAGTTCAAATTAAATTCTATTGCCAAGGTAAGCTCCCTCGGCAAACCAGCCGGTTTCAGCCCTACTGACCGAGCCTGTTGGATAGCCGTAAGTGCAGCCCGATCCAATTCATCAGCGCCTGAACTCCGCACTAATTGATGATTCGTCAGATCGCCGCTATCCAGCAAGCTAAACCTGACCTGAACTATACCTTGTTGCTTCATCTTCTTAGCCCGACGCGGATAACGTTTATGTTTTTCAATTTCACGACGCAAAGCGGACTGATAGTTTTGTAACTCATCAGCTCCAATGCCAGTCATCGGTTGACTGGTCGTCGCTTGACGGGCACCAGCTTGTGAATCCGCAGTATCTCTCCCTGCTAACTGAGAGTTGCCTTCCGTTTGCTCTGCCTGTTTTTGTTGAGGCTCTTCTACCGGTTTTTTCTGTGGCTGAGATTTGTTCTTCGGTTTAACATCCACATGCTTTTCTGGCGGTGGCCTCGGACGTTCCTGTTTCCATGGCTTATCCACTGGCTTATTAAGTACTATTTTTGCCTCATGGGGTGATTCCGCTACCACTATCTCTGGCGGTAACGAGGGTGGAACAGGTTCCGGTTCTACAGGCTGTTCCTGTCCAGCCGGTGCTGCCGAAGCAACCATTTCTATTGACATACTGATTATTGGCGAATTCACTGATTGATTATTCGCACTGTCATCACGCAGTAAATGCCACGCCATAAACACGATAATGCCGGCGTGTAACAGTAAGGAAGCAAATAAGCCAATATAAAGACGATTTTTCATCATAACTTCAAGCCATCTTTCCGTTCGTTATCCTATGGAGATTGCCAGCACTCTTTTAACGGCAACCAGCGAATCTCCCTTAAAGAGTCAGAACCGACTGGTGACACTAAGCTTAAACGTTCGCCCAGGCGCTGGCATCATGGAGCGCGTTAACGGGTCCAGATAATAGCGATCGGTTAAGTTGGTGCCAGATAATTCAACGACTACATCTGGCGTAACCTGATAATTAATATAAGCATCTACAGTCATTACCGAATTCCAGCGCATCGGATTATTATTTATCCCTTTATAAACGCCGGGCATTTTTTTCATTAACCATTTTTCATCCTTATTCTCCACTCTGCTGTGGTATAATACTCTACTGCCGATTTCTAAATTTTCATCTAATAACCGGCCACCGATATTCAGATTAAGAGAATAACGAGGTGGAATAGTTGTCCTTAAAAAACCACCGGGAAAACCGCCATCAATACATTCAGGAACACCATATCGATTTGTCAAATCTAACATAAGTGATTCCATTTTATCGCAAACTTTATTTTTAAGATTATAAGATAGGCCAAAATGGGTAAAGAAGCCACCGTTATCATAACGTCCCTGTATTTCTAAACCGGATAATTTCTGTTTATCTAGTTGAGTAAATATAAAGTTACTGTCACGGTCAAAGATATTTTCTATAACTGTATTATAATAAGCGAATTTAATGTCCGCATTACGCTCCGCGCCCAACAATTGACTTAAATCATGCACATAACCCACTTCCACAGTTTTACTACGTTCAGGTTTAAAAGCACGCACTGGTTTATCAACGGAAGCAGAGGAAAATCCAACGGTATCTTCAAAAATACTCGGCATACGTACCGCCTCAGCATAGCGAGTATAGATACGTGCATTATCACTTACATAGGCTGTTGCGGAAAATACTGGCGCCCAAGCATGATCCTTACGTTTAGGTTGTTTAGACCAGCGCTCCTGTTCATTTTTCTCTTTATAAACTAAACCACCGTCACCATGACTCAATATTTCTCCAGAGTCGTCAATATAGCTACTATTATGTTGAGTATTACTATATTCATATTTATACACTTCTTCATTCGTCACAGGATCAATAACGCGCTCATTCATATCAAGTTTCCCATTAAAATAGGGATTATCTTGTTTATATAACTTACCATCATTACTAAATTTCCAAAGCACATCTACCGGAACCATAGGGCGAAGAATTGAATCTCGTGTTTTTGAACTTGTAAATTTTTTATCGTTATATTCGTCAAATTCATCATCGGTTAGACACTCAAAACATTCATCAAACTTCTTATACAGTTCAGCTTCCCTATCGTTAAGAGTTCTCAGATATCGCAACCCTTGGCCAACCAGTTTTTCATTTTTACTATAACGAGGATCTCGGACAGCCAAACGTTCATTTAAAAAATCATCCTTAGACCAATAACTGACTCGCTTAGCGCCAGCACTTAATGCCAACCATGAGGTAGGACGCCAGTCAAAATTAAAGGCAATATTGTTTTCCTGACGGCGTCCTTTTCTTGGTAGTGAACGAAAATTGGAGAAACTCTTTGCTTCGTAATCATCATGAGAACCCAAACGCTCCTGCTGTAGATTAGCTGACAATGTTAAATCCAGATCCGGAGTCAACGCAAAAGCATTAGAGAGATCAATACCCCAACGGTTATTATGAGCATTGGTAGAAGCAGTATCTACCAGACGACCATCAATATTCGGATCTCTTTGCTTATTATTCACATCCTTATTCACATCCCATACTTCATCTCGTTCTCGCGGTTCACGTGGATATCCCCCGGCAGTATTGGTATCGCTGATAGTACGGGTAATCCAAAATTTCATATCAAAATCAACCCATTTGTTCCCGTCAGGTTTCCACTTATAATCCAGATTAAATGCCTGCTGATGTACATTCGCCAGCGGCCACTGTGGTACAACATTATCTTTAGCCCGCACCCAACCAAGCCGCGAAGGCATAATCTCCCCGTAAATCGTTTTAGTATCACGGATACCAAACCCAATCGTCTGTTGATTAGCCAGGTACCAGTTATTTTTAAATAACCAAGATTCCATTTCACTGGAGGTATTAGGCACCTCATTTCCGGGGCGATATATACGTGCCACAAAAGGCAGATAAGGATCATACGACCGGGTACCACCATCAAGGATCTCTATATCCTCTTTACTAATGGGATCATCATAACGATGAGCACCACCCTTGCCGGCAAAATAGTTTCCTTTACTGCGATAACTATAAGCTGCCATTAAATCAAAATATTCCTGCCGGGTACCTAGCGCCAGACGTATCGCATTATCTTTTAGGCCCAATAATTTATTATCTTTTGAAGTTTTTGGCGTAATTTCTAATGCAGGATCAACATAATTAAACCCCTCAGTAAAATCAGGAATATCTCGATAATCTTGTCCCAATTCCAGATGCGGTACACGCTCCTTAACTGCATTGCTGCTGGTTTCCAATTTCAAGTTAATACCAAATCGTTCATCTACTGGTACTACATCATCAATATCCAAGGTTTTGATCATTACGGCCCCACCGATCGAACCTTTTACTCCACGTGTCAGTGATGGACCTTTTTCTATTTCAATGCTGCTGATCAGGTTAGGGTCAATATAGTTACGATTATTCGCACCGTTATAACCACGCCAGGTGGTAATTGCCTGCTCAGTACCGTCAATGGTAACAGGAACCCGTCCCTGTCCTTGAATACCTCGAATATTAGGATCTAATGCGCCACTGTTTCTAGAATCACCACTAAATACACCGACTGCACTTTTTAAAACATCCGCCGGTGAAGCGCCCTTATAGCGTTCTACCAAATCCTTACCCAAGTAAATATTGGTAATATCTTTATCATAAACCGCATCATAACCTGCCTCATCTTTTTCACTGGTCGCTGAAACGTTAATTTTACCGAGGTCAGCCTTATTTTCAGCGGGCTGTTTAGATGATTGAGCCGGGGTTATTAGTGTTTCTGCATCAGCACGATAAGGCATCATACTGTAAGCCAATGCCAGTATGAATGTTATTTTGCTATATTTATTATTTAATTTATACATAATCATTATCTGCCATAGTGTGGATTGAAATATACCCGTCATCTTTCAAGTTGCCTCTTTGTTGGCTGCACTCGCTCACCCCGGTCACATAGTTCTCTATGCTCCCGGGGATTCTCTCCCTTGCCGTCGCGATGCATCTTGAAATCCATAGGGTATAACTTGTTACTTCAATCAGTATCAAAAATACTTTTCAAATTTGACTAACACTTCATTCTTATTATAGGAATAGAGCCAATCAACATTACTACTATTTTTTCTAAATCGATAAGTAATTACTGGAGTTAAACCGAAAACTTCAAATTTAGGCATACTCACAATTGCTGCATAGAATTGTTCATTATCTTTACGACGTGCATTTAGAGGGACGCTGTAATCACCAAATTGCCGCTGGCGTAATGCAGTAAATACTACTGCATTAATTCCCGGATACAATTGAGTGGAAATGCCTGCTCGCACACCTTTTTGTTGATAATCATCCGCTTTCTCAACACTAGTTTTATTAACCCAATCACCACCCGCAAAGGTAACTGTTTGATCAGTTAAATAATAAGATAAAGTGGCATAAACAGAGGCCATATTACCATCATTATGATTATAAAGTTTATGATAACGAAACTGCTTGTATTCACCCTCCAAATTCAATGCCAGATTTTTAGATAGAATATGCATCCATTCGGTTTTCACTCCTGTAGTACGATAACGGGAACGATTACCAATATAATTAAATTCAACAACTGGACCTATTAGTAAATCATCTTGTTGCGCTTTATAGCTATAGCCAAAATAAGCAGAAGTGGTATTTTCATTCTCCTCACTATGATGACGATAACTTTCCCCATAAGTCATCGAACGTAAAAAGACACCGTGGTGACCACTTAGCGGATATATCTTACGTAACGTAGCATCATAACTAATACCATTTGCTTTCTTTGCCATAGGCAAATTGCGCTCAACTGCGCACTCACCATTTTCACGATAGAATGTGCAAACAGGAGGCTTATCCGGCGACATATTCGTGTTATCGTTAAAGATATATCCCACGGAAAAAGACCCACGCCAGGCATTGCGCAAATTAATCGCCTCCTGATAATTAGTTATATTCTTAATGACTGCTGGTGGTAATTTATTTTCATTATCGAGACCAGCCGCTGAAATCTCATTAAACAGTAAACTGGCTTCTCTATTTTTTTGATTCTCATAATAGACCCTAGCTAACTCTAATTTAGCACGGGTAAAATCAGGTTGTTGCTGCAAGATAGCCTGATAATGCTGTTCTGCCACGACTAAGTCACCTTGTAAACGCGCCAAATTTGCCTGAGCAAAATGGACCAATTGGGTATCATGTCCAGGTAACTTCTGGTATATCAACAAAAAGCGCTCGACATCCTGCACTTGTTGATGATTAATAGCTAAATAGAGCGCCCGACCGATATCATTTACATTATTCTCAACACTGAAAATCTGACCATTAAGTACTATCGATAAATGATCCGTTTTTTTATCCACGGTTTCATCCGTGACCAGTGCTTTTTCCTGATCCTGCAAATTTCGCTGTACGTTATGCCACAATCTTCTACCGGTATCTTCATCTGCCAGCACCAAAGATGGCTTTATAAACAAACAGCTAATGAGTAAAGTAAAACGAACAATTGGGGTATTTAACATCGTTAATATCACTGCTTAATTGTCAAACCAAAAATAAGACAAAGCCCATATGAACTTTGTCTTATCCAGTCATTACAAATTCATATTATGGATTTTTAGTTCCACCAAAGGCAGTATCTTTACTGTGATCCGCATCAAATTTAGCCACCCCAGCTAAACTAGCTGCATTATCGCCAAAGAAGTGACCGCTGTTTGTCCCGACAACATTTCCAGCAGTCGCCCTACCCGCAAATGAACCATCTGTTCTAATCCTAGAATTAATACCAACGGTTAATGCACTATTTGCTATTGAACCAGTAAGCCTTTTCTGACCGAAATCAGCAGTAAATGTCCCATGCAGGGCATTGCTACCACTATATTGGTTAATTCCTTTAACCGTATAAGTTGCTACGCCACCGGTAGGTAAATTAGTTGTCACATCTTTACCAGAATAATAGGCGGTATGAGTCGTATCACTTACTGCACCGGTTTGTGACCATTCACCAAAATAGACATCAGCATTAGCCACTTTACTAAAGTTAAAGACCCCCATACCTTTATGGCTGCTCGAGCCAGGCACAGAAATCTTGTGAATTCCATTTGCATCCGCTTCAACATATCTGGCAAGACCTGAGAAACTAGTAATCTTACCGTCGCCAATAGATTGAACGCCTATTCCCGGTTCTCCACCTGGAGTTGGATGACCGCCACCACGCGCTTCAGTCACCCCAACACGAATACTTTGATTATTAGAATCATAATTTTGAGTTTGCCCAGTACCAGAAACAGCAATTGATTGTGCTACTAATCCACATGTACCTAATACTGCAATTAACACTTTAACTTTGTTCATAGCATATTCCTTATGTTAACTAATTAAATGTTAGAGTATTGCTTATTACATAGTTTTAGTACCGTCCGAAGACTGCCCGCATATTAACGCACTTTTAATAAAAAATGAAATGATAATCATTATCATAAAATAATCCTGTCTATTTGTATAGAATAGCAATTAATACAGCTAACTATTTAATTATTAAATAAATATTTACCATAACCTTAATATAATAATAGATATAATATTAGATAAATCACCAATAATGAACGTAAAAAAATCAATACATATAGATGTGTAAATAAGAAATTATTTCAATATTAATTAATTACAATGTTATTATTTATATAGTAACTATATGATGAGAAATTAGTTATTTCACATTAATTAAGAAATATTTGACAATGATAAATGAAAATCAAAAATATATATTTCACTTAAATGATTTAAATAGGGAAAATTATTACGCCAAATATAAATATATTTATTCAGGAAAACATTATTAATATATTAATTAATAAAGCAAGTAACATGAAAATATTACAAACATGATTTACATTCTAACTTAAATATAATTCCCTATTAATAACAGATTGAATAACCATGATTTTAAAAAGTAAATTTTTATTCACAATGAAAATATTTCATAAAATAAACCATCAAATGGCAAAGTTGACTGATTTTCAGCTTGCTATGAAAGGATTGAATAAGTTGTTCAAATAAATTCAGAAAAATTCCCTATCTCTCGACAGGGAATTTATATAGATATGATACTGTAATATGAGCATCATTCAGGTTCTTTGTATCCTAGCTGTATCAGTATGATGTCCCAATGCTCTAAAGAAAATTTAGCTTCTTTATCCCCCATGTCAGCTATTTTCTGGAAATATATTTTCGCTTTCTCTAAATCTTGTGGAATGTTACCATCTCCATGTAAGTAAGTGACAGCAATACTGTTATATGCCCTTATAAGACCCAAACTACCTGCTCTTTCATAAAGTTCTATTGCTTTTTTCACATCTTGTTTATCTCTACCTTCATATTTATAAATTCCACCCAACCAATATAAAGCCAACATATGATTTCTATCTAAGCTCAAAGCTTCCTCATAATAATACTTAGCCATTTGATAATCTCTTTCAGATCTTCCTAATGCACTATCGCTATATAAACGGCCAAGCAAAAAATTGGCATCTGCACTCCCTTTTTCTGCCAGTTTTTCTAAGTTATGAAACTCCTCGACGGTTCTGGGTGTTTTCAGGGTAATTTCCTTATCCTCATAATGCATTCCTGTAAACACTGTTTTCGGAATATATTTTTCTATATTTCCCGCATATACATTAGAAACCAATAAAACCATCATCAAAATAATATACTTCATGATATTGCCCTAAATTATTTACCAAGATACTCTGTGGCTGTATAAGATCATTTTGAGCATTTTTAGTGACTATATCACTATTTCTCTCTGTAAAATTTTCCTGTTGGTTAATTAATTTATTAATTTCATCATCCCGAGAAAGATTAATATTCTCCCCTTGTTTAAACCAAACATCAACAATATTCGTACTTCTACCATCGCTCCAATTAACAGATGACGCTAAACCATGGTAGTTCCCCTCAGTGTCAACATAATCAATTTCTTTATAGTTCAAATTAATAGACTCAATTCCAATCTCCTCCATACTTATCAATTCATCTTGATCTGTATAAGCATCTTGGTTTTTATCTTGCCATATCTTTAGAGAAGACCACCACAAATCATTAGCATCCAATATACCATCCTTATTAGAGTCTAAATCCAGTAAAGCTTCAAAACCATTTTTTGCTTTCTTACCAGAAGAAAGAATAGTTTCCTCTCCAAAGAGCTCACTTCCATTGTTAATTATACCATCATTATTCCTATCAAGAACTAAAAATCCATCATTTTCATTTACCCAACCAGTTTTAGTTTTATCTCCATTACCTTCAAAATCAAATTTGATACCTGAATCAATGGAAATCGTCTTAACACCATCTCCATTAAGATCTATTACTATAGGTGTTCTATATCTATTAGCAATATGTTCTATGTATTCAGCAACATTATTAGGAGTAGATCCTAGGCTCAAATTTATTCCAGCATTTTCGGTCAACTCTTTAATAAAATGAATGCAGTTAAAAGCTCCAAGATGATAGTCTGGAGGAGCTATCTTTCCTTCTTTATAATCTTTAACTGTTTGGTAAAGTCTAGCCACATTCTGATAATGTGGATAATTTCCTGAGATAATAGTCAGACTAGATGCCTCTGGATAATTAATACGGTCATTAAAAGAAAGATTATCTTTTGGCGTCCAAATACTATCTCCAATACTTAATCCTATAGTAATTGACCCCAATCTATCAGTATCCTTATCATAACTTGTAACCGTCATAAAAACGTGACCAAATTTCGACGGAGCATCATTAAGTATTGCAGATCCTCTTGGGGCTGCATGGATAGTGACTGAATTAGGATAATATATAGCTTGATTCAGAGAATCTGAGTCTATCTGTGTGGTTATAGACATATCTTCTATTTTCTTAACAACATAATGTTTAGGGGTATAATTTTTCATTTTTAATGAGTCTCTTTAGTCCTTAGGTTATTATTTAAAAGAATAATTTTGTAATAAAACCACTATCATCTATTTATAAATAGATGATTTCTCTCTTCATAACTTGAAGCTAATAGATAATTTTATTTATATCATAATAATAACTCCTATATGTATTACATTTATTTTGAATAACAACTTTACTATCCATTCATCATTTCCAATAACATTGAAATAATTCCACAACGAAAAAAAATAGTTATACAAACAGTAAATTAGTTAATTTATATTTTAATTACAAACTTAAATAACCACATTAATTTAGCATAAAAACATTTTTATCTAAATAAATGTATATATGTATGGCTTTCATAATTAATGCGCTATATTATAGTGTAAATTAGGAAATTAACCGAGAAATCATTCCTCTCTGTCTAACCTTTAATATGATAAACAGCAAAATAGCATTCACAAAAAGACCCAAAACCAACCCATACCAAAACCCTATAATTCCCATACTCTCGGTTACCCAGTCTGTCAAAGCCAAAATAAACCCTAATGGAAAACCCACTAACCAATAACCAAATAACGGCGCGTAAAATACCGATCGGGTATCATGAAAACCCCGTAAAATACCGGATAAAGCCGCCTGACAAGAATCAAAGAATTGGAACAGGCATAACAGAAAGATTATGTTAAGCGCAATTATTATAACTCCATTGTCATTAGTATAGAGTGAAATAAATGAACCTGCGAAATAGTAGATTAAAACACCAATAACTGCGGAAATAGATAAAATCAAAGCAATTGAGATCTTTATAGTACCTGTTAATAATGTTTTATCTCTCTTGCCAATATAGGAACCGACTCTCACTGTCACGGCGGCTGCAATTCCCCCAGTTATAGTATAGATGATAGAGGTAATATTAAGCATAATATTATGTGCAGCAATGACTTGCGCACCTAAAGGAGCAGCAGTTATCGCAATCACATCTAGAAAAACCATTTCAACAAAAAGAGCCAATCCACTTGGCATGCTAATATAAAACGTCCTGATTAAATCATTATATTTTGGTAAACTGAAATCTGGCCTATATCGACGATATTCCTTCTTTAGCAAAAAATAGATAATCAGGCATACAGCACTGAGATTATTAATAACCGCAGTTGTAATACCCGCGCCAATACCTCCCATTGCTGGCAAACCCAGTTTTCCATAAATGAGTATGTAATTTAGTGGTATATTCAACAATAAAGCACCAGCAGACAAATACATGGCGGTTTTTGTATCTTCCAATCCTTGTAGAAATGAACGAAAAACATTAAATATCATAACACTAGGAACACCACATGCCATTGCAAGAACATAACCCTGGGTAATTTCTAAAATATGCTCATCGATGCCTATAAACGAAAGTAGCCAGCTAACTAATATTAATAAAAGAATTATTGGTATCGAAAGTATCACCGCCAGAAACAAGTAATTTTTAAGACTTGCTTTAATTCCTTCGTCATCATGTTGCGCTTTCTGCTTGGCTACATCTGCTGCGAGCATGATAATCATCCCATATCCTAATACAAATATAGGAAACCAAATACTACTGCCTAACGTTACGGCGGCTAAATCAGCCGTAGCATAGTGACCAGACATCACAATATCAACAAAACTCATTGCTGTACGTGCTATCTGACTAACGATGATAGGGAAAGAGAAAAATAAAAGTTGTTTTAACTCCCTCCGGGTTGAAAACTTAGCCATAAAAATCCCATTAATTTATTGGTTAGTGCCAATATTGGTCATGCTAACAATAAATTACGACCAAAATCATTTAGAAAAGTTTGAAAAAGTTAGAATGATGAGTATACCTTCTATTTTCTCTCAGGCAACAGCGAAGAAATAAATTAAGGCAATCTAACGAAAACTAACTATTTCACGGAAATTTTTGTGATCTTTCTAAAAGATTGGATATTTATTTAAGTATTTTGTTCTCATTTTTTATTTTAATAGTTAATGTTACTTGGCTGAAATCGTTGAATTCTTTTGTGATAATATCCACATTATTAGGAAATAATGACACCAGCATAACTAAAGCAGATAATTAGTAACTTTTTTAAATTATTTCTTTAATTAATAAAGAATTAGCGGAAATATACCTAATAGATTTCGAGTTGCAGCGCGGCGGCAAGTGAACGAATCCCCAGGAGCATAGATAACGATGTGACTGGGGTGAGTGAAAGTCGCCAACAAAGCAGCAGCTTGAAAGATGAAGGGTATATCATGTCTATACAGATACCTATTCCAATAGTTCATCAATCAAAAAGAGATATACCCTATGGATTTCAAGATGCATCGCGACGGCAAGGGAGAGAATCCCCGGGAGCATAGATAACTATGTGACCGGGGTGAGCGAGTGCAGCCAACAAAGAGGCAACTTGAAGGATAACGGGTATATCAATTAAGTTACTTATGAGCAATAGTAAGTGAGGCTATAAGCCGCTTATCCCATCCATCAAAGATATATGTCACCTTACCGTAAAAGAAGAGATCGAAAATGAAACCAGAAACTCTTGCTATCCACGGCGGATATTCCCCTGATCCAACAACTAAAGCCGTTGCCGTTCCTATCTATCAAACAACATCCTATGCGTTTGACGATACTCAACACGGTGCCGATCTGTTTGATTTAAAAGTTGAAGGCAACATCTATTCCCGCATTATGAACCCGACCAATGATGTATTGGAAAAACGGGTTGCTCTACTTGAAGGAGGAATAGCTGCCTTGGCCGTTGCATCTGGCATGGCAGCCGTCACCTGTGCGATTCAATCCATTGCCAGCGCGGGTGATAACATTATATCTGTTGCTAAGTTATATGGCGGCACTTATAACCTGCTGGCTCACACATTGCCACGATTCGGGATTGAGACACGATTTGCTGAACACGACGATATTGCAGCATTGGAATCACTGATTGATGATCGTACTAAAGCAGTATTTTGTGAATCTATTGGTAACCCGGCAGGTAATATTGTTGATCTGAAAAAATTTGCCGAAGTAGCTCATCGTCATGGCGTCCCCTTAATTGTCGATAATACTGTCGCCACCCCTGTACTTTGCCGTCCTTTCGAGCATGGCGCTGACATTGTTATTCACTCTTTAACTAAGTATATGGGAGGACATGGTAACTCTATTGGCGGTATTATTGTGGATTCCGGTAATTTCCCCTGGAAAAAATATAAGCAACGGTTTGCTATATTGACTACCCCGGATCCCTCCTATCATAACATCATTTATACCGAGCAATTTGGCAAAGCTGCATTTATCGGACACTGCCGTGTTGTACCGCTCCGTAATATGGGCGCTTCACTGTCGCCTTTTAATGCTTTCCTTATCTTGCAAGGATTGGAAACATTGGCATTAAGAATGGAGCGTCATACTGAAAACGCGCTGAAAGTCGCGCATTATCTGCAAGATCATCCTCAAGTTAGTTGGGTGAAATATGCCGGGTTGTCAGGCCACCCAGAACATGAACTGGCTCAACAATATGTAAATGGGAAGCCATCAGCCATTCTCTCCTTTGGTATTAAAGGCGGGCAGCAATCCGGCGCACGATTTATTGACGCACTAAAATTGATTATGCGCTTGGTTAATATTGGCGACGCTAAATCACTGGCTTGTCATCCAGCCTCAACAACACATAGCCAATTAAATGAAGAGGAGTTAATTAAAGCTGGCGTATCACAAGATATGATCCGCTTGTCAATCGGCATTGAACATATCGATGATATTATTGCCGATCTTGCCCAAGCGCTGGATGCATCTAAATAATTCAGACTTACCATATACCCCGTTCTGGCGAGCGGGGTTCTATTTATCTGCTATAACCGCTTCTTTTATACCCTTCATCTTTCAAGCTGCGGCTCGAAATCTATTAGGTATATAGTCTCTATTTTAATTATTTTCCCTTAATCAACATCGCTGACTTTTATTTCCTTATTTTTACCTACTAAAACAAAAAGCATAGGAGTAATAAATTAAGTCGGTAACCCTGTCGCCAATATTCGATTAAGTTACTCATCCTAAGAAAACGCGTCATAACGCCTAAATGGCTATTATTCACGTCAAACATACAAGGAAAATAGATGAAAATTAAGCTAACCCACACGTTGTTATTAAGTTCATTGATCTGCGGGTATGCTTCGGCAAAAATCCCCAATGAATTTAGCTCCACTCCCTCATTCGAAGATAATTTCGATGGCATAACACTTAATAGTCAAAAATGGGATCACCGTGGCCTGGGCGTCAGAAAAAATTGTATTAATACTCAATCAGCCGTTATCGTGCGAAATGGTCATTTAACTATAAAAACCTATTCCGATAGTTCTTCTGGCAAGCTACAAAATTATTGCGGCATGATTTCAACACAAAAAAGTTTCCTACAAGCATATGGCTATTGGGAAGCCGCTGTCAGATTTAATCGCGCTGAAGGTAATCAGGTCGCATTCTGGGTACAGTCACCGACAATGGGTCACGATTTAACAAATCCAGAAAAATCAGGTGTCGAAATTGATGTATTTGAACACTTAGCCGAGGCTAAACAAGATCAATATGATCATGCCATTCACTGGAATGGTTATGGCAGCGCTCATAAACAATGGTCAAAGAAATTGTCTACAAATAAACTTGCTGATGGTCAATTCCATAAATTTGCCGTGGCATGGACACCGAGTGGCTATACATTTTATATTGATAGTGTTCCTCAACATTTATCTGGTCTGGAACAAATCCCCATTTCAATCGCCAACCAATATATTATTTTGAGCTCCGAAGTACCGCGCAGTTATCCAGCACAAGGTTATGGCCCGATAAATAAAACAACCGCCACATTCGATGTTGATTATGTAAAAGTTTATCCGTATATCGGTAACAAGAAATAGTTATCGATCAGGAAAAGGGCAAACAAATATTGGCGTCCAATAATTGGACGCCATTTTCTCATTAGAATTTTACATCTACTTTCGCCCACACTGTCCGGCCGGGTTCATTCACTGAGGTATTCGCTGAATAACCAAAGGTGCCATTACCGGCAAGGTTGAGGTGTTCGCTGTATTCTTTATCCAAGATATTGTCAATGCCAGCGCTCACTTTTACATTTTTGTTAACCTTATAGGCCACGTTGGCAGAAAGCACGCCAAAACCTGGACTATCTTGAAAATCTTTGCCGACAACGTTGCCTTGCCCCACAGCAATCCGATGCTGGCTGCTCACCAATCGCCACAAACCAGTACTACTCCAATCACCACGTTCATAGGTCAATCCGAGACGGGCTTCCAGAGGTGGGATCTGAGGCATCGGCTTGTTATCCGTCCGGTTTTCTCCCCAAGCATAGGCAAGGCTGGCATCCGTTTTCCAATGATCTGTCAATTGGTAACCAAAGCCCATTTCTCCGCCCATGATATTGGCATTGATGTTATCAGCCTGACTGATACGGGCATTTGTCGGGCTATATCTAAATAAAATGAAATCATTTACACGCCCTATATAAGCGGATACCCAACCATTAAAATGTTCCCCGGTATATTGAGCACCAATATCAAGCTGAGTGGTTTTCTCACTTTTTACTCCATCAAAAGCACCGATACTCCCCGCCGGACCATATGTAGGCGAGAACAGTTCCCAATAGTCAGGGAAACGCTCGGTGTAACCAATACCGGCATAAAACATCATTGGCACATCAGCCAGAGTATGCTCTAAACGCATAAAACCACTCGGCAAGGTATCATTACGCTCTTTTTCACCATTGCTAGCAAATTTCTTTACCCGGCTGCGATCAAGACGGGCACCGGTTATCAATTCGTTCTGTTCCGTGGCAGACCAAGTTAGCTCGCCAAACAGGCCATAATTATAGAATTGCGCATCTTTTTGCCATCCATTACCTGCTTTATTACGGTGGGTATTGGTTTGCGTATCCGCACCACTTTCCAATTTGAAGTCTTGCCATAACCAGGTGCCCATGACTCGCCCTCCGACAACACGGCGGTCCAGTTGCATAGACATACCGTGGTTCATATTCATGTGCATACCACACCCATGTTTACAACTCGAAGCAGGCATACTCATTGACATAGCGCTATTCGGAGAACGCAAGGTTATATTGTCCATAATATGGTTGGTATAGTTGTAATAAACTTGGGCTTCAACCTTATCAAGCACCTCACCGAGGTGAGATTTCTCAAAACGGACGCCCAGACTTTCACGTTTGAATTGCGAACCATCCATGCTACGTCCAGCATAACGGGCCTCTCCATCACCCTTACCCATTGTCAGTTCGAGCAATGTATCTTTATCTGGCGTCCACCCCAACGCCAGATCACTATTCCATTTATCCCAACGTGAAGGGACACGATACCCACCGCCATCTTTGTAGTCATTTGAACGGGATTTATTTGCCATTAAACGTAAATATCCCAATTCACTACCCATACTAGCATCCACATTGCCATCCCAACGGTCATTTGAACCGCTCAATCCACTGGCATTGAATTTGACTCCCGGCTCATCAAATCGAGGATGTTCACGTTCAAATCTTACGGTTGCTGCTGAAGCACCGGCCCCCCACAATACCGTTTGAGGCCCTTTAATGACTGTCAGCAAATCATAACTTTCTGGCGAAATATAGGATGAAGGCGCATCCATTCTGCCAGGACACGCTCCTAACATTTCCGCGCCATCAGTCAGGAGCTTAATCCTCGAACCAAACATGCCCCGAAATACCGGATCACCATTGGTACCACCATTACGGATTTGTGAAAAACCGGGAATGGTTTTCAAATAATCAGAGCCATCACTTGCCGGCACTGGCTGACGAGGCGTTTTTGGGGAAGTGACGATTGATAAAGGAGAATACAAAGGCGCGGTGACGGTAATCACATCACCATCATTGGTTTTTGGACCATTCGCATGATCGTGCGAATCTGATGTAGTTTCAACCGCATATCCATTAAAAGCAGCCAGCAAAAAAAGCGGCATTGCCGAGCTAATACAACGGGCCAGCATATTTTTTTTATAAGAAGAATTTTTTTCAAACATCATCTTTCCTTAATGTGCATCCGCGCTCCGAAGCAATATTGCTATCAAAAACGGAATACGTTATAGAATCCAACCAAATCGTTTTTGGTATGAACAAACTTCTCCTGACTCAACAATGAGCAGGACAAGAGATTTCATTACGTTTAAATCAATGAGATGAGATCGGTTCAGGCGGAGCACGAGGCAATGAATCAGAAAAGATGAAATGCGGCAGAAAGGAAGCTACGGTTTGAATCGGTGGTGGCCGTGAAGTCAGCGAAGTTGACCAAAATAGCGGTGTATTCGCCAGATCCAATATAGGTACATGAATCAGAAAAACGCAGTATCCACAGGCAATATCCTCCAACATCGACATACCAGCACCCGCATGCATACTCATCGGCATGCCATCATGATGGTTAGAGCCCGGTGATACAGAAGCAATGTCAGAATGAGACATATTCCAAGGCATATCATCGTCAGATGACATCACCCTATGGCAATCGACCACTCTCGATGAATGAGCCTCACCAATGCACGCATGTTCCAGTGACCGGGAGATCACTGGCGCAATGAACAACATCAGTATCGCGAATATACCGAGCCAAGCTGGCAGGCGGCTCCGCGATGTGTAAAATTGGATCAGTGACAAACCAAGCCTATTCTGTAGAGAACACATCCAGGGAGGGGATTGTACGTATTTAACAGTCAAATGTTAAAACACTTTATGCAGGAATGTCGCTTTGACGACAAAATTTGATGTTTTTCTAAAATTAGCCAGATTTTTTTCATGAATTCGACCCAAAATACCCAAAATCCAATCTGCCACAATAACTGCATGCTTAGCAATTTGACACCCTCTGAAAGACTGGAGTTTTACGGCACATTGGATAAAGCTACCCATTTTTACAAAGTAGAATAGCCCGCTTCAACCCAATATAGTCAGCCGACGAGGCCAAGTCGCCTGACTATAATAATCGGCATTAAAAACGCCATTCGTGTTGGCCCCAAAGCATGTTTTCATCTTATTACTGCCATTAACCCCCCTTTGTTTCCAACAATTAACCTAATTCAGGAATCAATATCCGAATAAAACTTGCCTGTTCAGGTGATATATCATCGTCGTTAGTTATAGCGTTCTTAACAAGCTCCAAATTCGTGTCATTAATAAAATTTTCAGTGATTGAAATTCCTGACTCCAAATTTTTAACTTGATGATAGTGTGTACAAGGGGTGAAAACAATATCACCAGGATTCTGTACACAATGAATACCTTGAGCCTGAATGAAATCGGGATATAAGGCCAGATCAGGGTTAAAAGCATCAACTTTGCCATAACCTATTTTCACTGCTTCTTCCGGCCCATAAAATACCCACTCTTTTCGGCCACTAATAACCGCATTCCAGGCATGAGTAGAGGCAATGTCCAAATGCAAACGAGAACCACTGTTTTTAGGCCCCATATAAATCCAGCGCAGTAATAGTAATGCTGCTTCATTATGCAAAATATCGTCTGCAACACGCTTACGAATCAAGCAGGAAAAATAGTCAGGGACCTCATAATCACTCACCAATTCCTTAAAATAGAGCGAAAACTGCCACGCAGAAGCATAATAAGGATCGGGTTCTTCCACATCTTTTATATAATCAATATAGTCACCAAGAGACATATATTTATTATCTTTATTATTTGATGATCGAAATACTTTTATCAGGTGATGACCAAATTTTTGCTGAAAATAATCCCATGTCCACTTCGTTCTTGCTACCCACTGTTCAGCCCCTCCTCGAATAATAAAAGGGACTCTATCCAGCATACAAGTAAACACATCCTCGATAGATGGCATGGTGAACTCTACACATTTCTGACATCCAGAATTAGAAAAATCCATCATATTTATATAGTTCCAAAGAATAAATAGTATTTTCGATAACTGACGGAACCAATCCGCCAGTTAATAATTTTATCCAGCCAAGGCCCAAATAATCTGATTGCCTAATGTTGGATAACCAATTCTGAAATAGTTGATCGTTTAATCTCTTCTGGCCGATAAGGCAACGGCAATAGCTGTTTATAATGAGAATAAAATCGGCTCTGATCCGCAAAATGAGGCGAATCAATATCAGAAGATTGCGAATAAGTGAGTAACCCACGCGCATTAGGTCCTTGTTGATCAAATGCCACCAGCATTATCCAACTGGAACCATAACGAATATGATATCCTTGATCAGTTAGCTCCGATTCCAATGCCTCACCAGTCACCACATCATTACCCACAGTATAATGATGTTTAGGAAACAGGGTTTCATCCCCATCCCACGGAGCGATCATATTAAAGCCGCCTTCTTTTCCAAACAACCCCGGCCAACTCATGCGATTATCTGCCGGTTTACCGTCAGGTGCGGTACTTTCAATAAATTGAAACTGACTCACCGGAGTATCTAAAGCCAGCCCCGCATTATTCACATTAGCAACCGCTCGTGCTAACAAGGTGACAAACTCTTCACTTTGTTTTAATTGGCGTGGTGTTGTTGCCGGGTGGGCTATGTCAAACGGTACGACAAAGTGCTCTTGCTGATCAATTAGAAAAGCTAATTCACGGAATATAATCGCGCCCCGGCTATCAGCATTAAATTCACCGTTCCATTGTGATAGCAATTGACATGCCTGAGTAATATCGACCTTCATGCCATTCACCAATCTAATTAATCGGTTCTGTGTTTTATCACATAGGGCAACCACATCTTTTAATATCAGTTCGGCTAAATATGAACGCTCAGAGAATAACGCCCGTTCTAACTCCATGAGAGAAAATCGCTTATTATCACCCGCCGCATCCTGTATTAGTTGCAATCCCATACGCGTTCTGAACGACAGGGGTTTTCGTTCATTACCCAGAAGTGGGGAAAAACCTTCGAGTAAATGTTCCAAGTTCGTTGCCCAGTGAGAATCATTGGAATTTTGTACATAGGATGTTTCCACAAGCTGCGGGATCTGATCATAACCCAAGGCTTCGGTAAAAATCATGGATGATGAGTTACCCGGTAAAATAGTCACGTCATACTTCTCACGTGCTGCCGCTAGGGTTTCGTTATCCTTCAATAATTGAATAGCTTCAAGAGACAATGCCGGTACAGCTTTATCACCAATAAAAATACCAACGCCTTCTTTACCAGTTAACAAAGTGTTATTAAAAGCCAAGCCATTAAAATCTTTATAAGATTGTTTTGCATCAGCAAGACTATCCGCTCGATTCAACGCCAACCAATGATCAATCATATCAAGATTGTAAAGATTGACATCTTTCACGACATAAAATTCAGACTCGGACCAAGCAAAGTCTTCATTTTCAATAATGGGCCCAATATCAGTATAAAAATGATCTTTCGTGACCGTTTTAATACCGCTATCGGTTTTGACTTCAATATGAATCGGCTTCGACATTACCGGCTTAATAACCCCATCAATCACATAATTCAGCGGATTGTTAGCAGCAGTTTGCATTTTGTAAACAATGACATGTTCAGCCTGTGAATAAGTGTGAGTCCAGGCAATATTGTGATTAAACCCAATATTAACAATACCCGGGAAACCAATTAAGGAGGCTCCCATGACATCAATCTTTCCATTAACGACATGATGAACTTGCCAAAAACGCATGTCACCTTCATAAGGAAAATGGGGGTTCGCCAATAACATACTATTGACCCCTTCAACTTTATCACGGCCTAATGCCCAACCATTCGAACCAATGGAATAACCATTATTCCTAGATATATTTAAAGACAATTGTTTTTGATCTTCTTTATTGGGATCAGCCGCATAATAATCGGCAAGAAATTGAGCAGAACCCGGAAATACCGCAATAGAAAATACATATGCCAGCACATCCTCACGTTGAATAGGTATTACCCATTCTTGACCTCGACAAGCTTTTGGCAAGATATAACGGCCCTCCTTAACATGGGACAGGTAGGTATTATAACCTGCAACAAATCCATCAATAATTACCTGTGAATCAGCACTTAATTGCGGCCATTTTTCACGAGCCTGTTCCACCAAAGCTAGGGCTTTATAGCCGAAGTCCTGAATTAAATTCAGTGAGTCACCCTGCTTATTCCTATCAGCACCAAAGAAACGCGCACGCTCCCCCCTAATGCGCACGTAACTATCCGCCATAATGCATATATTATCTTGTGCTTGAGCATAGGCATTGCCAAAACTCAGGCTTCCCAAGTCTTGCGCATAAATATGAGGTACACCATAATGAGTACGAGCAATTTTCGCTTCAAATGCTGTCGTAGTCTTTGCTGAGTAACTTTTAAATTCGCTACAACTGATTGTTAACAAGATAGTCAACAGTAATGCGCTTATTTTAAATGATATAGTTTTCAATGATATAGCTTTAAATGATATTGTTTTAAATGATGTCATTTTTATTTTGCCCTTAAAGTGCCTGTATAAAAGCAATCTCTGGCTTTGAATTTTGATTCCAATATTAATGCTCTGAGTAACCAGCGATCATAACCATCGTATCGAGGTTCATACTCGCTACGCGCATGAGCGACTTTACGGTTATCAAATAGCAACATTTCTCCAGGAGATAATATAAAGGTCTCTCTATTTTCATTAATACACTGATTCAATTTTTCCAACGCTGCTGCTGCATTTGGTGTTAAACAACGCATATAAGCTGGATCAAATATCATTTCTGGCTCTTCATGTTGACTTAATATGGCAACACAACGGCGGCCACCAGTATTCGACACAAATGTCGGATCGACATCGATCTCAAAGTTTGGTTTTTGCAATTCAGCAATAGTTTCAGCATCCAAACGAATATTCTTTGTTTGAAACAAGTAGGTTTCCGCATTTTTATCGCCACGCAGGCAATATAAAGCGACCCAGTCAGCTTTCGCATCGTGGAAACCATCTTCAACATGCCATTCCAAAAATTCCTTGTTTGCCCCTAACTGCATATTTCTATATTTTTCCATTGGAAAAATATCATCGATAAAATTAAAATTCTTTTTATTAACAAACGAATAAACATATCCAATTCGAGATAAAATCGTTGATATTAAAGTGCGAATACCCGCCACCTCAGAACTATTTGTTTGCTCATAAGATAAAGGTGTTAAACCAAGCTCATCAGGGATAGGCAATCCCTTTATCAGCAAATAATTTTCATTTTCCAACGCACGAAAATCAAATAGCTTTTTCTGTAAACGCACAGGCAAATGAAAAGATTGATAAAAACATTTCCAGTAAAATTCCTCGAAATTATCAATGTCATATTTTAGAATAGACTCTAAAAATTCCTGCTTTAAATATGTCTGTTCTGTTGAGTCAAGCTCAAAAACGAAGTCATCAAACGCCTGAATATCAGACACCATACATTGCCCCTTTCTATTCATAATAGGCTATCCTTTTAAACTGTGTTGCCAATACCTAGCAACACATATCCAAGAAAATATCCCCGTCATCTTTCAAGTTGCCTCTTTGTTGGCTGCACTCACTCACCCCAGTCACATAGTTCGCTATGCTCCCGGGGATTCGCTCCCTTGCCGTCGCGATGCATCTTGAAATCCATAGGGTATAAACTAACCGAAAAGTTTACGAATACCGGTAATGATCAAAACCAGTGCTTCTCGTTCCGCAAACGATAAGTTGGGATGCCAGATATCCATTAATAAACAAATTCTATGTTTATCTGAACGGTTATAAGCTTCATGCTGATAAGAATAATCAAAAAGTAAACATTCTCCTTCCTTCCAACATCTGGCTTCATTAGCAACAATGATCTCACAATTGCTAGCAGGAATATCGACCGCAAAATGTAAATTAAGGGTAAAATTCCACAAATCACAATGCGGTTTAATCACTGTACCCGGTTGCAACACCGAAAAGTGAACTTCCAATAGAGGACAATGCCAATCCCGTAACTCATTATTAAAAATATGCCATGTAGCGGGCAAAATATTGGCAACTACGTTATTAGGCTGACCATTTTTGAACAAATATAACGCTTTCCAATCTTTTTGAGTTCCCAAATAGTGCTCATAATCGGTTATATGTTGGGATTCACCGCTGATGACCGCGTTAATTTCCTGTTTTATTTTACCTGCATTATTCATCAATGAGGTTACTAACGGCTGCAACCGCGGAAAAGAATTCGTATCCAACCACGGCGTGGTAGAAAGCCCAGGCATGATATATTTGGCATCTGCTTGTAATGGTGCTCTTTGTTGTAATAAAGGATAAAACATATCCTCTACTCTTTTTAAACAGTCATTCCCATATCTTTCTTTGATTCCAGCTATTTGATCTTCAAATAGTTCCAACATTAATAATCTCCCTGATATCTATTTTCTATTATGATTACATTTTCCTATTATAATTACACTTTCCTGTTATAATTACACAGTAGAAATAGCGGACGCCAAAGTGGCATTTTCTACTTTATCAGGATGTACGTTAGTTTCAATATTATCCACTAAACCATTATCCATAGTGATAACTCTGTCCGCGATATGAAAATATTTATCGTCATGACTAATAACGATGATAGTTTTTCCATTGCGCTTCATTTCAGGAAGTAATTCATTATAGAAAAACCCTCTATAATTAGGGTCCTGATCGGCTGCCCATTCATCAAATAAATAAATAGGTGCATCTTCCATATAAGAGATAACCAGAGCCAGGCGTTTACGTTGACCATGAGAAAGCTTAGTTGTGGACAATCTGCCATCTTTAACCGTGACTTTTCCTGCTAAATCCAATTTTTTCAGATATTGACGAGTTAATTCATCATCAGCAAGTTCACCTTTTCGATTAATGACCGTATCAAACAGATAAAAATCCGAATGAATAACACTGTACATATTCAGATAATTCTCTCGGTTATCTTTATTAACCACCTTATCATCTATGAAAATATCACCTTCAGATTTATTCAACAGGCCAATCAACAATTTGCCAAAAGTTGACTTACCACTGCCATTACCGCCTTTAATAATGATAATTTCGCCGCGCTGAATATCCAGATTAATCGGCCCAACAGAAAAACAGTTCCCTTCACCGGTATATTTAAAGCTTATAGAATGCAGGGAAATTCGAGACCATTCTTTATACTCTTCTGTATTGGTTACAGTTGGCTCCATTGATAAGTTTTCAGAAAACCTCAAGCGATCAATCTTACGCAGAGATATGAGCGCTTTTACTATGGTTTCCTGTGAGGACAAAATAAAATCAACAGGGCCCAGTAAAAAGGTCATTATAAAGATAAAGGTAAGAATATCGTTACTTTCCCCTATACCCCACATAACATGAGAAAATAAAATAGTTCCAAGCACCAGAAATAATAATATTTGTCCCCAATTTTCATTCAGCTTCCAGAAAATTTCTGATTTAAGATCAGAGTCATTAATCTTTTCTAATGAGGGTAAAACACCTCGATTAAAAAACGAATGTTTGCGTTTTTCATTGTTATTAAGCTCTTTAACTCCATCTACTAGACTCTTAAACTGTTCATGAAGGTTATCATAATCATCGCGATATATTTCATCATAAGCTTCGGCTTTACTAATGAAATAGCGCGAAACACAAATCCCCAACGGGAGAATGACCAGCGTGACCATAAACAGATCAATCGATTTGAATGCCAGAAAACCTAAACATGCAATCACGGTAATCACATGATAAATAAACTGCGGCATGGTAGAAATAGCCCTGGAAATATCACTTACATCAGATGTTAAGCTAGCCTGAACTTTATGCCCACCAATCCTATCCAAAATAGCATAAGGGGTATTCAAGATACGCTTCACTAAGGTACTACGAACTTCAAAAATAATTTTGACACTTAACTTTGTCATTAGGTAATTAGCAAAAGAACTCACAATAAATAAACAAGCGAGCCCGATGAAAAACTTAACTGTCCATGATACTAAGTCAGCACTAATCTGTTCCAATGCATCATCGGTAATCAAGGAAATTAACCAAATACTAAAGAAAGCACTAAAAGCACCAACAATACTATTAAAAATAATTTTTAACCGATTAGCTTTCACCAAATCAGAGATCATCGAGATTAACTCCTAAATAAAATTTTATTATTGCCAAACTTTAATAACCTTTACTTTGCCACAAAGTGATATTCCATCCCCCCATAAAATCTCGGCTAACTGTTTTTGGCGTTAACCAAAAACACTGTTGATAAATAGCATCATCACCATTAATTTGTAAAATCAACACTTTATAGCCTTTGTCATAAACATCTGTTTTCAACCGCCGTAGAATTTGCTTAAGCTGATCATTAAAAAAACTATCAAAGTTATAAATAACCACATGGTTTTCATTAAATCGATAGTCATTTGCATCAGCTTGTATTACCTCAATATGATTTTTTTGCTTTATAGCATTAACATTTTGCTGCGCAATGAATGCCAATGATTCAACAATTTCTACTCCGGTAATCTTGCTAAAGTTGTAGCTGGATGCACATATAATAGATCGCCCTTTCCCACACCCCAAATCGATAAATTCAAAGTCACTGTACTCGATCGGCAGAGACATTAATGCCTTGTGAATCACACTGTAATAAGCAGGCATATAGCGAGTACAAATGTGAGAATTGGCATGCCATTTATCGTCAAAAGTAATTCCATGAGTTTGAACACCTAAATACTCATCTTGGCTGTCTCGTTGATCAATCCAGCAAAAAATCTCATCAGGTTCCGTTATGCCAAAAACAATCCATAATAAGTGATACAACGCTTCTCCTCGTTGTACCTGAATTTTATTATCCAATATCGCCTTAGCGATAGCGGCTGATGGTTCCTCGCTGGTTACGCACGCTATTAATGAATCTACACTGATTTCAATCTCACTATAAAAATCATATTGCGCGCACATTGCATCATCAGCGTTGAAATCAATATGTGCACGGCCATCCGCTATCTCAATAAACCAACATCCGATCTGTGATATTCTCACTCGGTGACAATGATTGATATTATTCATAGGCCGGTAAATATCGGCCCGATATTGCACAATGTCGAGCAACTCCTGATAGGTTAAGTTCGATTTTTTGAATGAAGGCTCTGGCCGGTAGCGTTGTCGCAATATAGCCTCAGCCAGACCTTCAACGGCACCCGGTTTTAATACTGAATAATGATCACCACCTACCATGCCACAAGTAATCGTTTGTGTGACATGATCTTGTAAGGATGCAATAATTTTCTTTTTTTCTGCCCGTAGTTGTATGGAAGTTTCGCAATAAATGAATGTCATCTTGCCCTTTAATCTGGCCGATGGTACATAATTGCAAGCCATCATAGAGTAGCCTTTATAAACTTCAATAAACCTTTCCAGCGCTTCACCTTCAATGCCTTGAGCTAACTCGGCACTCACTTCATCGATCTCCTCGCGGGTATAAGGCTGTCGATCATAGGCGGTAAGAAAACTATCAATCGCTATCAAGTCAACCGTTTTCCCTTTATTTTCCAACGCCAAAGCGACCTCAAAAGCAACACATGCCCCCACACAATCCCCCACCAGTCGATAATGCTCTTGTGGATAAGCTTGCAAAAGTAATGCCGCATAACGTTCAGCCAATGCTTTGACAGTCACTGTTTTCCCTTCCAAGAACAGAGACGTTGCATCAAATACCTTGAGGCAGAAATCGTTTTTTATTTCCCGGGCTAAATCAATAAAAGATGATACTGGCGCACCTGCGCCAGGAACCAAAAATAATGGCGTTTGGTCAGCACCCAATGACACCAATTGAATGGCGTCATCTGGCGCTAAAAAAGCAATAATGTCAGCTTTATTCGCAATCACCAGGTTTTTTAGTTCAGGAGTAAAAACGCAACCTGACATGACCTTAAAACCCAATTTGCCGTACTCAACAAATAACTGCACCCCCGCAGCCGAAGTTTGCCGAATAATATCAACAACTCGCATTATTCCACCTTATTTATCAGCGTCTATTTTTATCATCATAACCAGCCTTCTTCCGCCACCGAGTTATGCCCCTGACTGACTTGTTCAGCTTGTTGCAACTGCTTACGCTCAATTATCAGTGCCAGTATTGCTAGATCACTGGCCGTCATGACATCGGCAACGCTGACCACGACAGCAAAAGTCTGTTGTATCTGATGTAAAAACCTCAACAAGGTTAACGAATTCCCGCCCAACTCGATAAAAGACGCGGTTAAGCTCACCATGCTTAACGGTAATTTCAGTGCGTCGGCACACAGTTGTACCAATTGTTTTTCAATTTCAGTTTCCGCAATACGATCCAACCCTCGCGTAATGCAAGGTTTTGGCTCAGGTAGGGCAGCAAAATTCACTTTACCATTAGCCGTAGTTGGTATAGTGGCTATCACAGCATATAGGGTTGGCACCATATACTCTGGTAATCGAGTTTTCAGTTGCTCTCTTATCGAGGGGATGACAGCATCCGTTTCGGTACCCGCTGGCATAACCAGCCAAGCACCCAGTTGTTTTTCGCCAGTCGCATCGACAATCACTCGCACAATACTTGTCGCCACGCCATCAATAGCTGACAGTGCTGACTCTATTTCGCGAGTTTCGATACGAAAACCTCTGATCTTGACCTGATTATCAAGACGACCGACATAAACCAGTTCACCATCGTTATTCCAATAAACACGATCACCGGTTTTATATAAGCGTACTGTTTGTTCCGGCAAGATAGCCATTTCAACAAACTGGGCCGCATTTTGCTCTGGGTTATTCACATAACCTAAACTTAAAGCATCACCAGCAATGTAGAGTTCACCAATAACACCTGGCGGTACCAATCCCCCCTGAGAATCCAAAACATAGGTCTGACAATGTGCCAAAGGACGACCTATAGGCACCACTGAGTCTGTTAAGGTGTCTAATCGTGTGACATCGATAGCGGTTGCTACAATGGTTGTTTCTGTCGGTCCATAAGTGTTGAATAAACGGATCTTTCCTTGTGTTTTTTGTTGCCATAGCGCCAATAACTCCATTCGCATGGCTTCACCACCGACGATACATACCTCCAAATGCTCAACGAGTTGTTCAACATCGTCGGCGGTTAACTGATATGTCCACTCATGCCATAAGGCTGTAGGTACTGAAATCAGTGTGACTTTTTGTGCATCAATGATCTGACATAACTGTTTAACGCTATACGCTGTTTTATGACTATCCAGAACCAGACAACCACCGGAAAATACCGACAACATTAATTCTTCGATAAAAATATCAAAACCAATGTTGGCAATTTGCAATACACGGGCAGAATTTGTCGGGTAATAGCGTTGAACGGCCTCATAATAGCTCAATAAATTGTGATGACTGATCTTAATGCCCTTAGGCGTACCCGTTGAACCCGAGGTATACATGATGTAAGCAATACGCTCTTGCGCTGATAATGCCACTTCTTGTGCCACAACAGCAGTATCAACCGACTCAATCTCATCAACCATAACAATATTTTGTTCATCAACAGGCAAAGTACGGCTTTCAGAACGCTGTGAAACAATAAGCTGAATATCAGCATCATTAATAATATGGACAATGCGTTCTGTTGGATAATCGGTTGCTAATGGTACAAACGTTGCGTTCGCCTTCAAAATAGCCAAGACACTAATCACCACCTCAGGACTACTTGATAAATAAATACCCACCGTATCATTTACGCCGATACCCCGCGCAACAAGAAGTGCCGCTAGTTTGTCAGCCGCTAACGCCAACTGAGCATAATTTATGCTTCCCCAAGGCCCCGACAAAGCCACTTCATCAGGTATCTGATGCGCAACTCGGGCAAATAATCGAGTCAGAGATGTGCAATCATTAGCAATAGATGACGAATTATGGGCTAATTGATGCAAGTGTTGGATTTGACCTGGCGCTAAATAATCCGCATGCCCCAAGTGATGATGTTGTGAAACTAACATCGACTTTATGGCAGTTTCATAATAGGCTAATATTTGACCTGCCTGATGTTCCCCAAACACCAATTGAGTTAACGCCAATTGCAGAACCAGAAAACCATTAGCTGAACTATGATGGCAAACAAAATCATAACCATAATCAACTCGTTCATATTCATGATCATAAGCCTGTCCGGGCTCAACATCCTGAGTTGTCTGTAACTCATCAGACACATGAAAATCGACATAGTTAAACAAAGCACCAGAGTAATCACACTTGAATTCCTCTTGCATTACAGCAACCGGATAATGTCGATAAGGCCAGCTTGCAGTGCTATATTCGGTTAATTGCTGAATCAACGACGCCCAGGTTTGTTGATGAATATCCGCATTAACCGGCGGCGTATTCAAGAATAATCCAAGACAAGATTCAGCCCCCTCCACTTCAAGTCTCCCGTGGCTGACGACCGAACTGGTGCTGGAATCAGTGCCATTGATTTTCGCCAATACATAAACATGTACCGCCAACAGCAATGTGCGCAACGGTACTTTTAAGCGCGTCGCAAGTTGTTGCAAATCGTCATGTAAATAAGATAGCTCAAGGCGAGCGGAATAATGTTGTGTTGACCCTTTTCCAGTCCAGTCAGGAAGTACAGCCGCGTTGGCAATGTGCTGCCAATAAGCTTTGTGTTCAGGATCAGCAATAGCCGCCAGTTCTTCAGCAATGTATTCACCGTAATGCGGTAAATCAGCTCTTGGTGGAATAGAACCGCCAGACAACACCGATAAATAGTTTTCCATAAACTCAACTTTTAGGTTGGCAACACTCCAACCATCAAGAATGGCATGTTGATGGGACAAAACCAGAGCAAATGTATTATTAGCATCAATAAATACATGAATTCGCCACATTAATTCATTTTCAACGAAAAAGTTGCTATTTTCCTGTTCCAAGCAGTGATCTAATTGATGCTCGAATTCCTGCACGGAAAGGTGGCGACAATCATTAAGCGTAACCGGCAAAGCAATCGTTTTATGAATATATTGCAACGCTCTCCCTAACTCGAAGTTGTATGTTGCACGCAATAACTCATGGCGTTGTACTATGGCATTAAATGCCTGACGAAACGCTTGTTCACTCCACACTGTATTAATCGAGTAATGTTCTACAATGTGGTAACTTTCATCTTTTAGCTGATGATAAATAGACCCCATTTGCAAACTCGACAATGAATATGCATCATCCAATGTCGATGGCTCAGTCAATACCGCCCGTTCGTCATCTGTAAGTAATGAAAAAGCGCGATAAGCATCTTTAGAAGAGACGCTTTTGTTGTTCAAATCAGGTAACTGCCGCGTTATTTCATGAATACTTTGATAGGCCAAAATATCTTTTACACTAAGTGCTAAACCCACCTGTTTAGCCATCGCAACAACACGCACAATTAATATTGAGTCACCACCCAAAGCAAAGAAATTATCGTAACGACTCACTTTCTCCTGCTTCAAAACCACGGCAAAAATAGACGCTAATGTTCTTTCAATGTCATTTTGTGGCGCAACATATTCAGTACTGGTAAAAGCACTGGCTTCTGGTGCAGGTAGTTTTTCTTTATCCACTTTTCCGGTAATACTCACCGGGAAAGCATTCAGACATACAAATGCACTGGGGATCATGTAATGAGGTAGTTGATGCCGTAGCTGTTCTCTGACCTGTTCAACCAATAACGATTGTGGCGTTTGCAGATAAGCAATAATTTGTTTATTGCCCGGCTCAATTTCCCGTACCACAGCAATAGCATTCCGCACATCAGGCAATGCACGCAGCTTGGCATCAATTTCAGCCAGTTCAATACGGAACCCACGCAGTTTTATTTGATCATCATTGCGCCCTAAAAACTCCAGAGTCCCATCAGATTTTAATCTAGCTTGATCACCCGTGTGATAAATATAACCACAACGGCCAGAAAGGTCGTCTTTAACAAATTTTTGTTGTGTTAATTCGCTATTGCGGTTGTAACCTCTTGCCAAACCAGGGCCACCTACCGCAATTTCACCAACCACCCCCATAGGCACAGGCTCGCCATAAGCATCAAGGATATAAATGTGGGTATTGGCAAACGGCGTACCGATGGGAACATAGGCATCATCAGGTAAAGAGAGATGAGTCACATCACCGTAACTGGCATCAATCACCGATTCTGTTTGTCCATAAATATTGAAACAACGGGCATCGGTATGCATCAGCTTTTGTAAACGGTTCAAATCACGACCATACCAAGCTTCGGAACCCACTAATATATGGCGCAGTGAATTCAATTGAACCCTGTTTTGTTCAGTATAATCGAGTAAATTTCTCAGAATGACCGGCACAAAGTCACCAAACGTCACTTGTTGTTGTTCGATAAGCTGATACAAAGCCTCTGTGGTAATCAAATCCGACTTGCGGCAAATCACCAAGCGACCACCGGTGGTCAAGCTCTTAACGATATCACCCAGAAAAATATCCACAGCCAAACCCGCCATTTGCAATACGGTTGGCGGCTTCTGGAATAAGCCAAATACCGCATCCCAGCCATACAAACGCGCAATCATCGCCGTGTGCTCAACCATCACTCCCTTGGGATGGCCAGTTGTTCCTGAAGTGTAAGTCATGTAAGCCAAATTGGTCGCAGTTGAATGACTCTGCGTCGCCGCAATATTGGTATCAATCCGTGACTGGCTTAATATTTCATCCAATCGCCAGACGTTGTACGCCGAAACCACCTCAATGGGCAAACGCTGAATATCATCAACCACAACCAATGGTGTACCGCTCTCTTGAAGAATGTATTCAATCCGCTGCAATGGCTGATCAGCATCAAATGGCACATAGGCTAAACCTGCCTTCAAGATGCCAAGTACGGTAATCACCGAGGCCGCGGTACGCTCCATGCAAACCGCAATAAAGGAATCCGATATATAATTTTTGTCCAACAAAAAGTGGGCTACCTGATTAGCTTGAGCATTCACTTGCCGGTAAGTGAGATGAAGCTCGCCGTCAATAACCGCTATTTGTTCTGGACTCCGTTCCATTTGTTCTTCAAACAACTGATGAATACACTTATCAGCAGGATAAGGCTGCCAATTGTCATTGATATCGCTCAACAGATATTGCCTTTCCTGCTCAGTTAACACTGGCAGTTTAGTCAAAGGAGCCGTTTGATATTGGTCACTCACTAATGCAGACAATAAAGTCAGAAACCGTTGGCTGAATCGGGTTATTGTCGACCGTTCGAATAGTTCACCGTTGTATTCAAAACTAAAATCAAGACTGTCCTCACTTTCACTGGCATCTAAGGTCAAATCAAACTGGGCCGTAACATGTTCGCTATCAAGGTACTCAAATTCAACGTTACTCAATTGCAATACCTTGGATTCATTGGTATCCATTGAGAATACGACTTGGAAGAGTGGCGAATAACTTGCACTCCGCTCCGGCTGCATTTTCTCAACCAACAATTCAAACGGCAGTAACTGATGCGCTTGAGCATCAATATTAACCTGGCGAATATGTGACAGATATTCAGCAAAAGTGAGATCTGCTTGGTATTTGGTGCGCAGCACTAGCATATTGACGAAAAAGCCGATAAGCGGCTCAACTTCCGCCTGCAAACGATTCGCCACCGGCGTCCCTATGACAATATCCTTGCTTTGACCATGACGGGCAAGTAACAGGGTAAATGCCGCATGCAATACCACAAACAGGCTAGTATTATGTTGACTGGCAAGCGATTTGAGCCCAATCAAAAGAGACTTGTCAGCACTAAATTCAAATAACCCACCACTGCTACCAAGTTGTAATGGACGCGGGTAATCCAACGGTAAGTCGTGTACAGGAGGCAGCTCATTAAGCTGAGTTAACCAGTAGTTAAGATCCGTTTGTAACGTTTCACCCTGTAGTTGTTGCCGTTGCCAGACAGCATAATCTTTATATTGAATGGGTAACGATGGCAAAGCCGGTTGCTGACAGCCCTCAAGCAATTGGCTGTATATGTTGACAAACTCATCAGCAAGCACTTTGATTGACCAACCATCTGATGCGATATGGTGCATATTGAATACCATAACACACTGATCTTCCGTTATCTTTAGATAAGCCGCTCGCAGCATGACATCGTTAGCCAAATCAAATGCCTGCTCCGCGTGCCGCTGAATAAATTCTTGCACCTGCTGTTGGCAGCTTTTTTCCCCAAGGCTTTGATAGTCAATACGGTCAATCTTCACAGTTACCTTGTCCAGCACTTCCTGCCATGCACCGGCAGTATCATGCCGATAGACCGTTCGGAGCACCTGGTGGCGTTGAACAATCATGTTTATCGCACGTTCAGCGATAGCGAGATTGAAGTCCCCTTTGATGGTTAATGCCAACGGCATATTATATTGAGGCGTTTGCCCATCTAACTGGTCAATAAACCAAAGCCGTTGCTGGGCAAACGACAATGGAAGCCGCGCCATTTCAACTCTCACCATCTCAACTACAGGCGTAATTGGCGCTATCGCTGCATTGCCGCTAGTTGCTGTCTGTTGTTCAGCGATCAATTGTGCAAATTCAGCCAAGGTTTGGCTTTCAAACACTACCCGAACAGAGATCTGTACGGCCAAGGTTTTCTGGATTTCCGATACCAACTTAATCGCCAATAGGGAATGTCCCCCTAGCTTGAAAAAATTATCGGTACGGCCCACTTTAGGATGGCCTAACAACTGCTGCCACATATCAGCCAGTTGCTCCTCCAGTTCCCCCTGCGGGAAATGGTAGTTTTCTGGTAACGGCTCTGGTGTCTTTACACTCAGTAACGCTTTATAGTCGACTTTACCGTTTACCGTCATTGGAATGCTGGTTAGCGAAATAAAGGCATTCGGGACCATATATTCCGGCAAGGTTTGGCTTATTTGTTCCCTCAACGCTACTGGCTCCAGCGGCACATCCGCAACGTAGTATGCAACCAGTTGTTTATTGCCATTAAGCTCATCAACAGTGACAACCGCTTGCCTCACCCCATCAATCGCAATAAGTTGGTTCTCAATCTCACCTAGCTCAATACGGAAACCCCGAATTTTTATCTGGTTATCCTTCCGCCCGATATATTCAATTTCACCATGAACATTAAACCTCACCAGATCGCCGGTCCGGTAAAGCCGCTCGACCTCACCGTCGAAAAAAGCAACCTGGATAAAACTTCTCTGCTGCTCCTCAGGTCTGTTTAAGTAACCTCTGGAAACGCCTTTACCACCAACAACTAATTCACCAATGACACCTTGTGGCACCAAATTCAAATGCTCATCAACAATATAGGTTTTAACATGACCACATACCCTGCCAATGGGAACCGACTGCTCAATCTGCAACGCGGATTCAATCAAGTGGTAACTCGCCAAGACTGTCGTTTCGGTCGGCCCGTAGGTATTCATCACCGGAGGATGATTTGCTGATGCAAACCAATGCCTGACAATTTCAGCATTAATTGCTTCACCGCCAACGATAACCAACCGTAGTGTGTCAGGCACCAAGGCGTCGCCACTACTCACCTGATGCCAAAATGCGGTGGGTAAGCTCATTACGGTGATGTTGTGTTGACAACACTGTTGCCAAAATAGGTCAGCGCTGTTGAGCCAATCATCGTTCCTCAATACTAAAGTGGCACCTGCACATAGGGTGACAAAACACTCTTCAATGGAAATATCAAATGCAAATGAGGAGAACTGTAATACGTTGTCGTCAGGTTTAACGGAATACATTGCCAATGCTGCCGCAACAAAATGACTCAACTGCGTATGCTCTACCATGACCCCTTTAGGTTTGCCCGTCGATCCAGAGGTATACATGACATAAGCAAGTTCATCCAAGCTATGGTTGATATTCGGATTATCAGATGCAATCCCTGAAAACGGCTCCACTTCCGAGGTTAACAGCTCAACAATGACATTCAGTTCAGCAAACTTGTCTGCATATGCGTTGTTCGTCAACACAACCGCCGGCTGGCAATCCGCGATAATGTGATGGATTCGGGACTGAGGGTTGTCGACGTCAATAGGGGTGTAAGCAGCGCCTGCTTTCAGTACAGCCAATATACTGACAATCATCTCAGGGGAACGAGGTAAACATAACGCGACAATATTGCCCGGCTTAACCCCCTTTTCGATGAGGTGATGCGCCAATCGGTTAGCACGCTGGTTTAACTCACGATATGTCAGGGTTTGATTTTCTCCTGCAACCTGCCATACCAAAGCGGTGGCATCGGATCTTTGTTCCGCCTGACGTTCGAACTGGTATTGCACAGATTCTGTCGTTGTTGCAATAAAAGATGGTATCGCCAGTTGTTGCCCTAAACGGCGCTTTTCGTCTTCACCCAACAACGCTAAAGAGTCTAATGTTTTATAAGGATTTTTGGCGATATCAATCAACAAGATTTCAAACGATTTGAGTAACCTTGCAATCGTGTGTTCATGGAATAAGCTACTGTTGTATACCACTTCAAACAGAATAGTGTCACTGTCATCAATCGCATCGAGCTCCAAATCAAATTTAGAGAATGCTTCACCCGAAGATACCGGGGTAAATACCACGTCATCCAGTCTCGATTCGCTGGCCTCAGTCGTATCCATTGCGAACATGAATTGGAATATCGGTGAGTAAGCAATGTTCCGACTCACCGCCAATTTCTCCACGAGAACATCAAACGGCAAATCCTGATTCATTTGTGCTTCAATGTTGACTTGCTTTACATGCTGCACAAACTGCATGAAATCAGCCTGGCCCTGATATTCGGTTCTCAACACCAGCGTATTGACAAACAACCCGATCAGCGACTGTAACTCTTTTTGTTTACGGTTCGTGGCCGGTGTACCAATAACAATATCCGTTTGCTGGCTGTAGCGAGCGATAAACACTGAAAATGCAGCGTGCAATAACATAAACAGGGTCGCACCGGCATTGCCTGCATGTTTACGCAACATCGCCGAAGATTGCCGCTCCAATCGGAATCGCACCTTGACACCATCGTTGGTCTGTTTCACAGGCCGCTGAAAATCCAATGGAAATTGGTGAACTTGCGGTATATCGGCTAATTTTTGTTGCCAATAATCAAGTTGCGCATCAAATACTCCGTCGGCAATCCATGACTGCTGAGTATAAGCATAATCTGCATATTGCACCGGCAATGCAGGCAAGGATTCCGGCAGATTCTGCTTAATCGCTTGATAATGGGTGACAAATTCTTCCATCAATAGAGAGAAAGACAATCCGTCTCCAGCAATATGGTGCAAATTGATGATCAGAAATTGCCGCTGAGTATCAGTTGTAAAAAAGTCAATCCGGACCATTAGATCTTTCTGTAAGTCAAACGGAGCAGAAACATACTGATAAAATATCGCTTTCAGCTCAGCAGGATCACATGTCAAGTGCCGAACATTGATTTTTTCCTTAACATCTACATCTGGCTGAATCTCCTGCCATACTTCTCCCTGTTCTTCTCGGTAAACTGAGCGCAACACTTCATGGCGTTCGACAATTCGTTGCATGACTTTTTCAGCAATCGTTAAATCGAACGCGCCACTCACCTCAAACACCGTCGCCATATTGTAATGTTCGCTGCTGCCAAAGAGCTGGTCGATGAACCACAGGCGTTGTTGCGCAAAAGAAAGAGGTAACCGAGTCCGCCCTCTGTCGACAGTCTTGATCGGTAATGGATTTGATTGTTGCCCTTGCAGATACGCAATAATCTCTACCTTATGCGTTCTCAACTCAGTAAGCATATCTTGCGATACCGCGCCTTTAGGCGCGTTCAGCTTAAGCGAGTCAGATTCAAGGTATACCATAATGTCTTGCTGTTTTAAGTCAGCTAAAAATGCAGCGATATTCACAGTTCAACGACCTCCCTTTCTTCCCCAATCTGTTTCTGTTGTTCAGTAAGCTGATGCTCAACATACTGTGCTAAAGCAAACAGAGTGTCATAGACGTAAAAATCCTTCACGGACAGTTCTATCTTCAATTCTTCTCTGATGACACTGCCGAGTTTGACAAATTGCAGTGAGTGAATACCGAGCTGTACAAACCGAGCCACAATATTGATTCGCTCCAACCCAAGCTCTCTATGGAACAATTCAGCCAACTGCTTTTCAGTTGTCGTTTCTGGTGGCGTAAAAGGCTCCTCAGCGATATTTTCCATACTTGGAGCAGGCAGGGCTTGACGATTAACTTTACCATTCTCAGTCAGTGGCATTTCCGGCAATAACACATAGAAGCTGGGCCACATAAACTCCGGTAAGATGCGCTCGACTTTATCGCGCTGTTCACGTATGTCGAGCATCGACGGCGCTACCAAATAAGCCACCAAGGATTGCCTCTGCTTGTCATCCTGCCTCACACAAACCACAACATCCGCTACATCAAAATTAGCGCGGATACAGTTCTCAATTTCACCCAATTCGAGACGAAAACCACGCAATTTCACTTGGAAATCGTTTCGGCCAATGTAAGCAATTTCGCCTGATGGCAACACCCTCACTAAATCACCAGTGCGATATAGTCGTTCGCTGTTACCTTTAGAGTCCACATGATCAATAAAACGTTCAGCCGTCAGTTCTGGACGGTTCAAGTACCCTTTTGCTAATCCGACACCACCAACATACAGTTCTCCAACTACACCAACCGGACATTGGGAGCGATCTTTCGCCAACACATAAAGTGACACATGGGGAGCTGGACGACCAATCGTGACTGGCTCAGTCGCCTTTTCAAAGATTTTCAACGAAGACCATACCGTGGTTTCCGTTGGCCCATATTCGTTGACCAGAGTTGCTTGAGGCTGACATTGGAAATGTTTTGTCTTAACTTGGTCCGACAAATTTTCGCCGGCACAAATCACCTTACGTAGTGAATGTCCTGTAAGGGAATCAAGAACGGCATCGTAGAAACTGGGAATAAAAAGAACGTGGCTAATTTGTTGACTGTCTATAATCTTTGCCACATACGATGCATCTTTCGCATCCTGGGGGGCCATTAAATGCAACGTTGCACCGCTGCCAAGCCCCCAATATATAGCCGGAACCGATGAATCGAAAGCAAATGATGAAACCAGTAAAAATTTCTCCGGTACTATCGAGTATGAATTAAACCGCCCAACCGTTGATGCGCTCAAAGCCCCATGCGAGATCATCACCCCTTTAGGATTACCTGTCGAACCCGAGGTATAAATGACATAGGCAAGGGAATCTGCTGTCACACTTGAGGTCAACATTGGTTCAGTACGGGCCTGGGCGGCAATTTCAGTGTCATCAAGCAAGATAGTGCAAATGTTAGCCATTGGTAAATCGACCTTATCGATACTCTTGTTATCGACGATAACCAAACCAACATTGCTGTCAGCCAAGATAAAACTTAACCGTGCGACAGAATAAGTGGGATCCAATGGCAAATAAGCACACCCTGCTTTCAATATCGCTAACATGCTGGCAACAAAGTCAATGCCAGGTTCCATCAAAATAGCAATTAGCTGGTTGTTGTCGGCGCCTTTAGTCAATAATAATTGAGCGATCTGATTAGCCCTTGCATCAAGTTCAGCAAAACCGAGGCTTTGCTCCTGGTAGCGAATTGCCACTCGCTCGGGATACTCAGCCGCCCGCTGCTGAATAAGCCGATGCACAAAAGGTTGCTCCTCGGGCAGTTGCCAAGCTGATTGATGAGACTTGTCCAGCACAGCGTGTTCCTGCTCACTGACGATCGCCAATTGATTAATTGGTCTATCACCGTTGACCGCAATATGGGCCAACAACAACTGCATATTTTCAGCAAAACGGGCGATGGTGCCCGGATTAAAGAGCCCTTGATTAAACTCAAAAATCAGTGACAACCCGTCCTTATCTTCTGTAGCGGTTAGGGTCAAATCAAACTGCGTTTGTCCCCCTTGTGCAATAACCTCCTCAAATTCAACATCAGCAAGTTCCAACTGTTGAGATTCATAATTTTGCATTGAGAAAAGCACTTGAAATAAGGGCGTAAACACGGTGCTTTGCTCAGCTAGCAACTTCTCGACTAATAATTCGAATGGAATGGCCTGATTGCTCTGTGCATCAAGGTGCACCTGCCTTGCACTCTTCAACAACTCATTGAATGTCAGCGTCGGTGTACAATCCAAACGCAATACAAGAGTATTAAGGAAACAACCAATTAGCGATTCCAGTTTCTGTACCGGTCGACTTGTAATAGGTGTCCCAATAATCACATCCGGGTTATCGCTGTAGCGACCTAGCATCACAGCAAAAGCTGTATGCAAGAGCATGAATAAAGTGGCATTTGAATCCACAGCTAATCGCTTAAGTTTACTAACCGTCTCCATTGGTATCTTTTGCGTGTGCGTTGTGCTGCGCATATCCAATTTTTGAGGACGAGCATAATCCAAAGGCAATTCATGAACCAACGGCAGGTTAGCCAACTGTTGTTGCCAATATTGCAACTGCTCGTCAAACATTGGCTGAGTTTCAGCTTGATTCTGCCAGTAGGCATAGTCCGAGTATTGCAGTTCAAGCTCAGTCAACAAGGCGGGTTTACCATGAACAATTTGCTGATAAAGAAGGGTAAATTCATCAACTAATATCGCCAGAGACCAGCCATCGGCAGCAATATGGTGCAAATCAAAAAACAATACGCCAGCCAACGGCTTATCAGATGTATCTGATTTTAGATCAGATGCCAAATAAGCCACTCTTAGCGGTAAATCCCTACTTAAATCAAATCGTCTCTGTCTCTGCCCCGCCAGCCAATCCTCTATGTGCTGCCGTTGGTCAACACCATCGGCAAGAGTGTCTTTGTTAATCTGGAAAACATAGTCGTCCAACACGACTTGTTCGGGCATGCCCTGTGATTCCTGATAAACAGTTCGTAAAATTTCATGTCGCTTAAGAATGGCATCTATCGCCTGGCTGGCGGCTTCCAAGGAAAATTGACCATATAAATTGAACGCGGTTGAAATCTTATACTGACGTTCAACCGTAGAAACCTGTTCGACCAGCCAAAAACGGCGCTGCGCAAAGGATAACGGTGCCTTGGTAAGGTGCCGACGTTGTAATAACGAAAGCTTCTGTTGCCCCCCTACCTCTGCATAAGAGAGAAAATCAATAATTGCTTGTTTGTTTTGTTTAATAAATTTTCCCTGTTCAGGTGTGATGGCACCGGGAGCAGACTGAGATTTTAGCATCCCATTTTCAACAAAAAGACGAACTTCCTGCTCGGACAATCTATCAATAAAGCCTTTTAGGTTCATAATCACCACTCAGTTACCTCATATTCTTCCACTACAGCCCCAACTGACTTGTTACGTTGAATAACAATTTCTTTTTCAAGCCAATCACATAACTGCTCTAATCTTGATCTTTCAAACACAATCGCAATTGGCACGCCAACGGAAAATGCCTGTTCAATTCGAGAAATTAGTTTCATAGCTAATAAGGAATGACCACCTAAATCAAAAAAGTTGTCTGCCATGCTTACCCTGTCTTGTTGCAACAACCCCTGCCAAATTTTCGCAACGCTTTGTTCCAGTTCAGTCATTGGCGCGATGTATTTGGCTTTGACAAAGTCATCCGCTCTAGGTTGTGGAAGTCGGCCACGATCCACTTTGCCATTGGTATTCAGCGGAAAAGCCGCCATCCGCACATACGCGGATGGCAACATGTAATCAGGTAAGCTAGTCGATAAATAGGCTTTAATTTCAGATAAATCCAATGGGTTAGCCGCGATAAAATAAGCGATAAGCTGCTTATCACCTGCTTCTGTATCAATAGCAATGACTACGGCTCCGGTTATGCCATCGAACTTACTCAATTGGGCTTCGATATCACCGAGTTCAATTCTGAACCCACGGATCTTGACCAGATGGTCGTTGCGGCCAAAGTAGTTGATTTCACCGTTTCGATGAAAGCTGGCTAAGTCACCGGTTCGATACACTCGTTTCCCAAGAACCCAATCGCAATCAAGATAACGCTCTGCGGTAAGTTGGGGCTGTTGATAATAGCCTCTTGATAAACAGTCCCCTGCTAAATACAGCTCGCCGATGGCTCCCATCGGGGCAGGCTGCAAATACTCATCCAAAATATAACAGGCCACGTTGGGCAATGATCGGCCAATCGTCGGCAAATCAGGCCATGAGGCAGGTTCTCCCTGTAATGTCTTGGACGTGACGACATGGGTCTCTGCCGGGCCATAGTGGTTCACTAACTTACATTGACTATGTGTCGTGAAGAACTGTCTGATGGCCGCTGTGATTTTGAGCCTTTCAGCACTCGAAACAATAACCCTTAATTCGGGGAACTGTAGCCCATTGACACCACTATACTCAGCCAAGTTCTGCAATACGGCATAAGGTAAGTTCAGGATTTGAAGTTGCGCCTGCTGGATTTGCTTCGCTAACAGCCGAATATCCAACTGAGTCGATTTATCAATAAGCTGTACTGAACCCCCGGACAACAACGGCATGAATAGGTCTTCAAAACTGAGATCAAAACCAATTGATGAGAATTGTAACCAACGGTTCGGCCCCGTAAGCGCTGGCTCAAGCTGGCTAATACCTCGTAATAAATTGCTCAGCGCCCACTGTGGCATTTCAATCGCCTTAGGCTTACCCGTTGAACCTGAGGTATAGAGCACGTAACCGAGGTCATCCAGGGAATATTCGATAGCCAAATTACTCGCTGGCTGTTTGTCCAGTATCTCTGCTGTGCAAGGGTCATCCAATAACACCATTTTCTGGCGTTTTACCGCAAACCTATCATTCAAGGAGCACATCGTTACTAATATCTCATCAGACAGATCACTAAGAATTATGTTTAAGCGTTCTGTCGGTAATGAGGTATCCAGTGGCACATAACCGGCACCCGTTTTTAAGATGGCGATAACAGTGATGACCATCTCAAAGGAACGTTCAATGAACATCACGACGGGAGTATTTACTTTCGCCCCATTGTTCAGAAGATACTGAGCAAGTTGATTGGATCGCTGATTTAACTCACTGTACGTCATCGTCTCGCCAGCAAAATTCAACGCAATCTCATCGGGAGTCGCCTTAACTTGGGCTTCGAATCTATCAATCAGAGTTTGTGAGTTGTCATACGATAATACCGTTTGATTTAATGAATGCAGCAGGAACGCCCGTTCCTCAGCATCAAGGATGTCGAGTGACAGTGCGGCAACCTGTACCTGACTTTGCAACGCAGCAACAAGTTGTCTGCTAGCATTGATGAGATATTCCACCAAGCGTTCAGCATCAAATCGACTGTCGATTTGGGCTGCAACAGAAAAATCATCACCGAAATCGTCAATGGATAGGGTAATCGGGTAATTGGTACGTTCTTTTACATTAACTAACTCAATGCCGGTTTTTTGCCAAAGCTGGTTAAGCTCACTTGTCTCGCCACTCACTTCAGAGTGACGGTAATTCAAGATACTGTCGAATAAACGGCTAGAACCGGCCAATTTGCTACACTGTTCAGCAATCGCAGTCGGTACTTGCTCGAATTGTAGCAAGCTAACCAGTTTCTGTTGCATTCCCTGCATTAATTGAGCCACGCTCAACTGACTCAAATCAACACGCAATGGCAAGGTATTGATGAATAAACCAACGACTCGCTCAATATTATCAACACTCTGCAAGCGACCAGATAATACCGTACCGAATATGACATCTTTAGTGCCGCTGGTTTTCGCCAGAACCAATGCCCATGCCATGTGAAAAATAAGCGCTGGACTTATCTGCCATGCAGAAGAAGTGCGACGAATCTCTGCGGATAAATCCGCAGGCAACCCAATTTGGATTTCAGTGAATACGTTATTGTCAACCATTCCACTTGTGATCCCAAAAGGCGCCGTGATTTCATCAACCCCAGCCAATTGCTCGGTAAAAAATTGTTGCGCCGCTTTTGTATCGGTTTGGCTGATAGCGTTTAAGACAAACTCCCGATAACTCAACGCTGCCGGCAGTGACTTTTCATCACCGGTCAAGATAGCCAGAAATTCTTCTTGAATAATCTCCAGTGACACATGATCACTTATCAGGTGATGCTCCTGCACCATAACATAGCGCTGCTTTTGCTGGTGGTCGATAAACCGGGTTACCCTGACCAACGGTGCCTGAGTAACATCCATCCATTGTTGTGATGGTTCCATAAACTGTGCTAACTGCTGCTGGATATCAACATCATCCCGCAAATCGATGTCAACCACCGGTAATGGCGCCTCTTTGTAGATAACCTGCACCGGTTCATCAATACCTTTCCAAAAAATTCCGGTTCGCAGCGCATCATGTCGCTGTATTATTTTATCCAATGCTCCAATAAAGCTTTCCATCTCGGTGTTTGACGGAAATGAATACAGCATCGGAGTAACATAAAGGTCAGATTGCCCACACATCATGTGATGGAATAAGATCCCTTCCTGTAATGGCGCCAAAGGATAAATGCCAACAATATTTTGCTCACCTCCCGGCGACTGAGATACGATCAAAGCCCGCTCAGTTTCCGACAGGGAAACCAGACTTTCCAACGCTTCATGGGCGGTTAACAGCGGTGATTGCTGCTCGGTTGCCTGTAGTGGATCGTAAAGTTGTTTCGCCATATCCCGTAATTTCGGGTACTCAAACAAGGCCCGAATATCCAATCGATAACCCTGCTTTTTAATATGGGATAGCATCTTCATGCTCAACAACGAGTGCCCACCCAACTCAAAGAAGTTAGCAACAGCACTGACTTGCGCCAATCCAAACAGTGTTCGCCAAATTTCAGCTAGCAGGGTCTCCTGTTCAGTGGCCGGCGCGATATATTCAATTTCCCCCTGAGCAACAAAATCTGGTTTAGGGAGCGCTTTACGATCTACTTTACGGTTGGCAGTAAGCGGTATCTCCTCCAGCACCACAAACGCCGAGGGGACCATATAGCTCGGTAACTGCTGACTTAATAAGTGTCGGATCTCAGCAATTTTCTGCTGACCATCAAGGGTGATATATGCCGCCAGATACTTGTGAGCCGATTCATCCTCTCGAGCAATGACAACCGCATCGCGAATGGTAGGCAGGCTACGCAACCTTGTTTCTATCTCCCCTAACTCAATACGGAATCCACGGATTTTAACCTGATGGTCATCACGCCCGTAATATTGAATATCCCCTGCCAGTGAGTAACGCCCCAAGTCGCCGGTTCGATAGAGCTTTGGATAGCGGCTTACAAAAGGATTATCAATAAATCGTTCACGGGTTAATTGCTCTTTGTTGATATAGCCCCGCGCAACACCGTCACCGGCGACACAAATTTCACCAACAGCGCCAAAAGGCACAAGCTGTTGGTTTTTGTCCAACAAGAAGATGGCCGTATTTTGAATTGGGCGCCCAATACTGAGGGTGTCTCCCTGAAAATCGTAGGCAATGCAAGTATTGACCGTGTATTCGGTTGGCCCATAGGCATTGACTAAACGGGGTAAATGCCCTGGTCGCTGATACCATGCAACCACTTTATCCGGTTTAATCTGCTCGCCTCCGACACTGATTTGGCGAATATGTTCAGGTACCAAAACCGTATCTTCACTTACCACTTCGTGCCAGAACGTAGTTGGCAAATTCACCGCACTGATCTGGTATTCCCGGCACCTTTGCCAGAAAGTGGCGACATCGATCAGCCAATCTTCGCCACGCAAGACCAAAGTACTGCCATTGCCAAGGGCGCCAAATATTTCTTCAATAGACATATCAAAACTGAGGGCGGCAAATTGCAGTACCCGATCCTGCTTTGAATAAAGATAGGCATCCGCAAGACCCACCACCAGATTCACCAATGCCTGATGTTCAATCATCACACCTTTCGGCATGCCCGTGGAACCCGAAGTATAGAGAACATAGGCCAAGTGGGTAGAACACAAACCCAATTCAGGGGCGGCAATATTATCGGTTGAGAATCCAGCAAACGAGGTTGTAGTCACATCAATACTAAATGGACTATTTTCAGGTAATAACTTCTTGTTATGGCTGTTGGTTATCACCATCAAAGGCTGTGCATCATCAATAATATAAGCAAGCCTTTCTTGCGGGTACGCAGGATCGAGAGGCAAATAGGCACTACCCGATTTCAAGATGGCAAGTACTGACACAATCATGTCAATACTTCGCTCAATACATATCGCAATCATTGAATCCGGTTTGGCACCCTGAACAACCAAATAATGTGCCAACTGATTAGCTCTGGCATTAAGTTGGGCATAAGTCAATTGTTGGTCACCAAAGACCAACGCAATAGCATCCGGCGTTTGTTCGGCAAACGCTTCCATCCGCTCATGGATACATTGGCTACGGTCATACTCTACCGCTGTTTGGTTCAAACCGTGCAGCAGGTAATCCTGCTCTTCCGGCGGTAACAGGGCCAAATCGCCAAGCTTTTCGGACGGGCAGGCCACAATGCTCATCAATAAGGTCGTAAAACGTACCACCAACCGCTTTATCGTCTCCTCTGCGAACAAATCCGTGTTGTACTCGACATTAAAAGTCAGACCTTCCTCTGTCTGGCTGGCATCCAGTGTCAATTCATACATCGCATTGCGGGTCTGTTCCGGCCTCGGCCACAAACTTACCCCTTCCAATTGCAGCTCCACACTGTCATTCGTATTCATAGAAAACATGATTTGGAACAACGGTGAATAACTGGTGCTACGTTCCGGTTGCAACTGCTCCACTAATAACTCAAACGGGACATTTTGATGCCGCTGGGCAGCCAGGTTTACCTCCCGGACCGATCTCAGGTAATCGATAAACGATTGCTCCAGCTCACACTCGCTGCGCAATACCAGCGTATTCACAAAACAGCCTATCAACGGCGTTAATGATGTCTGCAAACGGTTAGCTATCGGGGTTCCCACCACAATATCCCGTTGCCCGCCATAGCGACTGAGCAGTACCGTAAACGCCGCATGCAACACCATAAAAAGAGTGCACCTTTGTGTCAGCGCCAGTTGCTGCAACCCTTTGCTAACCTCATTGTCCAGGCTAAATTCATAACTGCGACCATGACTGGTCTGGTTGGCTGGCCGCCCGTAATCCAGAGGCAACCCGTGTACTGGGGGTAAATCCGACAACTGTTGCCGCCAATATTCCAACCCCGCCGCTAACTGAGATTCTCCTTCCGCACTGTGTTGCCAGACCGCATAATCGGCATATTGAATCTCCAGAGCCGGTAACGGGTTAGTCCGACCTTGACGATAAGCCTGGTACAAACTCACAAGTTCCTTAACCAGTACCCCCATTGACCAGCCATCAGAAGCAATATGATGCATGTTAAATAACAACACGCCCTGCTCCGTTGAAGTGCTGATGTAGTGACAACGCACCATCACATCCTGTGCCAGATCAAATCGGTAGGTCATTTCATGCTGAATAGCCTGTTCAATCCACGCCTCTTGCCCGGCTTTGCCGATGTCACTGATATCCGATTGAGCTATCTCAAACGACCACTCCGGCTTGATAACCTGCCAGGTTCCATTTTCATCGCTGTGGTAAACCGTACGCAGCACTTCATGTCGATCGATGATGGTTTTCAGGGCCAGATTCGCTGCCGCCAATTCAAATTTACCGCTTACCGTATAGGCTGACACCATGTTGTAGGCGGTGCTATCACCGCCAAACTGCTCGATAAACCAGATCCGTTGTTGAGCATAAGATTGCGGTAATAAATTTGTCTTGCGTTCAAGAATAGGAATTGTTTGATAATGCTTATCCGACACTTCATAAGGCACTCTTTCTGCCAGTAAAGCCACTGTTGCAGCTTCAAAGATATCTCTTACCTGTAAACTGCATTGAAACTGCTCATTAATCTTTGTGATCACCTTAGTCGCAATTAATGAGTGGCCTCCAACCATAAAAAAGTTGTCATCCCGGCCTATTTGCTCAACACCTAGCATTTCGCACCAAATAGCTGCCAGTATTTCTTCTTTCTCGTTGATGGGCGGCGTACTGGCCTTAACAGCAATATCACTGTCTTGCGGTGTTGGAAGCGCTTTGCGATCAATCTTGTTATTTAGCGTAAGTGGCAATGTTTCGAGCTGAATAATTGCTCGTGGTAACATATAGGTAGGTAACTTCTGCTCAAGGTGTTGACGTAGCGCATCAATATCAATTTGTTGCTCGGCGACCAAATAACCTGCTAGATACTGTTGTGTTTGCTGATCGTTTAGCGCAACCACAACAGAACGGGTTATTTGTGGAAACAGGTTGATAACCTGTTCAATTTCGCCAAGTTCAATTCGGTGGCCCCGTAATTTCACTTGGTAATCATTTCTACCCAAATACACAAGTGAACCTTCTATAGTATAACGGGCAAGATCACCCGTTTTATAAACCCTGGCGGTTAAACCGTCAGAAAATGTCAGGTTGATGAATCGCTCGGCAGTCAGATCTTCACGTTTAAAATAGCCTTCAGCAAGCCCATCGCCGCCGATGTATAACTCTCCCACTGCCCCGAAAGGCACCGGTTTTAATTGTTCATCAAGTAAATAAATTGTGGTGTTATTTAACGGTAACCCGATAGTAACAAGTTGCTGCTCAAGCAGTTGTGCGTCTAGTTTCGCAATGGTTGACCAAACCGTGGTTTCCGTTGGCCCGTACATATTCCAGAGAGCGTTACCTTTGCTCAATAATGCCGTTGCTGTCGCTAATGGCAAGGCTTCACCACCACTGATCATTTTTAACGACGAGCGCCCCTGCCAGCCTGATTCAAGCAACATATTCCAAGTCGTTGGCGTGGCTTGTAACAGCGAAATGTTATGTTGTTCGAGTAGTGCAACCAGTCTGGCGGGATCAGTCACGTCCTGCTGCGCCGCCACGACACAAGTGGCGCCAGACAACCAAGGCAGATAGAGCTCTAACACGGCAATATCAAAGGAAATAGTCGTGATGGCTAAAACATTGTCCTGTGCCATACACTGCAAGTTATCTTGCATTGAGATCAAGAAGTTATTAACCGCAGAGTGACTGACCATCACACCTTTGGGGTTACCCGTAGAACCCGAAGTGTAAATCACGTAGGCCGGAGCAGATGCGGCTAAACCGATCAACTGTTTAGGAATATTGGTGGTGGGTGATTGGCTAAGATCAATGTGATCCAGTAAGCAGGTTAATTCCGCAAAACCGACTAATCGTGATGCACATTCGCGGTTACTTATAATGCGGTTACTTATAATACATTGTGGCTCAGCATCGTTCAGCATATACCGCACTCTATCGGCAGGAAAGCTGGGATCAACCGGAACATACGCTGCCCCTGCTTTCATCACTGCCAATAGTGTTGTAACCATGTCGATGCCTCTCTGCAACAACACAGCAACTCGCCCACCCGTTGAAACGCCCTGCGCTCTTAATTGATGTGCTAACTGATTAGCTCTGGCATTAAGTTGCGCATAAGTCAACTGCTGGTCACCAAAGATCAGCGCAATGGCATCCGGCGTTTGTTCAGCAAATGCTTCTATCCGTTCATGGATACATTGGCTACGGTCATACTCTACCGCTGTCTGGTTCACACTGTGCAGCAGGTAATCCTGTTCTTCCGGTGGCAACAGAGCCAAATCGCCAAGCTTTTCGGACGGAGAAGCCACTATACCCATCAGCAAAGTCGTAAAACGCGCCACCAGCCGCTTTATTGTCTCCTCTGCAAACAAATCCATGTTGTACTCTAAACTAAAAATCAGACCTTCCTCTGTTTGCTGGGCCTCTAACGTCAATTCATACATCGCATTGCGGGTCTGTTCCGGCCTTGGCCGCAAACTTACCCCTTCCAGTTGCAATTCCACATTGTCATTCGTATTCATGGAAAACATGATTTGGAATAACGGTGAATAACTGGTGCTGCGTTCCGGCTGCAACCGCTCCACTAATAACTCAAACGGGACATTTTGGTGCCGCTGGGCAGCCAGGTTTATCTCCCGGACCGAGCCTAGATAATCGATGAACGATTGTTCCAACTCACACTCGCTGCGCAACACCAGCGTATTCATAAAACAGCCTATCAACGGCGTTAATGATGTCTGCAAACGATTAGCTACCGGGGTTCCCACTACAATATCTCGTTGCCCGCCGTGACGACCGAGCAGTACTGTAAACGCCGCATGCAACACCATAAAAAGAGTGCAACCCTGTGTCAGTGCCAGTTGCTGCAACCCTTTGCTAACCTCATGGTCCAGGCTAAATTCATAACTGCGACCATGACTGGTTTGATTGGTTGGCCGCCCGTAATCCAAAGGCACCCCATGTACTGGGGGTAAATCCGACAACTGTTGCCGCCAATATTCCAACCCTGCCGCCAAATGAGTTTCTCTCTCTGGGCTACGCTGCCAGACCGCATAATCGGCATACTGAATCTCCAGAGCCGGTAACGGGTTAACCCGACCTTGACGATAAGCCTGATACAAGTTCACAAACTCTTTAACCAATATCCCTATCGACCAACCATCGGAAGCAATATGATGCATGTTAAATAACAGCACGCCCTGCTCCATTGAGGTGCTGATATAGCGACAACGCACCATCACATCCCATACCAAATCAAATCGGTAGGTCATTTCATCTTGAATGGCCTGCTCAACCCACGCCTCTTGCTCGGCTTCGCCTATATCATGGATATCCGATTGGGCTATCTCGAATGACCACTCCTGCTTGATAACCTGCCAGGTTCCATTTTCATCACTGTGATAAACAGTACGCAGCACTTCATGCCGATCTATGATGGTTTGCAAGGCCAGATTCGCTGCCGCCAATTCAAATTTACCGCTTACCGTATAGGCTGACACCATGTTGTAGGCGGTACTCCCACCACCAAACTGCTCGATAAACCAGATCCGTTGCTGTGAAGAACTTAGAGGCAATTTCTGGGTTCGAAGAGCCGGTTCAATCACTATTTCATTGCCAGGGATATCCACTCTGCCTTTATCGAGAAAATCGATCAGCTCAGCCTTGTGTGTTTTAATCTTGGCTTTTAGTTCATCTGGAAAGTGAGCCCCCTTTAACTTAAACCCTAACTTACCCTCTTTACTGAATAGCAATACACCCTGCTCATAAGCGTCTTTAACTAATTTAAACATGTCCATCATAACCACCCCTCTTCACCTGCTGTTTCAAGCTCACTTTGGATTTGCCCTTGTAATTGCTGGTTGCAGATTAATTCTGCAAGTTCATGCAAGAGAGGTGTCTGGAAAACCTGCATGGCACTAAGCTCAATGACAAATGCAGCATTGATTTCCGTTATTAATTTGATTGCCAATAATGAGTGACCGCCTAGTGCAAAAAAGTTATCGTCGCGCGATATTTGTCTGACATTCAGTACTCTTTGCCAAATTGCTGCCAAAAAGATTTCCGTTTCACCAACTGGTTCAATAAAATTATCGCTTTTATCATGCTCCGTATTAGGTTCAGGCAGCATCTTACGGTCAATCTTGCCATTAGGCGTCAACGGCCATTCTTCAACCACAACCATAACTGACGGTATCATGTAGTCTGGCAAGGATTTAGCCAATGCAGATTTGATACCCTGAATAAACCGAGTTTGAGCCTGCTGCCATTCCGCACTCTCCCTCTCATTCGTCAGCTTATCCGATACCAGTTTGATGTAGGCAACCAGTTGTTTGTCACCTGCCACGGTTGTCTTGACCAGCACCAGAGATGAGTTCACCCCTGCCTGCTGATTGAGTTGATACTCAATCTCACCCAGTTCTATTCTGAAACCACGGATTTTCACTTGATCATCAATACGACCAACGAACTCCAGATTACCGTCTGACCGGTAGCGCCCCAAATCGCCGGTTTTGTACAAACGCTCACTACTATCGGTATTGGCCGGATCATGAAACGGGTTGGCAACGAAGCGTTCCTTCGTTAGTTCAGGACGATTGAGATAACCACGGGCTAAGCCCGCGCCGCCGACATACAGCTCCCCTGTAGAGCCGTAAGGCACAAGTTGCTGCTCTTTATCCAAAATATAAGCCTGACTATTGCTAATAATCCTGCCAATAGTCGGTGTGGTGTGCACGGGAGAATCCAATTCCGCCCAAGTAGAATATGTCGTATCCTCTGACGGCCCATATAAGTTATAAACCGTTACATCTTGATTTTTCTCATATATTGCATTAACCAAATTTGCAGATAAAGCCTCGCCAGCCAAATTAATAATCCGAGTACTCCTCGGTATCGCATTTTGTTCAACCAGAGAGTTCATTGCCGAAGGTACCGTATTTATCAAAGTCACCTGGCAGTCAATGCCTTGGTGTAGAACCAGAATGTCCTCAACAACACATGTCCGCGTACCCGAAACCAAGGGTACAAACAGTTCAAATATTGATAAATCAAAGTTCAAAGACGTTGACATGAGAACACAAGCAATGTCCTCCTTGGTATATTGCGACCGAGCCCAACTGAGCATGGCAATTGTATTACTATGCTCAATCATCACCCCTTTAGGTTTACCCGTTGATCCTGAGGTGTAAATCACATAGGCCAGATGACTGGCAGTCAACGCCAATGCATGCTTATCCAGATTAGTAATAGGATAGTGGCTGTATGCCGTGCTGATTTGACTACTCGTACCGCCAAGATTATCTAATATCACCCGATGACCGTTGAAGTCTGACAGTACCTGCTCCAGATGTGACTGGATCAGCACCACCTCAAGCTGTGCATCTTCCAACATGTAACCCAACCGTTCTTGAGGATATCTTGGGTCCAGCGGCACATACGCGCCTCCCGCCTTGAGGATCGCCAAAATGCCGATTACCATCTCCAGTGAACGCTCCACACATAAACCCACTAACATATCCGGCTCAATAGCATGGCGTTCCACCAGATAGTGCGCCAACTGGTTGGATTTTTCATTGAGCTGCCTGTAAGTCAATTGATTATCACCGCACTCCAGCGCAACGTTATCAGGATTTGCTTCGGCCTGTTGTTCAAACAGCTCGTGGATACACTTGTCCTTTGGATATTCTACATAGGTATCATTGAGAGTATGCCGCAGGTACGCGATCTCCACATTTGACAGCATCGGCAAACTGGCAAGTGAAACCCGTGTATAGTCATTCGCCTTCGTCGCTTCGGCCAGCCCTATCAGTAAACGTGACAGGTGATCATTGAGCTGCTCAATATGTTTATGGCTGAACAAACTGGCGTCATAGACCCAATGCAAATGCAATCTATGCTCACTAATACTCAGGTCAATATTGAGATCAAACTTGGTTTGGATATGGTTCGGAGCTATTGAATTCAGCTTCATTCCCGGCAGGTTGAAGGTAACCTCTCCAACGTCACTATTCAGTCCATAATCTGTATCGGTCGTCAACATGATTTGGAACAATGGCGTATATGCTGTACTTCTTGTTACTTGTAACTGTTCAACCAGTTGTTCAAACGGCACATCTTGATTGGCCTGAGCATCCAGATGCACCTGTTTGACATGAGAAAAGTAATCACTAAGCATTGCGTGCCTAGTATCTACTCGTAGTATCAAGGTGTTGACAAAGAAGCCAATCAGCGTTTCCAGTTCTGCCTGCAAACGGTTCGCCACTGGCGTGCCTATCACAATGTCATCGCTGTTGCCGTGACGAGATAATAATAATGCCAACGCAGCATGGAATAACATGAACGGAGTCAGTTGATGTTGTCTGGCCAAACCGACCAGTGCTTGCGTAGTGTCTTTCTGCAATAAGCCTGTCACCACGGCGCCTTGATGTTGCCTTACCTTCGGCCTCGGTCTATCCAGCGGCAAACCGTGTACTGGTGGTATCTCATCCAACTGCCGCTTCCAATAGCTGATCTGCGACGCTAAATACTCACTTTGCAACCTGTCACGTTGCCAAACTGCAAAATCAGCATATTGAATATCAAGTTCCTTTATTTCGACCTTGTTCCCATTGCGTAAAGCGTCATAACGCACGACAAACTCGTGGGTAAGAATATCTTCAGACCAGCCGTCAGACGCAATATGATGAGCATTAAATAGCAATACGCCATTATTGACTTGACGCTGAATAAAGGTGGCACGAATCATTAAATCGCGGCTTAGATCAAAAATTTGTCTAGCGTCTTCTTCCATTAATTCAGCTATATGCTGACTTTGTTGCTCCTCAGGCATACAGGTTAAATCAATATAATTAAGCGTCAGATTTCTTCCAGATAGAATTTTCTGGAACGGCTTGCCGTCTTTCTTAATGTAGACCGTACGTAATATTTCATGACGCTCAATGATTTGATTGAGTGCTAATTCAGCTACGCCAACATCAAATTCGCCCTCAACAGCAAATGCAATGGGCATATTGTATTCCGCACTACTTTGGTCAATTTGACTAAGTATCCACAAACGTTCTTGAGCAAATGACAAAGGCAGTAACTCACCGGTTCGTGGCTGTTTGGGGATCGAATCAACTGTCGTCACCGTCCGCTGTTCAAGCATAACCGCAAGCTCGGCAAACGTTGGATGATCAAAAATAGTTCTAACAGCAATTTCCCGTCCAAGTTCCGCGCGTATTTTAGAAATTACCCGAATGACCAATAAAGAGTGGCCGCCGAGGTGGAAAAAGTTGTCGTTTCGACCGACCCGATTAACATTGAGTACTGATTGCCAAATACCGGCTAATGCTTGCTCGATCTTGTTAGCAGGTTCAACCCACTCAACGTGATGATTCACTAAACAAGGCTTCGGCAATGCATGGCGATTAATTTTATCCGCCGCATTTAATGGCATCTTATCCAGAATCTCATAGTAGCCGGGGATCATATAATCCGGTAAGTGATGACTTAATCCCTGCTTAATGTCATTAGCAATCTGCTCGATCTGAGCAACATTTGCAGTTAATACGAGATAAGCAACCAGGCAATTTTCACCCGTTCTGTCTTTATGAACGAGTACCGCTGCTTCCGTCACTTGGGGTAACTTCACCAAAGCCGACTCAATTTCCCCCAGTTCAACACGAAAACCACGAATTTTTACCTGATTATCAATCCGCCCAACGAGTTCCAGATTGCCATTGGCGTCCCAATAACCTAAATCGCCAGTGCGATAAAGTCGGGTCCCATGCCCGTTCATGGTGTGGAAGGGGTTATCTTTAAAACTTTCTGCCGTTTTTTCAGGGTTATTCCAATAACCTTTGCCCACACCAACACCAGACACGCATAATTCGCCAATAACATTAGTCGGCAAAATTTGCATATGCTGATCCAGAACATACATGGTTAGGTTTGGTAACGGCTTGCCTACAGGAATATTTTTAACGTGCTCTTCTAGCGGTTCGTCAATAATAAAATAGGTAATATCGTCCGATGCTTCGCTAGGCCCGTAACCATTCATCACCGGAATCTGAGGGTAATATTGCAACCAACGATTAACCAAAGGCACAGGACAAGGTTCAGCAATAATCATTAACCATTTCAGATTCGGGAATGGCGTTGCTACCTCACCCTGACTAAGCAAATGTTCTAACAATATTTTCAACACTGACGGAGCGGTTTGAATCAGATGAATATGTTCGTCTTGCAACACACGAACATATTCAGGCAAATCCATAGCATCAGGCAGAATGACTGTTTTGCCCCCACTTAACAAAGGCGCCAGAAATTGCCACGCAGAGACATCGGAAGAAGAAGCCGCACTTTGTAGAAAGTTACGTGATAACAGTTGATTATGACGCCCCATAAAACCGAGAACATCAAATTCAGCATCAATATGATTCAAAGCCCCGGCATGGTGCACCAACGCACCTTTAGGTTTGCCAGTAGAACCGGAAGTATAAATCATATAAGCCAGATCATCAGGATAACACTCAACCTCCGGATTAGTATTTGGGTAATGACCCAATGAAGGCCAATCCACATCCAACCGAAAACGTTTCTGATTATTGAAAGTTAGCCCATTTAAATAGCTTTGAGTTAAAACCACATTAACCCCAGAGTCAGCCAACATATACGACAAACGCTCAGGTGGATTAGTCGGGTCCAAAGGAACATAAGCAGCGCCGGCTTTCATAATGCTAAGTATGGCAATGACAAACTCGATGGAGCGTTCGGCATAGATAGCAACAATATGATTTCGCTTTACTCCTTGTTCTATCAGATAGTGCGCCAATTCATTAGCACGCTGATTAAGTTCAGTATAAGTAATACGGTGTACGCCACATACAGCAGCAATAGCCGCTGGTGTTTTTGCTGCCTGATGTTCAAAACGTTGATGGACAGTAGCTGTTTTATCATAAACAACCACAGGGCTATTAAACTCGTTAATAAGCCGCCGTTGTTCGTTAATAGGAATAATTGATAATGTCAGCAATGGTGTTTGTGGAGCCTGATTAAGCGCATGAATAATGGCCATCAATGCTGTTCTCATATAAGTCAGAACATTAGCCGTTCCGACTTGTGACTCAACATGAACCTGCATCATGAAATCATTATCAAGCTGATCAATCCCCATTTCTAACGGATAGTTGGTATATTCTTTGGCTTCTATGATTTCAAAATGATAACTTTGGTTGGCAATCTCCAATTTATTTTTGTGACGTAAATTCAACAGGCTGGTAAACAACGGTGTGCCACCTGGCAAGGAGCTATAACGTAATGCCTCGGAAAGCGGAAAATGCTCGTAGTCGGACAATTCAATGAGTTCATCACTAATTTGGGTTAATGCTTCGCTTACCGACAGATTTGTCAGATTTATGCGTATAGGCAGCAAATTAATCAACATACCCAAAATACGATCATTTCCACGAATAGCCTGCATTCGCCCTGACATCATGGAACCAAATACAACATCGTCTTTACCACTACATTTAGCAACGACCAATGCCCAAGCCAAGTGAAAAATATTTGCAGCACTAATACATTGCTGAGTCGCCAAGCCAATAATCTGTTGCGCTAAACGTGGACCAACCAATTCTCTGGCGGTATCTATTTTCAACCCGTCGTTATAAACATTTAATAACCCGAAAGGCGCGGTGGTTTCAACAACATCAGACAGTTTAGCTTTAAAGTAATCAACACCACTATTGGATTGATTAGCTCTTAATGAATAAGCAACAAACTCACGATATTGAACCGGAGTAGGCAACAACACATTTGGATCTTCAAGCAAAGCGTGCATTTCTGCAATTTGCAATAAGACAGAAATATGATCACTTAATAAATGATGTTGCTTTAATAGTAGAAAACACTCATCAGTCTTCGTATCTTTAGCCGCAATCGCTTGCATCATAGGCGCACGATCCAGCTTCATATGGTGGTGTTCAATCGCAGATAATTCCGCCAAAGTTTCCAATGCCGAGAAACCTGGAGCAACAGCTTGCCATTGTAAAGGAACAGAGGCTGTTCGATGAACAACCTGAACTGAGGTGGTTAAATCATGCCAATGAATAGAGGTGCGGAAAATATCATGGCGTGCCACTATCTTATCAAGCGTATGGAGAAATGCTGTCAGCTTTTGCTCATTAGCAAACTTTATCAGAATGGGGATGATATAAGTATCATGCTCTTCATTCATTCGATGGTGAAAGAAAATGCCTTCCTGCAACGGTGATAATGGATAAATATCTTGTATGTTACTGGCACCACCTTCAACTTGCTGGCAAATAACGGCGATTTCTTTTTCACTCAAAGTCACCATATCCAACATATCAGGCGTGATATGTTCAACATGCTCTGCAAGCTTATTAACAGCCACCTCTTGATGGGTTAACGTTTCTTCATCCTTACGGACACAAGATAAATGTAATGCCAATTCTGCCAGTGTGTTAGTTCGATAAATCGCACGGATAGGCAGTTCATAACCACACTGTACCAACTCTGCTCGCAATGACATAATCGATAAAGAGTGACCACCCAGAGCAAAAAAGTTGTCATGGCGGCTGACTTTACTCAAGGCTAATAGCGACTGCCACAGTTGCGCTAATACCCGCTCGGCTTCGCCCTCAGGGGCAACAAATTCCTGCTGACTATAATCTTGTTTTTGTGGTAGTGGCAATTGCTTAAAATCTAACTTGCCGTTTTGTGTCAGTGGCAATTTCTCTAACTGCACAACGGCAACAGGCAACATGTAATCAGCCAGTTTGCTCTTCATCGCCAGACGAATAGCATCAATATTGATGGTTCCTTCGGCAACAACATAAGCAATTAATTGCAGTCGATCATCGGAGCCAAGTTGTCGAGGATAGACAACCGCTTCATGAATGCCGGGATAATCCATTAATTGATTGCTGATTTCTTCTGGCTCAATACGAAAACCGTTTATTTTTACTTGGTTATCATTGCGCCCAATAAACTCTAAATTACCATCGGGTAACTGACGTACGATATCTCCTGTGCGGTAAAGTCGCCCCGGACCAAAAGGATTATCCACAAAATACTTCGCGCTATCTTGTTCACGATTAAGATAGCCACGTGTTACACCTGTTCCACCAATATATAATTCCCCTTGAAACCCTGAGGGGACACTTTTTAAATTCGTATCTAATATATAAAGTTGGGTGCCATAATTAGCTTTACCAATGGGAATCATCGCCGTTACATCAGCCAAGGATGCCATGCAGTAAGCAGACGCGGTTACTGTTGTTTCAGTCGGGCCGTATGTGTTGATAAGTTCGATAGCAGGACCATGTTCGAACCATTCGCGAGCACTAACGGATTTAACCATTTCGCCACCCAAGATCACTAAACGTAGTGAAGAATCAATAGGTTGACGACTGTAATTCACCAGTTGATGCCAAAAAGCGGTAGGTAAACTGGTCACCGAAATTTCATGGTGTCGGCAAAATGCCCAAAATGCATCAAAATCGTAATGAATATCATCAGCTCGTAACACCAGAGTGCCACCGTTACATAAGGAGCCGAAACATTCTTCCACAGAAATATCGAAGCTGACCGAAGAAAACTGCAAAAACTTATCATGTTCAGTCAGTCTATAAGACTCGGTAATGTGTGCAACAAAATGACTCAACTGCTTATGTTCAACCATCACCCCTTTGGGCTGTCCCGTTGTACCGGAGGTATAAATCACATAAGCCAGATGCTCCAACTGTAAACCAATATTGCTTGCGGATATGTTTGCCACAGAGCACTGGGCCAAATGTTGATTAAACTGAGCATCATCAAGCAATAGTGTTGCGATCTTGCATGCCGCCAATCGATGTGCAATGGAAGACATTGTTATGCAAACAACAGGTTCAGCATCGGTCAGCATAAACTGCAAACGACCATCGGGATAATCGGGGTCCATAGGAACATAAGCCGCTCCCGCTTTCAGCGTTGCCAGCATCGCCACGACCATCTCACTCGAACGCGGCAAGCAAATAGCAACACGGCTATCAGGCCGAACCCCCTGCTCAATTAAATAGTTAGCTAACTGATTAGCTTTATTGCTCAATGTGGCGTAAGACATTTGTCGTTCGCCATCCACGATAGCAATAGCATCAGGATGCCGTTCAGCATATTGCTCAATTTGCTCATGCACTAATGTGATGGTCGGACAAACAAGTTTTTCTCCCGCCACAGCAGATTGACTTAGATTCCATAACGCCTGTTCAACGTCTTTACTCACCAGATCAAGTGAAGTTAATAACGCTTCAGGCTGTGCAACCATTTGTTCAACCAAAGTCATAATGCTTTGCAATAAATGTTCAGCCTGATGTGACGAGAAATAATCATGACGATAGTCTAGTTGGAGCTGGGTGTTTTGCTTATCACCGTAATTACATAATATAACGGTGAGAGGAATATCTTCACGCCCATGACTAAGGTAATTAGTTTCCGTATCCAAGCCACTAGCACTGAAATCAAAATCAATCTGTTGATAGTTAAAAACAATATCAAAAAGACGTTCGCGACCTTGAGCACGTAAAGATAAATCCTTATATAAAGCACTCGAAGGATAAGAGCGATAACGATAGCCACTTTTTATAGTACGTGCTGTCATTGCTACTGATTCAGCCACCGACATCTGCTGATTTTGCATGCACATTATCGGTAGCATTGACATAAACGAACCCACCATATTGCGTTGAGCTGATGTAGTACGATTATGTAAAGGCGTCCCGATGAGGACGCCATCACTTTGGTTGATACGGTTTACTAGAGAAGCAATAGCGGTAATAAAAAGTGGCGATATTGGTAAATTGCATTGACTCGCCTTGGTTAAAAATGACTTATATCCATCAGGTTTGATAAAGTATACAAGCCTGCTATTTTTCCTTGAATCGGCAGTTACAAAGCCTTCCTTCCTATATTGGAAAGGCACATCTGGCAAGTGGTGGAATAACTCTTTCCAATACTTAGCTGCCTTTGCTAATTGCTGACTATAATTCTCCGGTAACGGTTGCGCGGCAAGATCAAGAAACCGCTCCCCCGTGTTTTCTTTAAGCTTATTTCCCAGATCCAATTGCTGGTAGGTGTCGAAAATACTTCGAAACCAGTTAGCATAACCGACACCATCAATGATGATGTGATGAGAAATAAAGTATAGCCAGAAACGATTTGGAGCCAACTGAATTAAGCCGACTCGATAAAGCACATCCTGTGCTAATCTAAATGGCTCGGAGAATATCCGTTCAATAATAGCCAAAGCTTTAGATTCCGCCTCTTCTTCACTCGAAAGATCTAAATGAGACAGTTCAAAGTGATGGTCTTGAACAATATGAGCAAATTCAACTGTATCTTTTAGCGCATCCGAACCAACATGATGCGGCATTGAGTACTTATCTACTATTGAACATCGAAGTACAGCGTGTTCTTGGATAGTGTGTTTTATGGCGCATTCGAGATTCTTTATATTAATAGATTGTTTAATCTCAACATAACCACCTATATTGAACGCTGCGGTATCCTCTCTACTTATATGATCAAGATAAATTTCTTTTTGTTGTTGATTTAGTGGAATAACAAGCTGTTCAACTTGATCTAGAAACATACTATAATCCCTTTGAAAGATATTATTTTTGGTTTTTATTATTTATAAGCTCCTTAAAATTATTTCCTCACAATAATTTCAGCTAGCATTTCCTCATACTCTTCATAATAACCGACTTCTACAAAACCAAAACGTTGATAAAATGATTTATGGCGTTCGCTCGTTTCGTCATAACAGACAGTAATCCGGTGACAATCAAGCTGCTGTTTCATTTCATCCAGTAATAACCGCATCGCCTCACTTCCAATACCTTGATTTTGGTGAGATTGATCAACCATCATTCGATACAGATTATATTCGTTGGGTTTGCCTTCATTAACGCAACGCTCATACATTGCAAAACCAACTACCTCCTCGCCGTAACAGATCACTCTTGCTCTGCAATATTCATTAAAATGTGATTCGACAATTGACTCTGAGTTTGGCGCGACGAAAACTTCTTGCCCAGGTCCAACTTCAAGAGACATGACATCCTCATAATTGTCTTTATCGACATCAATCAAAGATACTTTCATCATTAACCTACTTACTTTTTAAGAAATATAATTAAGATACGGACGGTACTTCTCGAAAAAACTTTCACGCTTCATTAATCCCAAAAGTCCACATAAACTTAGCCAATTGTAATACAGATTTTCACGCGGCATTTTTTCTTTAATGCTCTTAAAACTTACAAGGGCTGAAGCTCGAGTATGAAAATCGATATTAAAAGAAATACTATCAGTCAACGTTCTTACATGATGCAGCATACCCGCTGGCATGATTAATATATCGCCTTGATGTACCTCAATCGTGGATTTGTTTATATTAGCTATCTCACTAACATTCTGAATCTCTGGATTATACTCAAACCAGCGCCATCCTCGACGAGAACAGGCATCTCTTTCCTCCCAAGGAATAAAAGAGAATCTCTTGCTTCCCTTTATCTGAAAAAATAGATTGTTCGTTCTTAAAGTATCAAAGTGCAGTGGCGTTATAGCTCCGACTGGAGACATAAAAAATTGAACAAACTTCCACCATTCATTTTGGTAAAGCTTTGGCAAAATAGTTAGAGGAAAATCACCAACGTCATCAAGTAACTGTTGAGCTTGTAAAAAGATAGGAATGTCATGACAATAGGGAATATCGTTACCCATCTCTCCTTTTTTATATGCATTCAGAGTCTCTAAATAACGATACATTTTGGCTTGCTCAGAACGCACACCATTTGCATCAAAAAATTTGATTACAACGTCAATTTGAGGACACCTATCTTGAAAGTATTCAGAATTCCATTGTTTTATCGCAGGCCAATCTTGCAGTAATCCTCGGTAAACTATCGCGTATCCCCGAGCAAGTGTGTGATCAAATTCAAGTTGATTAAACTTAGTAAGTTCTACTACACGGCTCATAATTCTACACTCCTAGCTAAAACTTTATTCCTAATTGCTGCTAACCGATAACCTCTGGGCTTCACTTTCGAAGTTATTACTATTCCTTGATTTTAAACTGGCGAGAGCCTGTTCTATAATCTTCAATCCTTTTACAAGTGTGTCTTCATCAATGGTCAAGGCAGGCATCAATTTCAATACTTCATCATTAGGACCACACAACTCCACAATCAAACCATTTTCAAAGCAATGCTTCACCAAATACTGTGTTAATGAGGAATCAACCATTTCTATACCTTGCATGAATCCAATTCCCTTAACTCGCAGTACAAATTCATGATACTTTTCAGCCAAAGAGTCCAAATACGTTCGAATTAATTCAGCCTTATGCTGAATTATCTTCTGAAAAGAGCAATCACCCCAATATTCATTTAACATCGCTTTTGAAGCGACAAATGCTAAGTTATTACCTCGGAATGTACCGTTGTCTTCCGCCGGTTTCCACACATCGATATCGGGAGAAATAAGCAGTAAAGACATAGGTAGCCCAATACCGCCAATAGATTTGGAAAGACAAACTAGGTTAGGTTTAATATTCGCGCGCTCAAAACTAAAGAATGTTCCGGTACGACCACAACCAGATTGAATGTCATCAACGATTAATAGAATGTTGAACTCTTCGGTGAGTTTTCTCAACGCCCTCAACCATTCAACAGAAGCAACATTTAATCCGCCTTCTCCTTGTACAGTCTCGAGAATTACCGCAGCGGGAAGATCAACCCCTGAACTGGGATCGGTAAGTAACTTTCTAAAATATCCTATATAATCAAATGATCCATTGATATAACCATCAAATGGTAAGCGCGTAATTTGAGAATATAATCCAGGTTGGCGATGATGTTGACTACCTGTTAAACCGAGCGACACCCCCGTCATACCGTGAAAGGCATTGGTAAAACAAATAATATTTTCTCTTTTTGTATACTTTCTTGCTAATTTTACCGCAGATTCAATGACACTCGTACCTGTAGGACTGGTAAATTGCAAACGATATTCAAGTTGTCTCGGTTTCAAAATCTTATCAACAAATGTCGATATAAACTCCATTTTTGCTTCCGAGTACAAATCAAGCCCCATAATAATACCATCATCTTGAATATACTTAAAAATCTGTTGTTTTATGATTGTATTATTATGTCCATAGTTTAAAGCACCAGCGCCACATAAAAAATCAATGTAACTTCTACCATCTATATCGATTAAGGTAGAACCTATACCATTTCTAAATATTACGGGAAATCTACGGCAATATGAGCGAACTTTAGACTCATAATTACTGAATATTTCTTCTATTTCCATAATAACTCCACAATAATCCAGACAAAGGCCCAGATTGATTTAAGTTAACACCAATCCTTTTATATTAAAATAACCATAACATAATAACCAGAAAAGTTATTTTGGTTGTAACTTTATCATTATAATCTCTAGCTTAAAACCTATCGGACTATCAAAGTGATCGGATATTTTCCTATTCTTTCACTATCCCATATAACCATAAACCCTCCCTGATGCATACAGGTTTGAAGCACAAATCATCACATATACCCTTCATCTTTCAAACTGCTGCTTTGTTGGCTGTTTTCACTCACCCCAGTCACATCGTTATCTATGCTCCTGGGGATTCATTCACTTGCCGCCGCGCTGCAACTCGAAATCTATTAGGTATAATTATTAAGAGTTTTAAATTCACCCATCTATTTTTCTAAAAAACATTCATCTCTACCACCCGTAATTATTACCTGAAATTATTAATTATAATTTTTAATTGTCACCAGTAATTTTTCCTTTATAATAGGTAGAAATGGATTTTTATTGACATAATGATTTTGTAACCACATAACTCCGCATATTCCTAATATCTATCTTGCTCAATAGCACCATCGCTAAATCCGCTACGGTTATACATTTGAGCAGATTACAGACAATTAACGTCGTACTATTTATTCTCTACTTCGATATACTATTGGCAAATAATAGCTAGCCAACTCATGTGAAGGCAAAAATAAAACACAGCTTGGGACAGTTGTTTATATTTAGATAACGAAAGGAACGTTAACACAGGCTGAACATTAACACAAACAAAACACTAATAAAAGCCAAACACTAATCACACAACTAAAAAATTTAATATGTCATAAAAAAACCTTACTTACTAACATTGCTATTATTTTACCCTTGAGCTAATTAACAGACGTTATAGTTATACTCAACAAACAAAACCGTTCAGGTAATCAAATGTCATTATCCCTCACTGCTCACGGGTGGTTAGTTCTATACTCACTGTTCGTGATAATACATCCACTGAATATAGATATCTATACACGCCGACCGCAACAGAGTCTATTATGTGCCTAGCAACAGTAGGTACTCTGATTAATTTATCAACCTACCATAATCATAAGAAGTTATTATTCTTTAGTAAAAACAGCCTCTCGAATGATCTCCAGTGCAGTAGGATTTTCAATCAAGGCAAGATCACCCGGCTCACGCCCTTCACATATCGCTTGCATAGTTCGACGCAACATTTTCCCTGAACGAGTCTTGGGAAGCTGGGATACGAAATACACCCGTGCCGGGCGGCCCACACTGCCAATTTGTTTATTCACCAAGCCCATCAGGGCCTTTTCCAGAGAGGAATAATGCTCAGCATTCTGAATTTCCTTCCCATCCTTGAGAACAGCAAAAGCAACTGCGGCTTGTCCCTTGATGGCATCCTTGATGCCAATAACGGCTACTTCGGCAACGTCTTCATGACCAGCTATACACTCTTCTATCTCCCGCGTTCCCAGACGGTGCCCAGCAACATTAATCACATCATCCGAACGTCCCAAAATAAAATAATAGCCATCACTGTCACGAATACCCCAATCGAATGTGGAATAAACAGGCTGGTCGAAATGACGCCAATAGGTATTGATGAAACGTGTATCATCACCATAGAGGGTTTGAATGCAACCTGGAGGTAAAGGCCCTTCAACAACGAGCAAACCTTTTTCGTTATCGCCACACGCCTCGCCAGTCAGTTCATTGATGAGCTTGACATGAAAACCATACATCGGGAAGCCAGTGCTGCCAAACCGGTTCGGCCTGTCATCCAGAGCGCGGGCGATAGCCATAATCGGCCAACCTGTTTCGGTCTGCCAGTAATTATCAATAACAGGGACGTTGATAGCCTCGGCAATCCAGCGGGCGGTATGTTCATCAAGCGGTTCTCCCGCCAAATATAATGACTTAAGTGATGAAATATCGTATTCATTGATATATTCAACCGAATATTTTTTCAGTACACGAATAGCTGTAGGCGCTGAAAACATCCGTGTTACTTGATACTTTTCTACTATTTTCCACCAAATACCCGCATCTGGCCGTATCGGCAGCCCTTCATACATAATCGTTGCCATTCCTGCAATTAAAGGAGCATAAACAATATAAGAATGCCCGACGATCCAGCCAATATCTGATGTGCTGAAAAATACCTCACCCGCTTCACCGCCAAAAATGATATCCATAGATGTTGCCAGTGCAACAGCATAACCTCCGACATCACGCTGAACACCTTTTGGGGTGCCCGTCGTGCCAGATGTATAAAGCACACAGGAGATTTCATTTGATTCAAGCCAAGTCACGGGAACGTCAGAATCAAGGTATTCTTGCCGCAATGTTGCGAAATCAATATCTCTTTCAGGCACCCAAGCCATTTCCGCCAGCCCACGGTTAACCATCAACACATGACGGGGTTTGTGGTTCGCCAGTTCGATGGCTTCATCTAACAATGGCTTGTAAGGAATAACTTTTCCACCGCGAGATCCCGCATCCGCCGACACCACCAGCACAGGCTCGGCATTATCCAACCGTGTAGCAAGGCTCTGGGCAGCAAAACCACCAAAAACAACCGAGTGAACTGCGCCGATACGGGCACAAGCAAGCAAAACAAACAGCGCTTCGGCAATCATCGGCATATATACCAAAACCCTGTCGCCTTTTTTAACACCCAGAGAAAGCATCATGGCCGCCGTTCTGTTCACTTCCTGATGTAATTCCCTGAAAGTGAAGACTTTCTCACTATTCGTTTCTGTTGAAATCGTGATGAGCGCCTTAGCATCAGGCTGGCTTTCCAGCCAGCGATCCAACGCGTTGTAGCATAGGTTGGTTTTCCCCCCGCAAAACCAACGAGCAAAGGGCGGATTACTATAATCCAGCACTTGCTCGAACGGGTGTTGCCAGAAAATACGTTGAGCCTGCTCAGCCCAGAATGCGTTGGGATCATCAATGGATTGCTGATAAAAAGCGTTGAATGACATAATCTCTCCTATGTGCTGCGTGATGGTAAAGCGGCACTTTGGGAGAGCGGCCGCCGATAGTATTGGAAATTCAGATAACGTATAAATCGAGGTATTCGTTTACCGACATGTTTTCTAGCAACGAACGGTCAAGGGAAACAGACAGGATTTTGCTCTGTTGTGTTTCAGGGAACTGACGTGCCAGGTTGATTTTGAATTTTTTCAGCAATAATGGAATGCCTTCTTGGCGGCGGCGAGCATGGCCGATAGGGAATTCGACTTTGACTTCATCAAGTTGGCTGCCATCCGCAAACACAATAGTTAATGCATTAGCAATAGAGCGTTTTTCCGGATCATGGTAATCACGGGTAAAATCAAGATCTTCAACACACACTATTTTTTCCCGCAGTGCATCGATGCGGGGATCTGCCGCAACGCTATCTTCGTAATCCGCCGCAGTAAGACGACCAAAGATCAAAGGAATCGCAACCATGTACTGAATACAGTGGTCTCTGTCCGCAGGATTGTTTAACGGGCCTTGTTTATCAATAATCCGTATACAAGCTTCATGGGTACGAATGGTGATCTGTGTAATGTCATTGATGGTCTTACCGGCGTCTTTCAGTTGTTGATGCAGGCTCATTGCCGCTTCCACCACAGTTTGCGCATGAAATTCCGCCGGGAAAGCGATCTTGAACAGCACGTTTTCCATCACATAAGAGCCATATGCACGCTGGAATTTGAAAGGCTGACCATTGAACAAGACATCATAGAATCCCCACGTTTTTGCGGTTAGTACCGAGGGATATCCCATTTCACCCTTTTGCGCCATCAGGGCCAAGCGAACCGCGCGGGATGTTGCATCACCAGCCGCCCAAGATTTACGTGAGCCGGTATTGGGAGCATGACGGTAAGTTCGCAGCGATTGACCATCAACCCAAGCCAGTGATACCGCACTCAGGATCTCTTCCCGATTCAACCCCAACATTTCAGCAACAACAGCGGTCGAAGCCACTTTTACCAGCACGACATGATCTAAACCGACTTTATTGAATGCATTCTCCAGTGCAAGACATCCCTGAATTTCATGTGCTTTAACCATACCCGTCAAAACATCTTTGATCGTGAGAGGCTTTTTCCCACCAGCAACAGCATTTCTCGATAGCCAGTCAGCTACTGCCAAGATGCCACCGAGGTTATCGGATGGATGCCCCCATTCAGCGGCAAGCCATGTATCATTGAAATCCAACCACCGGATCATCATACCAATGTTAAACGCCGCTTGTACCGGATCGAGTTGAAACTGCGTTCCCGGCACACGTACACCATTGGGTACCATTGTCCCCGGCACAATCGGCCCTAGCAATTTCTTACAAGCCGGGTATTCTAGCGCCTCCAGCCCGCAACCTAATGTATCCAGAAAGCAGTAATAAGCCGTTTCATAGGCGACGGACGATGTGATGGCGTATGCCATAACATAATCCACAATATCCACAATCACCTGATCATATTCAGGACGATTGTTTGCAACAAAGGTAGACATAATAATTCCTTGTTAAAAAAACACCCATGCAGGGATCTCTGCATCAAAAATAACGTTACCCACGTTTACCTATTGGCGTAAATAGTCGATTTTCTGGCCCGGTATAGTTGGCTGAAGGACGAATAATTTTGTTATCAATACGTTGTTCAATGATGTGAGCAGCCCATCCCGCTGTGCGGGCAATCACAAACAACGGTGTAAACATCGCCGTTGGCACGCCCATCATGTGATAGGAAACCGCTGAGAACCAATCAAGATTCGGGAACATGTTTTTATTAGCCCACATCACCGCTTCTAGTCGATCCGCGATATCAAACATTTTGGTGGTTCCTGCCTCTTTAGAAAGTTGCAGAGCCACATCTTTAATGATGTTGTGACGGGGATCTGAAATGGTGTAAACCGGATGACCAAAGCCGATAATGACCTCTTTTCTCGCCAAGCGCGCCAGAATATCACTCTCTGCCTCATCAGGATTTTCATAGCGCTGTTGAATTTCAAAAGAGACTTCGTTTGCTCCACCGTGTTTTGGCCCTCTCAACGCACCAATCGCCCCGATGATAGCGGAGTAGATATCCGTGCCAGTTCCTGCAATAACCCGGCTGGTAAATGTCGAGGCATTAAATTCGTGTTCAGCATAAAGGATTAGAGAGGTATGCATGGTTTTTTCCCATGATTCACTGGGTTCTTTACCATGCAAGAGATGCAGAAAATGCCCACCTATCGACACATCATCGGTTTCTACCTCAATGCGGCGTCCATTGTGGCTATAGTGATACCAATAGAGCAACATGGAGCTGAGAGAAGCCAGTAATCTGTCAGCAATATCACGCGCTCCCGCAAGATGATGATCGTCTTTTTCAGGCAATGTACAACCAAGAACCGAGACTCCCGTACGCATAACATCCATCGGATGGGCGGCTGCGGGCAATGTTTCCAATGCTGCCTTTACGCTACCCGGCAGACCTCGCAGTGCGGTTAATTTCGTTTTATAGGCGGATAATTCAGCGCGGGAAGGCAATTTTTCATGAATCAGTAGGTATGCAACTTCTTCGAATTCACACTGGGTTGCAAGATCAAGAATATCGTAACCACGGTAGTGCAGATCATTACCGGTTTTTCCAACTGTACAAAGTGCCGTGTTACCCGCACTGACGCCAGAAAGGGCTACAGATTTTTTAGGCTTGAAAGTGGTTAACTCAGTCATCGTGCTCTGTTCGCTCATGGGTATCACCTCTACTGTTTTTATGCCATATAAAACGACGAAATTAGGTGGGGCTGTCCGTCATTGAGATTTTTTCTGGGAGAAAAGTAGATCCAGTTTTTGTTCAAAATCATAGTAGTTGATGCTTTCGTATAACTCATTGCGAGTCTGCATCATGCTGATCACACTCTTCTGTGTCCCTTCGCGGCGAAGTGTAGTGTAAACCTGCTCGGCCGCCTTATTCATTGCCCGGAAAGCAGAAAGCGGATAAAGCGCAATAGAGACATCCACACTTTTCAACTCTTCAGTCGTGAAAAGTGGAGTCGCACCAAATTCAGTGATATTGGCGAGTATTGGAACCCCGGTTGTTGACGCAAATGTTTGATACATATGTAATTCAGTGATCGCCTCAGGAAACAGCATATCTGCCCCGGCTTCGATATAGGCTTTTGCCCTGTCAAGCGCCGCTGCTAATCCTTCAACAGCCAAAGCATCAGTGCGGGCCATAATGACGAAATTTTTATCAGTACGGGCATCGACGGCGGCCTTGATGCGATCAACCATTTCTTCTTTAGACACAATCTCTTTATTCGGGCGATGACCGCAGCGCTTCGCACCGACCTGATCCTCAATATGCAGCCCCGCCGCCCCTGCTTTAATCATGGAACACACAGTGCGGGCCACATTAAAGGCAGAAGAACCAAAACCGATATCAGCATCCACCAACAATGGCAAATCGCATACGTCGGTAATACGACGAATATCTGTCAGCACATCATCCAGCGTTGAAATTCCCAGATCAGGCATACCCAATGAACCCGCCGATACACCGCCACCAGAAAGATAGATAGCTTTATAGCCCGCCCGTTTTGCCAGCAACGCATGATTCGCATTAATGGTACCGACAACCTGTAGCGGGGATTCAGCTTCTATCGCCTGACGAAATGCCAAACCGGCAGAGGAAAGCGTCATATAAGACCTCATTGTTATTATAATGAAACACATTTGTTACTCATCATGTTACTTAGCAATATACGTACCAATAAAGTGAAAAATAGCTGACTGTTTTAAAAAATAAACACAATAAAAAGTTAATATTTTGTTTTTTAATTAAAAAATAACACTAAGAATATTTATTAGCTTGTAGGAAAGTCCCATTGATAGAAAAACCCTTCTGTTTCATAATGAATCAATTACGTTTCATGAAACACGAATGAAACAATTGCGAAACATTGAATGAGTGTGGTGGAAAAAGCGAATAAAGTTCAGCTAAGAAAAACGAAAACAGCGTACAGATAGAGGAATAGCATGGCAGAAACACCATCAGCAGAACGTGATAACCGTGATAAACCGGTCATTTGGACAGTATCTGTCTCCCGTCTTTTTGATCTCTTCCGTGATATCACACCAGAGTTCGATCATCAGGCCAATATCACGCCTATCCAACTTGGGTTTGAAAATGCGGTTCAGCATATTCGTCAACGGTTAACAACTGAATGTTGTGATGCCGTGCTCTGTGCCGGCTCCAACGGAGCTTATCTGAAAAGTCGTTTGTCAGTACCGGTTATCATTGCCAAGGCCAGCGGTTTTGATTTTATGCAGGCATTGGCCCGCGCACGACAAATCAGTTCACGTATTGGTGTTATCACCTATCAGAATACATTACCTGCGCTAGAAGAATTCCAACAACGGTTTAACCTGCGTATTGAACAACGCAGTTACGTAACGGAAGAAGATGCACGGACCCAAGTCAATGCACTAAAAGCCATTGGCATTAAAGTGATTGTCGGTGCCGGGCTAATTACCGATCTCGCCTATGAAGCTGAATTGGTGGGTGTTTTTGTCTACTCTGCCGATTCTATTCGCCAGGCATTCCATGATGCACTGGATATCGCCAGAATGACCAAGCTCAGCCAGGCTTCAATTTCTGCCTACCCAACCGAGAATACCTTGCGTACCCGCCACACTCTCAATGATATCCGGGGAAATTCAGCGATGATGGAACATGTGCGCAACACTATTATGCTATATGCCCGTTCGCCTGCCACGGTGCTGATACAGGGGGAAAGTGGCACAGGGAAGGAGCTAGTAGCACAAGCCATTCACCATGAATATGCCCTGCGGTATGGTCAGGTTGCAGGTAAACATCAACGCCCGTTTGTCGCCGTTAACTGTGGCGCTATCGCTGAATCTCTACTGGAAGCTGAATTGTTTGGTTATGAGGAAGGGGCTTTCACCGGTTCACGACGCGGAGGGCGTGCAGGTCTTTTTGAAGTTGCGCATCGAGGCACGCTATTTCTGGATGAAATTGGTGAAATGCCACTGCCTCTTCAAACACGGCTATTGCGGGTACTGGAAGAAAAATCCGTTGTCAGAGTAGGAGGACACCGCCCCATTGCTGTTGATGTTCGGATCATTTGCGCCACACATTGCGATCTGGACACCTGGGTTCGAGAAGGACGTTTTCGAACAGACCTGTTCTATCGCCTGAGTGTATTGCGGATCAACATTCCAGCCCTCAAGGAAAGAGGTCACGACATTGGTGTATTGGCGCTGGAATATCTGCGACGAGCATTTGCTGCATTGAACTTACCGGTATCACAATCAAGAGTGCAAGAACTTGCTGCCTGTCAGGAGGCATTGCAAGCCTATCATTGGCCCGGTAATGTCCGAGAACTACGTAATCTTATGGAGCGGCTCACGTTATACCTCAGTGCCCATCCTGAACATACCTTAACACCAGAATTGATATTGGCGCTTTCACCGGAGCGCCAATCTACACTCAAGCTGGCAAAACAAAGTATTAAGTCTTCTCCTTCTTCAATTCAACAATCTTCACTTACTGCACCACTTTCAGTTCACGAAACCTTGAAACGGTTTTCCGGCAATCACCATGCAACTGCGGAATATCTGGGAATTAGCCGTACTACATTGTGGCGACGATTGAAGAAAGAGGTGGCAGAGAATGAGTAATAAAGGGAATAAATAGCTAAAATGTCGCTTTGAAGTGCTTACGGTAGTCCTGTGGCGTGCTGCCAAACATCCTGAAGAAACTGCGGCGTAAAGTATCTTCACAGCCAAAACCGCAACGGGAGGCTATACACTTGAGCGATAGCGTAGATTCAGCCAAAAGATAACGCGCCGCTTCCAGGCGGAATCGCTCCACCGCTTTGGCTGGTGTAATCCCTGTATGTTGGCTATAGTGGCGCACAAAGCTGCGCCCACTCATATTGGCACGAGCGGCCAAAGCTGCCACTGAAAGGTCTCCCGCCAAATTGTTGGTCATCCAGGCGTGAAGATCTGCAAATTTACTCGTGCTGCTTTGTAACGCCAGTGGAGCACTAAACTGTTCCTGACCACCAGGACGTTTGAGAAACATAACGAGATTCCGTGCAACATCCAGTGCCAGTTTATGGCCGAAATCCTCCTCCAATAATGCCAGAGCCAAATCGATGCCTGCGGTGACGCCAGCAGAAGTCCACACCGGGCCATCCTGAATAAAGATAGGATCACATTCCACCTGCAATTTACTGTAACGTCGGGCCAGTTCGGCACAACTACTCCAGTGCGTGACGACTCTGCGGCCATCAAGCAACCCGCAGGCAGCCAGAATGAATGCCCCACTGCATACAGATACAATACGCCTGGCCAACAATGCATGTCCCTTTAACCAATTGCACAATGACGGATGGTCCGCCGCTGACTCAACGCCAGTACCCCCTGCAACGATCAAAGTATCAGCGGGAAAATCCAGCTCAGGCAAGGGTTCTGCCTGCACAGTTATTCCGGCCTGCGTCATGACTTGTCCAGGCTCACAAGCCACGACTTTTATGGCATAGGGTCGCCTGTGACCAGCTTTCTCCGCCAGCTCATTGGCGGTAGTAAAGACCTGCAATGGTCCTGAAAGGTCCAGCAGATTTACGTTGGGGAAGATCAGAAAATAGAGAGTTTTAATGTCCATAAAGGCAATTATGGCACTTGGCGTAAATTGTCGCTATATTGGCATATACGCCAATCAGTTAACGGTTACAGTTGCCTCATCAATTCACTACCGGGAATAACAGATATTCGGCGATCGATAAAAATAGCGGCATATGAATTTCTGTTCACTTCTCAATCTCGATAAGGAAAACGGCTCCATGAAAAACACATCTAAGGAATATCCCGCGGCATTATCTTCGTTAATGAAAGCATCGTCTGGAGAGAAACCTACTCTCGCTTTTGTCATTTTTCCAGGCATGACGCCACTTGATATGATTGGTCCCGCGACAGTTCTTGAGGTAGGAGGATGGTCAAATATTGAATATGTTTGGCGCGATTTACTTCCGGTGCGTACTGAACTGGCACATATATCATTCTCGCCGAGCATTACGTTTGAGCAGTTAGATAAAGTTGATATCTTATGTATTCCCGGTACAGGAAATCCTTATGCTGTGCTTTCCGAATTAGACATGCTTGATTGGATAAATAAAGTGGGCAGTAAAGCATCTTGGGTCACCAGCGTGTGTACCGGATCTATCCTGTTAGGAGCCGCTGGCTTGCTGAAAGGGTATCAAGCAGCGACTCATTGGTCGATGACAGACGATCTCAACGAATTCGGGGCAATACCGGTTAATAAAAGAGTCGTTATTGATAGAAACCGGGTCACCGGAGGTGGAGTCACTGCGGGTATTGATTTCGGTTTAACATTGCTTGCTAAAATCCAAGATGAAGAATATGCACAAGCAGTCCAACTAGCGATGCAATATAACCCAGAACCGCCGTTCAATAGTGGCATGCCAAAACTCGCCGGCAAAGAAATAACTAATGCCACGCTTCAAGCTATATTTTCCAATGTGGAAAAACAGACACCTAATTACAAAGAAATATTAATTAAAAGCGCCAAAAGAATATCAGATATCTACTGAATATATTTTCGTATGATGGCTCAATTCAACCTGTTTCAGCGTTCGATTATTTACCAATAACGGAAATATTTCCTATTCTAAGAACGGCTAATTCAGAGGTGCATATACCCTTCATCTTTCAAGCTGCTGCTTTGTTGGCAGCTTTCACTCACCCCAGTCACATCGTTATCTATGCTCCTGGGGATTCGTTCACTTGCCGCCTCGCTGCAACTCGAAATCTATTAGGTATAGATTCAGATTTTTTTAGATTAAAAAGTATAGGCAACCAATCCGGTTGCCGCTTCCAAGAGAAAATTTATCGGATTACGATGTTTCGAATATTCTATTTGAGGAATATTCTTTAATTATTCAAATACTATTTCAATTAAAAAGCTCAATACCAGACAGAAAAAGTATGATTTCAAACTTATCCAAATAATATACCGCTTATATGTGAAATTTTGCCCACTTATTTACACGAACTTTCATGCCGATTAAGGTATCGGCATAAGTCAATCGGCTATTTGTTCAAGTTCGTTCTGGCTCAATCCAGTAGTTTTCATTATTGTTTCATGATCAATACCATTGTTCATCATTCTACAGGCGATTTCCAGAATCGCCTGTTTTTCACCTTTCTGTAATCCTTCTTGATATGCTTCTTGGTATGCTTCCTGAAATCCTTCTTGGAACGCTTTCTGCTCCAGTTTTTGCGCTATTGTCATCAATTACCTCCTCATATTTCTAGGGGACGGTCCGTTACTCGCTGGACAAGCCCCTCTTCTAACACGAATCTTTAAATACCGATTACGGCTCTCAGTACGAATCAGTGACGTATTTGTTCAAGTTCGTTCTGGCTCAACCCTGTGCTTTTCATTATCGTTTCATGATCGATACCATTATCCATCAATGCGCGCGCGATTTTCAGACTCGCCCGTTTTTCACCTTTTTTTTCACCTTTCTGTAATCCTTCTTGAAGCCCTTCTTGATGTCCTTTATGTTGCAACTTCTGCGCTATTGTCATCAGTACCTCCTCATACTTCGGGAACTGTTCTGCCAGTTGCCGGATAAAACCTTCTGGATCGGCGGTATCTCCCACCAGTAATATGTAGTTTAGCATGCTTTTTAGCAGCTCATATGTATAATAATCATACGCAAACAACATGGTCAGCTCTTGCTGTAACTCCGCCATATCACGTTGCCGGATATGTTTTTGTACTATTTCCAGTAGTGCAACCCGTTTGTGCGTCAGGATTTCATCATCCGGGATTACCGTCACATCCACCAGCGGAAACGCGCTGGAATAGATCTCTTCCGCCAGAGCCGAAGCATCGAAGCAGTCGAACCAGTTGGTACTCCACGGATACGGCCGTATTTTTCCATGATAAAACAACACCGGAATAACCAGCGGCAATTTTTCATGTCCCTGCTCTAGATGCCATTGCATTGCTGAAATACTGTAACGCATCAGCCGGAATGCCATCATCTTATCCGGGGAACTTTGATGTTCAATCACGCAATACACATAACTCTCACCCTGTGTAGTTTTTAGTGAATACAGGATGTCGGAATAATGTACCCGCAGATTGTCCTCAATAAATGACCCCGATTCCAGTCGCAGTGTATCAAGATCACAAACTGCCCGTAATGTGGCAGGTAAATGTATCTCTAGAAAATCTCTGGCAGTATCAATATGACTTAAAAACTTTTTAAAAATAGCATCATGTGGCGTCGGTGTATTTTTTCTTTTCATAAGAGGATAGTAGCATATTTTCTTTTATATTGAAGGAATATTAAATAAATAACAATAAACTCTGTCTCATCTCTCTTTTATACCATTGTACAATGTTTTTTATTTAACTAGTTAAAGATAGACTCCTTTCGGAGAAATACCGTTTGCAGCTTGAATGCCGAAACGGTATTTCAGCCAATAATTAATGTATTTTAGTTAAATAATTCAGTAATAGAACATTTTAAAAATCATATTTAATTAGTCGGATCCAGCCTAATTAATTATTCTACGGAATTAATTAACTATTTGTCTTAATATGATCTTACAGCAGATTTTAATGCCTTAATATCCGAAGCACAGAGATAGGGTTTTAAAGCATTAAATTTCTCTTCTGACCAATCATATATTTTTAACGCAAGTAACTCATTGATAATGTGCGGCTCAAAGCGATATTTAACTAATTTCGCAGGCGTTCCAGCAACAATACTATATGGCTCAACATCTTTAGTTACGACGCTATTAGCAGCAACGATAGCGCCTTCACCAATGGTGACGCCTGGCATAATCATTGAACGCATACCAAGCCACACACCATCATGAATATGCGTGTCACCTTTGCCTACATATGCCTCTTCAATATATTCCATGAATGGATATAAACAGAACCAATCCGCTCTGTGTGTATTGTTTCCACCCATAAGAATGATAGTTTCAGCACCTATGCAAACATAATCGCCAATATACAATTTATCAATTGGCCACTTAGACTCCCATTGAAGACTGATCTTATCACCGTACAAATAGCGAACGACAGATTCTTCAAAACCGCCGCTCCAGCAATCGCTATAATAGCTATGAGTTCCTTTGATGACAATACTTTGATTAGTTACAGCTTCATGTAAAAATTGGATTTTTGACCAATGCTTTTCTTTCATAGTAAATAGTCTCTATTAATTATTCATTTACCATAGAATGCTTTCTACGGTGATGTATCCGCATTCATAATATATCACTCCTAACTGATTCGTGGTTGATTTAATAACGGGATTCTTTTCATATTAGGCGATGAGTTAGTTATTAATTTATATCGGTTATTATTCGTAAATTCTTTTGATCTTATTTACATCATACCAAAAGATATACTTTCAATGCGAACTACTCAGCATTTTTTAGGAAGAAACAAAACTGGAGCGAGCGAAGGGAATCGAACCCTCGTATAGAGCTTGGGAAGCTCTCGTTCTGCCATTGAACTACGCTCGCTTAAGGATAACATAAATTATTATAGCGACTTCGTTGGCATCAACAAGCCATTATCTGTTTAAGTTGTCTGTATTTCAGGCAGTTGAAAATAAAAACTCCCCCGGCAGCTATGCCACAGGGGAGTTGAAATTTAATTCAAGCTGTTATTTCTGCGGGCGCATTGCCGGGAACAGAATGACATCACGGATAGTATGGCTATCTGTCAACAACATAATCATACGGTCAATACCAATACCCAAACCAGCTGTTGGCGGCATACCGTGTTCCAAAGCCGTGACATAATCTTCATCGTAGAACATGGCTTCGTCATCACCTTCGTCTTTCTGGCGAACTTGCTCAGCAAAACGTTCAGCCTGATCTTCGGCATCATTCAATTCCGAGAAGCCGTTACCAATCTCACGTCCACCAATAAAGAATTCAAAACGGTCGGTGATAAACGGATTTTCATCATTACGACGCGCTAACGGAGAAACTTCTGCCGGATATTCAGTGATAAATGTGGGTTGAATCAGGTGACTTTCAGCCGTTTCTTCAAAAATTTCACACTGAATACGACCAAGGCCCCAACCTTTTTCCACTTCAATACCAAGAGATTCAGCGATAGCCACCGCTTTATCCATATCATCCAAATCAGCCATATTGGTTTCAGGACGATATTTACAAATGGCCTCTTTCATGGTCATTTGAGCAAATGGTTTACCGAAATCGAATTCCTGCTCGCCATAGTGAACCAGAGTATTACCCAAAATATTCTGCGTCAGCGTACGGAACAGCTCTTCTGTCAGGGTAATCAGATCCTTGTAATCCGCATAGGCCATGTAGAGTTCCATCATGGTGAACTCAGGATTATGGCGCGGAGATACACCTTCATTACGGAAGTTGCGGTTAATTTCAAATACACGTTCAAAACCACCAACAACCAGACGTTTCAGGTAAAGTTCCGGCGCAATACGCAGATACATATCAATATCCAGCGCATTATGGTGAGTAATAAATGGACGAGCTGCCGCACCACCAGGGATTACCTGCATCATTGGTGTTTCCACTTCCATAAAGCCTTTGCTGACCATAAAGCTACGCAGGGCCGACAAGACTTGAGAACGAATTTGGAAAGTTTTGCGCGATTCGTCATTCGCGATCAGATCCAAATAACGCTGGCGATAACGAGTTTCCTGATCAGCCAAGCCGTGGAATTTATCCGGCAATGGACGTAAAGCTTTTGTCAGCAGACGCAGTTCAGTACAGTGAATGGAAAGTTCACCGGTTTTGGTTTTAAACAGTTTGCCACGAGCCCCCAGAATGTCTCCCAGATCCCATTTTTTAAACTGTTCGTTATAAATACTTTCCGGCAGATCGTCACGGGCAACATATAACTGAATACGACCGCCCATATCCTGTAGCGTTACGAAAGAAGCCTTACCCATGATGCGACGCGTCATCATACGACCGCCAACCGTCACTTCAATATTCAGTGCCGCCAACTCTTCCTGAGTTTTGTCGTCATATTTCGCGTGCAAATCTTCCGAGATGTTTTCACGACGGAAATCATTCGGGAATGCAATACCTTTCTCCCGTAAAGCTACCAGTTTTTCACGGCGAGTTTGCAGTTCATTATTTAAATCGGGAGCCTGTTCCGCACCCTGCTGCTGCTGTTGTTGTGACATTTTAGTTCCTCATAAGCCAGCTTTAAGGCTTGCTTCAATGAATTTGTCCAGATCACCATCCAGCACCGCTTGTGTATTGCGAGTTTCAACGCCGGTGCGCAAGTCTTTGATGCGTGAATCATCCAGAACATAAGAGCGAATTTGACTACCCCAACCAATATCAGATTTATTTTCTTCCATTTCCTGTTTATTGGCGTTCTTTTTCTGCATCTCCAGTTCATACAGCTTCGCTTTTAGCTGTTTCATCGCCTGGTCTTTATTTTTATGCTGAGAACGATCATTTTGACACTGAGTCACAATGTTGGTTGGAATATGGGTAATACGCACCGCAGATTCTGTTTTATTGACGTGCTGACCACCCGCGCCAGATGCGCGGTAAACATCGATACGTAAGTCTGCTGGATTAATTTCAATATCAATATCATCATCCACTTCAGGATAAATGAAAGCAGAACTGAATGAAGTATGGCGACGACCGCCAGAATCAAATGGGCTTTTACGCACCAAACGGTGAACACCGGTTTCAGTACGCAACCAACCATAAGCATAATCGCCCATAATCTTAATGGTCGCTGATTTCAGGCCAGCAACTTCACCATCTGATTCTTCAATGATTTCAGTTTTAAAACCTTTGGATTCAGCCCAACGTAAATACATACGCATTAGCATACTTGCCCAATCCTGGGCCTCGGTACCACCAGAGCCTGCCTGCAAGTCAAGATAACAGTCAGCATTGTCGTACTCACCAGAAAACATGCGGCGAAATTCCAACTGACCCAATTTGCCTTCAAGCTGTTCCAGCTCTACCACAGTTTCATTAAAAGTCTCTTCATCGTCAGCTTCTACCGCCAGTTCCAGTAAACCTTGTACATCTTCCAGACCCTGCTCAAGCTGATCGATCGTTTCGACAATCTCGTCTAATGAGGAACGTTCTTTACCCAAAGCCTGTGCCCGCTCCGGTTCATTCCAAACATCAGGCTGTTCCAATTCAGCATTTACTTCTTCTAAACGCTCTTTTTTGACATCGTAGTCAAAGATACCCCCTCAGAACCGTTGTCCGTTCAGACAGGTCCTGAATGTGGTTTTTTACCGGATTAATTTCAAACATATTCTCGTGTCTTACGTTGTGTAGTCGTAGATAAATGGATAATTTTCGAACCGCGTATTGTAGCGGATTCGGCACAGGGTTTATAGCACTTCAACAGATTTGTCACGTATTCATACGAGAGTACGCGACAATGACTGACTACCTGCCGCTCAACTATTAATAAGGCCAGAGATGTTGGATCAAAAGCTGTACACTACGGTTGCCACGAAATTCATTAACATCCAGTTTATAGGCAAGTTCTACTTCGCGGACACTGTTATCTGGCCAGCGGGTAGGATCGATATTGAACGCAATACCATCCAGCATCGGCCCACCGTTTAATGGCTCTACTATCATCTTTAAATGTCGTTCTCCAACAATACGCTGTTGCAGTAGTTTGAATTTACCGTCAAAAATAGGTTCCGGGAATGCCTGCCCCCAAGGACCGCCATCACGCAACATTTCCGCCATGTCCAATGACAGTTGATTAGTCGCTAATTCACCATCACTCCAGATAACACCTTCAAGTTGCGAAATATCTAACCAATCCGCCATTAGCGTAGAAAAGTGATACTGAAATTGTTCGAATTTATCCTGTTCAAGTGACAAACCGGCCGCCATCGCATGACCACCAAATTTAAGTATCAACCCCGGATGCAAAGTATCAAGCCGCTCAAGCGCATCACGCATATGCAATCCCTGAACTGAACGACCAGAACCTTTCAAAATCCCCTCGCCAGCTGGTGCAAAAGCGATAACAGGCCGATGAAAACGCTCTTTAATCCGGGAAGCCAGAATTCCGACTACCCCTTGATGCCATTCTGGATGATAGAGTGCTAGCCCATAAGGCAGTTCAGTGCTGGTACGTTCAAATTTGTCGCAGATTTGCAGTGCTTCCTGTTGCATTCCCTGCTCTATTTCACGACGAGTCTGGTTAAGACTGTCCAGTTCACAAGCTATCTGACGCGCCTTTGCCATGTCGTCAGTTAGCAATAAAGTGACGCCAATGGACATATCATCGAGGCGGCCAGCGGCATTCAGTCTTGGCCCCAGAAAAAAACCCAAATCGCTGGCTGTCAGTTTATAAGCATCACGATTGGAAACTTCCAGTAATGCGCGTATCCCCGCGCAACAACGCCCTGCACGAATACGATTCAATCCTTGATAAACCAGAATCCGGTTATTGGTATCCAAAGGTACAACATCGGCGACAGTTCCTAACGCAACCAAATCCAACATTTCCGCCAGATTTGGCAGCGCGATTCCTTGCTTTTCAAACCACTGATCTTTTCTCAGCGCCGCCCTTAAAGCAGACATCAGATAAAATGTGACACCCACCCCGGCCAATGATTTAGACGGGAACGAACAATCGGCAAGATTAGGATTAATAATGGCATCAGCCGCCGGCAAAACGTCACCCGGCAAGTGATGATCCGTGATAATCACTTTCATATGGTGCTGATGGGCAGCCGCAACCCCTTCATGGGAAGAGATACCATTATCCACGGTCATAATTAGGTCAGCGCCTTTTTTAACAACCTCTTCTACCACCTGTGAACTTAAACCATAACCATCGTCAAAACGGTTTGGTACCAGATAATCCAGATGGCGATATCCCATCGAGCGTAATGATCGGATCGCCAATGCCGTACTGGTTGCCCCATCAGCATCAAAATCACCGACAATAACGATACGCCAGTGTTCATGAAGTGCAGCCAACAAGAGCGCCACCGCCTGTTCCACACCGCTCAGATGCTGATAATTCAATAACCCTTGAACACCACGCTCCAATTCATTAGCTTGCTGGATACCACGAACGGCATATAAACGACGCAGTAATGGATGAATCTGTTGTGGAAGATGACTGTCATCCACCGCCGGGCGGCGGCGAAGTTGTGTTTCAATATTCACTAAACTTATTTACCACGTTGTGCCAGTGCCGCCGCCAAAGCCTCTGGTGGCATATATCCACCTAACAAGCTGCCATCCTTAAGGACAATCGCAGGCGTTCCCTGCACACCAAACTGGAGGCCCAGTTTGTAATGGTTAGCAATATCCACCTTACAGCCCTTAATTGGCGAAACATCCTCATTTTTAAACGCTGCATCCAGTGATTTCCGCGGTGTTGCACTACACCAGATGGATTGCATATCTTTAGCAGATTGGTGCTGCATACCCTGACGAGGGAATGCCAGATAGCGCACAGTAATACCAAGTTTATTGTACTCTTTCATGTTTTCATGCAATTTATGGCAGTAACCACAGGTAATATCCGTGAAAACGGTAACGATATGCTTCTCTTCCGGCGCTTTGTAGATGATCATTTGATCTCTCATTGCTTCCAACTTTTTCACCAATAATTGATTACTGACATTCACAGGAGCGCTACCACTAACATCATAAATTGGCCCTTGTAATAAATATTTCCCGTCATCAGATAGATAAATGATACCTTGCTCAGTAACTACCGTATTTAAACCCACGATAGGTGATGGCTGGATGCTTTCTGCTTTTATCCCTAGTTTTTGCATTGTTCGATGGACAGCACCATCATCAGCAAGCACATTTCCACTAAACCAGGCCAGCAAAAGAGGAAAACATAACACGCTTTTTTTCATTTTCAGTTCCTTTAAATCCGTGCTCACCCACGCGGATGATGTTGTTGATGTAACAATTTGAGCCGTTCTGTTGCTACATGAGTATATATTTGTGTTGTGGATAGATCACTATGCCCCAATAACATCTGCACAACTCGCAAATCAGCGCCATGATTAAGCAAATGCGTGGCAAATGCATGACGCAAAACATGGGGAGATAATCGTTCAGCATCGATTCCAGCCAACAGCGCATAATGTTTAATACGATACCAGAATGTCTGTCGGGTCATTTGTCGCCCACGGTTGCTCGGAAAAAGGACATCCAACGTTGCGCCATTCAGCAACCCGGCTCTCCCATATTCCAGATAATGCTCTAGCCAGTAAATCGCTTCTTCCCCTAAAGGCACTAACCGTTCTTTATTACCTTTACCTATCACTCTCACCACGCCTTGGCGCAAACTGACATCGGAAAGCGTCAATCCCACTAACTCCGATACCCGTAAACCACAGGCATAAAGCACTTCAAGCATGGCTTTATCCCTTAACTCCACCGGCTGATCTGTACAGGGCGCATTAAGTAGATCTTCGACCTGTTTTTCACTTAAATCTTTAGGCAATCGCTTTGGTAATTTGGGTGCAGACAAAAGTGCTGTCGGATCATCTTCCCGCATTTTTTCCCGATAAAAATAGAGAAACAATTGACGCATGGCACTGAGTAAACGCGCCGAACTACTGGCTTTATACCCTCCATCCACGCGTTCTGCCATAAAAGAGTGCAAATCTATCGTCTGGACAGATAATAAATTGTGTCCATGATATATCAACCAGTTATCCAGTGCCTGCAAATCCAACCGGTAAGAAGCCAGCGTATTTTCCGCAAGAGCATGTTCCAGCCAGATAGCATCAAGAAACTGTTCTATCAGTGGATTAGTCAACTGAGTTGGTTGTTTTGACACGAAATACTTTCCTTAAATCTGCACATCTCTGCTGGCTATTATGCCTGAAAAAGCAATTATTCTGTTACAATGCCAGCCCAGATATTCAAAAACCATAATGATTAATGATGAAGATTGGTCTTTTTTACGGCTCCAGCACCTGCTACACCGAGATGGTAGCAGAGAAAATCCGCGATATCCTTGGCGAAGATTTAATTGATCTCCACAATATCAAAGAGACAGAACCTGAATTAATGGAAACATATTCTGTACTGATTCTCGGTATCCCAACATGGGATTTTGGCGAATTGCAGGAAGATTGGCTGGTTATTTGGGATCAAATCCCTTCCCTCGATTTACAGGGGAAAATTGTCGCCATGTATGGTATGGGGGATCAAATTGATTACGGCGATTGGTTCCTTGACGCTCTCGGTATGCTATATCACCATTTACGCCCTTCAGGCGTGCATTTTATTGGCTTCTGGCCAACTGAAGGTTATGAGTTTACCAGCCCGAAACCATTAACGGATAATGGCTCACAATTTGTCGGGCTGGCTCTGGATGACGTAAACCAGTATGAACAAACTGATGATCGTTTATCGCAATGGTGTATGCAAATCCTGCAAGAAATGGAGCCTCTACTTTAAATCAGGAAAATTTCAGCTCAATTAGATATCAGGATATTGCAACAACAGTTGATTAATATTCCTCCATTCATCCTGTGACATACCATCGGATGCTAGCCATAAACGGATTTTTTTCTGGTTATAAAAAGATTGAGCCGTAATTAATATGCCATAACGACACAACCACGGCCGCCGGATAATTTGCCACTCGTGCTTCTTCCATTGCAACTTATTATCACTGAGAAGAACTAAAAGCCCTTGAGATTTACGGATATTTTTCTGGCTACGCCCCCAACTGACAATAATCAACAGTACCAAAGGAAGCCAGAAAATCCAGAAAATAGCGTCATCCGCAGGCCATGGAGCAAGTAGTACGATAAGCGCTATTGCACCATGAACACAGGTAGAAATTAGCTGGGTATGCCAAGATACCCTGAGATCACATTTCCACAGGACCACGATCTTTATTTCTATTCTGAATAAGTTTAATCATGCGGAATAACTCTTCATCTTCTGGACGCCCATGATTCATTAACCAGTTGAACAGATCAGGATCAGCACATTCAAGTAAGCGAATAAAAAGTCGTTTATCATCATCACTGAGCGAGTCATATTCATAGTTAAAAAACGGCATAATTGAAATATCCAGCTCACGCATTCCACGCCGGCATGCCCAATGAATACGTGCTTTATTATCAATATCCATGTTCAAAAGCTCCCCTTTTTAATTCTCATTGTTAGTTTTAACGCCATTAGCCATATAAGTCGCCCGGCCAACTGATGCATCATGCCAGCTAATAGCAATAATAACTACTTGCATTGTGCTTCAGCTCTTTTACCATTATGCATCATTGGCTCAAATATCTGACTGGCAGGATATGTCATGGCTTATAAAACTCCGTTTTCTTCACAATCTCCATTGTCTTCATCAATCCTTCCCCTGACTTTAATATCTCTGGATGACTGGGGACTAGTAGCAGCAACTGGACCGGATGCAGAAAAATATCTACAAGGTCAGGTGACAGCGGATATTTCCGCACTTGCAGCGAATCAACATGTGCTTAGTGCGCACTGTGACGCAAAGGGTAAAATGTGGAGTAATCTGCGCCTCTTCCATCGCGGTGAAAGTCTTGCTTATATTGAGCGCCGTAGTGTGCTGGGAAATCAGCTTACAGAATTAAAAAAATATGCATTATTCTCCAAAATTGCTCTTGCTCAGGATGAAAATGCGGTATTGCTCGGTGTTGCAGGTAACAGTTGTCGGGAAGCCCTAAGTAGCCTCTTCCCAACCTTGCCGGATACTGATAATGCTGTTGTTGAATATGAAGCCACTACTCTACTCCATTTTACCTTGCCGTCTGAACGTTTCCTTCTGGTGACAAACACCGCAACTGCTGAGCAGTTAACAGAAAAGCTTCAAGCTCAGCTTAATAACAGCGAACAGTGGTTAGCTCTGGATATTGAAGCTGGCTTCCCGATCATTGATGCGGCAAATAGTGCACAGTTTATTCCCCAAGCAACTAACCTACAGGCATTGGCTGGAGGGATATGCTTTAAAAAAGGGTGTTATACCGGGCAGGAAATGGTGGCTCGTGCTAAATATCGCGGTGCTAATAAACGTGCCATGTACTGGCTGGCTGGCAGTGCCAGCAAAATTCCCGTGGCTGGAGATGATTTGGAATGGCAATTAGGAGATAAGTGGCGGAGAACGGGTACCGTTTTGTCCGCCGTTAAGTTGAATAATGATAATGTCTGGATACAAGTCGTCATGAATAATGATATGGAAAGTCATGGTGTATTCCGTGTCCGTGACGATGAAGGACATTCACTCACTATTCAGCCTCTGCCTTACTCTCTCAAAGAAGAAAAATAATTGATGAGGTTTGTATGTCGTTAGCAGTATCTACCGTTGATTTTGGCCCTTTTACGAATGTCATCGGTTTTTTGATGGAGTTGGATAAGCTGAAAAAAGTTCAGCGGCGAACAAAGTTACTGGATAACCATCGTCGGGAAAATTCAGCCGAGCATAGCTGGCATTTTGCTATCGCCGCAATGAGTTTTGCGCCCTATGTAAAAGGGGTAGATATCCAGCGGGTTATTCAAATGGCATTAATTCACGATATTGTAGAAATTGATGCCGGTGATGTGATGGTTTACGATTTAGCCGCCCGTGAAGCCATTCATGAACAGGAAATCAAAGCCGCCGACCGTCTTTTTGGTTTACTTCCCGAACCACAGAAAAATCATTTTATGTCACTTTGGCAAGAGTATGAAGCAGCAGAAAGCCAAGACGCCAATTTCGCTCTTACGCTGGATAGACTAATGCCGATGCTGATGAATCTGCATAATAAAGGGCAGAGTTGGGTAGAAGATGGTATTCGTTTTGAGCAGGTGATTAACCGCAATAAATTCATTGCCGATGCCTATCCTGAATTATGGCAATATCTGCTGCCACAACTGGAAATCGCACAGAAGAAAGGTTGGTTGAAATAACTTTTCTCGAAAATTTTATACTACAAATTCAGTGCACATATTAACCCTATGGTGCACTGAGTTAATTACAGAACTACAGTTGTTTTGATGAAAAACCTCAGATTTCACCCTGATAATCTCACTATCCCTAATCTACTCGTTTCCAGACAGTTCTTTCTTGGAAAACCGAAACACACTTGGCTTCATCTCAGTCAATTTGCCGTTGACATATACCCGCCCATCCTGTCCTAACTGGCCTGACTGTCCATTCATACCCCTTTTACCCGCCTTTCCGAAACAACCTACGTCTTGAGTTACGTCTCCATTCTTATCCGATTTGATACCACCGATACCACCATTACCACCTTTCCCTCCATATCCTCCCCTACCGCCAGGCGCTATCATACCTGGTGCTGACTGACTCATAATATGTGGATTACCCGTGGAATAGCTAAAATCTATGTCACCTCCATCTCCACTACAGCCTCCATTACCCCCATCCCCTCCATCCCCGCCATCACCTCCGCATCCCCCATCCGCAGGCTGACACAGTGTGTTATCAGTATGATAATGACGATAATCAGCAATACCACCATAAAAACTACCATGCCCTCCCTTACCACCATCACCGCCACCACCACCACGACCGCCATTCCCCCCCTTACCACCATCGCCACCCATCGACCACAACTGTATCTGCCCATCCACATGAGTACATACAACAGTTAGTCTCGTCGCCTCTCCACCTGGTTCGCCATCCGATCCCCGCGCTCCCGAAGAACCTTTAATTCCATCAGTACCTGATGTAGTCCCAACGACACAGGTATGTTTATTCTGAAGACCAGGTGAACCAGCAATGCCATTAGCTCCGCTGTTTCCAGTTGCACCAGCAGCACCAATTGCTCCATCTATCCCTGCACTGATAAAGTGCTGTGGACCGTTTTCAGCCCCGTGAATGACACTTGCTTCAATCCTACCGTTGGTGTAGCAAATAATTTTGCCTTCCGGTTCAATAGTTATCTGCTTGTACACCAAGACAATGGGTTCGCCACTATGTTCTGTATCTTTAATAATCAATGGATTATTTGCAGTAACAGTGATCTCTTCGCCACTGAATAACGCAACTTTCATCGGAAAACGCTTAGCATTAAGCATTTCTTCATAATCTTTGACCAAAGCGGAATCACCATAGATATAGGCACGAAAAGCTTTGCACAAATCAATATGATTTCCCGGGACGTTTGCCAGTCGTTCAGCAGAGAATGGTTCAGGTAACGGATGATATGATTCCATTTTTCCAGGGCCATACCGACTATCAGGCACACCGCCGAGTGCTTTCAGCTCTTGTATAGTTTGTACCGTAAAAAATGCAGGTGGCACAGTAGCCGTTTTCAGATCATTAGAAAATATTACCGGCCCGTCAAAATCCGAGGTCTTAAGTTGCTTTGGCTGTCGTTCCAGACCAAACGGATGATGATTCTGATGTAATATTGCCAAAGTTTCAGCAACTGTTCTTATTTTATCCATGGGAATTCTCCTAAGTTTGAATTTATACCCGTTATCTTTCAAGCTGCCTCTTTGTTGGCTGCACTCACTCACCCCGGTCACATAGTTCTCTATGCTCCCGGGGATTCGCTCCCTTGCCGTCGCGATGCAACTCGAAATCTATTAGGTATATACATTTAGAATAACTTCATATATCAATTATCCATCTGACCCAGTTCCAACGTCTCTACTGCTATCACTACTGGTATGTCACCAAGTTGAATTTTCCCCCTGGCTAATCACCAGATTAGCCATAGCAAAAACATCGACTTTTTCTGGCAATAAAATATAGGCTCTTCAACAATAGATAGGCCAGAAAAATAATTCCGATGAGAATTAATTAGGTAAGTATTTATTCACTTTACAGAAAGCAATTAGATGAAACATTTAAATTACGCCATTTAAAATATTAATGTAAAATCTCACTTTTTCCATTAATTATGGGGAATTTTTCTGTGATACGTCACTACCTTTCAATAAGTGCTAATTAAATATTTCAATTGTATATTTATCCAGGGCAAGAGCATGAATGTTCATTTCTTGCCCAATGTCTGAAAACCTGCAATTAAAACTTTATCCAAATACTCACTGCTCATATTGGCCATGTTTGCTTTGCGTCGCATGCTGGCTTTTACACTGGTTTCTGCACGTAGCATATTAAGCGAGAAGTGCCGCATACCCGCTAATATCTCGGCAGCATTGCCGCGACGAATGGCACACGCATCTTCATTCATTGATACGTCAAGCACCCAATGGACGCGATTTTCAATACCCCAATGACCCCGTACCGCCTCCCTAAAACGGTCTGATCC
>NZ_NMQR01000169.1 GCF_003545805.1 Photorhabdus sp. CRCIA-P01 | reverse complement strand
CCAGGGCTTCCATCACTGCCGGAGGGTCATCGGTATTCGCCAGTTGTTGCAGCACCAGACGCACCCGGGTTACCCGCGTCAGGAAGGTTTGCAGACTGAGTGACGGGTCCGCCGTCATCCCGTTTTCCGCCGGGCTTTTGCCCATCAGCGCTAATAACGGGCCAAACGCGTTATCCAGTGGCCCCGATGGCATGCGGGGCGAGTCAATCGCCGGCAGCTTACTTTTCTGGAACAGGTTTTGTGCCGATTTCACCAGCGAATCCGCTAACGCCGTCCCCTGCTGGCCGGTTTCGCCCTGATAAGCCAGCGTGTCCATCAGGGCAATCAACGGCGACTGACGCACATCCGCCATGACGGTTAACTGGTCAATGGTATCAGCAAGGTTATGCACTTTATTCCAGCGCAAACTGTTGAGAAAGTTCAGCCACGCCCCGGCGAAATCGGTGAAATAACGTTCCGTCAATCGGGCTTTCAACTCCGCCGGTGAAACCGCCTTCAATACCGGCTGACGACCGTCACTGAGCACCCAGTCAATCTCCTCCTGCCGGGCAGCCACCACCTGCGCTATCGCTTTTTGTACCTGCCCCTCCCACGCCTGACGGGTAAACATCCCCGGTACTACCTTATCGGTGGTAAACAGACGGCTCGCATCAGTAACCCCGGTCATCTGCGCCAGCCTTAAATCGCCGTAACCGTGGGCCACCTGTTGCAATATTTTCTGGTACAGCACCGTTTCCGCCTGACGCTGCCCAAGCTGATTGAGCAATATCTGACGCACTTCACCGACCAACCCGTTATCCACGCTGATTTTCCACTCCGGGTGGCGCGGCAAATTCTCCGCATAAAAAGTCACTAATGCCTCACCGCTGTTTTGCCACAAGCCATCCGTCACCCCGGCCCGCCGCGGCCAGTTTTCCATCAACACCCGGCGCATAAAGGCCGCCTGGGCTTTTTCCGGCTGAGCCATCATCAGATACACTTTCAACTGGTTGTACGCCGAATTGATACGCTGATGACGCTGTGCACTGCCCGCCGGCAGATTCACCAGTTCGGTCAGACGCTGATGGAGCAACCGGGCAGCGGCATCACGTATCAGCTCGGCATTATTGCGTTGATACACCGGCCACATCACTTTCAGTAGGGCATCATTCTGATTGAGCCCAAAACGGCTGTACCACGGTGTCCCATGCGCTGACTGGTGCTGCAACCGGTCAATCTGCAATTGCAAGTCATGCTGACTGAGCAGACGGGCCGATAAAGCTTCCTGAGGGTCACCGGCCTCGCTGATTCGTTCACGACTGACCGCTATCTGATGACGGTTGGCAAAAAATGAAGTCACACTGCCCACGCCCCACAATGCCGCCAGCGCTATCACCCCCCACTGGG
>NZ_NMQR01000168.1 GCF_003545805.1 Photorhabdus sp. CRCIA-P01 | reverse complement strand
ACTTATTGGTCAGTCTCACTGACTTTGTCACACTTAAAGTAAACAAAAGGGAAAGTACGATGAGTAAACGCAGCAACTCCGTGGCGAGAGGCACGAATTATCTTTTAATTTACCTGACGGCAATTCAGCCACTCCACCCGGCGATTGCCGCGGGAATAACACCGGACAATCACCATACGCAGGTACAAAATCAGGGCAATGTCCCGGTGGTGAATATTGCCACGCCGAACAACGCGGGGATATCCCACAACACCTATAAAGAGTTCAATGTCGCCACTCCAGGCGCCGTACTCAATAACGCCACTCAAGCGGCTCAATCACAACTGGCCGGGCAACTTAACGCTAACCCTAACCTGCATGGAAAACCGGCGGAACTGATTATTAATGAAGTGACCGGCAGCGGACAATCTAACCTGCAAGGCCAATTGGAAATTTTCGGCAATAAAGCCAACGTGATGATTGCCAACCCTAATGGCATTACCTGTGATGGCTGTGGTTTTATTAATACGGCCAGTGCCACACTGACCACGGGTAAACCCCAATTTGATAAACAGGGCGCGTTGGAAGCACTGGAGGTTAAAAAAGGCCAGATTACTATTGGCGGTAAAGGGCTGGAGGGCAAGGCGACGGATTATGTCGATATTATCAGCCGGGCGACTGAACTGAATGGCAAAATTCAGGCCAATAACCTGTCCCTGACGCAAGGCGCCAACCGAATCAGTTTAAAAGACGGCACAGTTAAACCTGTCGCTGGAGAAGGCACTAAACCTCAATTAGCCGTTGATACCAAAGCGTTAGGTGGTATGTATGCGAATAAAATCCGACTGGTTGCGACTGAAGATGGCGTGGGCGTTAATTTAAAAGAATTAACCAGTGACCAGCGTGATATAACTTTAAACGCCAATGGCAAAATTGAACTGGGAAATATTAAGGCTAAAACGGACCTGAATATTATTGGCAAAGAAACCCATATTGCACCCAATATTACAGTGCAAGCGGGACGGGATATGACGCTGGAAAATACCACACTAGATAATAAAGGTAGTGTAACCGCAGATCGGGATATGCGGATATGGGGTGATACCGTGCGTAATAGCGGTGATAAAGCCTTACTACAAGCCAACGATAATATGTGGATACAGAAAGATGCTCAGGGAAATAAAGGTCAATTAGTCGAGAATAGATCTGCGACGATAAAAACCGTGAAGGGGGATTTGGTTGTCAGGACCCAAAAACTTAATAATGCGCGTGATGTTTTTATTGTTAAGAACAAGGAGTTAATACCCGATTCAACAGATAAAAACAGGATTGTTCATGAAACGGAAACCTGTGATTTTGGAAACCCGGTTATTCATGAAGCCGAATTAATAACGCCACTGCCTAAGAAATGGTTTGGGCGTGTTGATTTTGGCGTGTTGATTTTGG
>NZ_NMQR01000167.1 GCF_003545805.1 Photorhabdus sp. CRCIA-P01 | reverse complement strand
ATTCAGACAATAAATTAATCACACATTAGAATAGTTTGCTTATATCACTATCAAATTATCAATATTTTCTATGGAAAGATTACCGTTTCATCACCGAAGCCCGATTAACTTAAGAAAAGAGAGAGTACGATGGATAAGCGCAGCACCCCGTTGGTCAGGGCCACGAGTTATCTTTTAATTTACCTTACCGCCGTTTATCCCCTTCATCCGGCTATCGCCGCCGGCATCACGCCGGATAATAGCCAAACGCAGGTCCAACATCAGGGTAATGTCCCGGTGGTGAATATCGCCGYGCCGAATGACGCGGGGATATCCCACAACACCTAYCAAGAGTTTAACGTTGCCACTCARGGCGCCGTACTCAATAACGCCACTCAGGTAGCGCAATCACAACTGGCCGGACAACTTAACGCCAACCCTAACCTGAAAGATAAAGCGGCGGAACTGATTATTAACGAAGTCACCGGCAACGGGCGCTCTGAGCTGCAAGGTCAGCTGGAAATTGTCGGCAATAAAGCCAACGTAATGATCGCCAACCCCAACGGCATAACCTGTGATGGCTGTGGTTTTATTAATACCGCCAACGCCACCCTGACCACCGGGAAACCCCAGTTTGACAAACAGGGGGCGCTGGAAGCATTAGAAGTTAAACAAGGCCAGATCACCATTGGCGGCAAAGGGCTGGACGGCAAGACGACGGATTATGTCGATATCATCAGCCGGGCAACGGTATTAAATGGAAAAATTCAGGCGAATAACCTGTCGCTGACGCAAGGCGCTAACCGCCTCAATTTAAAAGACGGCACGGTTAAACCCATCACCGGAGAAGGCGCTAAACCGCAATTGGCGGTTGATACCAAAGCCTTAGGCGGCATGTATGCCAATAAAATCCGGCTGGTGGCCACTGAAAAGGGCGTTGGGGTTAATCTCACTAACTTAACCGCAACCCAAGACGCTATCCGTTTAACCGCCGAGGGTAAAATTATCCTGGGGGAGGTCCACGCCAAAACGGACATCAATATCAACAGTAAAGCCATTGAAACGGCGGCACAAAGCCATGTGCAGGCGGGTCAACATCTGAGATTGACCACGGAAACATTGCACAATCAGGGTCAAATCCGGGCGGGGGGGGATGTCACCCTTAAAGCAACCAAATTGGATAACGTCAATCCGGCCGGGCAAAGCCACCCGATCATTACCGCAGGTAAAAACAGCCGCATTACCGTTGACGAGATAAACAATGTTGGCGAGTTAAGCGCGGCACAAAACCTCACCCTGACCGGCAACAATTTTTCAACGCAGGCGATAAAAGACCGTCAGGAAAATATCATCGGTAAACTGAGTGCCGGTGGGGATCTGACGGCGGTATTTAAACAGGGATTTCGTTTTGATTTGGATAAGGACCATTTTGAAGCAGGTAAGAAACCCACTGATCCGG
>NZ_NMQR01000166.1 GCF_003545805.1 Photorhabdus sp. CRCIA-P01 | reverse complement strand
CTCCATACGTTCAAACTCAGAGACATCGGGAGATTTAGCAAGAATTAATCTTTTTACAGCTTCGATAACCGTATTTTCATAAAAACCTCCATTCACAATATTTTACCTTCTCCATAATCAACTCTAATTACTGGATATATATACCCGTTATCTTTCAAGTTGCCTCTTTGTTGGCTGCACTCACTCACCCCGGTCACCAGGGCGGGATTCCACTTTGTATTTAATTTAATCAAAGAGAAGCTGGCTACGAAATTCTCCTGACCAAGTCGCTCTTCGACGTTTCGCTGCTTGACTATCTTTTATACTCGTATTTTGTTTAATCACATTTAATGCTATTCGATTAAAAAGAGCCATTTGTGCTGCACCATCAGGATCTTTAAGCGAGATAGCATCTTCCCGAAAGATGACGTCTAAAACCCAGTGTAGCTCATTTTCCACTGACCAATGCTTTCTTATTGCCGTGGCAGCCCGCTCCACATCTAAAGGCAACGAACTCACATACCAGCGTGAATCACGATGGGCTGGTTGGCCTTTCACACTGCGTTCACTGACCACTTCGATAACAGACTGTATTGATGGCCATTTTTCCTGAAGTGCTGCTGGCAATGCCGCACGAATTTGCATAACATGACGGAATTCTGTCCGTCCATGCCCCTTGCTTTTCTCCGTAAACTCAGCCAGTTCGTCGTTATCATAATGCGCCGCAAAATGCGATTTAACAAACCCAGAGAGCGTTTTTTGATTCCCTTTGACGCTAACAATAAAATCGCCGCCTCGTTGGGTAATTAACTCAAGGGTTTCCTTCTGACAATGCAGGGCATCCAGCGTGACAATCGCCCCATCAAGCGCCAATAATTCAATCAGTTGTCTTGCAACAGGGCCTTCCTGACCTTTACTTTCGGCTGCCCGATGGTACAGGGCAACACCCGATTCCACATCATAAGCACTGACCACATGCAGGGCTTCAAACAAGGTTCCTTTACAAGTCCCCCTCATTGTTTTTCCATCAATGGCGATGAGACTTTTTCCGGCTTTAACCCGGCGTCGGTTGATCCAGGCATAAAAGGCTTCGACCAGTGCATCTTGTTCTATCATTTTGATAATATTCGCAATACAGTGGCGGCGAGGAATACCGTGAGTAAAGTTGGTATATTGTTTAAGCCACTCGAATTGTATCTCACCAAATTCCTGGATTGATTTCCAGCCAGAAGCCCCACATAACACAGCAGAAAAAGCTAAAAAAATCACATCCATTAATTCATGTTTTTTATTGATGTCAGAACGTGGGTCATCTATCTTGCTGATAAAGTTGAAAATACTCATTATTAAGATCACGCTTTTATAGAATAGAGAGATCTTAACGTTTTAATGAGAGAAGTGGCTATAAAAAGTTATATTTTGGTCTTTATTTAACCCAAATAACCTTGTTAAAATTGTGAGATCTTGCCCTG
>NZ_NMQR01000165.1 GCF_003545805.1 Photorhabdus sp. CRCIA-P01 | reverse complement strand
GTAATGGGCGGTGGCGCGAACGTCCTCACGCATATAGGTGACGGCAATACCACGGGCGTTATGCTGGGTGGCGCGAATATCTTGACCAAAGTCGGAAAGGGTGACACGACCGGCCTCATGTTCGGCGTTGGCAACGTGTTGACCCAGGTGGCGACGGTTGGACACTGGGCGTGATGGTTGCGGCGGGGAACATCTTCACTAAAGTCGGGGAGGGGACATCAATTGCGGCCCTGATTGGCGCGGGTAACCTGTTTACCCATGTCGGCAAGGGGGATGCATGGGCGTTAATGGGGGGGGTGGGTAATATTTTTACCAAAGTGGGTGACGGTGATGCGCTGGCCTTGATGGTGGCCGCAGGCAATGTGTTTACTCATATTGGGGAGGGCACAAGTGTTGCGCTGATGCTGGCAGAGGGCAATATCGCCACGAAAGTGGGTAATGGCATGACCCTGACGGCGATGATCGGCAAAGCTAATCTCTTTACCCATGTCGGGGATGGCAATACCTTTGCGGCCATGATTGGGGGGGCCAATGTGCTGACCAAGGTCGGTAATGACCTGACCGCCGCCTTAATGATAGGGAAAGCCAATATCTATTCCCATGTGGGTGAGGGCACCAGCATCGGTTTGTTTGCCGGTGAACTGAACGTGATGACCAAAGTGGGTGAGGGGACAACGCTGGCGGCCATGTTTGGTAAAGCCAATATGATGACCCATGTCGGTAATGGCTTGACGGGTGTCTTGGCACTGGGTGAGGCCAATATCGTTACCAAGGTGGGTGATGATTTTCTGGGGGTTGTTGCGGCAGCGAAAGCGAATGTTATTACGCATGTGGGCAATTCAACGACGGCGGCTGTTTTGCTTGGTAAAGGCAATATTCTGACCAAAATAGGAGACGGTCCCACAATCGGCCTGCTTATTTCCGATGTGGGTAACGTGATGACCCATGTTGGAAGGGGCACGACTGTAGGTTTCACCAAAGGGAAAGCCAATCTTATCACCAAAATTGGCGATGGCACCGGGGTGAATGCGGCCTGGGGTGAGGCGAATATCCTGACTCAAGTGGGAAATGGCGACCGTTACAACTTTGCGAAAGGTAAAGCCAACATGGTTACCAAAGTGGGGAATGGGCAAGAAGTCGCGGTGGTTCAGGGAGATGCCAATATTATTACCCATGTGGGTCACGGTGATGATTACACCGGTGCCTGGGGGCAAGCCAACGTTATCACTAAAGTCGGTGACGGGCGTAATGTGGTGCTTGCTAAAGGTAAGGCTAACATGATCACTCAGGTGGGTAAGGGAGACAGCTTTAATGCCTTATGGAGTGAAGGCAATGTGGTTACCAAGGTGGGTGACGGTATGCAGGTTACGGTGGCAAAAGGGAAAGCTAACGTCACTACAACAGTAGGCAATGGCTTAAATGTAACTGCTGCTCATGGTGACGCTAACATAAACA
>NZ_NMQR01000164.1 GCF_003545805.1 Photorhabdus sp. CRCIA-P01 | reverse complement strand
GTACAGGCTCTGTCCGGTCATCGCCGAGTACTGGATACGCTCCTCTTCCGGCATCAGGTTCAGCACGGCGTCCATCAGGGAGGATTTCCCCGCCGCGCTGCTGCTCTGGATTAACACGGCCAGCGGTTTATCCAGTTTGCGCGAGACCGCCGCCAGATACCCGGTCAGCAGATTGGTGGATTCGCCGACCACCCCGCAGGCGGCCATATCGGCAATAATCTGTTCAGCCAGATTCGGCGATTGCAGCAACGCCAGCGCGGCGGCTTCGTCTTCGGCACTGACCGTCACCGCCGTKGTCCCTGAGGCTTCGGCCTCCGATCGCTGCTCAGCRTCCTGTTGCTGTTCCAGCATCAGCAGCACCCGCCCGGCTTCGCGTTTGATGACCGACAACTCGCATTCCAGTTCAGACGCYGCCGTGCTGATGTAGTTCTGCCGCGAACGGGCGTGATACATGTCCAGCGTATCCACATGGAACAGGCCGGACGTTTCATCACGGACCTGCACGTTCACCTTCATTACATCCGGCACCGGGGATTTTTTCATCCCGCGTATCCGCCAGATACGTGGCCCGCTTTTCATCAACAATTCACCGGACGCCGTGTGCTCACAGGGCACTTGTGCAACCTGTGGCTCTGGCAAGGCAGCTAAAGAAGCCGGTTTCGTTTCCCCTGTCGTTTGGTGTTCTTCCGTCATATTCGGCGCTGCGGGCCGTTCATGGCTGAACACCGCGCCCGGCGCCGTTCCCTGTCCCAGCCAAACCGCCTGTTGCAAGGCCAGCCCCAGCGCATGTTCGGCGTGGCCGCTTTTCAGCGCATAGTCATTGGCATCCAACCCCGGCGGGAACTGGACCCGCCATGCCTCAATGCCGGCTTCCAGTAAATCAGCGGCAACACCGGTTGCGCCACGGTCTCCGGCCTCATCCCGGTCAAAGGCAATCAGCACCCGTTTCACGCCGTGATACTGCAAGGCGTCAAGGTGATCGCGGTTAAAACCGTTCACCCCGAATGCGGCGATCACGTTGCGGAACCCGGCACACCAGAACGTCATGGCATCGATCAGCGCTTCGCACAGGATAATTTCATTTGACGCCTGCATCGCCGATTCATTCCAGACCCCGGCCAGTGCTGACGGCAGGTACAGATGCTTCGGGCTGTCTTTCAACACTTTGTAATCCGGCTGAGTTCGGCGGCCATACAGTTGCAACACCCGTCCGCGGCTGGCCACACTGGCCGATTCGGCCCAGCCGATAACGGGCACAACAACGCAGCCCCGGAAGTGGTCCTGCCGGGTGGTGGTACGCAACACGCCCAGCCCAGCCAGTTTGTCGCGCAACTGCTGCCCCTCATTACTCGATTTCGACGGCAACAACCCCGCTGAACCGCCGATACCGTGATTGCCTGCGTACCCCAGCTTAAAGTGACTGACCAGTTCAGGATGATGCAGTCCGCGTCGTTCCAGCCAGGCTTTGGCTTCCGGTGA
>NZ_NMQR01000162.1 GCF_003545805.1 Photorhabdus sp. CRCIA-P01 | reverse complement strand
GACTGTCGTCAACCCTATCCAACCATGAAAAGGGATACCATTGATTTTCCCCTGCACAAAATGACATATTTCACTCAATCGCACTTCAGTCCGTAAATTCACCGCAGCCTGAGACGTATTTCCCAACATCGCCAGCAATAATGCACCAAATTGCCTATTCTCCTCCCGGCGGGCAAATTCTTCGGGATCATATTCGCGATCAGAAAAATAGCCTTTGACACAGAGTATTTCCCACTCTTCCAGCACACCACTCACTTTAATTAATGGTTTACGCGGGGGCAATTCCGGCGGCGGCGGCTCTTTTGCTAGTATCGCATCCAGTTCAGGGATTTTTTCTTTTGTTTTTGCAATCTCCTTCTCTGCCTCTTCTCTGCCTTCTGGATGGCTTACTATCCAGTCAAGGTTAACTTCAATCCATGTATCAAGACTGCTTCTCTGACTTTTTATTTCTTCAAAGTCAATAGCACCTTTTAACATCTGATAAGTATTCATGAGAGCACCTTAATTGCATCGGCAAAGTTTTTACTTTGTGCTTCATATAACTTATCTTTCTGAGATTCAGGGTAAATCCATTGCGTGGCTTCCAAGCCCTTCACCGGCTCTAACCCAAAAACACAACTCCGGCACCATTTTTGTAGATCATTATCGACATATAATGAAACCAGCCACTCAAGAATGAGAAGTCCAAGCATGACTTGCCAGCTAGCCAGAAAACCAACAACCCTACCGGCAGCCAAAGATCCCAACATTTTTAATGTAGTTTCTAAAACCCCCCTATCCATCAGCTTTCTCTCTATCAATACTTCTAACAACCCGCCGGATGCTTTTAGCATTGCGCCAATATCACCCCCAATTTTGCAACCGATTAATCCAAAATACTGCCAACGCCGTCTGCCATGCAATTCAGATTCAAAATCACTAATATCTACCCCCAGATTTAGTGCGGAAGCGAGCGTGCCCGCACTCGACCCGATAAATTTAATGGTGTCGGTGGCAGCCATATTTTTTATGCCGTGCTTCACCATCGGCTCGACAATCTCCATCGCCGTACTCAGTGTGCTTAAAAACGCCGCAGTCACCTGAGCATGACTTTTAACATCTCCCTTACTCTCTTTTAACTGATTGGCATATTCCAGCCCATTAAAAAATAAGACCAATAACTTAATCCGGGATTTTTTTAATACCGATTCCCCTTCGGCACTTTGAGCAAACTTTTCAAAGTTAGATTGATATTTATTATTTTTTTTCAACCGCTCCTCAGAACCCGGTCTCTTAAGTCTCTCCAATACCTGTTGCCGAAACGCATTACCCTCCTTAAGTTGTGATACCGACAAATCAACCGCCTGATCAAACGGCACCCCTGAAATCACCGAGAATAGCCCCTTACTCAGCATTTCATTGGTGCTATTCAGCACTTTTCCTAAGCGGGTAAAATTAAAGAACCGGTCGCCCAACGTCACCAGTCGCCGGTCAGAATGCAGCATCGCCCGGGCAAAGGTGCTGTTGGATCTGGGCGGCTTTTCCAGCACTTCATTCGCTTTATCGT
>NZ_NMQR01000161.1 GCF_003545805.1 Photorhabdus sp. CRCIA-P01 | reverse complement strand
TCAGCCCATTCCCGCACTTCTGCCGGCGTGAGGGAATCCAGTCCCTGCATTCTGGCTTTTTCCTGAATTTCGCTCATCCGGGCACTGTAATCACCCTGTAATGCCCGCAGCTCTTTGGCAACCGCAACACACTGTTCAGCCCCTGAACATGTTGCTATCCGCTCCTGAGCCCGGTCATATTCCTGCCGATATTTATCCCTGATCGTCTCACGACAACTGCTGTCTCTCTGACAGTTGACCAGTTCCTCACTCCTTGAGCGATTCTGGTCAACGCTTAAGTGATTATTGTCCACAACAACTTATTTAATTCTAGCTATATATATATAAATCAATATCTAATCCAGCCTTTAATTCATCAAGCTCTTTAATCATCGTTTTATCTAAATTTATTGCTGGCTTAACTCCTTCTTCTATTTTAATTACTATATTAAATTGATAATCAAGCTCATACTCATCAGCCAACTTTACTAAAACCTTTTTTTTGCCTTGTAATAATGTGAGTATTTTTCCTAACTGTTCACCAACATCAAGAAACTCTTCATCACCCGTACTCAAAAGCCAGCAACTATCTATTCTAAAGCGTTTTTTTTCTGGTATAGGATCACCTTTCACCCAATATTTTGTTGGTTGAATAGCTAATTTTTCAGTTACATCCTCAGGATTTAATCTATCTCCAGAGATCAAAAAATACACGCACACAGTTGATTTAGTCATCTTTTATAACCTTATTTAATAAATTCACCTGTTGGGATACCTTCTCCAGTACCCCCTTTTCTGAAGACCCATAGTTCACCAGTTTCTTTATTCACATAAATATCATATTTCGATATATTTTTCTTACCAACAACATCAGATTTAAGCTCATGGGCATCAATTCCATTATTTTTTAAATACTTGTCATCAGCCATTTTGATATTTGATGGCTTATTTTCACTCTGCCCATTCTTATTCTGATTATCTTCAGGTGGCTGCTGATTTCCTGTACCTGTACCACCATATTCCCTCTTCTCTTCATTCGTTAGACTTTTACCAATATTCGGATTACTTTCATCATCTGTGGAGCTAGAAGAACATACCCGTCCAAATGAACACTCTGTAGCTTTATCTAGTGTTTCTCCTATCTCCTTGAGCTTCTTGTCCAAAGCTGAAGCTATCGTCTGATTTGCTTCGTTCACGGCCTCACCCGTGTTTGAACCCGCTATCGCTGGCGGTGGCATGGGTACAGCTAGAGCATTATTGTCAGTAACAACGCATTCCAGTGCGAAGTTAACCATCGAACACCGATTTTCCTAATGCCCTCAGTCAGTTACAACCCGTTTTTTCCAATGTCCGTTCACCGCCGAACCCAAAACCCCCTGACGCGCTTTTCGCCCCCGACGGCCCGTTTTTCCCGCCGGGCCTTTGTCAGCGTAGCGCCTTTTTCGGCAACGGGCGAACGTCGCCCAGCTTGCCTGGGCGGCGGACGCACGTTCTGCGGGCGCGGGCGGCATAGAGCCCGCAAGCGGCGCCCCTGCGACGCTCTGAGGCACTGTGGCTTCGGGTTGCGCATGGCCTTGCATGACCACACG
>NZ_NMQR01000160.1 GCF_003545805.1 Photorhabdus sp. CRCIA-P01 | reverse complement strand
GCCTTCCGGGGTATGACTAATCAGGGCACCTGATAACGCCCCGATAAATTTAGCCGTCTGGGCCTTAGCTTCATTACCCGTCAGCGCTTCCTGAAGTTTATGAATTTGCCGTTCTGTTTCATTCTTATATGCCGGTTCAAATAGCCTGCTTTCCATGCTTGGCGGCTAATTCAGCCGCCAAGCATGGATTTAACCGAAAAGATGATCAGCTAATTATTGAACTTGCGTGTCAGCTCTAAAAGTTAATAAAAATAATTTCCCCCGATCATATGATCGAGGGGATTGACTTTATTTTGGAATTTTTGTCAGCAACTCATTAACCTTATCCGTATCTTCTGGATGAAACTCGAGATACTTTTCACAGGCCAATCTGACATAGTGATAACAGATTTCTTCATTAACTGTTATCGTATCTTCATCAATTGGCGGATAACCAACAGCAAACCTGCCGTTAGGAGCCTAAATAATTGCCAGTACCATCTGACCATAGAATCGCTGGAACTTCATAAAAATATGTGTTCAGATTTTCATCATCTTCACGAGATATACCTTCAGGCCAACATTCACGAAGATAGCGGATTATTGTATTACTATCAGTTTTCCAATGAGCAATATCATGACCTAAAGGATCTGTTGGTTCACAAAAGCGAATAATATCCTTATCCAACAATATTTTCAGTGTGATAAAAAACATTTCCTTATATGTCGGTAAATCATAACCAGGATTCCAGCCTATAATTGAACTAAATAGGCCAGACAACCATAATCCTCTAGAGTCATTAACTATTTGCTCAAAATTAGGTACAAGTTTCATAAAGCACCTCACTTCAAAAATTTAATTTCAACAGGAGCGTTAGGTTTACCTACACCTCTTGGTATATCAATGGTCCACACGCTTCCTGTTTCACTGGATGATGCTGAAAAGTCCCTTAGGTTAAATGTACCTTTAGGGGTTTTAACTGTATAAATATTTCCCTTACCTGGAATGCTTCTCCCTGCTGGTAAATTTTTACTTCCAGTAAGCTCCATAAAATACTGTTTAACTTCAGCCTCTGAAGCACCACTAAATATTTTCGAATTTCCTTTATTTGGCATCTCAATCAATGTTCTATCACCGATCTGAATCCCCATTCTTGAGTGATTATATTCAAATAATTCTGATATTTCATTTATTCGTATATTTGCAGATTGATTCCGTGTATTCTCCATCAAACTAGCTACGGCATGGGTATCAGGTTTAGCATTTCTTAACAGCGGTTCTGAGGCATGACTCAACTCTTCTGCCAGATTTTTCGCCCCTTCTTTGCTGTTACCTAATACTTTTACCGCTCCCGCCGCCAAAACACCGGTCCCAACAGCCGCTTCCGGCGCAACCGCATCAGCAACGAAAATCCCCACGTTATTCAGGCACAGCGCCGGATTGGCTTTACAGCCTTCCAGCGCAATACGCCCTGCCGTTGCCATTTCAGCCGAGCCCGCAATCAGTATATGACCGCCATAAACCAGCGCATAGCCGCCTGCCGCCACGGCGGTGACGGCAATCGCGGCATTCCGCCGCGCAGTTATGCGCTCTTCC
>NZ_NMQR01000016.1 GCF_003545805.1 Photorhabdus sp. CRCIA-P01 | reverse complement strand
CCATATCCGTACTCCATGAGCTGGTTGCAGGAGTTTGATGATCCTGAGCTGGCCGGCGAACTCTACAGTAAAGATTTCCCGTTGGTGGATATCACCGTCATTGCCGATGACGAAATCATGAAACACCGACGAATGGCCGTGCTTGAGCTGCTGCAAAAACATATTCGGCAGCGCGACCTGGCTGATTTGCTTGAGCAATTGGTCACATTATTGCTTGAAGGACACACCACTCAGGAACAGCTGGTTTCTGTGATAAACTATATGTTGCAGGCGGGAGAATCCCACGACCCGACTGCTTTGTTGAATACTCTGGCATTACGCATGCCACAGCATGAGGAAGCTCTGATGACTATCGCTGAAAAACTTCGCCTTGAAGGCGAACAACGCGGGATTCAGAAAGGTATACAGCTGGGTGAACAGAGAGGTATACAGCTGGGTGAACAGAGAGGTATACAGCTGGGTGAACAGAGAGGTATACAGCTGGGTGAACAGAGAGGTATACAGCTGGGTGAACAGAGAGGTATACAGCTGGGTGAACAAAAAGGCCGTAAAGAGGAAGCAATTAAGATTGCCCGCACTATGTTGGCTAATGGTCTTGATCGCACGACCGTTATGAAAATGACCGGCCTTTCCGAAGACGAACTGGCGCAAATTCGCCACTAATTCTGGCACTAATAAGCATCCCATTAAGGGCGTTGGCTATATAATCATAATACGAGATCCCAACATCGGGATCTCAGGAATTACTAAGCAATTGTCTCAATTGCTCTTTTATGATTTTTCCACTTGCATTTCTAGGTAAGGTTAAAAAAGTATATCCCTAATAGATTTCGAGTTGCAGCGAGGCGGCAAGTGAACGAATCCCCAGGAGCATAGATAACGATGTGACTGGGGTGAGTAAAAGTAGCCAACAAAGCAGCAGCTTGAAAGATGAAGGGTATATCCCTTAGGACGCTTATACTGTGCTATTACCGTACAAATATGATCGGCGGATTCGACTAATAAGCTACCTAATAAACCTGAGATTTGCTTAAGAAGGGAACTAAGTGCCTGAGGCACGATCAAAGTTTTTGTCAAAGAAAACAAAATCGTGGATATCCTCAGGCATGTCTAATTTAGAAGAACTTTACTGCGGCGTCGATGACTTTTGCCAACAATTTATTCCTCTCTGGCATCAACAGTTAATTGAAAATGGCTTGCTCAAACGTCGCCGCGACGCTTCCCTTTCTCTCGGTGAAGTGATGACGATACTCATTTTATTCCACATGAGCCATTATCGTGATTTTAAAACGTTTTATATTCAGCATGTTAAACCTTGTGCGATGAACTATTTGGTGCACAAGCCGTATATCAGCGCAAGCACACCCAACAAATCATCGGCAAACCAAATGGTTGTAAGTTATAATCCCGGCGCCTTCCACAATGACGTTGTTAAACCATTATCAACCAGCGTTAATTGATCGGCATATATTGCCTGCCAGTTCTGTTTAGCCTTTTGATACACGTCATAATGTTCAGGATTTGGCTGATATTCATGTTGCCAACGCACCAGTTTTTCCCCTGTAGCCCCCATGGCATCATAAAGCCCAACCCCCACTCCAGCAGCAATTGCACACCCTAAAGCCGTCGATTCTTTCACCATTGGCACCCGAACCGGCAACCCGGTCACATCAGATAAAATCTGGCTCCATAATTTTCCTTTTGAACCACCACCAGCGAATACCAGTGAATCCGGTTTCACTGCCGAAAAGGCAGAAATCAGATCCAGATTACAAGCCGAGACTATCGCTGCGTTCTCTTCCAACGCACGGAAGAGGGTCGCTTTATTGCATTTCTCAGGATCAATGGAAAGGTTAATAAAGGAAGGGGCTGCATGATACCAGGCTTTAAATCGCATCACATCAGAGAAAATTGGCATGATACCGTAAGCGCCGGCCGGGACTCTGGCCGCCATATCTTCCAGTAAACTATAAGTATCAACGCCAAGACGCTCCGCCAACAGCTTTTCTTCCGCGCAAAATGCATCCCTAAACCAACGCATGGTTAAGCCAGTAAAGAAGCTAATGGATTCCGCCTGAACCATACCAGGAATAACATGAGGATTTATCCGTGTATTCATATTTGGGTCAGTGACTGGCGCCGGCAAATTGACAACCTGCTGCCAGAAAGTACCACCAATCACGGCGGTTTGTGCTGGCTTGACAACCCCTAAACCAAGGCAACCAAGTTGTACATCACCACCGCCCATAATAACCGGCGTGCCAACATTCAGCCCACATTGAGCAGCCGCTTTCTCCGTGACGTAACCTAACAAAGTGCCAGTCTCTTTTACCGGCGAGAGAATATCAGAACGCAATCCTGCCATTTCAAGCAAATCAGGACGCCAGTCACGGCTCACCAGATCCAGCATACCTGTCGTACCGGCATTGGAGGGATCGACAGCCAATTCACCACTGAGCATATTTGCCAGCCAGTCGCTGATCATGGTCAAAGCGGCTGCCTGACGATAAATATCCGGGCGATGATGAGCCAACCATAACAGACGAGGCATTGCACCTAATGCTAATGTTTGCCCTGAACACTGATACACATCATATTCAAAAGTGTTGTCATACAGCACCTTCAATTCACTGACTTCATGGCTGGAACGCGCATCCACATTAGCACAAGCCCAAATCGGCTCACCATTGCGGTTATAAAGCACAATGCCTTCCCGCATGGAACAAGACGCCACCCCCTGAATAGCACTGGCGGGCAATTGCGCGGTTTTCAGCGCCTGGCGAATACATTGGCAAGCAAGTTGCCAATTCGTCGCTAAATCAAACTCCATTGAACCCGGGACATCAGGTACAGGCTGATGTATCCATTCAGCCTGCCCTGCGGCGATCTGATTCCCTTCAAGATCAAATATCACTGCACGAACACTCCCGGTTCCTGCATCAAGCGCCATCAGATATTTTCCCGATGGATTAGCACTACGGCGTTGATTCATGATGCTATCCTCAGTTTAATCACTTTTTGAACTTATAGCCTTACCTCAAATTGTTTCTGCTTATTCCACGGATAGAGTAAATACAGGGTTCAGCGCAGCAAATTCAGCATTGCTTTGGCAGTCTGTTCTTCCGTCACCAGTCCATTGATATATTGACCATTCAGCGCGGCAATAATGGCTTCCGCTTTCTCTTCCCCGCCCGCAACGCCAATAACGGTTGGGATGGTTTTCAGCTCTGGCATGGAGATACCAATCAGTTCCTGATGAATCTGTATATCTTCCACCAGCTCACCATCAGCGCACATAAAATAGCCAAGAATATCGCCCACAGCGCCTTTCCGACCAAACATGAGCTGTTCGCCACCACTGATATAACCAGAACGCATGATTGTCGCCTGCTGTTTCTGATTAACCGCACCAATACCAACGATAGCAATATCAGCCGCACAAGCCGCTAGCAAAACATCACGGACACTGCTCTCCTGACGGAATGTTTCAGCAACTTGAGCCGTGGAAGCACGTAATGGGGCGGGGATAATACTGATTGAACAAGCTGCATCCAGTTGGCCAATACCGGTCATATAAGGACCGACACCACCGGATAATGTGACTAACCTAATTTGTTGTGATGAGATAAAACCACTTAAATGTTGCAGTGTGCACATGGTGGTTTCACCAAATCCCACTGCCAATAATTGCTGCGGTTCAATCAATGCCATCAGCAAATGTGCCGCACCAACCCCCAATCTGGCATTAAGATTCATATTCGCCAGTGCAGGCAAAACGCGCACCTGTTTCAAAGAGAAATGTTTTTGCAGGGTATCTTCCAGCGCCAAACACCCCTCATAACGAGAGTTAATTTGTACCCGAATGACACCTGATTGCCGCCCTTTCTCCAGTAATCTGGAGACTTTTAACCGGCTCAAACCAAGCAAATCGCCGATGTCACCTTGTGTCAGGCCATCGTGATAATAAAACCATGCAATACGCGCAAGCAGCTCTTCTTCACTCATGCTATTACCCGGATAGGCGTCCTCGGACGATACATTTTTCTCTTTAGTTGATTTTTCTTTCACTGATTTTATCGACATAACCACTTTCTTTTATCCGCACTCAACAGATAACCATTAAAACGTATAACACGCCAGAGTCTTACCGCAAAAATTTGAACACAATTCAATGAATATAAAAATTTTTCACAAAACGTGATCTAAATATTGCCAATGTCACAATTTAACAGCTACCATGTTGAACAATTGTTTTTTAAATACATAAATGTTCATTTTGTTTGCCTCCGCACCTGCATGTAAGAGGATGCCGCGATGTTACATAACAACACCGCAGTACCACCACTATTAGAAGTCAGTGGCATCAGTAAGCAATTTTCCGGCGTAATGGTACTGAAACATATTGATTTTACTCTGTTTCCAGGGCAGATACATGCTCTGTTAGGGGGTAATGGCGCAGGCAAATCAACACTTATGAAGATTATTGCCGGTATAGAACAACCGGATAAAGGCACGCTCAAGATTAGCGATAATCATGTTAGCCATCTTAATCCCACTAAAGCCCATCAACTCGGTATTTATCTGATACCACAAGAACCATTACTATTCCCGAATTTGTCTGTACAGGAAAACATCCTGTTTCGTTTGCCAAAGCATCAGGTAGATAGGTCAAGAATGAAACAGCTACTGGCATTACTTGGCTGTCAATTGGATCTATATGTTAGTGCTAGCAGCCTTAATGTTGCCGATCAGCAACTGGTAGAAATTATGCGTGGCCTGATGCGTAATTCGAAAATCTTAATCCTTGATGAACCTACCGCCTCCCTGACACCCGCAGAAACCGAACGCTTATTTGCCCAGCTCCGTGAGTTACAACAGCAAGGTGTCGGCATCATTTTTATTTCTCACAAAATCCCTGAAATTTACCAACTAGCGGATCAGGTCAGTGTTATGCGTGACGGCAGTATTGCTTTAAGCGGCAAAATCCGCGATTACACAACGGATGACATTATTCAGGCCATTACACCGGCTGCGAAAAATCAGCCATTAAATGGCACCCCAAAATTGGGCTTGGATCTCAGCAATAACCCGCATCAGACAGAATCAGATCGACCAATACTGACAGTCACCAAACTGAGTGGCGAGGGTTTCAGCAATATCACATTCTCAGTGAAACCTGGTGAAATTCTTGGCTTGGCCGGGGTTGTTGGTGCAGGCCGCACAGAACTGGCTGAAACACTTTATGGCCTGCGCCCTACGATATCCGGCGAAATCAAGTTAAAACAACATATTGTTAATGGGCTAAAAACTGCTCAACGTCTGGCACAGGGTTTGGTTTATTTGCCGGAAGATCGGCAGTCATCAGGGTTATTTCTGGATTCATCACTCGGCTGGAATATCTGCTCACTAACCCACAACCGCAATACATTCTGGATACGCCCTGCCTATGACACAGCGGTACTTGAGCACTATTGCCAAATCCTGAATATCAAATTCAGCCATATCAACCAACCGATCAAAACACTGTCCGGCGGTAATCAACAAAAAATTCTGATTGCTAAATGCCTGGAAGCTCACCCCGCAGTCCTTATTATTGATGAACCTACACGTGGTGTGGATGTCGCGGCACGCAATGATATTTACCAACTGATTCGTCATATCGCCCAGCAGCAAGTGGCCATTATTTTTATTTCATCCGATCTGGATGAAGTGGTTCAAATAGCTGATCGGGTATTAGTCATGCATCAGGGAGAAATCAATGGCGAGTTAACTAAGCAACAGATGGATGTTGACACCATTATGCATATCGCCTTCGGCGAACATAAACCACAACAGGCGGCGTCATGTTGAAACTTATCCAGAATAACCGCGAAATTACCGCATTGATTGCTATTCTCTGCCTGTTTGGCTTACTCAGTGTGATCGACCATCAGTACTTTAGCTTACAAACTGTCACCCTAGTTTTCAGCAGTGCGCAGATCCTTATCTTGCTTGCAATGGGGGCAGCACTGGTCATGCTAACTCGCAATATCGATGTTTCTGTCGGCTCCATTGCCGGCTTATGCGCAGTCATTATGGGAATGTCACTGAATGCCAGCTTGAGCCTGCCCGTTTCCTGCCTGTTAACTCTTCTGCTCGGCATGTGTGCCGGATTCTTCAATGGTGCACTGGTCACTTGGTTGAAAATTCCCGCGATTGTTACCACCCTCGGCACGTTGGGGCTTTACCGTGGACTGATGTTATTGCTTACTGACGGTAAATGGATTGAAGGCTTACCATACGAATTAAAGCGCCTTTCCTCACCTTTATGGTTGAATATCTCACCTATCGGCTGGCTGTTAATGATCCTGATATTAGCAATGGCGTGGATACTCGCAAAAACCACTTTTGGCCGGAGCTTTTACGCCACGGGAGACAATCTGCAAGGCGCTCGTCAACTGGGCGTCCGTACAGATAGCATTCAAATTATCGCCTTCTCCGTGAATGGTGTCATGGCAGCGCTGGCCGGAATTGTTTTTGCTTCCCAGATTGGTTTTATCCCAAATCAGACCGGCAGTGGGCTGGAAATGAGAGCTATCGCAGCTTGCGTGCTAGGCGGTATCAGTCTGCTTGGCGGCACCGGTACAGTGATCGGCGCTATTTTAGGCGCATTTTTCCTGACGCAGATAAACAGCGGATTAGTACTGCTAAAACTCCCTGCTTGGTGGAACGATTTTATTGCCGGATTTGTTCTGCTGGCGGTATTGATTTTTGATGGACGCCTTCGTTGGGCCATCGAAAAAAATATCCGCCAACAAAAATATGCCCGTTTCCTCAAAAATGACAAAAGTAATCAGGTGACATAATGAATATCGGTCAACGTTATGGCTGGGAATTCGCCTTAGCCACATTACTGATTATTGAAATTCTACTGTTTGGCATAGCAAACTCGCGCATGCTGGATATCAATATATTGTTGCTCAGTACCAGTGATTTTATCTGTATCGGGATTGTGGCCTTGCCACTGACTATGGTTATTGTGAGTGGTGGTATTGATATTTCATTCGGCTCAACCATTGGTCTGTGTGCAATATCGCTCGGAGTGATGAATCAGGCCGGTATGCCAATGGCCGCCGCTATTCCTTTGACGCTATTGGTCGGTGCAATATGTGGAATAATCAATGCAGCACTCATTTTATATACCGGCATTAATCCATTGGTTATCACACTCGGTACCCTATATCTGTTCGGTGGCAGTGCCCTGCTGCTTTCCGGCATCTCCGGTGCAACCGGTTACGAAGGTATTGGTGGTTTTCCACAAACATTGACTGATTTTGCTAATTTAACTTTGTTTGGCCTACCTATGCCATTGATGCTATTTCTACTCTGTGTCCTTATTTGCTGGCTGTTCATGCATCGTACACACAGTGGGCGCAATATTTTTCTGATTGGGCAAAGCAGTAAAGTTGCCCGTTACGCGGCAATTCCCGTTGCCCGAACCCTGTATCTTCTCTATACCCTGACCGGCATAGCTTCTGCTATCGCGGCCATTGTATTAGTTTCCTATTTTGGATCAGCGCGCTCTGACCTCGGCACATCATTTCTGATGCCAGCAATCACTGCGGTAGTCTTGGGGGGAGCCAATATTTACGGTGGTTCAGGTTCAATTATCGGCACAGCGCTGGCTATATTATTAATTGGTTATTTACAACAGGGGTTACAGATGGCTGGCGTCCCCAATCAGGTATCCAGTGCCCTTGCCGGTGCCCTGTTGATTATTGCCGTAGTAGGACGTTCCATCAGCCTGCACCACCACCAAATCCGTGACTGGATACAGCGATGGCGAAATCAGAGATTGTCTTCATAAACCTATAGAATGAATTTTATGACATTACAGTCCCTCTGAAACCCAACAAATGGAGAGAGTAATGAAAACATTAATCCTGAAAAAACTGGCTCTAATCAGCCTATTAAGTCTGGCTTGCGCCTCTTGGGTACACGCCGCCGAAAGAATCGCTTTCATCCCTAAACTGGTCGGTGTCGGCTTTTTTACCAGTGGCGGCCAAGGTGCGGTAGCCGCCGGGAAAGCCTTGGGTGTCAATGTGACCTATGATGGACCAACAGAACCCAGTGTTGCCGGGCAAGTTCAGCTTATCAACAGCTTTGTGAACCAAGGCTATAACGCTATTGTGGTCTCTGCGGTTTCACCGGATGGTCTATGCCCTGCGTTGAAACGGGCCATGCAACGGGGAGTGAAAATCCTGACTTGGGATTCAGACACTTCGCCGGAATGCCGTTCAATTTATATTAACCAAGGAACGCCAAAACAACTGGGCGGAATGCTGGTGGATATGGCCGCTAATCAGGTGCAAAAAGAGCAAGCCAAGGTCGCGTTTTTCTACTCCAGCCCAACGGTCACTGACCAAAACCAATGGGTAAAAGAAGCTAAAGATAAAATTGCCGCAGAACATCCAGGTTGGGAAATTGTTACCACCCAGTTTGGTTATAACGATGCAACCAAATCCTTACAAACCGCAGAAGGGATTTTAAAAGCCTGGAGTGATTTGGATGCAATTATTGCCCCGGATGCCAACGCCCTGCCAGCTGCGGCACAAGCAGCAGAAAATTTGAAACGACAAGATGTTGCGATTGTAGGTTTCAGCACCCCCAATGTCATGCGCCCTTATGTTGAACGCGGAACCGTCAAGCAATTCGGGCTCTGGGATGTCGTCAACCAAGGCAAAATATCAATTCATGTCGCCAATGAATTACTCAAGAAAGGTGATTTAAATGTCGGCGATAAACTAGATATTCCCGATATTGGCATTGTTGAAGTTGTACCAAACCGCGTTCAGGGTTACCGCTATGAAGCCAAAGGAAACGGCATTGTTGTTTTGCCTGAACGGGTCATTTTCACCAAAGACAATATCAATCAATACGATTTCTAATACTACGGTTCAGCAATCTCTGCCATGCAGGGTTGCTGGCCCAATGTAAGTGAGTTAGGAGAAGAAAAATGGCAGATTTAGATGATATTAAAGATGGTAAAGATTTTGGTATTGATATCCCGCAGCAGAATAGTCTGTTTGAACTGAAAGGCTGCGGCGCACTGGATTGGGGAATGCAATCACGACTTTCGCGCATTTTTAATCCCAAAACCAATCGAACAGTTATGTTAGCTTTCGACCACGGTTATTTTCAGGGGCCAACAACCGGGCTTGAGCGCATCGATATCAATATTGCTCCGCTATTTCCCCATACCGATGTCTTAATGTGTACCCGCGGTATTCTGCGTAGTCAGGTTCCACCCGCGACCAACAAACCCGTGGTCTTACGTGCTTCCGGCGCCAACTCGATTCTGACGGAATTGTCCAATGAAGCGGTTGCGGTTGCCATGGAAGATGCTTTACGCCTGAATGTCTGTGCAGTAGCCGCTCAGGTCTATATCGGCTCTGAATATGAACATCAGTCAATTAAAAATATTATCAAATTAGTCGATCAGGGAATGCGTTACGGCATGCCAACGATGGCAGTCACCGGCGTTGGTAAAGATATGGTGCGGGATCAACGCTATTTTTCCCTGGCGACGCGCATTGCGGCCGAAATGGGCGCGCAAATCATTAAAACTTACTATGTCGATACAGGCTTTGAGCGTATTGCCAGTGGATGTCCAGTTCCTATTGTGATTGCTGGTGGTAAAAAGTTACCAGAAAAAGAGGCTCTGGAGATGTGTTATCAGGCAATTGATCAAGGGGCTGCCGGTGTTGATATGGGACGTAATATTTTCCAATCCGAAGCACCGGTTGCCATGTTAAAAGCCGTTCAAGCCGTCGTACACCAGAATGAAAGTGCCAGCAAAGCTTACGAGTTATTTTTAAGTGAAAAACAATAAGGAGAACCGAGATGAACGTCACTTTGGTTGAAATTAATGTAAAGCAGGACAAATTAGACGAGTTTATTGAAGTTTTTCGCCTTAATCATCTGGGATCAATTAAAGAAGAAGGAAATTTACGTTTTGATGTATTACGGGACGAAAATATTCCTACCCGTTTTTATATTTATGAGGCATATGTTGATGAAAAAGCCGCTGCCGCACACAAGCAAACCCCTCATTATCTAAAATGTGTTGAACAGCTTGAATTCCTGATATCTGGACCAAGGAAGAAAACCTCTTTTATCGGTTTAATGCCGGAAATAAAATAAATAAGATGCTTCAATGTAACGATAAAATACAACATCGTTTAAATAATTAAATTACCCGGGACAGAATACCCTGCCCGGGGATTTTGTCCCCGTATCACTCTTAATATCTCATAACTAAAAGCAACATTGCTTCCATTGGGTATATCAGTAAAATCAACAAACAATAATTCCCAACAGAATACCCAAAGGCTTTATCACTAATAAACCGCCTATATATCAGATAGTTTTATTCAATATGAGAAGATGACTGAAACCTAACATTTAGCACTGATACAACGAGTTGACTAATCATCAGGATCACCACCACCTATACTCATTGGTACCATACCGAGATCATCAATAATAGTTTCAATGTTTTCCATAGCAGTTTCTGATTCAGAAACAGATTTTGACTCGACAATAATGGATAAGCTATTTTTGTTTACACGATCCTCGAACAACATGATGGCCATTCCATCATTCTGCTTAGAAGACCACTGTAAACCCTGAGCCTCTAAGTGTTGGTTATGGATTTTAGCTGCTAACCGTTGCGTAAAAGGGTATTTATCTGCTGTTGAATCAATCACCTGTGATTTGGTAACTCCCCATCGTCTTAATGTTCTGGCATTTAATTCAACTAACACTACATCTGTGACTGGTTCAATAACTGAGTATACTTTTTGATTAAAGCTCCCATAATCAAATGGCAGCTCCTCAGAAGGAGATCCAACATCGTGAAAAAGTGTTTCCAACGCAACCGTGCTAAAATCTTCTGCACCATACAATGTTCCCGTCGCTTTTATCGGATTAAACCGCCCTGAACCATAACCAGGATTAAATTGAATAGCAGAAAATGTCTCATGGTGAAGACGATAAATAGGCTTTTCTGCTTTCCAGATATAATAATTACTTATATTCAGTCTTTCTGGGAACTCTGAATCTCCTTGCAATTCCTGGTCTTTTTTCTTAACCATGAACACCCCTTTCCAGTTCTTCCCTAGCGGCAATAAGTACTTGCTCTGGCATTGTTCTCAAGACTTCTTTGGGTTTTTTATTACCTAACCAACTATTATTCGAACCAAACCAAACAGCCAATCCCCAAGAGGTCTTTCTATCACCAAATAACGTAATTATTTTCTTAACAATATCAAGAGGCTTAAAATCTTCATTCAAAGCATATTGAGGAAAATAATCTTTACCATCAATCGTAATCGCAAAAATCTTATTACTGTTTTTCCATCTGTTTGGCCCTGTGCTCTTATTACTGGATTTAAACCCGTACCCCTCAGAAACAGCTACTGAGGTTAACCAGATTGAATCTGATAGGATTGACTCTTTTAAAGCCTTTCGACGTACAGAGAAGCGAGCATCACGATCTTGCTATGTTCAGATGATAGTTTCCTGACAGAATTATCTACCTTCATCTTATTGAACTCTTTCTTTTTGGGTTGAATCTCAGGTTTTGCTTTCTGCCTCACTTTCTTACTGGTCTTAAGTACAGAGGGAACATCATCTGTTTTTGAACTAACAAAGCATAATGTTGGATGAGCATCATTATCACAAATAGCAATAGAGTTCACCGTTGCAACTGCGGCGTTTACTGCAACATATAAGGCTTTACAGTATTCAGTAGTACTAGCTATGTTACGATCCAGTTTAATAACTAAATATTCAGCATCTTTATCAATTTTACGATCAATGAGCTCAGATCCACTCAGAGTTTCGATTTCCACTGATTTCTTCACCTTAGCGGATGAATGCATTCTAGTTGTCATGGTATACCTTCTCATAACAGCATATGGATATATTCAATATATAGGATATATAATGTCTAGTCACCATAGCGCCAATAATAAATATTATTGTTACGTTGTACCTCCTTGTACTGACAAAATTTTTATTCAACGGAGGAATATTTTACGGCCATTCTTCGTAGTCTCCAGTGGAGCCATGTTTGAATTTCGTTGCCATCTTAGTAACAACCTGATTCATATCCAAATCTTCACCAGTAAAATTAGCTGGAATGTTTTTTAACTCAGTTGTCCCACGTTGAGCAAACTCAACAAAATTAATAATCTCTTCATACATATGTGCAGGCACAGCATAGAATTGGATCTGATTGTTTGATGAGACAGCAATAGCATCCCCTTGGGCTTCCGCTAAAGCCGCGCCAGGATTGGATCTGAACTTGCTTATGGGTATAGTGTAACCACACATAACCTTCTGTAACATATAAAATACCTCCATTTCACATAGTCACATACATACCCGTTATCTTTCAAGTTGCCTCTTTGTTAGCTGCACTCACTCACCCCGGTCACTAGGAGTAAATATATTTTGGCTGACTTAATTTATTTGACGATAAAAGGGAAAAATCAGGGATTAATTTCCGCAGGTTGTTCATCAATTGACTCGATTGGTAATAAATACCAAATTAATCATCAAGATGAAATTCTGGTTTACAGTTTAAGCCACTCAATGTTACGTAAGAAAAACATTAAACATCAACCGGTGATAATTACAAAACCCGTTGATAAATCAACGCCTTTATTAGGTGTTGCGATTTCTAACAATGAATTAATGGATTGTTTTATTGACCATTATCGGACAAGTTTAAATGGAGGATTAGAATTACACTTTAATTTAAAGCTAATCGGATCTCAAATATTGGAATACAGTGTACTCCATCCCAACTCTTTAGAACATAATGACCAGCAACCTCAAGAAACCTTATCGTTAATATATAAAAGCATAACGTGTAACCATATTATAGCAGGGACTGTCGGTTATAGTATATAGGAAGATACAGTATATTAACACCCAATGAAATATCACCTCCCAAATGAGAGTCATTTAAGGTTTACCCATAGTAAGAAGACAAGAATATACAACTAAAAAAAACAAAGCACCATAACTAATTGAATCATAATCGTAAATACTAAAATAATGTGGACATATATATGTCAAAACACCTCCATTTAATAAAATATTATATTGAATGAAAGTAAAAATAGAAAGAGAAACAGTAAAAAAACTGCTTAAATATAAATTTTTACGTGCCCCCTCAGCTTAAAAAGCATAATAAATACTAAAATAGAAATTACGCAATAAATATAACCATTCCATGATCCTGTCCAAAATAACGCTGTAAGCCCTTAACCTTAAAATGCCGATTCTAAATTCCAATGGATAACCGTTATATAAAAAGGCCCTCATCCACTGCTGAATCAAATAGCTATGATTTAGTCCCACATTATCCTAATTCCTAACAATACCTATTGAGGCACTTCAATATCGAGAAATGCTTTTATCATAGCGGATACCAAGATTATCTGGGCCATACAATATCTTTCACTACTTCTATCAAACCAAATCCATTAAATCATAATAATAGAATAATAGAATAATAGAATAATAGAATAATAGAATAATAGAATAATAGAATAATAGAATAATAGAATAATAGAATAATAGAATAATAAATAGTTTTTCCCCAATATTTCTTAAACACTACCTATTATTAAAACCTAAATTTTTTAAACGCCATCTATTATTCAAGCCTAACAATCATATCCCCGTAGAATTCTTCATCCCTAAAGAATCCGGTTGTTCTTATTAAAAAGATCAAGAGGTTTAAAATCTTCATGCTCTTTTTACTATCTAATGTACTTTAAATGCATCGCCCTGCTATGTACTATTATTTTCTTCCTTACACGATTAGAATTTCATTTAAAATAACGTTTCCTACATCGGTTTAACGCAAAAGTCAGCAATATCAGTCAGGCAATGTTCCTTATGTTCAGGCATAGTGCTCTCTAATTGGAGAATGCAATGCACAATGATAAAACTGACGCCTACGTCAAACGGTTCAATCAGGTATTTAATTATATTGAGCGCCATTTGGGCGAGCCACTTACATTGGAACAACTGAGTGAAGTAGCGAATTTTTCGCGTTATCACTTTCACAGACAGTTTGCCAATTACTGCGGCATACCTGTAGGACGCTATATCCAACTAATGCGATTAAAGCGGGCTTCTTACCGTCTGGCATTCAATCCGTTAGAAAAAATCATCGATATTGCGTTGGACGCAGGTTTCCAAAACCCAGAATCGTTCAGCCGGGCCTTTAAACAGTCATTTGGTCTAACACCAAGCCAATTCCGTAAACAACCGGCTTGGATAAATTGGTACCAGCGTATTCCTGAACAGAAACATATAAGGACACAAACTATGAATGTGAAAATTGTTAATTTTCCAGAAACACTCGTTGCTATATTGGCTCATCATGGTCAACCTGAATTGGTCAATGCAACCGCCGCACGTTTTATCGAATGGCGCAAAACCACAGGACTGTCGCCGGTTATCAGCAGCCAAACCTATGGTATCGCTCCACACGATCCGGCAACGACAAAAGGAGAAGATTTCCATTTTGATATTTGCGGCTCAGTAGAGGCGCCAATCCAAGAGGATAATCTATTTGAAGTGACTAACAGCATCATACCTAGTGGGCGTTGTGCCGTAGCTCGCCATTATGGTTCACATGATTCTTTATCGGAGAGTGCGCGATATTTGTATCGCGACTGGCTACCTGCCAGCGGGGAAGAACTGCGCGATTTCCCACTGTACTTTCACTACCTTAACTTTGTGAATGAAGTTGCGACACACGAATTACTGACGGATATTTATTTACCGCTTAAATAGAATAGTACTTGTACCACTATACGCATATTTTACGACACTTTAATTGGAGGATGGCACCAGCCATCCTCCAGCACTTTATCAATCAGAACGTATAACCTCATTAATTTTTACTCTGATGAATTAAATAATTCTTTTTGGACTATTCTCATTTTTTTTATAAACAATAATTTCATCAAAATCGTTATTACGTGTCAGCCACAGAGAAAGTGCTTTCAACGAATCAGGAGTAAATTCATCACAGCGAGCGGTTATCTCCTCCGGTGTCAACCAGCATACATCATCAATTTCCGCTTCCTGTAAAGCAAATGGACCGTGACTGATACAACTGAATAATGCGCCACAAATACGGCAATTCTCTGCCTCGTAATAAAAACTACCATGTTCTGCAAAAGGCACACCGGCAATACCTAACTCTTCTTCTGCTTCGCGCCGGGCAGAATCCAGCATATTTTCACCCGTCAACACCACACCACCCGCAGTCGCGTCCAGTTTTCCCGGATAAAAATCTTTAGTTATTGTACGATGTTGAACCAAAATCTTTCCCATGCCGTTATGAACGACAATATAAGTCGCACGGTGTCGTAAACGTTGGGCGCGCATTTGCCGACGCGTAGCCTGAGCAATGACTTCATTATTTTCATTAACGATATCGATCCACTCAACACTCACTATATTCTCTTGTTCCATCTTCAAAAAACCTTTTTTATTAGCAAAAATTAGCAAATCCACAAAATGTTTATTCTACTCAAAACAACCAAATCGATAGAGGCTCTACGAAGTTATTCGTTTCGGACAGCTCATGCAACCTTTTCACTAAACTCGAAATAAAAACTGTAGTCTGATAAGATTTTTACTGGTAATGATAACAGGGTTGATAGCTTCATCTTATCAACCCTGAAAATTAGAAAAGAGAATCTCAATCATCGTCCGCCCATATGCCTCATTATGGCGGCATTATTTTCTAGCAATCTATTGTTTGGTTATAAATACCAATTCACTCATCTTAATATTTAATTTACTCACCTTTATTTCATCATAACTCTTTCTCAATCCGCGTAGCAATATTGGTATAACGTATTAAAGCCAAAGTACCCCGTTTATCTTGCAAAGTATCAATAAGTGCTAGCTCTAATTGGTTATCCATATTCAAAAACAGTGTATTACGTTGCCGAATATCAGGAACAATATCACTCCTTTCATTCATTGTATTTTCAAATAATTGCTTCTGATCTTGATAAAAATAATATTTTTCTGGCACAAACAACTCTGCAATTCGATCGCCAATGTAATGAATATATTTAAGCATACGATGATCAGGTACCCCTAAGGAATATTTCAAAGTCGGGTTTGCATTACGTGGAAACCACTTATTCTTATCAGCGTCGCTTATTTGTTTAAAAAATTCTTTCTGAATCTCCAATGCCACCTTCATATTATCTTTCGTTTCATGATTCAATGATGGAATCAAATACAATTTTGCCATGACAGGTAATATTTCTGTAAGCCATATAAAATCGTTTGAATCACTCTTTTTTAACGTTTCAATAATGAGATCAGCTTTATAAAAGTGAACTATTTCCCCATGATGTAAGAAAACTTCCTGACCTTTCGTTAAACCTAACAATTCAATGGTACTAAATAGATAACCCAAAGGCCCCCAATAATTATAAAGCCAGTTATCCAAGTCTTTTTCCGGAGGCATAGAAGGAACCAGATCATTTTCATTCACATGACGGTAATGCGTAATCTCTTCTAATTCTTGTACCGCACTACGGGTTAATGTCCGAGGCATTCCATAACTATATAAACAAGGATGATATTCTTTTAGTTGGGCACTATGTAATAACCCTAAAGCGCCCCCCAAACTGTGCCCACAAATAAATAAATCTCGGTTTTTAGCTAACTCAATAACGTTATCAAACACATTTTGATCAGAATCGGGAACTTTTAACTGACCAATAAGATTAAATGCTTCCCAAAAACCCCGATGAACCTTACCATTATTAATAAAACCACTGCATACACCGTCTGGCTCACAACCCAATTTCAATGGTTGATACATAATATCAGTGAGGGCATCATTGACGCTCGCCGTTCCCCGCCAGCTAATAATAATTTCCTGTTGATTAGCGACATAAAATAACTCCGTATCTCCTATTCCACTTTCACCCGCTTTTGAATCAATAAATACAACATCAGTGTAACGTTCACGAAATGGCACATCATAAACAATGGGAGCACGCGCTATTTTTTCCACCTTACTGGGCAATTGAGATATATCCAGCATTTGTCGGTTAAAAAAATGAGTAATAGAACCAGCCATATCGACATTATCATCAAAATATGACAGCAATCCCATTAATGCCAAATTATAAGCATTCACCAAGGAATAATCTTTCTGATGATGTAACAATAATATCCACGCACGAAACGGACACACTTCCAAAATATATCGGCAGTTTGTTGAGAGAACACGAAAACCTTTCGGTACAGGGTCTGGAAAATGATAACGTGGTGGTTTCTCTTCTATCCATTTATCAATTACAGGTAAGCCATCACTTATCTGTCCAATCGTCACATAACGGTGTTGATGACCTTCCGTTTCTGCTTTTGGTTTGACAACTGATGCCCTAATACTGCGTTTTTCCCGTAATGGACGCTGTTCCATTTCATCAGCTAATGGTTGTGCACTGATATATAACGTTACCGCATCAGGTGACAAGTTTTCTTCCCTAAGCAACCCTTGATTATTAGTCACACCTTTGCGCTCATCTCGCAACCTTCCGCTGCTTATCAGACGATAAGGCATATTCACTAATGGATTATCTTGTTCATCAACTAATTGAAACTCCACCCAATTTTCTGTAATTTTTTGGCTATCAATAGAGCCGCCTAGGCATAATTCGCTCATAATTGTTATTTTCCTTTTTTTATTCTGGAATATTAATTCGATGCTTAGCGCCAATCCCAATAGGCGTAATTGTTGCAGGCAGTTTGAACACGGACAGCGCGGAAAAACCGGAGCGTACACGTAGTACGTGAGGATTTTGAGCACTGCCTAGGTTCAAAATGGCAAATAAAATAGCCTTATTGGGATAGGCCGTTATTATCAGGTCGATACACTAATAATAGTGGGAGAGAAAATTCATTCACTCAAGTCTGTAATTACAATAAAATTCAACAAATGCAAAATGAATATAATTATGAAAAGCATAAGGTAAAAAATGGCAGCCAAATAACAATGCAGACCATTGATTTATTTAATCTTACAAACTCCAGATCCACAAAAAATAAAAACCTAAACTTACTCACTCGACACTTAATTATCATTACTACAAAATAAAAAAAATAATAATTTGATTTACATGAGAAAAGCATTATCCTTACTAACTATCATGATTAATCATTAAATTTTATTTTTAATGAATCAAATAATAAAAACATCCCATCTATGCCAAACCAAAATAACAACAAAAGATCAAGTGATAATATACCGACACCTTATTATTGATATAAATATTATTTAAAGAATAAAAAAATATGCAAACTATTTTACCGGTCATATTAGGTGTCGTAACTTTAAATAATCCAGATAAAATCTAGGTATGTCAAAGTAATAACAATGCCTTAAACGCTTCCATTTTCTTGCCATAGTCATCACACAATATAGTCATCACACAATATAGTCATCACACAATATAGTCATCACGCAATATGTTCGGCCTATCTCCTCAGTCTACAAAATACTCGAAAATCATCGCCGAACTCAGTATTGAGATTGGCTATGTCACCTTATCCCGCTAGGTTTAGCGCCAGATTCTTCATAAAAAACCAACCGTCACCATATGTTGACGATATTACTTCGTTACCACAAAGAACCTATTTATCTGATTAATTCTTACAATATCCTTGTCTGTTTTTGATAGACGATCCTACGCTCCGACCACATAATTTAGAAGATATTTTACTGTTAATTTTCTTGATGAGATTTATTTATGTCCAGATTAGAAAAACTATGCGCAGATTTTGCCACTCAAACCAACATTATGTTGAATCTTTCCACCGGCGCGGTGCAATTGAACATTGGTGATCATGGCCCCTGGTGGTTAGAAGTAGATTCAACAGGATCGATGCTGACTTTTCATCATACAGTAGCTTCGTTTGTTAATAGTGATGCGGAATTTTGGCTCTCATTAAACAGTAATATAAATATACTTGGAGGAGCATGGCTTGCATTACATCAGCCAACGCAAACTATTCGTCTCTGTTTATTACAAGATATAGAACGAATCGATGCTACTGACTTGGCTAATATTCTGGGGAACCTGCAAAAAATAAGAGCTGAACTTCCTTTTCCAGAAACTAAACCCACCACTTCAGCTTCAACCCACGATATTCTAGTTTGATCTGTTTTCTCATGCCAAAAGGTTCACAGCAAAAAATAAAATAATGGAGAAAAAATATGCCGGATTTTTCAATACAGAGAGCTAACACCAGAATCGATATTCATCAAACTGAATTGCATCAACCAACTGCAACAGATAAAACTAGCCATTGCTGCGAGCCATTATTAAATAATACCATTGATAATCCACTGACAGCACCGACCTCGGTTATCACACGATGGAATGAAAAATCCGTCGTGACCAATCAACAAATTGAAGCTAATATCTCTCGTTTAGCCAGCGAAAGCACCGCTGCCCACAAAACGGTTGATTCTCTCTTATCTAACTTGGTAAAACTTTTCGTTCGGGCGGAGGGTAATGAATTAACCGCAGTCACTAAAATGCTTCATGCCTATACCGGAGATAACGCAATCACTAAAATGACTGATGGCAGTATTATCAAAGAGAAACCCGATTTTAGTATTGTCGGTCAGCTTAGCGCAGGTGGATTTACTCGAATCATTAGCGAAGCACGGCAGAATGGTGTGAGATCTGATAGGGCGGATACAGAACCGCTAACATTGAGGGAGAAGGCCACTGCTTATTATGATCTCACCAACTCAGCTTATTTCCGGGATACTCTGGAGAAAATTTATTCATCACCTGAATTGAAATCAGAATTCAAAGACATAATTGATATTGGTTACTTGGAAAGTAAAAAATTTGCAACTGCCCGCGGTTCCACTAAGGAAAAACCCTTACCTGATCAGTTGAAACTCTACACGTTTAAAAATGAAAATAAATTTAATGCCTCTGAAAATCCCGAATTATATCAGGTGACTAAACAGGTAAAAGGGCAAGAAGTTATCAGTAACCCTGCTCTGGCTGGCAATAGCCTTACAGCGGTTCAGGGTGATTTCAGAGAAACAGCCCTTGATAAAAATAAAGATGGCGTCTGGTCAACCGCCGCTTCACTTGAGGCCAATGATCGTCTGACCAGCCGGGAGTTAACGTTTGCCAGTTTAAATCCCCGCAACCGGCTGGACAGAACTGACTATCAATTTGGTCGGTCAGAACCTGTCAAAGCACATCAAGAACTAGCTAAGGAAAACATTATCGTACAACGTGGTAACGGTTTTTCTGTTTGGAATGTGAAAGAAAATACAGGATTTTCCAAGGATGCAGCTTTACACAATTTGCCAACTGTCGCTGCACCTTCCGGCACCACGGACCGTTTTATTACCGCAGCCAGATTGTTAGGTGCGGGCTTGAAAAATGATCTTGCTTTAGGTACGCCTACTCACGGCGAATCAACAGATCAGTCAATTCAGCGTGGGGAGCGGGAAATGAAAGAGCTCACTCGATGGCTGGCAACAGGTTATCTGGTGGATGATAATCATCATTCTATGATTGAAGTTAATTTAGGTGCGGCTAACCACGGTTTAACACCTCAGTGGGGATTGAATCTCTATACCGAACCTTTCTCTTCTCCTATACATGCCAAAGGATTTAGCGTATCCAGCCAGGAAATATTGGCACAATTAGAAGTGGAAGGCCGTGATGATGTCCACACAGATTACTCTACTTTCAAGAAAGATCTGTACGGTGGAAGCCGGGCAACAGTTAACGCTGATGGCAGCATAAAAACAAGCTCCAGATAAGTACCCTTTTCACTAGAAGAAAATCTGATCAATTTCTTTTATCAATAGATCTTCCTGTCGTACTGCTCAGGAAGATCATTACTCAGGCTCTGTTGCGTTAACAAACCAACACCGCCACAATAATGCAGGGCGGTTAATATAGCCGAGGGTATCAACATACCTTACACGCTGCAAAAATTAATGATAATGTGTGATGCAATTACATGTTCCACTGGAGGTTCCATGATCGATCTGTATTATGCTCCAACGCCAAACGGCCACAAAATCACACTTTTCCTTGAAGAAGCCACTCTTCCCTATAATATTCACCGAATTGATATTAGCGCAGGGGATCAATTCAAACCTGAATTTCTTGCCATTTCGCCCAATAATAAGATTCCCGCTATTGTTGATCAGCAACCAATCGATGGGGGCAAACCTATCGCTATTTTCGAATCTGGTGCCATTCTTACTTATCTGGCAGAAAAAACGGGCAAGTTACTCAGCAAAGATATGCGTGAGCGTGTTCAAAGCCTGCAATGGCTGTTTTGGCAGGTTGGTGGCTTTGGCCCAATGCTGGGACAAAATCACCATTTTAATCATTTCGCGCCAGAAAAAGTTCCTTATGCGATTAATCGTTATCAGGAAGAGACAAAGCGCTTGTACCAAGTTCTGAATACTCAACTGGAAAAAACACCCTATCTGGGTGGTCAAGAATACAGTATTGCTGATATCTCAACTTACCCGTGGGTTCGTGCCTATGAACGTCAGAATATTGATCTGAGCGATTATCCGGCAGTGAAAAAATGGTTCGATACTATCAGTCAGCGCCCCGCCACTCAAATTGCCTATAGCAAAGCCTAATATCTGTCTGCGGGGTAACTATTTCCCCGCAAAACTTGATCAAGCTGACAGATAGCGATACCTTTAACCACCAGCCCTTATATCTCTGCAATATGCTATATTTATATCAACAACTTAGGTTATAGGAGTGGTCATGCGTATTTTAATCACTGGGGGAACAGGCTTGATTGGTAGCCGTCTGGTTTGCCAACTTCTTTCCCTATCCCATTCCATTACTATTCTGAGCCGCTCACCTCAAAAAGTTTATTCTCTATTCAGCAAACAGGCTGAATGCTGGACCAGCCTGAAAGATAAAACCGATCTCAACGATTTTGATGCCGTAATCAATCTTGCGGGCGAACCCATAGCAAACAAACCGTGGACTTCAACGCAAAAAGAGAAGTTGTGCCAAAGTCGCTGGACATTGACAGAGCAACTCAGCAAGCTCATTAATGCCAGTCAGACACCACCAGAAGTCTTTATTTCCGGCTCTGCGGTAGGCTATTACGGGGATCAGAATCAGACAGTCGTTACAGAGCATGAACCACCCCATGATGAATTTACTCATCAGCTCTGTAAGCAATGGGAACAACTTGCATTACAAGCAGCCAGTGATAAAACCCGTGTTTGTCTTTTACGTACTGGTGTTGTACTGGCAAAAAACGGCGGAGCACTGAAAAAAATGCTCCCCCTGTTCCGTCTTGGGCTTGGTGGCCCTATGGGGAGCGGAAAACAGTATCTGCCCTGGATTCATATTGATGATATGGTGAATGGCATCTATTACCTATTAATGACGCCTGACTTGAGTGGTCCTTTTAATATGACCGCCCCTTATCCAGTACATAATGATCAATTTGCCGCGACATTGGGAGAAGTATTGCACCGCCCTACCATGATTCGAACACCTGCTTTTGTGCTGAAATTACTGATGGGAGAAGCTGCGGCACTGGTACTGGGCGGACAACAGGCAATACCGCATAACTTGGAACAAGCAGGTTTTGGCTTCCGCCATTTTCAACTAAAAGAAGCGATTGAAGATCTATTAGACACTAAATCTCAACGCTTTTAGCCCCTTGCCAGCGGGTAAATAGATCATGAGGTAGCTCGATATCAAACTGATCGAGCACTCGGTTAACCGTCTGGTCAATAATATCCAGAATCTGTTGAGGCTGATGATAAAATGCAGGCACAGGCGGCATAATCACCGCGCCAATTTCTGCCGCCTGAGTCATCAACCTGAGATGCCCCAAATGCAACGGCGTTTCTCTCACCCCAAGCACTAGTTTACGACTTTCTTTCAATATGACATCTGCTGCTCTGGTCACTAATCCATCAGTATAACTGTGGACAATACCTGAAAGGGTTTTCATTGAGCATGGCAGAATTACCATGCCCGAAGTTTTGAATGAACCCGAAGAGATGGCAGCAGCGATATCTCTGTTGTCATACACAACATCAGCCAGCGCCTGCACATCCCGTAAACTATAATCTGTTTCAAGTGCCAGTGTCTGCCGAGCGGAATGACTGATGACCAGATGTGTTTCTACCTCTTCAACTGGTTGTAAAACTTGCAGTAGCCTCACGCCATAAATAGCCCCGCTTGCTCCTGTAAGTCCTACTATCAATCTTTTCATTTTTCCCTCACGCAAACACCGAGCAGCTATCTAGATTCTAAAGGTAATCAACCTTCATTATAAATATCCAGATTTTCGACTTCATTCTGATTATTCAGTTTTACTTCATCGTCTTTACGCAGATTCTCCAGATAATAGAGATAAGTCTGGTCAACGTCTTTGGTAACATAAACACCATTGAATACTGAACTCTCAAACCCGTCAACATCCGGGTTTTCTTCACGAACAGCGTCGATCAGATCCGTTAGATCCTGAAATATCAATGCATCCGCACCGATGAGTTGGCGAATTTCATCAACTTCACGCCCATGAGCAATCAGTTCATTTGCATTGGGCATATCAATGCCATAAACATTCGGAAAACGCACTTCCGGTGCTGCCGAAGCAAGATAAACTCTCTTCGCGCCGGCTTCACGAGCCATATCAACAATCTGTTCTGACGTTGTACCACGCACAATAGAATCATCCACCAATAGCACATTTTTATCACGGAACTCCGCGCGATTGGCATTCAGTTTACGACGGACTGATTTCCGGCGTTCCTGTTGCCCAGGCATGATAAATGTCCGGCCAACATAACGGTTTTTCACAAATCCCTGACGATAGGGTTTACCGAGTATGCGGGCAATTTCTAACGCAACATCGCAAGATGTTTCGGGGATTGGAATAACCACATCAATATGCAAGTCTTCCCATTCGCGGGCAATTTTCGCCCCTAGTTTATGCCCCATCCGTATGCGGGCGTTATAAACCGAAATTTTATCAATAAAAGAGTCTGGGCGAGCCAAATAGACAAATTCAAATAAACAGGGAGTCAGAGAAGGATTTTCAGCACATTGACGAGTAAATAACTGACCTTGTTCAGTAATATAAACCGCTTCACCTGATGCCACATCCCGCAAGAATTCAAAGCCCAGGGTATCCAATGCAACGCTTTCAGAAGCGACCATATACTCACTACGGCCATCATCCAAAGTACGCTTACCTAAAACCAACGGACGAATACCATGCGGATCACGGAAAGCGACGAGTCCATGACCGATAATCATCGCAATGCAGGCATAAGCACCACTCACCTGTTTATGCATTGCCGCTACCGCCGCAAAAATATTGTCGGGCTCTAGTGGATAGCGCTGGAAATAATCCAGTTCATTAGCAAAAACATTAAGCAAAATCTCGGAATCTGACGTGGTATTCACATGGCGACGGGCATTCTCAAACAGCTTTTTCTTCAACACATGAGCGTTCGTCAAATTACCATTGTGTGTCAGTGTAATACCAAATGGAGAGTTCACATAAAACGGCTGAGCTTCCGATGCACTGGAACTGCCTGCTGTCGGGTAGCGAACATGACCAATCCCAATCGTTCCCTGTAAACGCAGCATATGCCGAGCTTCAAACACATCTCTCACTAAGCCATTGGCTTTGCGTAAACGAAACCCATTGTTACCATCAATAGTGGCAATGCCCGCAGCATCTTGCCCACGGTGCTGAAGCACCGTCAACGCATCATAAATCGACTGGTTAACCGGTGTAAAACCGACGATACCAACAATACCGCACATGTAGTTTTTCCTCATCAGCCAAACGGAGAGGTATATTTCTCCGGCAAGAAACTTGACGCATTTTGCAGGTAGTCAAAGAACCACCTTATGATATGACTGAACTGCGGGATCAATTGTGACTGTTTCCAATCCTCACTTCGAGCCAATGGTGTAAATGTATCCAGAAAAAACAGAATAGCAGCAACAATCAGCACACCACGCAATGCCCCAAAGCAGATCCCCAATACTCGATCAGTACCTGACAATCCAGTCCGTTGCACAAGAGAACCTATCACATAGTTCACCACGGAACCGACAATCAAAGTAGCAATAAACAGCAACGCAATAGCAATCCCGTTACGCACCAATTCATCTTCAAAACGGGTAAAATAGACCGCTAAGTAAGTATAGAAATGGCTTGCCACAAAGAAAGCACATCCCCAGGTGACCAGTGATAATGCCTCACGAATAAACCCACGAATCAGGCTAACTAATGCCGAGAAGCCAATAATGGCGATAATAACGTAATCAATCCAAACCATGTTTTAATTCCAAAATAGACACCTCGGCATCCGTTTCAGGTGCATTCTAACAGAAAACGAAAACGTTTGCGTAGCAGATTTCCTATCCCACTGAAAATAATTAAGGCGACGAATTTGAATAATCATCATCGCCGCAGTCACTTAATATTTACTTCTTCATGATAGTTGTCCTATTTGTCACATAGGCATCACCCACTTTTATTACGGCCTGTAACTCCTTACCTGCCCTTGTAACCCAGTCAAACTTTTCAATTCTGATAACGCCGAGTCAAGTTGTTGCTTAGAAGCATTCGGGCCAACATATATTCTCGTTAATTGCCCCTGAACCGGAGATGAAGGAACTGTATAAACCTGATAACCAGACAAACGCAGTCTGGCAACGATTTCATCTACCTTTCCGGCATTTTTCAAAGCACCGAGTTGTACAATGTAAGCCTGCCCTTGAGGGATTGTCTCAACCGGTTTAACTTCAGGTTTCGGTTCTGGCTTAACGTCTGGTTTAGATTTCGCCGGCGCTGGCGGCTTGGCATCTGGTTTTGGTTCAAGCTTAATCCGTGGTTGAAGCTTCACTTCCGGCTGAACAGCAGGAGGTACTATCGGAGCGGGCTGAGGCGCGGTAACCAATGGTATTTCCGGCTGCTCCAGTGTTTCTGGCAACAATGCCTCTGTCTCATCTTCCAGAGGCACTGATAATATTGGTGGATTAAGAGGAGGTATAGATTCGATTTCTTGCTCATCCCCAGGCTTTGGCACCAGGGGAATTGATGCAAACTTATCTTCATTATATTTCTTGTTGCCGTCTAACAACGCAGGCAGCACAATGACACCCAATGCTACCAATACAATTGTACCAACCAAACGATTCTGAAATTTACTTGCCACTTCCCTTCTCCCTGTCCAGAGCCTCCATGACATACGCTACTGTGTGGAATGAACCACAAACAACAACAATATCTTGCTCATCAGCATCAGCCATCGCCTGATACCAGGCACTCTCCACATCAGTAAATACCCGTGGCTGTTCAAGATGCTGAGCCAGTGTCTGTGCATCCGCACCACGCAGTTCAGTCAACGGAGCGCAATACCACTCATTTATTTGCGGTGACAGGCAAGTCAGTGTACCGGCAATATCCTTATCACCTAACATACCCACTACACCAAGGATTCTACTGCCCGGCTGACGGGGTAACTGGGCCAATTTCTGTACCAGATAAGCCGCCGCATGGGGATTATGCGCCACATCCAAGATCAACAATGGATTTTCACGAACTATCTGGAAACGCCCAGGCAACTGCGCATTCTGTAGCCCTTGATGGATTGCACTCTCATTAATAGCTCGACTGACTTTATCATCTTGTCGTAACAGGCAACAAATAACACCCATCGCCGTTGCGGCATTCATCAGAGGAACATTTGGTAAAGGTAGATTGCTAAATAGCCTATCATCAGATTGCCAGTGCCAATTTTTATCCTGTCGAGAGAAACGCCAGTCAATGCCACAACGGAACAACTTGGCTCCTAATTCACCCGCAACTTCCGCAATAGAAGATGGCATATCCGGCTCACCCACCACGGCAAAGCGATCTTTACGGAAAATCCCTGCTTTCTCACGACCAATATGTTCGCGATCGGCACCCAACCAATCAATATGATCAATTGCAATACTGGTAATAGCGGCAATATCGGCGTCCACAATATTTGTCGCATCCAGTCGCCCACCTAAGCCTACTTCTAAAATGACTACATCCAGACAAGCTTGTTTAAACAGTTGCAAAGCCGCTAATGTGCCATATTCAAAATAAGTCAGCGAAATATCACCGCGACGAGATTCAATATCCGCAAATACACGACAGAATTCCTGTTCAGGTAACTCTTTACCCTGAATACGAACTCTTTCGGTATAACTTACAAGATGCGGAGAGCTGTAAACACCCACTCTCAGCCCAGCCGCCAACAGAATAGATTCTATCGTGCAACAGGTAGTACCTTTACCATTAGTACCGGATACGGTTATCACCTTAGGTGCAGGATTAACTAACGCCAAAGTTCGGGCAAGTTTCCCCACACGCTCAAGCCCCATATCAATGGCCTTAGTATGCAGGTTCCCAAGGTAGGAAAGCCACGTCATCAATGGCGACGTGGCTTGAGGAATTTGTAAAGTATCAGGCATCTTCTTTATTGGTACTTATTTGAATATCCGCCTCAACATCAGCGGGTTCCGCCACAAATTCAGCAACAATTGGCTTAGTACCTGGCTGCGACTGATGAGTTAGTTTAGAAAGTAAACTGGCAAGTGTGTCACGCATTTCAGGGCGACGAACTATCATGTCAATGGCCCCCTTTTCCAGCAAAAACTCACTACGCTGGAACCCGGACGGTAATTTTTCACGAACAGTCTGCTCAATAACCCGTGGCCCGGCAAAACCAATCAATGCCTTTGGTTCAGCAATATTGATATCACCTAACATCGCCAAACTTGCTGAAACACCACCCATTGTCGGATCGGTCATGACAGAGATATAAGGCAAACCGCGTTCCTGCATTTTTGCTAAAGCAGCACTGGTTTTCGCCATCTGCATCAGTGACATCAATGCCTCTTGCATACGAGCGCCACCACTGGAAGAAAAACAAACCAGAGGACAATTATCCGCCAACGCTTGTTCCACGGCACGGACAAAACGGGCACCAACAACCGAAGCCATGGAACCGCCCATAAATGCAAATTCAAAAGCGGCAGCCACAACTGGCATACCACTCAGGGTACCTTTCATCACGATCAGTGCATCTTTTTCTTGGGTTTGCTTCTGCGCTGCTGATATACGATCTTTATACTTTTTGGAATCGCGGAATTTAAGAATATCTTTTGGCTCTAATTCTCCCCCTAATTCCGTCGTTGCCCCTTCATCAAGGAACGTTGCCAATCGGGTACGCGCCGAAATACGCATGTGATGATCACATTTAGGGCAAACCTCAAGATTACGCTCTAACTCAGCACGGTAGAGCACCTGACTGCAACTATCACATTTAGTCCAAACCCCTTCTGGGATATTCGCTTTACGAGTTTGGGTAATGTTGCTTTTATTAAGAATTTTTTCAATCCAGCTCATTGAATGATCTTTCCGTCTGAATCTGGCTTATGCCAGTTTTGTTATGTGTGCCATTAAACCACAATGCTATTACAGTGTGGATAAAAAACTGCTCAAACCTGTTACCGGTTATTGGTTTTCTGTTTCATCGCCGCACGGCGGTGACGCCAGATTTCAATCACTCCAGGCAGGATTGAGATAAAGATGATAGCAACAATCAACAGTTTCAAATTCTGTTGTACCATTGACATATCACCGAATATATAACCAGCATAGGTGAATAACAGTACCCAAACCAGTGCGCCAATCACGTTATAAGCAGCAAAATGACGATAAGACATTTTCCCCATACCTGCAACGAATGGTGCAAATGTTCTGATAATGGGTACAAATCGCGCCAGAATAATTGCCTTCCCACCATGTTTTTCATAAAAATCATGTGTTTTATCTAAATAACCGCGGCGGAAAATTTTTGAATTTGGATTAGTAAATAACCTTTCGCCAAAGATGCGACCAATAGCATAGTTCACCGCATCACCAATAATAGCCGCAATAATCATCAATGCCACCATGATATGTACATTCAGATCATTTGAGCCCAGAGCCGCTAAAGCGCCGGCAACAAATAACAGCGAATCTCCCGGCAGAAACGGAGTGATCACTAACCCTGTTTCACAAAACAGAATCAGAAACAGAATGCCATATACCCAATCACCATATTGTGCGACCAGTTCGGCTAAATGAATGTCAACATGGAGAATGAAATCAATAATAAATTTAGCGAAATCAACAAAATGAGTCAGAAATTCCATAATATTCCCCGCTATGCCAAAACATCCGTGTCGGCAACTAGAATTGTTAAATCAGATCATCCGCCAAAAACAGAGGCCCCATAACAGCGCCAGGCAAATCAAATTGCACCGGATAATCAACAGCAACCAGATACAACCCTGCTGCTTTTGCCGTCGCAGCGGCTTTCGTCCGATCTTTTAAAGCAAGCAACTGGACCATCCAGTTAATATCCTGATTCCCACAGCCAATTTCCATCAGACTACCGGCAATATTACGCACCATATGATGAACAAAAGCATTGGCTTTAATATCTATGACGACGTAATGTCCGTAACGGTTGACATTAATATGCATCACATTACGCCAGGGTGTTTTGGATTGGCATTGAACCGCACGGAAAGAGGTAAAATCATTTTCCCCCAACAAACACTGCGCGGCCCGATGCATCCGCTTTTCATCCAATGGATAATGAAAATGTGTCACGCCACTGGCCAGTACTGCCGGACGATAACGATGATTAAAAATAATATAACGATACCGCCGGGCAGTCGCGCTGAAACGGGCATGGAAATCCTCATCCACGGTTTTTACCCAACGAACAGCAATATCCGGTGGTAAATGTGCGTTCACACCCATTGTCCACGCCGCATCCTTGCGCTGCACAAACGTTTCAAAATGAACGACTTGCCCTGTTGCATGTACTCCAGCATCGGTCCGACCAGCACAAAATACCGATATGGGTTCATCGGCGACTTTTGATAATGCTGCCTCAAGGCATCCCTGAACACTTTTTACTTCCTGCTGACGCTGCCAGCCATAATATCGGCTGCCATCGTACTCAATTCCCAATGCAATTTTCATCTTTGAACCTGGCACAAATTCTGTTTGTTCTGTACCCAACATCAGTAAAATTGCTCCTGAATCAGTTTTTCCGCAGTCTCAACCGCCATCAGCGCACCACCAAACCGAATATTGTCGGCTACAGACCAGAATTGTAATACTTCCGGCATACCATAATCATTACGCAGACAGCCAATACTCAACAAATCATTACCCGATGCGTCTGTCACCTGAGTCGGATAATCGCCTTCATCGGAAACGTGAATATCAACCATCCGCTCTAATTCTTCGCGGGCTTCTTCCACACCAACCGGACGCAATGTTTCCAAATGGACTACCTGAGCATTACCATAAAAAACCGAAGACTGAACGCAACTGACTGAAATCGGCAGCCCCTCATCCTGTAAAATTTTGCGTATCTGATCCACAAGACAGCGCTCTTCACGCACCGCGCCTTCGGCATCTGCCAGCAACGGTAAAAGATTAAATGCCAATTGCTTGCTAAAACGACCTGGCTCTGGTGGGATACCGTTAAGTAAACGGGCGCTCTGCCCGGCTAATTCATCAACCGCCGCTTTGCCGTGAACCGAGACAGAGAGCAAATTAGTCAAATGTAAGCGTGCAATTCCCGCGGCGTCGACCAACGGTTTAATGGCTGTCAGCACCTGACTGGTCATGCAATCTGCCAAAGCGACAATATTACGGTTACGATAATCCGCCAACGCATGAGGATTCACACCCGGGACAACCAGGGGAACATCCGGCTCCATAGCAAACAATCCGCTGCTATCGAGCACCAGACAACCTGCTTCTGCCGCTTGTTCAGCATACTGTGCCGTGGCTTCTGTTCCGGCCACAAAAAAAGCGAGTTGCACCTGTGACCAGTCAAAATCAGCAACATCACGGACAATTAAACTTTTACCATTAAAACGCAGATTTTCACCGGCACTGTGTTCACTGGCAAGAGGATACAGTTCACCAACGGGAAACTGACGCTCCTGTAATAACGCCAGTATCGCTTCACCTACCGCGCCTGTCGCACCCAATAGGGCAATATTCCATCCTTCCGACATGTTGGTTTTCTCCACTTTATCTTTCTGATATGCAGGCATATTTCTGCACGAATTAAATCAGTTCTGTACTGAAACCAAGAGCGGCTAACAACTCAGCACTCTCTCTGTTATCACAATACACAGTTAGGGATGACCATTCCCGACGTTCCAGATAGTTTTTGCGCAGAAGATCGAATTGCCCTTTCTGACCGGCAACCTGCCGTAACGGGGTATCATCGCGGCGCACATCATACACTAAATGTATCAATCGCTTTAATGTGCTTTGAGTCACATTTCCATGCAGAGTGACCCGGCTGAAATCAGGCTCGGGCAACAGCTCAGATAAGGCAACTTTACGGGGCTGACCAAGGAATCCACAATAAGCCTCAAATACCTGTGTGGTGCCGCGTGCCTTACCTTCGAGGGTATAACCCGCGATATGCGGAGTACCAATATCGACTAATTCCAGTAATGGCAGGGATAAATCAGGTTCCGGTTCCCAAACATCCAGCACAACACTGAGTTTTTTACCACGCTTCAACTCGGCAAGCAGTGCCTGATTATCAACAACTTCACCCCGGCTGGCGTTAATCAATATGCGGTTATCCGGCAAAGCCGACAATAATTCAGCACCCGCCAGATGAAGTGTTTTATATGGGCCTGATTTATTCAGTGGCGTATGGAATGTCAGAATATCCGCCTCTTTGACCAGTTTCTCCAATGACCAAAATTCGCCGGCATCACCTCTGTCAGCTCTTGGAGGATCACATAAGAGTGTCCGGATACCAAGGACAGCTAACCGTTCTGCCAGTCTACTTCCGACATTACCGACACCAATGATCCCGACAACCTTATCTTTGAGTTCAAAATTGTCACGTTCAGCCAGTAACATTAATGCGGAGAAAACATATTCAACCACAGCAATGGCATTGCATCCCGGCGCAGCAGAAAACCCAATTCCCGCCTGAGATAGCCACGACTGATCTACATGGTCTGTCCCCGCCGTTGCCGTACCGATAAATTTTACCGAGCTGCCTTTCAGCAATTCTTCATTAACTTTAGTCACCGAACGAACCATAAACGCATCCGCGTTATCCAGTGCACCTTCCGACACCGGACGCCCCGAAATAGCTTGTACATCCCCTAATTGCTGAAACAGTTGTTCAGCATAAGGCATATTTTCATCAACCAGAATCTTCAATTAATTCCATCCTGTGGCATTAAAACGGACGTAGCGAACTATTCTGCCATTTAATTATAACAAAACCCATAATAACGGTTTCTTTTGTTGTTAACTTTTCCTGAAACGTTCCGGTGTCGTACCTGCCAATTGCTGAAACATAGCAATAAAAGCAGAAGATGAGCTGTAACCCACATCAAACGCGACTTCATTAACGGTTTTCCCTTGTTCCAACAAAGAAATAGCATGGATAAACCGCAACCGTTGCCGCCATTCACTAAATGACATACCTAATTCTTTCCGACAACGCCGTGACAAAGTACGTTCTGAGGTATAACGCTGTTTTGCCCATTGTGCCAATGACGTATTATCAGCCGGATTGCGTTCAAATTCCTGTAATATCGGTGCTAAAAGTTTATCTTTAGATAAAGGTAGATAGGTATGCTGAACAGGAGACTGAATGAGTTGATCAATCAGCACTTGAGCCAACCGTAAATCCTGTTCTGTTTCCGGTATTTTTAATTTACGTTCAAAACAATCAACCATAATCGTATTGAATATTGAGCTAAGACGAATAATACAAGGAGCATCCGGCAATAATTTCCCCCACTCAGGAGAGATATCTATTGCCCTGAATCTCATGGATTTTCTACTATATCCCGAATGCTCTATTCCTTCCGGTATCCAGACACAGAATTGCGGCGGTGCTAAGAAATGTTGTCCTCCAGCATTCATTGCCATTACACCACAGACGACATAAATAAGTTGCCCGAATGGATGGGTATGAAGTAAACACTCGGTGTCCGCACTAAATAATTCGCTACGAAAAGAAATACTCGCCGGAATATCCATATACTTTACAGGGATATGAGGTTTTTCTGCCATATTGTCTCAATTGCCTTATACATTGTCTGATTATCGTTATATATAATAAATCAGACACCATTAGACTAAACACTCATTTTTATCTCAATGCGACTCATCTATATGAATATGATTTTCCCGCTTCTGGCCGTCCTGATTTGGTCAATTAATGCCGTGGTGAGTAAAGCCTCCGCTACAGCAATTGATCCAGCTGCAATCTCTTTTTATCGCTGGTTCCTGGCCTTTCTCACATTAACTCCCTTTATTGCGCTGCCTGTTATTCGCCAATGGAAAACAATCTGTCAATATTGGTGGAAGTTATTAATCCTTGGTGCACTTGGTATGGTACTTTACCAAAGCCTGGCCTATTACGCTGCACACAGTATCAGTGCAACATTTATGGGAATTTTTAGCTCGTTGATTCCTCTTTTGACTGTTGTCATCAGTATATTTGTTTTACGTGTTGTCCCCACTGTTGGTATTGCTCTTGGTACTGTGCTATCGCTGTTTGGTTTAGTCTGGTTAGTCAGTACCGGTGATCCCATGTCATTGCTGCAACACGGTTTAGGCCGCGGTGAATTAATGATGTTGATTGCCTCTACCTCCTACGCACTCTATGGCGTATTAACCAAACACTGGTCTATTCCATTGCCAAACTGGCAATCCCTGTATGTGCAGATTACTTTTGGTGTCCTGTTATTACTGCCAAATTTCTTGTTGACCGACGATGTTCAATTGAATGCCAACAATATCTCGTTAGTCTTATTCGCCGGTATTCCCGCCTCTATCCTTGCCCCTTATTTATGGATACAAGGTGTCATAAAACTTGGTGCTAATACTACTGCCATATTTATGAATTTGACGCCAATATTTACAACGATTATCGCTATTCTGGTTCTGCACGAAAAAATTCACAGTTACCATCTGATCGGTGGCGGCATAACACTATTAGGTGTCGTACTGGCACAACAATTACGTGCTCCTCTTTTTGGCCGTAAAACAGAAAAACCGCAGAAAACTAATCATCAGAAAGCCTGAAAGGAATTCTTACTAATAAGCCGCCCAGTGTCTCACTGGGCAGTAATTGGGGATGAGTACCATGATAAAGACTAATGTCTTTTACCAGAGCTAATCCCAGCCCTGCCCCTTCATGCCCCGCAGCATTATCAAGACGATTAAAAGCCATCAATGACAAATTGACTTCCTCTTTAGCAATCCCCGGCCCACTGTCATCCACTTCCAAATAACAATATGTCTTGCAAGGGCTGAGAATAATTCTGGAAGTCACCATTCCGCCTTCCGGCGTATATTTAATTGCATTGTCTAATAAGTTGGCACACATTTCTGTCAGTAATACAGGTTCGCCTTTTATCCACTGAGTATTTTCTCCTTCATAGCCCAAATCAATATACTTACTTTCAGCCTGCTGCAAGCGAGAAAAACACGCCTGTTGCAATAATTCGACTAAATTGACCGGCTTATAGTCTTGAACCGCTTCCTTTTCATGCGCTTTCAAACGAGAGAGTTGTAATAAACGGTCTGTCAGAGAGGTCGTATTATCCAACGTGCTATCAATGGCCCGTAAACTCTCTTTCCATTGTTCAGGATCTTGGCTGGCAAGCGCGACCGCTACCTGGGTTTTTAATACCGTTAACGGTGTTCTGAGTTGATGAGAAGCATCCGCACTGAATCTTTTCTGCCGGCTAACCATCAGTTTCAACCGCTCTATATAGCGATTAAATGCATGTAATAACGGAGAAAGTTCTGACCACGGCAACATATCCGGTAACGGAGTCAGATCATTAGCGGGGCGACGAACCATGACACCAGAAAGTTTATGTAGTGGTTTGAGTAATTGTTTCAACAGAAAATAAGCCAGAATCAGCGTCAGCCCAACCACTGTCCCTTGACTCAGCAAAGAAGATATTAATAATTGTTGCGCAAGGTAATGACGGGAAGCCACTGTTTCAGCAACCAGTATTAACGCCATTCCCATCATTCCCCCTTCATTGATCGGTTGATAAAGGGCAGCAACCCGAATGGGCCGGCCGTGATACTCAGCATCATAGAAATAAACCAAAGCTGTGTATAAATTGGAGCGAAGCGCATCTTTAGGGATCAAAGGCAAATCATCATAACCGGAAATTATTTCCCCTTCAGGAGATAACACCTGATAAAACAGCCTATCATTCATATTTCGCTCAAAACTATCCAGAACCACATAAGGTACATCGACAATTAATTGGTTATCCTTAACAGTCAGCCGTTCTGCCACAGTTCGAGCAGATGCCAATAAAGTACGGTCATAAGCCAATGTCGCCGCATTCTCTGCACTAAAATAATGGGTGCAAACCGATAAACAACCCAACACAAACAGTGGAACACCAAAAAACAAGAGTAACTGATGAAACAATGAGTTCGGTACTTTAAACCATGTCATCTTTTTGGCACTCCAAACGATAGCCTAATCCCCGTAATGTACTGATCCCCACATTACTGCCTGACAATTTTTTCCGAATCCGGTGTACATAAAGTTCAATACTTTGTGGATTTGCTTCATCTGACAGTGCAAATACCTGTTCAAAGAGCTGTTGTTTAGAAACAGGCCTCCCCCGACGATGGAACAATGTTGTCAAAACCGAAAGTTCCCGTGGTGTCAAAGCCAATGGTTCATCGTTCAGAACAAAGTAACCATCATCCTGATAAACAAGGGAGCCGAATGTCAGCATCCCCTGTAGAACACTTGCACTACGACGAAGTAATGCCCGGATACGTGCTTCCAATTCCTGTAAATCAAAAGGTTTCGTCAGATAATCATCGGCACCAGAATTAAGCCCTTTCACTCGGTCAGAAACATCGGCTTTCGCCGTTAATAATAATACCGGTAAATTTTGCCCACGCTTACGCAAACGAACTAACAGAGAAAGCCCATCCAACCTAGGCAAAGAAACATCCAGAATCAATAATGCATAGTTTTCTGTCTGTAATAATTGATCAGCAACTATGCCATCACTAGCAACATCTACAGCAAATCCTGAACTACTCAGTGCTTTTTGCAGCCAATGCAATAATTCAGGGTGGTCTTCCACTAAAAGTAAGCGCATATCTTCAATATCTAATCGATTAATATAAATATACCCGTTATCTTTCAAGTTGCCTCTTTGTTGGCTGCACTCACTCACCCCGGTCACATCGTTATCTATGCTCCCGGGGATTCGCTCCCTTGCCGTCGCGATCCATCTTGAAATCCATAAGGTATATAATTACAAACATAACTATATTTTCAGTTTATATCGCCACACCTATTTTTCTGAAAAATAGTCAGACCCTGACCCAATTCAACTCAATTCCATTTTCATGCCAAAATACCTCGCTATGAATAATAGGGTATTCTGTCATACCGAATGAAATAATATCTCTATTACCGCTTCCATTTACTCAGATTTTGCCATGAGCACAGGAGTAAAATCAAAACGTTCATCCAATACAGATGCCACAGAGACATTAGACAAAGTGAGTTTTATTTCATTGCCTACTTTTAAACTAAAATTCGATATCACCATCGGCTCTTTATCATTAAGAAATGCGGATAAACCCGTCATTTTTAAAACTTTATCGGTGTCATTCTTAATATTAATTGAGATTTTGGTCTTTGATGCCATTGAACTATCTATCGGGTTAATTTTCTTCTTCATCTCTTTTGGTACACCTATCACCAAGATATCTGCGCCATTACCGTAAAGATGAATGCCCTTAGTAGAACCAGTTATACTTGAATTCCCTACATTCACAGGCACTTTAAAGTGAGCAAACGAATCCATACTTTTTAATTTAACACATTGCATAAATAAATAATTACCATTTGCATGATACCTCCTTAGTCGAATGTAAAGTTACCGCGAGTAAAACAGAGCAACATCAAAACTACGAGAAACTTACAACAAACCAAAACAAAAAAGAAAGCCTGTAGCCAGTTGTTAACTCATTAATGCGAAACGCTACGCAAATTTAAGAGATTGAAATCACATATCAACAACTTTTCTTGTTAATGAAAGGTAAATGAAAGGTTTTGTTATTACTAATTGAGTCAACCAGATCCGTTTGTAGTGATTATATCTTACTCGGGTATTGATGAGAGCAACCAAATGAAAATTATAACGATCAAGATGTTAGCGGCAACCGCTTTACTATTTGGCACAAGCAGTGTATTTGCTGCCAGTGCACCTAGCCGGACCGAATGTATCGCCCCCGCAAAACCGGGTGGCGGGTTTGACCTGACCTGCAAGCTGGTCCAAGTTTCACTACTGGATACGCAAGAGATCAGCAAGCCTATGCGTGTCACCTTCATGCCCGGTGGTGTTGGTGCTGTCGCTTACAATGCCATCGTCGCACAACGACCTGCTGAAGCGGGAACCATTGTCGCCTTTTCTGGCGGCTCTCTACTCAATTTGTCTCAGGGAAAATTTGGTCGCTATAACGTTAACGATGTTCGCTGGCTGGCAAGTGTTGGTACTGATTATGGAATGATTGCTGTCCGTGCCGATTCACCTTACCGCACCCTGAACGATTTGATGAATGCTTTTAAGGATAATCCCAACAGGATTGTATTTGGTGCCGGCGCTTCTATCGGTAGCCAGGACTGGATGAAAACAGCACTGCTGGCAAAAGAAGTTGGAATTGATCCTCACAAGATGCGTTATGTCGCTTTTGAGGGAGGGGGTGAACCTGTCACTGCCCTGCTGGGTAATCATATTCAGGCGGTTTCCGGTGATCTGAGCGAGATGGTACCTTACCTGAACGGAGACAAAATCCGGGTTCTGGCTGTTTATGCAGATAAACGACTAGATGGTGATTTAGCCAATATTCCTACTGCCAAAGAGCAAGGTTATGATCTCGTATGGCCGATTATCCGCGGATTTTACATGGGACCAAAAGTTTCTGACGAAGAGTATCAATGGTGGGTTGATACTTTTAATAAACTACAACAAACAGATGCTTTTAAAAAACAACGCAATATCCGTGGGTTGTTCGAATTCAACATGACCGGCAAAGAATTGGACAGCTATGTGAAAAAACAGGTTGAACATTATCGTGAACAAGCCAGAGCTTTTGGCTTAGCCAAATAACAGAGTCATCATCATGAGCGATCGTATCTTTGCTACTATCTGGTTAGTACTCTGTGCCATTGGGATAGTTATTGGTTGGGGAATTCAGAGCGAATACACTTATGAACCTCTGGGGCCCAGACCTTTCCCAATGATCATTCTGTCTCTGATGGCACTCTGTGCTTTACTACTACTTTTCAAAAAACCAGAACAGAGCAATTGGCCTAGTGCCCCCGTTATCCGTCGCCTAATGCTGCTGATTCTCTCTTTGGTTATTTATGGTTGGTCATTCGAGTGGCTTGGTTTTCCGCTGGCTACAGCGTTGCTGACATTCAGTGTCGCGCTGTTGTTTAACGCAACACTGCCTGCCGCAATCATTTCCGGGGTGTTCCTTGGCGTCGCGTTATATTTCGCCTTTGACCGCTTACTTGACGTAACCCTGCCTCTCGGTAGCTGGCTCAACTGACGGAGAATCTATGGAAACCTGGATGTATCTCAGTCAAGGTTTTGAAGTTGCAATGGTGCCGCAAAACCTGATTATTGCTTTAATTGGCTGTTTTGTCGGTACGATTGTTGGGCTGCTACCGGGGCTTGGGCCGATTAATGGTGTCGCGATTCTGCTACCACTGGCTTTCGCTTTAAAACTGCCTGCTGAATCTGCCTTGATCTTATTGGCAACCGTTTATATCGGTTGTGAGTATGGTGGACGTATATCATCGATTCTGCTGAATGTTCCCGGTGATGCCGCTGCCATTATGACCGCATTAGACGGTTATCCGATGGCCAAACAGGGCCGTGCAGGTGTGGCTCTGTCTATTTCTGCGGTGAGTTCTTTCTGTGGTTCTTTGCTGGCAATTTTTGGCATTATTTTGTTTGCACCATTACTGGCGCAGTGGTCACTGGCTTTCGGCCCTGCTGAATATTTTGCACTTATGGTTTTTGCTATTGCTTGTCTGGGTAGCATGATGAGCCAGAATCCGCTGAAATCACTATTAGCAGCATTAATAGGATTGGGTCTGGCAACTGTCGGAGTAGACGCCAACACCGGGGTTTATCGTTTTACTTTCGACAATGTTCATCTGTCAGATGGTATTCAATTTATTGTTGTGGTAATAGGTCTGTTTTCTGTCAGCGAAATTTTGCTGATGTTAGAGAGTACCTCCGCTGGCAAAACCATTATCCGCAAAACAGGCCGTCTGCTGTTCAATCGCAAGGAAGCGGCTGAATGCGCCATGCCAACGATCAGGTCATCTTTTATCGGTTTCTTTGTCGGTATTTTGCCTGGTGCAGGGGCAACTATTGCCAGCGCAATTACCTACATGACTGAGAAGAAGCTCAGTGGGAATAGCGATTCATTTGGTAAAGGTGATATTCGCGGCGTAGCAGCACCAGAAGCGGCTAATAATGCTTCGGCCTGTGGCTCCTTTATTCCAATGCTAACATTAGGAGTGCCAGGTTCAGGTACCACTGCCGTTATGATGGGAGCATTAACGCTCTATAATATTACGCCTGGGCCGGGAATGTTTACTGAACAGCCGGATATCGTCTGGGGGTTAATTGCGGCTTTATTGATTGCCAATATTATCCTGCTGATTATGAATATCCCAATGATAGGTCTATTTACACGGATGCTCACTATCCCACTCTGGTTCCTTGTGCCAGCTATTGCTACTGTTTCAGCGGTTGGTGTATATGCCATACACAGTACGACATTTGATCTTCTGTTGATGATAGGGTTAGGCGTTTTTGGCTACATTCTGAGGAAGATGAATTTCCCGATGTCGCCATTAATCCTCGGTTTCGTATTAGGAGAAATGCTGGAACAAAATTTACGTCGCGCACTTTCTATTAGTAATGGAGAATTTGGCATTCTGTGGAGCAGCGCAATTACTCAGAGTTTATTGATACTAGCAGCTCTGGTTCTGATTATTCCACCAATATTACGAATTATCCGTAAGCGCCGTATTCAGCAAATGGCTACTGAAAACAAAGCATAATAAGAAAAAGCCTATAGTATTAAAAAATCATAATTATCATAAAAATATTATGGGCTTTTATACCTAATAGATTTCAAGTTGCAGCGCGGCGGCAAGTGAACGAATCCCCAGGAGCATAGATAACTATGTGACTGGGGTGAGTGAAAGTCGCCAACAAAGCGGCAGCTTGAAAGATGAAGGGTATATACCGAAACAGGAATATATTTCCGTATTCACATTATATTTCACACAAAATCAAAATTTAGCAAAATAGGTTTGAATTCACGCTTATAAACAGATAACACAATACGCCAAGTTTATTGCAACATTCATAGCAAAAATCACTTTGGTAAAATACTATCTTTACCAAATCGGTGATTCAAAACTCCCAACAACTGTTAAATAATTATTAAATAGTACTGAGTATTCAACATTATTAACAATGGCCTTTTCTGTTGAAACAGACAAGATACGAACAGCACGCAGAAATGGGAATATACATACAAAGGTGACTCGCTGTACGCGGTCACCTAAGATGCATCAAATAACGACCATTGTTGTTTGGACACGATCGAAATAGTCTGTGATGAGGGAAATTAAGCCGAATACTTGCTCATCACCAAAGAAGCATTAGTACCACCGAAACCAAAACTATTGGACATCACCGTATTCAACTTTTGCTCAGTAGGTTTAGTGATGATATTCATGCCCGCTGCTTTATCATCAAGATCTTCAATGTTGATACTTGGTGCAATAAAACCATGCTCTAACATCAATAGGCTATAAATCGCTTCGTGTACACCAGCAGCACCCAGTGAATGGCCGGTCATCGCTTTTGTTGCAGAAATTGCCGGTGTTGTATCACCAAAGACTTCCCTGATCGCCTCCAACTCTTTCACATCACCCGCAGGAGTAGATGTACCATGCGTGTTCACATAATCAATGGAACCTTTCACACCTTGTAATGCCATATTCATACAACGAACCGCACCTTCGCCAGATGGAACAACCATATCCGCACCATCAGATGTTGCTCCATAACCAACAATTTCAGCGTATATGTGTGCGCCGCGTGCCAATGCATGCTCTAATTCCTCCACAACAACAATACCGCCGCCGCCAGCAATAACAAAACCATCACGGCTCTTATCGTAAGTACGGGACGCTTTTTCTGGCATTTCGTTGTATTTCGTTGAAAGTGCACCCATTGCATCAAATTCACAACTCATTTCCCAGCATAGTTCTTCACCACCACCGGCAAAAACAATATCCTGTTTTCCTAACTGAATAAGTTCAGCCGCATGACCAATGCAATGGGCGGAAGTAGAACATGCAGAACTGATAGAGTAGTTTACCCCTTTGATTTTAAAGGGAGTCGCAAGGCAAGCTGATACACCGGAAGCCATTGCACGGGTTACCATATAAGGTCCCACACCACGTAAACCACGAGTACGCATCCCATCAGCACCCGCAACCTGGTTATGCGGGGAACCACCACCAGAACCCACTACCAGTCCGCTACGAATATTGGAAACCTGATCATCAGCCAGGCCAGAATCTTTAATTGCCTCTTCCATCGCCAGATAAGCATAAACAGAGGCATCGCTCATGAAACGCTGAATTTTTCGGTCTATCAACCCGGAGGTATCCAGTTTTACATTACCCCAGACATGGCTTCTCATTCCTATTTCTTTGAATTTTTCAGAAAAAGTTATCCCGGAGCGGCCTTCTTTCAGAGATGCCAGTACTTCTTTCTGATTATTACCAATGCTGGAAACAATACCCAAGCCAGTGATCACTACACGCTTCATTAAATACCTCATTAAATATGTTTATCTGCGGGATTTCTATCTATGCTATGTAGCACTTTAGCGTACACTTGTACGCTGAACAAGTCCGATCAGGATAAAATTACGAAGAAAAATTCATCTCTCTAAAAATCCCAATATGTTGTCACGTCAAAACAACTGTTAACTTTCATAGAATACAGTAAAAAAGATTTAGATTTTAATAGATAAAAATAAATTTAAGATAGGAATTATTTTGGTAAACAATAAAATCAAAAAACTCTCGTAATTTCCATCAAAAATTTATGCCAAAGATAATAATATCAATGCAATATACATAAACTTATCAAGCATCCTAATAATGATTAGTAGGCTTATATTTATATAGAAGTTGCTATACTTGCTATTTTTATTAAATTTCTTGCTAATTAGAAACCAATTTAATCACTGAGAATAATAAGGATGAATAAAATTCTCATGAAATGAATCAATCCCTATGTTATATTATTGACTGAATTACGTAAAATACCCAAACTTACAGCAACAAATGTTTTAGGACAGAAAAGTTTATGACTTTATCAACCGATAAAGCCATTATTCACACAAAAAATGATGGTAATTATGCTATGTCATATGCAAATGGTCGGTTCATTGTAAGACCTAAATAACTTTACCCAATAATCCTAATGGGGGTTAATAATGAGAGGACTTGGTTATCTTCTACTGAGCGTTGGTATCATATGGATCTTAGTGGCTTTTAATATGGACACAAATATTTTATCACAATATAGCAACAAATTTAACAATATTGAACCAATTGTCTCACAACAAAATCATATCCTAATTGGCGCATTCATCACGCTTTATGGACTAATTATGATTATATCCAGTAAAAATCAGCGGTTATTAGAGTCTATATACAGAAGTTATACTAAGGAAATTGCCGGGTTCAATTCAGGAAAGGTATTCATACCTACACCTATGCAAAATTCAGATTACTTAAAACGAGCTAATAATTACCGCCATTATGATTTTATCGACAAATATTCAAATACCCTTGAAAAGAGAGTAGTTGAATTTTGTAAGTTATGCTCATCCTATATTGAAGAAGTAAATCATAATGGCGGTGATAAAGAAGAAGCTAAACGAACAGTGGTATCAATGATTGATACGATTTCCTCGCATTTAAAAAATAGGCAATCAAAAGAATTTAAAAAATTATGTGAATTTCACATTCATTTATAAATGCAAACCCCGCTTCTCTAAACTGCACCCCAAAAGTTGGACACCAACTGATTAAGGTGCAATTTTATGAAGAAAGCTTATTCATAATAAAGGCCAGAAAAATGGTTGATTATCTAAAACAGTATATACCTAATAGATTTCGAGTTGCAACGCGGCGGCAAGTGAACGAATCCCCAGGAGCATAGATAACGATGTGACTGGGGTGAGTGAAAGTAGCCAACAAAGCAGCAGTTTGAAAGATGAAAGGTATAAAAGAATATCCTTGCATCATGAGACCATTTATATATTGATTTATAAAGATACAATAGATGGAGGTGACTTATGTCAACATTTCAGAATTACCAGTAAACCATATCATAAACACTATGGCTGTTATGAATAGAAGAGGAAAAATTAAAAAAAGTGAGCATTAACAGCAAAAAATTAGCAACAAACATCTATTTTTTTCTAATTTTCATGCCCCCAAGGAAAGAGAAATAAATGAGAATATTAATGAACTAATTAGTCAATACTTTCCAAAAGGAACAGGCTTTAATAAAGTCTCTAACCGAGAGATAAATTTCTTCATAAACCGGCCAAATAATTGTCGCTAAAAAATTCGGGATGGCAAAGCACCCAATAAATTATTTAAAGGAATACGAACTTGTTTACTCACAACGTAATTATGTTGCACTTACTATGCGAAACCGCCACCCCTGCTTCTTCCAATAACTGTACACGCTGCAAGCAAGGCTCAACACTTTTCCACTCTTTTCTTCTGTCAGGTGGTACATCAATCCCAACCTCGCTAAAATCGCATTATTATCAGTAATATTACAGGCATTACCGTGAAAAATTCTGCTATCTGTACCGCAACCTTAAGTTGGAATGATCAAGGTACTCCGATTTCAACACAGTTTGATGACGTTTACTTCTCAAATCAGGATGGGCTGGAAGAAACCCGTTATGTATTTCTCAACGGTAACCGCTTCCCCCAACGATTCAGCACTCATTCCCGTTCTAACTGTGTAATCGCAGAAACCGGCTTCGGAACGGGATTAAATTTTCTGACTCTCTGGCAATCATTTGATGCATTTCGACAAAAAAATCCTGATGCACCATTGAAACGTCTACATTTCATCAGTTTTGAGAAGTATCCACTGACAACCAATGACTTAAAAACCGCTCATCAACGCTGGCCTGAGTTTGAAACTTTTTCACGGCAACTTTGCCAGCAATGGCCACAACCACTGGCAGGCTGCCATCGATTGATTATGGCAAATGGCGCTATCACACTGGATTTATGGTTCGGTGACGTCAATGATCTGTTGCCAACAATGGATTCCAGTCTTCACGGCAAAATAGATGCCTGGTTTTTAGATGGCTTTGCTCCTGCCAAAAATCCGCAAATGTGGAGTAAACAGTTGTTTGCCGCAATGGCACAATTTGCCCATCCAGAAGGCACTTTTGCAACCTTTACTTCTGCGGGTATCGTCCGTCGTGGTTTACAACAAGCCGGTTTTAATGTCAGTAAAGTCAAAGGATTTGGCCGCAAAAGAGAAATGCTGACTGGGGTTCTGGCAACTCAGAAATATCAGCCATTACCTGCACCTTGGTTTGCCCGACCGTCAGCAAGTCACACCGATGATATCGCCATTATTGGCGGAGGGATTGCCGGTATTCTCACCGCACTTGCGCTACTGCGTCGTGGAGCACAGGTGACTCTTTATTGTCAAGATGCAGCCCCGGCACAAGGTGCATCCGGTAATCGCCAAGGAGCACTCTATCCATTACTTAACGGTAATAACAATGAACTCGAAAAATTCTTTATCTCTGCATTTACCTTTGCCCGCCGCCAGTATGAGCAGTTATCAACGCAGGGGATTGATTTCGACCATCAATGGTGTGGTGTCAGCCAGCTTGCTTATGATGAAAAAAGTAGCAATAAAATTGAGAAAATACTGGCAACAGAATGGCCGAATGAACTCGCCATCAGCATGAATTGTCACCAGTTGAGTGAAAAATGTGGGCTGGATATTCATCACCACGGCATTCACTATTCACAGGGCGGATGGCTATGCCCGGCTGAACTCACTAAAGCAGCAACGGAATTGGCACAACAGCAAGGCATGCTCTGTCGCTTCAATCATCAAGTTACCGCGCTTAATCACAACCAGCATGGCTGGCAACTGCATCTGATGTATCAAGGACAACCATTAAACACGCATCATAAAACGGTGGTGATTGCCAATGGTCATCATCTACCCCAATTTGAACAAACCGGGAAACTGCCAGTCACTGCTGTGCGTGGTCAAGTCAGCCACATCCCAACGACAACTGATCTGAGCCAATTGCAAAATGTACTTTGCTACGATGGTTATATGACACCAGCTAATCCAGCCAATCAGCATCACTGCATCGGCGCTAGTTATCAGCGTCATCAGCTTGATAGTGAATATTCTGAAACAGAACAACAGGAGAACCGTGATCGATTGCTGAAATGTTTACCTGATGCCGAATGGGTAAATCAGGTTGATGTTTCTGCTAAACAATCTCGTCAAGGTATTCGCTGCGTTATTCGTGATCATATGCCAATGGTGGGAAATGTGCCGGACCTCAATGAAATAATGGCAGATTATCAAGATCTACCAGAACAAATCCGTACAGGAAACCCCATCGCGGATGCACCTTGTTATCCCAATCTGTTTGTTATCGGGGCATTAGGTTCCCGTGGATTATGCTCTGCCCCACTCAGTGCAGAAATCCTTGCAGGGCAGATCTTTAATGAACCATTACCACTGGATAATGAAACACTGACAGCTCTTCATCCAAACCGTTTTTGGATCAGAAAACTACTGAGAGGCCGTAAAGTGAAAAGAGAAAAGCCATTAAAGAACCGCACCGCCAAATGTTAGATATTCATATCAATTTTAGTAGCACAGTTCGTTTTCCGTCCCTTAATAAAGTTATTGAGCTTTAGCATTATCTAGCAAGCGCTGCCAGGTATTAAGAACAAGAACCTGATCCGGTGGCGCCAATTCTCCCGCTTTAATCGCATTTTGGATACTTTCTTCAACACGACTATGTAACTGTTCAGCCGTATGCGCACCTTCCTGCTCCAATTCCGCCACCGCTAAAGTGAGATGCCCGCGGAGATAACCACCAGCAAACAATTCATCATCACTGGCATGATCCACCATGTCATCAATTTGCGCCAAAATACGCGTTTCAAACTCAGCGAGCATTATTTTTCCTCAAATTCAGTATTCTCAATCTGCGAATATATCTTCCGGATAGGGAAAATATTCCGCTTTCAATGGGGGCGTATTGTAGAACGAGTTCAACCCCTGAATAAAGCACCCCGCTCTTGCAGGTATCCCCTGCGCCAAATAGTCCATGATCCGAGCATGAACTTTACGCTGAAAAGCTAATCTATCAGGCTCAAAATCCCCTTCAAGGTTGTCACAACTGACATTAAACGGAAAACCTGCCGCAGTACAAAACAACCAATCAAGCGCCTGGGGTTTAATTTCTACTTTTTCAAATTCACTTTGCGTCAGTGCATCACGACCATCCGGGCAATACCAGTAACCAAAATCCACTAGTTTACGGCGCTCTTTACCCGCAATACACCAATGCGCAATTTCATGTAATGCACTGGCATAAAAACCATGAGCAAATACAATCCGGTTATAAGGGACCTCTTCATCTGCCGGTAGGTAAATAGGTTCATTATCACCTTTGACTAAACGTGTATTGTATTCATCACCAAAACAGCGATTAAAAATATCAATAAGTTGTTGATAGTTATGCGTTATCATTAATTAAAAACAAAACCCTGAATCAGAAATAAAATGCCAGCCAACTACGGATCGTATCGCCATGATTATCATTCAGTAACTTAATGCTCATCAAAAAAGAGATAATAACAATCATAGGGCGGATCAATTTTTGCCCATGAGTCAAAACTAAACTTGCACCTAACCGCGCACCAATCACCTGCCCTGCCAACATCACAAGGCCCAATACCCACAAAACTTGACCGCCAAGGATAAAAAGCGCTAGTGAACCTATATTAGAAGCAAAGTTCAGTACCTTAGCATGCGCGGTAGATTTCGCCAGGTTATAACCGCACAACATGACATAAGCTAACGCATAAAATGAGCCAACACCGGGGCCAAATATGCCATCATATAAACCAAGCCCACTCCCGACAAACAAGGCAAATACCACAGGTGTCAAGCGACGATGGCGATCTTCCATGCCAATGGCTGGCGTCAAAAGGAAATAAAGACCAATGATAATGACCAGAACCGGTAATAGCTGGCAGAGAAAATCTGGCTTTATAAACTGGACAATAATCGCACCAACCATTGAACCAAGTAATGTCATCAATATGGCAAAGCGTTGAGATTTGAGATCAACCGCACCATAACGGACAAAATAGAAGCTGGCAGAGAAAGAGCCTCCCACTGCCTGCAACTTATTTGTCGCCAACGCCTGCACCGGCGAAACACCAACGGATAACAATGCCGGGATGGTCAATAGACCACCACCGCCAGAAATCGAGTCAATAAATCCAGCCACCATTGCAACCAGAAAGAGCAGACCATAAATTTCTGCCCCTGATGACAATAACCAGTCCATATTTTATCCCATCAACAGAAACCGCTTGCCAACATTAAGCTACCCATTGCAATATCCGGGATTTTTAAAGGCTAGCTTCATTCTCAAATTCACCAGCGAGGAAGACTAGATTCGATATCAGCACACTGTGCCCTCTGGCGTAATAGGTGATCCATCAGCACAATAGCCACCATAGCCTCTGCAATCGGTACGGCGCGGATACCAACACAAGGATCATGGCGGCCACGAGTGACCATTTCCACCTCTTCACCCTGACGATTAATCGTTTTGCCTGGCACCATGATGCTAGAAGTTGGCTTCAACGCAATATGAGCAACAATTGGCTGGCTACTGCTAATACCACCCAGAATTCCTCCTGCATGATTACTGGTGAATCCCCGATACGTCATTTCATCTCTGTTTTCGCTGCCACGTAAATTGATAACGCCAAAACCATCACCAATTTCGACACCTTTTACTGCGTTAATACTCATCAGCGCATGAGCAATATCAGCATCAAGACGGTCGAAAACCGGTTCTCCCAATCCAGCCGGAACATTTTCCGCGACCACTGTCACTTTCGCGCCAATAGAATCGCCCGCCTTTTTCAGTTCACGCATCAGGGCATCTAGTTGTTCAAGTTTGGTCTCATCAGGACTGAAAAATGGGTTTTGTTCCACCTGTTCCCAATCTTTCAACTGGCAATGGATATTTCCCATCTGGGTCAAACAAGCACGGACACGAATACCATATTTATCCAGCAAATATTTTTTCGCTATTGCACCTGCCGCAACACGCATTGCCGTTTCGCGAGCAGAAGAGCGGCCACCACCACGATAGTCGCGGATACCGTATTTCTGTTCATAAGTGTAATCAGCATGGCCTGGACGAAACACATCTTTAATAGCGCTGTAATCCTGAGAACGCTGGTCAGTATTTTCAATGAGTAAACCAATACTGGTGCCAGTGGTTACCCCTTCAAATACACCCGAAAGAATGCGAACCTGATCCGGCTCACGACGCTGCGTTGTATAACGGGAAGTTCCCGGACGGCGCCTATCTAAATCAACTTGCAAATCGGCTTCTGTGATTGCAATGCCCGGTGGCACACCATCGACAATACATCCCAACGCCAAACCGTGAGATTCGCCAAAAGTGGTGACCCGGAAAAATTGCCCGATACTATTTCCAGCCATCCCAATTCCTTCCTGTTAATCGTTCTTTTATTTGACTCTGCCCGTTTTGCATTATTACGCAGCTACAGCCTATTCAATTATTCAATCTTTGAATAAACGAAAATGTTCGTGATGTTCAACCAACTGTTGACGTGTCAACATAAATACGCCATCACCACCATATTCAAATTCCAACCAGGTAAATGGCACATCAGGATATTGTTCAATCAAATGCACCATACTGTTACCAACCTCACAAATCAACACACCTTGTTCGGTGAGAAAATTTGGAGCAGTTGCCAGAATACGACGTGCCAGTTTCAAACCATCCGAACCCGCCGCCAAACCCAACTCAGGCTCACGGCGAAACTCTTCCGGCAAGTCGTTCATGTCCTCGGCATCGACATAAGGCGGGTTCGTGACAATAAGATCGTATTTAACCGGTGGCATATCGCGGAACAGATCAGAACGAATCGGAATGACCCGGTGGTCAAGACTGTGATTCTGAATATTCTGTTCAGTCACGGCCAGCACATCTGAGGAAATATCCACTGCATCTATTTCCGCTTCCGGGAAAGCATATGCACAGGCAATGGCAATGCAGCCACTACCCGTGCAGAGGTCGAGGATATTAGCGGGTTGGTCGGGGATCAATCCTGCAAATTCATTATTAATTAATTCACCGATCGGTGAACGCGGAACCAAAACCCGATCATCAACATAAAATTCATGACCACAAAACCAAGCTCTGTTAGTCAAATAAGCAACTGGAATACGCTCATTAATACGGCGCAATACCCGTTCGACAATACGATGACGTTCAGTTGATGTCAGTCGCGTAGTCAGCATCTCTTGTGGGATATCCAGCGGCAAAAACAGTGATGGAAGAACCAGTTGCAGTGCCTCATCCCAAGGATTGTCCGTACCGTGCCCGTAATAAATATTCGCCGCATTAAACCGGCTAACGGACCAGCGCAACATATCCTGAATGGTATATAACTCAGCTACTGCCTCATCGATAAAAATCTTGTCCAAAAGCCCCTCCAGCCCTGCAAATTCATTAGTCTGCTAGTTTGCCACGATCATTGAGACAAATCAGCTTTATATCAGGTTAATGATATAGAATTTTAAGTGCTAATGTTCAGCAAGCAATGAATTAAGGAATAACAATTAAAAAGGCAGTACGGGTGTTTTATTGCAGATTTTTAATTCATTTTCGGCGCAAACCGTCTTATTCAACAACAAGACGGTTTAGTTTCTACATATTTAACACCGTGTTTCTTTGGCTAATTGAGCGCTCACAATAATGACATTTTTTCGTATCCATAAATAATAAGCGGATGTTAACAACGCGATCCAGACGCCTCCCACATAGAACGCAATACGTGTCGCCGGGAAGTAACTGAGAACGGCAATAATAAATATCATAAAAACGATGGTCAGAATCGGCGCAACAGGCCACATCGGTACTGGGAATTGTAATTTTTGTGCTTCTCCCGGTGACATTTTTCTGCGCATAGCAAATTGAGATAGCAAAATCATTAACCAGACCCACACGGTGGCAAAAGTCGCAATCGAAGCAACAATTATAAATACCTGTTTAGGGAGCAAATAATTGAGAACAACAGCACACAACAACGCCAGTGTCATAACCATGATCGTCACCCAAGGCACGCCGTTACGACTTAAATGCATAAATTTTTTATGGGCTAATCCTTTCTCAGCCATACCATACATCATACGACCGGCACCAAAAATATCGCTGTTAATAGCCGAAATTGCCGCCGTAATGACAATAATATTCAGAATATTCGCCGCCGAACTAATGCCTAATCCCTGAAATATTGCGACAAATGGACTACCTTCTTGGCCGATGCTGTTCCAAGGGTAAATCGCCATTAATACAAAAATAGTGAGTACATAAAACAGAAGAATGCGAAACGGGATAGAATTAATTGCTTGCGGGATCACTTTCGCTGGATTTTTAGCTTCACTGGATGTAATACCAATGATTTCAATACCACCAAAAGCAAACATCACAACGGCCAGAGACTCAATAATGCCCCCCAACCCATTCGGCATAAACCCACCGTGTTGCCACAGATTCTGAACTCCCGTTGCCTGAAAATGACCGCTAAAACCAAACAAAATAATACCGGTTCCGGCAATAATCATGGCGCTGATCGCGGCAACTTTCAGAATCGATAACCAGAATTCCATTTCGCCAAATACTTTGACTTTACAAAGATTGAGCGCGCCAATAATGAAAATAATGCTAAGTACCCATATCCAACGCGGCACTTCCGGGTACCATAGTCCCATATAAATACCAAAAGCAGTCACATCCGCCAGACAAACGATGATCATTTCGAAAGTATAAGTCCAACCGGTAATAAATCCGGGTAACGGGCCTAAATATTGATGAGCGTAACTGGCGAAAGAGCCGGCATCCGGTCTGTGGACCGCCATTTCTCCTAAAGCACGCATAACCATAAAGACAGCAGCACCGCCCACTAAATAAGCTAACAACACCGCCGGACCGGCCATGTTTATTGCTTCAGCAGAACCATAAAAAAGACCTGTACCAATCGCAGAACCCAACGCCATAAACCGGATATGGCGTGCGTTGAGTCCTCGCTCTAGTTGTGATGAGGCTTGCATGATTTACCCTCTTATCTTTTATTATTGGGTTTTATGAGAAAGATAAATGTGACAATCAGGCCGGTCAGGCGCCGGCCATCGGTTTATTTAACGGTTATTTTTACTCTGTAATATCTGTCCAGAAGGAAGTAACGAGGAGAGATGTTGCTCGGCTAATAGCTGTATAGCAGCAGCAATATCAGGCGCAAAAAAACGATCTTGATCGTAATAATCTACTTTCGCTCGCAGAATACCACGCGCTTTTTCCAGAATCGGGCTGCTGTTCAGGCCATTGCGGAAATCGATTCCCTGGCAGGCAGATAACCATTCAATTGCCAGAATACCTCGGGTATTTTCTGCCATCGCCCATAAACGACGCCCCGCAGCCGGAGCCATTGATACATGATCTTCCTGATTGGCCGAAGTTGGTAAACTGTCAACACTCGCCGGGTGCGCCAACGCTTTATTTTCACTGGCAAGCGCCGCTGCCGTCACTTGTGCAATCATAAACCCTGAATTCACACCACCATTCTCAACCAGAAAAGGCGGAAGCTGTGACATATGTGAATCCATCAATAATGCAATACGTCGCTCTGACAATGCACCTATTTCTGCTAATACCAGAGCCAAATTATCAGACGCCATTGCAACAGGTTCAGCATGGAAGTTACCACCAGAAATCACCTCTCCCTGCTCAGCAAACACCAACGGGTTATCCGATACGGCATTAGCTTCAGTCAGAATAACATCAGCAGCATGGCGCAACTGAGTCAGGCAAGCACCCATGACTTGTGGCTGACAACGTAATGAATAAGGGTCCTGAACCTTGGAACAATTTATATGAGAATCTGATAGTTCGCTGCTCTCTTCTAATACATAACGATACAATGCGGCAATATCGATCTGCCCCTGTTGCCCCCGTACCGCATGTACACGAGCATCAAATGGTTTGCGGGAACCCAATGCCGCCTCTACGGATAAAGAGCCACAAACTATCGCTGCCGCCAGCAAATCTTCTGCCTCAAATAACCCACGTAACGCAAAAGCAGTAGATACTTGGGTTCCATTGAGTAACGCCAAGCCTTCTTTAGCCGCTAATGTAATGGGTTGTAAATTGGCCCTTGCCAGCGCTTCTTTGGCTGGCAGCCATTCACCCTGATAACGCGCTTGTCCTTCCCCAAGCAATAATAGGCTCATATGTGCCAACGGTGCTAAATCACCAGAAGCACCCACCGATCCTTTACAGGGAATATGAGGATAAATTTCCGCATTGACTAAAGCGATTAATACCTGAATAACTGCAAGACGAATACCTGAGTAACCACGGGAGAGGCTGTTAATTTTCAATACCATGATCAACCGGGTCATATTATCGTCCAACGCTTCACCGACCCCGGCAGCATGAGAGACGACAAGCGAATGCTGTAGTTTTTCTAAATTATCTTTTTCAATCCGTGTACTGGCTAATAGCCCGAACCCAGTATTAATCCCATAGGCAGTGCGATTTTCAGCAAGAATCGCATTAACACATTCCACGCTATGTTCAATAGCAGGAAAAATTTGGCTATCCAGAGTGATTTTTACCGGTTGTAGATAAACCTGACGTAGTTCATCAAGGGTCAATTTACCTGGATAAATAGTGAGCTGCTTCATAATGTTCCTTATTTTGTATTAAACATCGGCAAGTCTAATCCTTGCTCTTTGGCACAATGAATGGCGATTTCATAACCTGCATCAGCATGACGCATAACCCCTGTGGCTGGATCGTTATGCAGCACCCGTGCTATACGTTCTGCGGCTTCATCGGTTCCATCACAAACAATCACCATACCGGCATGTTGTGAGAAACCCATGCCGACACCACCGCCATGATGCAGAGAAACCCAGGTGGCACCGCTGGCCGTATTCAGTAAGGCATTTAGCAACGGCCAGTCCGAAACGGCATCAGAGCCATCACTCATGGATTCAGTCTCGCGATTCGGGCTGGCAACAGAACCGGAATCCAGATGGTCACGTCCAATAACAATGGGTGCGGAGAGTTCTCCACTGCGTACCATTTCGTTAAAAGCTAACCCCAGCTTGGCACGTTGCCCTAAACCAACCCAACAGATACGAGCAGGTAACCCCTGAAAGCGGATACGTTCCTTAGCCATATCTAGCCAATGATGTAAGTGTTTATCATCGGGGAGTAATTCTTTAACTTTGGCGTCAGTTTTATAGATATCCTGTGGATCGCCAGAAAGTGCTACCCAACGGAAGGGCCCGATACCACGGCAAAATAACGGGCGAATATAGGCAGGAACAAAACCAGGAAAATCGAAAGCATTTTCTACACCAACTTCGTATGCCATTTGGCGAATATTGTTACCATAATCAAAAACAGGAATGCCCTGCTTATGGAAAATCAACATTGCCTTAACATGTTCTACCATTGAAGCTTTTGCTGCTTTGATGACCTCTGCCGGCGCTGAAATAGCACGTTGGCGATATTCTTCCCAACCCCAGTTTTTTGGCAGATAGCCATTGAGAGGATCGTGTGAACTTGTCTGGTCAGTGACCAAATCCGGGCGTACACCACGACGAACTAATTCCGGCAAGATTTCAGCCGCATTACCGCACAGTGCAATAGAGATAGCTTTACCTTCCTGAGTGTATTTTTCGATCCGGGCCAGGGCGTCATCCAGATCTTTGGCTTGTTCATCGACATAACCAGTACGCAGACGGAAATCAATCCTACTTTGCTGACATTCAATATTCAGCGAACATGCTCCAGCCAATGTTGCAGCCAGCGGTTGTGCGCCCCCCATACCACCTAAACCCGCAGTTAACACCCAACGGCCCTGTAAATTGCCGTTGTAATGCTGGCGGCCAGCTTCCACAAACGTTTCATAAGTACCTTGAACAATCCCCTGGCTGCCAATGTAGATCCAGCTACCCGCCGTCATTTGGCCATACATAGCTAGCCCTTTAGCATCCAGCTCGTTGAAATGTTCCCAGGTCGCCCAGTGTGGTACCAGATTTGAATTTGCAATAAGCACCCGTGGGGCATTGCTATGGGTTTTAAATACCCCAACTGGCTTACCCGATTGGATTAACAACGTTTCGTCGTCTTCCAGCTTTTTCAGTGTTTCAACAATCTTGTCATAACATTCCCAGTTTCTGGCAGCCCGACCAATACCGCCATATACCACCAGTTCATGAGAATTTTCAGCAACTTCCGGATCAAGATTATTCATTAACATGCGCAGAGGAGCTTCGGTTAACCAGCTTTTAGCTGTTAATTCTGTTCCTCTGGGTGCCCGGATACTGACATTACGAAATTTACTATTCTGGGCGGTCACGATCTGGCTCCTTTTGGTCTTTGGATATTTGTTAAATGTATAGTTGTATATACATGTATATTCAATAGGCCAAACCGTTAACTAAAATAACATATTTATAGGGTTATTATTCTTATTTTCTTATAAATCAATTTGTTAATATTATTTCTTTCTAATTATCAAGGAATAATGTTTTTCTTATTTTTGTGTTTATAGTCACAAATTATTTACATTAATTTTACAAAAATATAATTTAACTAAGAAAAGGTTATTTTGACTTAGCAAAAATCACTCTTTGGATGGAACATCTGTCACTACTAGCAGATCTTTTTTGTCGAAATGAATATTCAATCCTTGACAAACAAAAATACCTATAATTTGGTATTGACAAATAAAGCAAGAAAAGCAAGTTTAGACGCTCTATTTTCGATACCAAGAGTTTCGTATTTGATAAAGGTCATCGGAATAGAATGCTATTTCTAGCAAAAAACGGGATGTACTCCGTAAAACCGAACAAATAATTCAATGCTCAACTCATAGAAAATGTTCCCAAGAACATTGATTCTGACTAAAGAATGGAGGAGAGAAATGTCTGTATATGATGTCGCTGTTATTGGCGCTGGCCCAGCAGGTTTAGCTGCGGTACAGAAATTGAAAGGAAAAGGTTTACGAGTCGTACTAATCGATAATGGCAAAGCTATTCATGAACGTGATAAAGATAATCTCGTTGAGATAACCGAAGGACACGGTGGTGCAGGGCTGTTTTCCGATGGAAAATTCTCATTTTTTCCTTCTGCCAGTGCACTTTGGGAGTTACCAAATGAACTGGAATTACGGCAAGCTTATGAATGGACATGCACCACACTAAATACATATGGCCTGGACACACCACCATTCCCAACAAATCCCAAAGACTTTACAGTAGGTTCCGGGGAATGGGTATTAAAAGATTATCCCTCTAATTATATGTCTCTTGAAGATAGAATTAATCTGGTTGAAGATATGGTGCAAACGGCAGATGCAGATATCATCACACAAACTAAATTCCTGTCTTATAAATACGTCAGAAGAAAAGATGCTCTGATTATGAATTTAAGAGACAAATATGCCAATACTTATCAAATTGAATGCCGACGAATCATTTTAGCTAGTGGAAGATTTGGTCCATTAGAGATTGCTAATCTGGTTGAAAAACAATCTTTCAATCGGCTAGAAGTTGGGTTCCGCATTGAACAGCAAGAAGATTTAGCATTCTTTAAAAATATGAAGCAACTCGACCCGAAGTTAAAGTTTCGGTCAGATGATGGCATTATTGAATGGCGTACTTTCTGTGTTTGCCGGGATGGCGAAACAGTATTAACAAAAACACAAGATTTATGGACCGTTTCCGGTCATTCTGATGGCCCTTCTACAGGACGATCTAATGTTGGGTTTAATACACGTATTCTTAATGAAGATATCGCGGACCGAACACTCAACAATGTTGTTTCCGCCATGAAGCAAAAGGATTCTTATTTTAGAATCAAAGTACAAGATATATTAGCAGGGAATGCTCACATAATTACACAACTTGTCTCTATTTATGGCGAAGAGCTATTCGATAAGATGTTGCAAGGATTGCGTAATATCATTAAAAAATTTCCCGAAATCGATCACGAAAATACGCATATCGTCGGCCCTACATTGGAAGGTGTCGGTTGGTATCCCAGTCTTGATGGCGATTTAAGCCTGGAAACCTCCCATTATCCTGTATGGGTTGCAGGCGACGCTTGTGGAATTTTCAGAGGTATTGTTGCTGCAATGATTAGTGGCCACTATGCCGCCTCAGCGGTTCTTAAGACCTTGGCAGTAGAAGCCGCCTAATTCGTGAGCTAGCTGAATAAGCGGGGGATTACTAAGATAGGTAATCCCTATATGTTTACCATCACGAACAAATTTAACCTATCCCTATAACGAAAAAATTCCTTAGGTTTATTATGAAAGTATTACATGTTTTTGATATGGATGGCACTCTTCTCAGAGGAACCACAGCAAGTCTGGAAATTGCCCGTACAATGAATTGCCTGACAGAACTTCATCTGCTGGAAAAACAATTTTCTCAAGGAAATATGGATACCAAAAAATTTGCCGCTGAATTACAACTTCTATGGTCAAACTTGCAGTACGCTGACGTTGCTAAAGTTTTTCATGCCTCACCGTGGATTGGAGGAATAAAAGAGGTTTTTGACGATATCAGAACCAAAGGTGAAACCTCTATGGTCATTACCCTGTCACCAGATTTTTTCGCCCGACATTTAGAAAAATTTGGGGTTGATATTGTTGTTGCATCAAATTTTCCTGCTTTACCTTTTCGTGAAAAAGTTGATCCAGAACAGATATTAACGCCCGAAAGTAAATTACAGATAGTGAAAAAATATATACAGGAACATGGGCTAAATTTGGAAAAATGTGTTGCCTATGGTGATTCTGGCTCTGACATCCCCTTATTTAATGCTCTTACCAATACGGTTGCCATAAATGGGACGGATAAAATACGTGAAATCGCATTAATCCATTATGAAGGTAATGATCTATGGCAACCCTATCAGCTCATACGGAAAAAAATCAGTTGTGAGTCATAAAGATATAGCTATGAGCTGAAACGTCCTTTCAATTTATACCGATTACCGGGAAATAATAGTCTGGCACTGGAAACAGTGTAATGCGTCGACCAAGTTCGGCGACTAATTAATAAACAGGGAGCCCCTGACTCAATTTGCAACAACTTGCAAGATCGAGGATCGCCAGCAATAGCTTCCACAATGTGTTCACCTTCCGTTAGAGGTGCAATCATTGACAAATAATCGTGTGGCGTAAGTTTCGTAAAATCCTGTTGCAAATAATCAGGCACCGCTTGAGCATTGACATAACGATCTTCTATCTGAACAGGCACATCGTTTTCATAATGGGCAATAACCGAATGATAAATCGGCGTACCAACAATAATGTCCAATTCAGCGGCCTGTTTCACATCCGCATCCAGTTCAGATAATTTTAATATTTTACAGCGATGCTGATGAGAACGAGCTGAAATCTCATCAGCAATGCTGTGAATTTCGAACAGCGCGGATTGCCCCTTCGGTTCAGCGACAAACGATCCCACACCTTGCAGCCGTACTAATAGTCCTTCAGCGGTCAACTCACGCAGCGCACGGTTAGCAGTCATACGGCTACAGTTAAACTGTTTAACTAATTCAGCTTCAGAGGGAACACGATCATTTGATTTCCATTCACCAGTGTAGATTTTTTCAATGATGGATTGTTTCACTTTGGCATACAGAGGCGCAGGTTTGGCAAATGATCCTGATAAGTGCGTTGTCACAATTAATTCCTTATGCTGTAAAAATGTTAAGTGATTAATTACACTCACTTTATCAAGCTATCTTTGCCAAAATAGAAAACACAATAGTACTGTTATTTTAGATAATCAATACCACCAATGTGCTAACTGCCAGGCAAGACGTGCTGCTGCTCTTCCACCTATACCTTGTATATCAAATATTGGATTAAGCTCAACCAAATCAGCCGCCTGTAGTTTACCACTCTGACAAATTGGCTGAATTAATTGCAGAAGGCGCTCCAATGGCAGCCCCAATGCGGCTGGCGCAGAGACTGCTGGCATCTGATAAGCAGGTAATACATCCAAATCAATCGTCATGTAAATCAAATCAACTTGCTGGAGTATATCTTGTATCTGCTGTTGCACCTTGTCCAGCATAGTTTCACGACATTGATTATCCCAGATAATCGTAGCGTTCAAGCGATTGGCTTCATCCACCAATGCCTGCGTGTTAGACGCCAAACTTGCGCCAATGCAAGTATAGTGAAATAGACGTTGATGTTGCTGACAATATTCAGCAAGTTGACGAAATGGTGTACCAGAAGTGGGCTGCGGCGACCGCCGTAAATCGAGATGAGCATCAAAGTTAATAATACCAACACGTTGATGGGGAAAAGCATCATAAACTCCAACACCATGAGCAAAAGCCGTTTCATGTCCACCACCCAATACCAAAGTACGTACATTCTGACGTTGACATTGGATAACGGCATCAGACAAGGCTTGTTGTGCTTCATTCAATTGATTGGGATTAGCACGAATGCTTCCCAAATCCACCAATCTATCATGCCCTTTATGACTAGCCATATTTGCCAATGACCGCCGCAAATAATCGGGGCCTTGATTGGCCCCTGGCCTTCCCTGATTGCGCTTTACACCTTCATCACATTCAAACCCTAATAGAGCGATATAGTGAGAAAATTCTTCCGGCGTAAAATACGGAGATAGTTTAACTGTTTGAAAAAGCCGTAGTGCATTATCCGCTTCCGCCAAATCATTTCGTCCTTGCCAAATAGTCGGCGAAGTAGCATGCCATAAATTCATTTACCGCTCCTTATCCGTTATATGCTGGAATGAGTCATAACGCCACGAAACACTCTGGTATTCAAAGGGTTATGACCCAACTCATAAAAAATATCAACGGGATTTTCTGCATCCCAGACAACAAAATCGGCGTAAGCTCCTGCACGCAACTGTCCATGACGCTGTTCTCTGCCCAATGCACGAGCCGCATGTCGGGTTACACCTAACCATACCTCTTCAGGAGTCAATCCAAATTGGACACATGCCATATTCATGGCCATTCGCAAAGAAGCAAATGGGCTGGTTCCAGGATTAAAATCAGTAGATACGGCTATCGGCACGTTAAATTGCCGCAATAAATCAATAGGAGGGCGCTGTGTTTCCTGCAAAAAGTAGAACGCACCAGGAAGCAAAACGGCTACCGTACCACTGTGACTAAGCGCCTTAACTCCCGCCTGATCTAAATATTCAATATGATCCACAGAAAGACCATGATAGCGAGCGACTAATTCACTCCCGCCTAAATGAGATAACTGCTCCACATGACCTTTCACTGGAATGTGCCAACGCTGTGCTTCCTGAAAGAGCCGCTCAGTTTGTGTCAGATTAAATCCTACGCTTTCACAAAAAATATCTACTGCCTCGAACAGCCCTTTTTGCCAAAGTTGTGGAAGGATATCTTCGCAAATCAGATCCATATAAGCATCGGGATTATGCTTATATTCAGGTGGACAAGTATGAGCAGCAAGCAATGTGGGGCTGATCTCGATCGGATTTTGTCGCGCCAAGTGCTGCGCAACCTGCAGCAACTTTTCTTCATTTTCCAGATTTAATCCATAACCCGATTTAATCTCAATAGTGGTGACACCTTCGGCCATAAATGCAGCAAGACGCTGCTGAGCAGAGCGTTCAAGTTGTTCAAGAGAACTAGCTCGAGTTGCAGAAACTGTCGCATTAATCCCCCCTCCCTGAGCGCTGAGTTCAGCATAAGACATACCATTTAAACGCTGCTCCCACTCATAAGCCCGGTTGCCACCAAACACTAAATGGGTGTGACAATCGATTAAACCAGGGGTAATCAGGCGTTGTTGGACATCAATTACCTGACAGCAACTCGTCTGTAATGTTGCTGTAGGCAAAATGCCTAAAATTTTGTCATCACGCACCACAAGATCATATTCTTTTAATAATCCGTAAGCTGCATTGACAGCAGGATCCATTGTTGCCAGTCTTGCATTACGCCAGATGATATCAGTATCACGCAGTTCTATTACCATGATCAGCATCCTGTATTGGTCTGTATCTGATAAATCAGGTTTTTAATTGTATATACATTTATTTTCCAACCAACTGTCATTGTCAAATTATTTTATTAACTACCTGGATATACCTTCTTATCAACATTTTTAAAGCACAAACTCGGTAAAATCAGGTTTTATTAAACATAATCAGGTTTAATAGTTAAAAAGATGCAGTACACTTGTCACAAAATGGTTTAATTAACTGAGCAATGATGAAAAATAAATACCCCCTAAATGAGGAAGAAATTCACTTATTTCAACAATCGGTAGCAGGCACCAAACGCATCAACCAGGATACCGTCTTACATTCTCCCAGAAGAAAAAAAATCAGCTATATTGCCCCTGAACGAGTTCAGCAAGAACAAATTGATGCCAGCTACTATTTTTCTGATGAATTTCAGCCCAACCTTGATACCGAGGGCCCTACCCGTTATGTAAGGGGAGATACAAATCATTATGAATTGAAGAAATTACGTCGAGGTGACTATTCGCCAGAACTGTTTCTTGATTTACACGGATTAACTCAAATGCAGGCCAAACAGGAAATTGGAGCATTGATCGCTGCTTGCCGTCGTGAACATGTCTATTGTGCCTGCATCATGCACGGCCACGGAAAACGTATTCTCAAGCAACAAACACCTCTGTGGCTAGCCCAACACCCAGATATCATAGCCTTCTATCAAGCACCAAAGGAATGGGGAGGTAACGCCGCACTATTGATGCTTATCGAACTTGATGAGCCCTGAGCCAATATGCCGCTGAATTATTAGGCTTTTGCTGCCAATTGAGACGGGCTGACCTGCCAGACAAGAGTACCTTTGCCAGTCTGGCTGTTTAAATCCACGCATATCATTGCAGAAGTTGCAAACATCGGTGGTGTTTCTGCTGGACATAGCTCAGCAACTAAATAGCTGACTAATGGTAAGTGAGAGACAACCAAAACAGCGTTATGACCTTGTTCAGCAAGAAACTGGAGATAACTGCTCACCGTAGCAGCATCACCTGACGGCGTTAACCCCAACAGCACTTCTTCACCATCCGGTAAAGATAGGGATTTACGAACAATCTGTAACGTCTGTTCAGCGCGAATATAAGGACTCACCAATACAAGATCAATCTGATGCTTTTGCTGTGCTAACCAACAAGCCATTTTTTGCGATTCATCACAACCGCGAGGAGTCAGTTGCCGGGCAGCATCGCTCATTGCATCTAAAGCCGCGTCACCATGACGCATAATAAAAATTTGCATAGTCCACCGTATGAATGAGTAAATGCAGTTATCCTACTGCTAATAAATATCAGTAATCTCAACTTGAGTTATACAATAAAAATTGTTACTACAAAAACCATTTCAGACATGACATGGTGAACAAGCATTCTACTCAAAACAAAAACAAATACGACAACCCAATGGATGTTGCTTTAATGTGACTACTCCCCACCTTATCGGGCATTGGACGAAAGTTTACGACGGTTTTTACTAAAAGAGATCTTTTTTATAAAAATATAACGATTCCGGCACCTCAATGACACCGGAATTCATTTTTTCATCAATACAGGCCGCTATGAATAAAAACTTTTATTCTGTTCAGCCATTCTTACTAAACACTCACAAGGTACGAATCTATCTCCATACTGGCTTTCCAGCCTACGCAGAATCTCCACTACTCTGGCACAACCAAGACTATCAATATAACGGAATGGGCCACCAAAGAATGGCGGAAAACCAATGCCAAATACCGCCCCAATATCACCATCACGTGGACTTCTGATAATGCCTTCATCCAGACAACGAACAGCTTCATTAAGCATTAGCATCACACAACGCTGGGCAATTTCTGACGAGAGCATATGCGACTCAGGTGTTATATTCAGCAAAGTATAAATTGAGCTATCAACTTTTTTGCCTTTCTTACCAAATTGCCAGAATTTTCTGGACTCTGAGGCATATAAATAGAAACCACGGCCATTTTTCCTACCCTTACGACCATCTTTCAGTATCACATCGAGAGATTCAGGTGCAGCAAAACGCGGACCCAGTTGTTCTACCAGAATCGGCATGATTTTGGTACCAACATCAATGCCTACCTCATCTAATAAATTAATTGGCCCTACCGGAAAACCAAAATTAACCAGTGCCCCATCGATATGATCAATGGGTTCTCCTGCTACCAGGCAATGCGCGGCCTCACTAATATAAGGGACAAGAATCCGGTTTACATAAAATCCGGCTTTATCACCTACCACGATAGCGGTTTTACCCTGTTTCTTCGCCAAAGCAACAACTGTAGCAATCGTTTTCTCACTAGTCCCTTGATGCGGAATAACTTCCACCAGCGGCATCTTATCCACTGGACTAAAATAATGCAGACCAATAACCTGCTCTGGTCGTTGGGCTTTTTCAGCAATCTGATGGATAGGTAGCGAAGATGTATTAGATGCAAATATGGTTTCTGATTTAGCATTCGTTTCAATTTCTGCCACCATTTGCTGTTTCAGTGACAAATCCTCAAAAACGGCCTCAACAACAATATCGGTTTGTCCGAAACCACGATAATCCGTCGTTCCTGAAATCAGCATCATTTGCTGAGCACGCTCTGCCGGACGTAGCCGTTTTTGCTTTACCCGTTTGGACAACAAATCCCAAGTATATTTCAGTACCTGGCTAATACCCTTCTCATTAATATCTTTAATCCGCACCGGTAGTTTGCCACGGGTGGCTGTTACATTCGCAATTCCTCCGCCCATCAAACCACCACCTAATATGCCAACGCGCTTGATTTCTGCCGGCTTCTCTGATGAACCCGTTTCATTCTTCAACGAAGTTGCAGCAAAAAACAGATTACGTAAAGCAACAGATTCCCGTGTCATCGCCAGCTCACCAAATGCCACCGCCTCAGCCCGTAAACCTTGGCTCATGCCTTTCTCAAGACCTTCTTTGACAACATCAATAATTCGTTCAGGTGCAGGATAATGCCCGCGAGTTTTCGCCAGTGTCTTTTTACGAACGATATTAAATAAAAAGTATCTTCCCATAGGGCCAACTAATAGCCGCTGTTGCCACGGCAAAGGTTTACGTACAGGAACACCCTTTTTGACTTTTTCGATAGCAATGTCCAGCAGAATATCCAACGGCACAGCATCATCTACTAATCCGAGCCGTAATGCCTGTTTCGCCCGTAGCTGTTTACCTGTCAGAATGATATCCAACGCTGAACTAACACCAATAAGTCTTGGTAACCGCTGAGTACCACCAGAACCGGGTAATAATCCAAGCTGAACTTCAGGTAATCCAAGACGAGTTTTATCGTCCAGTGAACATACACGCCAATGACATGCAAGAGCCAATTCCAAACCGCCCCCCAAACAAGCGCCATGAATTGCTGCTACGACAGGCAAGGGATAATTGGCTATCTGAGAAAATAGTTTCTGGCCCTTTTCAGCCAAATCTCGCGCATCTTCTTTGGTCTTACATCCGGCAATCATAGAAATATCAGCACCGGCAATAAACGTATCCGGCTTACCGGAAATCAATATTAATCCTTTAAGACCAGAAGATTGCTGAGCTTGCTTGAAAACATTCAGAAATTGATCAACAAATTCTGCTTTCAGCGTATTTACCTTCTCTCCCGGTACATTAATGGTGATAATGCCGATCTTATCTGGCCTGACATCAAAACTGAAAACAGAAGCAGTTTGGTTTGTACCCGTAGTGATGGGTGCAGCATCATGCTGAGCCTGAGTCATTATTCCACCTCCAATACCATAGCCGAGCCCAACCCGCCAGCAGCACAAGCGGTTGTCAGCCCAAGGCCACCGCCACGACGACGCAACTCATTCAATACCTGCGTCACCATACGAGCTCCTGTTGCTGCAAATGGGTGCCCATAAGCGATTGAACCCCCTAAGACATTAAATTTGTCCATATCGACTTCACCAATTGCCTGAGCACGCCCTAATTTATTACGAGCAAATTCATCACTGGCAAACATTTTCAGGTTTGCCAGTGTCTGAGCCGCAAAAGCTTCATGCATATCGATTAAGGTCAGATCTTTCAGTGTAATACCTGCACGATCGAGCGCTATTGGCGTGGCGTATGACGGCCCTAATAACATATCCTGCCAGACATCAATGGCCGAGAATGCATAGCTACGCAGATAACCAAGCGGTTTTGTTCCCAACGCCTTAGCCACTGATTCACGCATCAATATGACCGCAGCCGCACCATCCGTCAGCGGTGTACTGTTTGCCGCAGTGACCGTGCCGTACTTACGGTCAAATGCCGGACGCAGCTTCGCATAAGAGGTCAGTACAGAATTTTTACGAATATTATTATCTTCAAGCAATGCTTCACGGTATGGAGGGAAGTGGGCTGTCATGACTTCATCAACCAACAATCCCTGTTCCCAAGCTTTTGCTGCCAGAATATGGGAGCGATGTGCTAATGCATCCTGATCTTCTCGACTGATACGGTAAGTCTTCGCCATCTGTTCCGCGGTATCTCCCATACGCAGACCTGTCGAATATTCCGCTACCGCCGGAGATACGGGCAATAAATCACGAAATTTAAGGCGGCTAAGTAATTTAAGGCGTTGCGATAGCGTTTTAGCCTTATTCATATCCACCAGAGTACGAGCTAAGGATTTAGTCACACCAATCGGCAATACAGACGAGGAATCTGCTCCACCAGCAATCCCAATATTCACCGTGCCAGCCATAATGCTTTCAGCCACATTAGCAATCGCCTGGAAACTAGTGGCACATGCACGGGATACACTGTAAGCATCAGTACTCACACTTAACCCAGTACCGAGAACGATTTCACGGGCAATATTTGGCGCTTCAGGCATTTGCACTACTTGCCCAAACACCAGTTGGTCAATCTTTTCAGGGAGTAAACCACTCCTTGTCACAAGTTCGCTGACGACTGATTTACCCAAATCCACAGCCGGTATGTCGTGATACGATGTTGCCTGTTTAGCAAATGGAATGCGTAGCCCACTGACAATGGCGATACGATCACCTTGCTGTGTCACTTTTGTTAAAGGACGACTCATAACGGCTCCTGAAAGATTATCGTTAACTGAATCAAATTACTGAAAAAACTCTTCAACCAATCTGGACAGGTCTGACCTGATAGATCATTGTTAGCGTAATGTTTATAAATAGCAAACCTGAATAAACCAAAAATGAGAGGAAGCGCAACTTTAATTTATTTAACGGCTAAATGGTTTCAAGGCTTATTCGAACATGTTCGCAAGCTTTTGTGCGACACTGACTTATTACATCAGTCACAATTTCATTACTCAAATATTCATAAATAATTTTAATATCTTATCCCTCATTAACTACCGGAAAACTCGTTCTACCCTTAAAGTATATTTATCTGCCGAAATTTGATCTTAAAAAATCATTTTTAAACGTTTTTATTAATATCAAAAATCATTTTTTTGTTAACTGAGTCGCGTTTTTGATATCAACTTGGTAATATTTTAAAAACATCCTTGCAACATCAACTGCTATCAGACCTATACTTCACAACTGGTCTGATTTGTCATCAAGGCAAACCGACCCTACAATCCTGCGCTCCTTGCTAAGATAAGTGGCATAGTTAAATAATAAACAAGAGGGTTTTGGTTATGAACCAGAAAAACCTGTTCACCCGTTCAGCATTAGCGGTTGCAGTGGCAATAATTTCATCGAATGCTGGCGCTGCTGGTTTCCAGTTAAATGAATTTTCTACTTCGGCTTTGGGCCGCGCTTTTTCCGGGGAAGGCGTTGTTGCTGATAACGCAACGGTAGGAAGTCGTAACCCAGCAGCAATGACGCTGTTTGATCGCCCATCATTTTCTATTGGTGCCGTCTATATCAATCCAGATGTTGATATCACAGGCAAATCCAAAGCGACGGGTAAAAGCACCAACGCTAAAAATATTGCGCCTACCGCGTGGATACCTAACATACATTTTATTATGCCAATTGATGATCAATGGTTTGTTGGTACTTCTGTCACCACCAACTTTGGTCTGGCTACCAATTTTAGCAACAACTACGAAGCTGGCCCTATCGGCGGTAAAACTGACCTGACAACGTTGAACTTCAACTTAAGCGGTGCTTATAAACTGAATGATCACTTCAGCTTTGGTTTAGGACTGAACGCTGTTTATGCGGATGCGGAAATCGTCCGTCATGCGGGTATTCTGGCGAGTCAAACCAGAGGTGTACTGAAACCAACCGATGAAGTTGCTAATCTGTCAGGCAAAGATTGGGGCTATGGTTGGAACGCAGGCATCATGTATGAAGTGGATGAAAATAACCGTTACAGCCTGACTTACCGTTCTAAAGTTAAAGTTAAGTTTAAAGACGGTGATTATAAAAATGACGTACCTGTTGCGCTAGGTCAAATGCTGGAAAAAGCGGGAGTGAATTTACCTGCTACTGGAGGCAAAACCATTGGCGGTAGATTGGATCTCAATTTGCCAGATATCTGGGAGATTTCCGGTTACAACCGCGTAGCACCTAAATGGGCTATCCACTATAGCCTGGCGTATACAGGCTGGAGTGAGTTTAATGAATTGAAAGGGACCAGAAATAAAGACGGCTCCGTCCTGTTTAGTAAACATGAAGGTTTCAAAGATGCCTACCGTATTGCTTTAGGTACAACTTATTATCATGACGACAACTGGACATTCCGTACGGGTGTCGCTTTCGATGATAGCCCGATTCCGGCTGAAAACCGTTCTATCTCTATTCCCGACCAAGACCGTTTCTGGTTGAGCGCAGGTGCAACTTACGCGTTTAACAAAGATATGTCTGTTGACGTAGGCGTTTCTTATATGCATGGCCAGAAAGTCACGGTCAAAGAGAAATTGGTCGAAAGTCTACCTTACACATATGAATTTGATGCGAAAGGTTCTGCTTGGTTATATGGTGTGAACTTCAACTACGCATTCTGATAATATGTAGCGCCTAAAAAAGGATAGCCTCACTGCTATCCTTTTTCATTCATAGAGTTAAACCAGAAGTAACTATCAATCAATACTGTCCAACTCATCCTGTAATGCTTCAGCATTTGGATTTTTCGTGGCTTCCAGTTTACCGTCACTCGCCATAAAATCATGGCTCTGGAAGTAAGCCTCGCGCATCATCAGATATGGATCTGATGAATTCTTCAACAAGCCATCAGAATCCAGTAAACGAGCACGGGTTTCAATCCCTTCAAATACCCACTTACCCGCTGACATCCAGATATTCAGATAACTTAGCATTGGGTAAGTCATATCCGCCCAGTTTCCCCCTTCATCACGTAAGGTGAAACTGCCATAGCCCGGCAATACGGCATAAGGACCATATCCCACATCATAATAGCCCAGAGTACTCCCAAAGCGTTTTGGCTCTTCTTTTGACAATTTGGGGTTTGCCATCGTTGCAACATCAATCAGCCCCCCCATACCCAAAATGGTATTCAGGAAAAAACGATTAAAATGTTTCATTCCCTGATATGGGTTACCACGCAAGAAACTGTTTACCATACTAGCTGGTTCTTCAAGATTACTCAGAAAATTACCCAAACCATTTCGAGCAGGCATCGGCACATAATCACGCCACGCTACCGCGACTGGACGTAAAACATAAGGGTCAAGAACATCGTAATTAAAGTTGAACATTGTACGGTTAAAGCCTTCCAATGGGTCTGAACGCCCCTGTTCAACAGTATCAGATGAATTAGCGCATCCCACTAGTAATGCGGCGGTAAGAGCGATTCCGCTCAAACGATACTTCATACATCTCTCCAAGTAATAACCTTCTAGATCCGGCAGATCAGTTTGTTGCACGACTCGCCGATGATCATCAATAATGTAAATATTACTGACAATCTAACTTGAATGGTACTCAATTTAAGTGATCATTAAATAGGCGAACAGTTTATAACACCTTATCTTAGGAAGGAAAAACCGTTATAATGAAGCTATGTCCCCTTAGTTAAATGGATATAACAAGCCCCTCCTAAGGGCTAATTGCTGGTTCGATTCCAGCAGGGGACGCCAGAATCCTGTCTACGAATGTACACCAAAATCTACTTTTCCCTTTAATTTCAAAGAAGTTAACGCACTTAATGGTCTATTGCAGGCTACCGAATTACACCTACATCCACATTGCTTTGTTGGTACAACTGTTGATATGGTAAGTTCGATAATGCAGATATATCGACTGGAAGGGCTCAAAAGCTAGGTTACCTTCGCTCTCGCTGGAGGCCCACTATCCCCATGCAGAAACTGTCACTTTAATCTTAGATAATACTGCATTCATAAAAGTAACAAGGTCAAGTATTGGCTGGCTCAATATCCCAGGTTCACCCTTTTGTTTTTACCTGTTTATTCTCCCTGGCTGAATAAAATAGAACGGCTATGGCAATCGCTTCATGAAACAGTGACTCAGGATCACTGTTGTCAATTTATGTAGCAGTTACTCAATCATGTCGATACCTTTTTGCGATCGTTTTCATCGTACCAAAAACCAGGAATACAAAAAATGAGTGGAGCATTATTATGAAAAGTCATTTACATCAAAAACAGGCAATTACACAATTTAAATTACAGTCTCGGAGAAAGGGATAAATGAGAATATCAATGGCTTAATTAGGCAATACTTTCCAAAAGGAACAAACTTTAATAACATTTCTAACCGAGAGATAAATTTTTCATACGAAAAAACCTAGAGAGGTAACAACATGTCACAATACATTACTATTATAAAAGACACACCCATATGGGTCTGGATTCTGCTTGTGTTTCTTATCATGAGAGGCATTAAAGCTCTCTCAGATCGTGAAATGCGTATAGAGCGTATTTTCTTGCTGCCTACCATATTTTTAGTCTGGGGAGCACATAGTGTTTTCACGGAAACATACTTCTCAAATTTATCACTCATTATGATGGGAATAGGTCTAGTTTTCGGCATTACTATTGGTTGGATACTATGGAAATCACAGCCACGATTAAGAGAAAAACCTAACAGTACCTTAATTATTCGTCCAGGTACCCCTTTGATATTGATAGTGATTATGATTACTTTTATAAGTAAATTTATTATGACGGCTTTATTAAGTATTTCTCCAATGTTGCTATATTCATTACATTATAATTTGCTATTCGGCTTGATAAGTGGTCTTCTTGATGGTGTTTTTTGGGGAGGAACCTTGAATCTTTTTATTTCATGGTATAAGAATAAGAACACATAAACAAAATCAACATTACCTTCGCAATAGCTCATTTTCCAATCGAGCGGTAGTAAGAAAACGAACCCAATATTATTTTCACAAAAACGATTCTGAACACTCTGGTTACCAGAGAGATTACCATAATATTCACAGTGTGTTTGCCCATTATCAATCAGGAGATTCGGACTGTCTTTTAGCCTTTTTCCAACGATATTTGGGCCAATAGTAACTGAACAATATCATCATCAATGCCAATGGGGTATGTGGATATTACTCACCATTATCTACTTTATTATTATAATTTCTCTCCAATTTATTCATTTTCTTGGGCTATTTTGGGGAATCTTAGGTCCAGTATTTATCGGTGATGTTCTTGCCGTGTGTGAAACACAAAGAGTTAGTGGAGAATTCGAACCAAGGCTGTTATTCAGCTGATTTCAAAAAAACTTTGCGTCACTACTCGACGTTGGGGCTTTAGCATTTGGTATGATACTCCTCGGTGCTATCGCAATGTTTATTGTCGGTGGTAGTGCCATAATTCATATCCTATTAACTGCTCAACATGGTGAAATCTCAGCCGACATGCTCCAAAATAGTCTGTCGTCATTATTTCTTAGGTAGGTTCACATAATAAGTCAATAACAAAGGAATCAATAAAAAAACAATCACCACTTCCCTGGAGGTGGTTTAAGGATGACAAGTAAAAAGCGCCAAATTCGGCGCTTTTCATTAATACAATAATTAACCGATATATTCTAATCCACCCATATATGGACGCAATACTTCGGGTATTTCAATACGACCATCAGCTTGCTGATAGTTTTCCATAATTGCAACCAAGGTACGGCCAACCGCCAGACCAGAACCATTCAGGGTATGAAGCAATTGAGTTTTCTTATCTTCTTTACCACGGAAACGCGCTTGCATACGACGCGCTTGGAAATCCCACATATTAGAACAGGAAGAGATTTCACGATATGTGTTCTGAGCCGGTAACCACACTTCCAGATCATAAGTTTTACACGCGCTGAAACCCATATCCCCGGAACACAATAAGACTTTACGATATGGCAGATTCAGTAATTGCAATACTTTCTCTGCATGACCTGTCAATTCTTCAAGTGCATCCATTGATTCATCAGGATGAACAATCTGAACCAATTCAACCTTATCAAATTGGTGCATACGGATCAGGCCACGAGTATCACGACCATAAGAACCCGCTTCTGAACGGAAGCAAGGGGTATGAGCAGTCATTTTCAATGGCAGTTCATTTTCATCCAGAATGTCACCACGAACCAAATTGGTTATCGGAACTTCAGCAGTTGGGATCAGCGCGTAATGGCTTTCCGCCTCTTCTTCCAACGGCTTAGTATGGAAAAGATCTTCACCAAATTTCGGCAATTGACCCGTACCATATAAGGTTTCGTGGTTAACCAGATAGGGAACATAGGTTTCCAAATAGCCATGCTGCTCTGTGTGAAGGTTTAGCATAAATTGCGCCAAGGCCCGATGCAGACGAGCAATTTGCCCTTTCATCACCACAAAGCGTGAACCGGTTAGTTTAACTGCGGCGGCAAAATCCAAACCATTGGTCAGTTCACCTAATGAAACATGATCTTGAATTTCAAAATCATATTTACGTGGCTCACCCCAACGGCTCACTTCCAAATTATCGTTCTCATCTTTACCTACCGGTACAGAATCATCTGGAATGTTAGGGATACTTAAAGCCAAGTCACGGATTTCAGCCTGAAGTTTTTCCAGTTCAGCTTTCGCTGTATCCAACTTTTCACCTAACTGGTTCACTTCCTGACGTAGCGGATCAATATCTTCACCACGGGCTTTTGCCGCACCAATAGCTTTCGATCGGGAATTACGTTCTGCTTGCAGGGTTTCAGTTTCAACTTGTAAAACTTTACGGCGCTCTTCTTGTTTGCGCAGCGTATCCACGTCAAGGGTATAACCCCTGCGAGCCAGTTTTTCGGCGACTGCGTCTAGCTCATTACGCAGTATGTTTGGATCGAGCATGCTAGTCCTGTGCTTGTCGTTATTAAGTTATACCCGTTATCTTTCAAGTTGCCTCTTTGTTGGCTGCACTCACTCACCCCGGTCACATAGTTATCTATGCTCCCGGGGATTCGCTCCCTTGCCGTCGCGATGCACCTTGAAATCCATAGGGTATAGATGATATGAATAGGCCCACTCAAGTTGATGGGCCATAAGGTATTTTTACCCGCCAACCTTACCGCAACAACAACGTTAGCGATAGCGTTTTATCGGGCTATTTTGATCCTGTTCAGCAAGCCAGCCGAGTTTATCGCCTATTTTACCTTCTAACCCTCGGTTAGCCGGATGATAATAACGGGTTTCCCGCATTTCAGAGGGAAAATAAACTTCACCCGCAGCGTAGGCATTAGGTTCATCATGAGCATAACGATATTCCTCGCCAAGCCCCATCTTTTGCATCAATTTTGTCGGCGCATTGCGCAAATGCGCGGGAACATCATAATCAGGTTTTTCCTTCGCATCAGCCATTGCTGCTTTAAAAGCGGTATAAACAGCGTTACTTTTCGGTGCACAAGCAAGATAAACAATAGCCTGAGCAATCGCCCTTTCACCTTCTGCTGGCCCAACACGAGTAAAACAATCCCATGCGGCAATAGCCACCTGCATTCCCCTAGGATCGGCATTACCAACATCTTCGGAAGCAATCGCCAATAAACGGCGTGCAACATATAACGGATCACCTCCGGCGGTAATGATCCGAGCATACCAATAAAGCGCAGCGTCAGGGGCAGAACCACGAACGGATTTATGTAGTGCTGAAATCAAATCGTAATAACGATCGCCTTGATTATCAAAACGGGCACTCCGCTCTCCACTGACCTCTTTCAATAGCACTGGAGTCAAAACCCGCTGTCCCTGAGCATTAGTTTCTGCCATATCCGCCATCATTTCCAGCAAATTCAGTGAACGACGAGCATCACCAGCAACCAGTTCCGCAATCATATGACAGGTATTTTCGGGCAAAACGATATTCCGACCATGATAACCACGCTCTTTATCATTCATAGCCTGCTCAAGCACCTGCTCAATCTCTTCTATTGTCAATGATTTAAGCAGATAGACGCGAGCCCGTGAAAGTAATGCAGAATTCAGTTCAAAAGAGGGGTTTTCTGTTGTCGCGCCGATAAAGGTGATCGTGCCATCTTCAATGTGTGGCAGAAAAGCATCCTGTTGGCTTTTGTTAAAACGATGTACTTCATCAACAAACAGAATCGTTCTCCGCCCTGCATTCCGGTTCCGACGCGCTTTTTCAATCGATTCACGTATCTCTTTGATACCGGAAGTAACCGCAGATATCCGTTCAACATCAGCCTGGGCATAATGCCCAATAATTTCAGCTAATGTTGTTTTGCCAGTTCCCGGTGGCCCCCATAAAATCATGGAGTGCAGTTGTCCAGCCCGGATAGCCCTTGGAAGTGGTTTTCCCTCAGCAAGTAAATGCCGCTGGCCGATATATTGCTCTAATGTCATCGGCCGCATACGCGCGGCCAATGGCTGGAATTCATTTTGTGAAAAATCGAGTGACAGGTTGTTCACTTAAACCTCACTGGCGCTGATCATCCAGCGTAACGCCTTTCGGTAATGTAAAACTGAACTTTGCCGCATCCACATGGGTATTTTGCTGCCCCTTTAATTGATAAGCACTTTTTTGTCCATCCTGCTCAATAGCAGAAAATTTTTGGATAGTGCCATCTGTCGTGACGGTAATCGAGAAACGTTTCAGATTACCAGTGACATTATTCGGTGTCAGTTCAAAATCATTCCCTTGCTGGCCAATTTTATATTGAGACCAATCTTTAGCATCGTTACGAGTAATTAGCATAAATGGTGTGTTACCTGTGGCATCTTTCAGCCAATTAGCCGTTACCTGCTCAACAAACGGATTATAGAACCATAACGTTTTACCATCCGATACCAAAACGCTTTCATCAGGTGATGTCATATGCCAGTTAAATAGGTTTGGACGTTTAACCCACAATTGCCCTTCACCTTCCTGAATTGTTGCCCCATCATCACTAGTGACGGTTTGAGTAAAGCTGGCATGAAAACTATTTACTTTACCCAAACGTTCCTGCAAATTCTGGCTGGCATTTGCCCATGCCACATTGATATTCATGCCAGCCATTAAACAACCAATCAATATCAGCTTTTTCATGTAAGAGATACCTTTCTCAGCATTATTACTTCTTTCTCAACGTTATTACCTGAGTGATTTATTATCAGAGTTTTCAACGTTCACTATTCACTATGAGCGCTCATGTGGCGGTGGGGCTAATACTTCACGATTACCATTATGACCTGGAGCACTGACAATCTGCTGTGCCTCCATTTGTTCCACAATACGCGCCGCTCGGTTATAACCAATACGGAATTGACGCTGGACACCAGAAATCGAAACTCGTCGTTTTTCCGTCACGAATTCCACTGCCTGATCAAACAGGGCATCTAGTTCTTCATCGCTGTCAAGACCTGAACCACCTTCCGCATCATCACCACCACTGAGAATGCTGTCAACATACTCTGGACGACCACGGGCTTTCCAATCATTAACCACTTCATGAACTTCCTGATCCCGAACAAATGCACCGTGAACACGCACTGGAATCGAGGAGTTTGGCGCCAGATAAAGCATATCCCCCATGCCCAACAGGGATTCAGCACCGCCTTGATCAAGGATAGTACGCGAATCAATTTTACTGGAAACCGTAAAGGCAATACGAGTCGGAATATTCGCTTTAATCAGACCGGTAATAATATCGACCGATGGACGTTGAGTCGCCAGAACCAGATGGATACCAGCAGCACGCGCTTTCTGTGCTAATCGGGCAATCAGCTCTTCAACTTTTTTGCCAACGGTCATCATTAAGTCAGCAAATTCATCTACCATGACAATAATGTACGGCTCTTTTTTCAGCACCGGATGAGTAACATCCATGCTGTCGCCCGGCTTCCAAAATGGGTGAGGAATTGGGCGGCCCATCTCTTCCGCCTGTTTAACCTTTTCGTTATAACCCGCCAGATTACGCACCCCCAATGCAGACATCAGCTTATAACGTCGTTCCATTTCACCGACACACCAGCGCAGTGCATTAGCGGCATCTTTCATATCGGTAACAACTTCGGTTAACAGGTGCGGAATGCCTTCATAAACCGACAACTCCAACATTTTCGGATCAATCATAATAAAGCGGACATCCTCTGGTTTTGCTTTATAGAGGATACTGAGGATCATGGCGTTGACACCAACCGATTTACCCGAACCGGTTGTACCCGCCACCAGCAAGTGCGGCATTTTACCTAAATCAGCAACAACCGGCTGGCCGCCAATATCTTTACCCAGCACAATGGTCAGTGGAGATGGATTATCGCGGAATTTTTCACAATCCAATACTTCACGCAAATAGACCGTTTGACGTTTTTTATTCGGCAATTCCAAACCAACATAAGGTTTACCCGGGATCACTTCAACAATACGCACAGCGACCGCTGATAGAGAACGTGCTAAATCTCTTGATAAGTTGGAAATACGTGATGCTTTAACACCCGGAGCCAAATCCAGTTCAAACCGGGTAATCACCGGACCGGGTGAAAAACCCACGACATCAGCTTTAACTCGATAATCACTCAGACGCGCTTCAATCAAACGAGACGTTTGCTCAAGGGCAAACATATCAACGGGTTCCTCTTCTGCTAAAGGACTGGTTAGCAGATCAAGCGAAGGCATTGGTGTCGTTGGTTTTGGCAACGGTTGATCATTACGAATCAAAAACGGATGGAATAAGCTATCTTGCTGCGGTTGCTGCGGTTGCTGCGGTTGCTGCGGTTGCTGCGGTTGCTGCGGTTGCTGCGGTTGCTGCGGTTGCTGCGGTTGCTGCGGTTGCTGCGGTTGCTGCGGTTGCTGTACAACATTGTGTACAGGTGCTGGCGCAAAAGCAATTTCCATGGGCCGTTCTGATTGATTTTCCGGCGCTGATTGAACAGAAGGCATAAACAGCGGCTCTGCCGGCTCTTTTTCAACTAAATCTTCAACCGGTGAGAAGTTATTTAAAATCGATAAGCCTTCCAGAGCAGAGAACTCTTTTTTCTCCTGATGACCTTGCTCCTGATAACGCTTATGTTGCGGTTGTTCAACTGTCTGTTTAACAGTCTCTGTCACTGTTTGAGCCCACTCTTCCACCGAAGGCCGATTTTCCGGCTCAAATGGATTCTGTCTTATCTGAGGCTGGATTGGGGCCTGTTCTTCTGTATCCGTGGTAATACAATAACGCTCGCGCTGTTGTTCAAGAAACTGCTGACCCAGCAAAGCTTCTTGCTGTTTATCAGACTCAATATCACCATCCGATCCATCTACTTGCTGTTTGATCTCCTCTCCACGCTGTTGTTCTACAAGACGTTGTGAAGGAACTTTGATGCCATACAGTTCACGACGGGTTGGAATACGGACAGGATTAGGACGAGGCAGTTCTGGCCCGATTCCTTGTTTAACCTGAGAATTACCCGTTATAACCGTTGCAGCGGTTGCTGCTATAACATTTTTTTGCTCTGTATTTTTTGGCTCTGTTTCAGACATAAAAGTGAAAGTGTCACTACTGTTCTGGCTATTTTCGACGGGTTCAAATGTTGGCGTCGCTTGGCGATTAAATTCAGATATAGGTTCAAAATGGTACTCAGCAGGAATTTCAAACGTGTAACGAACAGGTTCGTCGTTATTATTCTTTTCACTCTCTTCCACTAATGATTGAGACCGTACAATATCATCAGATGCATTGACCAGAATTTCAGGTTTAGCATCAATATCAGCCATATTAATGGTAGGACTATCCGTTGGCTGTTCTTGTTCGGTTTCTGTTTTCACTGATTCTGGTTCATCCAGTTCAGCTTTTGCTAACTCTGCGGCAGAAGGTGCTGTAAATAGTACATCATCATGATCGATATCGGCCGCTGTGAATTCAGGTTCTGTTTTACCATCGGCGGGATCTTCCCGCTCAACAGTCGTTTCACCGTATGGCGTATATTCCTGTTCATTACGACTACGGTTGGTAATAAATCCTATTGCTCCCAGAATTACTGCTCCCGTTTTTTCAGCAATGGTTAACCATGACCAACCAGTAAATAGCGTCACCCCAATTGCCCAAATACACAGCAAGACCAAAGTTGCGCCTAATTCATTAAACCAAGGCAACATCGCATTACTAAACAGACTGCCAATAATACCGCCGGAAGCAAAGTAATGGAGATCGTCAACATTCAGTGCCGCTAATCCACATGAGGTCAGAACGATTGCTAATGCACCAATAACGCGCAAAGCCAGCGCAAAGAAATCGACATATTCTCTGTCATCATGTTGCCTAAAAGCAGTCCAACAACCCAATATCATCACCGGGGGAATGGCATAAGCTAGAATGCCAAACGCAGAAAACAGCGTATCGGCCAGCCATGCGCCAACACCACCACCCAAATTATGGACCGGCTCATGCCATGCAGTCTGAGACCAGCTGGGATCGGAAGGGTTAAAACTGACAAGTGCGACCATTAAATAAGCCGCTAGGATGACAATGACAAGCAACACAGCTTCTAACAGCCTGCGCCCACTATTCAGTCTCTTTAACTTAATATTTTTATCTTCTGTATATTCCTGGCTCAAGAAAGGCTCTCCAGGTTTCCTGTTGATTTAACGGAACAACGCCGAGATAGCTCAGCGTTGAAACTGTATGCATAAACAGGAGTGTACCTAAGTTTTTCCAGTTTTGCACCTGTACATTTTTGGTAAGATTTTAGCGAGTCTTAATGACCAAACGATTGCTCTGCTTAACTTCTTCCATCACAACATATGTGCGGGTGTCATTAACACCTGGCAAACGCAACAAAGTTTCGCCTAGCAACTTACGATAAGCTGACATGTCTGGTACGCGGGTTTTCAATAGATAGTCGAAATCACCGGAAACTAAGTGGCACTCCTGAATCTCTTCCAACTTTTGTACAGCAGCGTTGAATTGTTCAAAAACATCTGGGGCGCCACGGTTTAAGGTAATTTCAACAAATACCAGCAAAGATGCATCCAAATAGTGAGGATTCAGCAATGCTGTGTACCCAGTAATAAATCCTTGGCGTTCCAGACGACGAACACGCTCCAAGCACGGGGTTGGAGACAAACCTACCCGTTTAGACAGTTCTACGTTAGAAATTCGCCCATCTTTCTGTAGCTCATTTAGGATATTACGATCTATGCGATCAAGATCTTTTCCCGGACGTTTTTTATTATCTATCATCTTGTTGATCTCTCTTTATTTTCCTACACCCATAACATTTTCCCCTATCTCTCTGAGTTTGAGTTGGAAAAGATGTCTTAAAGTTAAAGCCTCGCTCTATCAGCGTAAAGCAACTCACAGGCCATTTTCTAATGCTACACTAGAGGGAATTATCCGCATGTCGATTTTTATAGAAACGAATTTAGCGAGGTGGATAATTATCTCTTACAGTGATGTTTTCGCAAATGCACAGCCGATTGTCAAAGTAAATGAGCAAAAATCAGAACAACCTGTGGAACAAATTTTCAGTTAATCGTTTCAATAGTCTACCATTAATTGAAAACGAGCAAATGAAATCCAAACAGCACTAAAAGAACACTTTTCTCAGGTTAAAATCATTGTTAGTTAATATCTATCGGTAAAATCGTTAGTAACATAAGTCTTTTAACTTTTTTTACCCTCCTATTTCTCCTACAATCGCTCGATATCCGATAAGTGATAAATGGAAATGAGGTATTCATGAGCACCGCCAAGCACCACAAACTCATTATTCTTGGCTCCGGTCCAGCAGGCTATACCGCTGCGGTTTACGCTGCCAGAGCAAATTTAAATCCGGTTCTCATTACCGGGGTTGAAAAAGGCGGTCAATTGACTACAACCACCGAGGTCGAAAACTGGCCTGGCGATCCTGAAGATCTGACCGGCCCAAGGCTAATGGAACGCATGCATCAACATGCTGAAAAATTCCAAACCGAAATTATTTCTGACCATATTCAAAAAGTTGATCTGCAAAACCGGCCTTTACGCCTTTATGGTGATGAACAAGAATATACCTGTGACGCACTGATTATCGCAACAGGTGCTTCTGCCCGTTATTTAGGTTTACCTTCTGAAGAGGCATTCAAGGGTCGTGGCATTTCAGCCTGTGCAACCTGTGATGGTTTCTTTTATCGTAACCAGAAAGTCGCCGTTGTCGGCGGCGGTAATACTGCGGTAGAAGAGGCCTTATATCTGGCAAATATTGCAGCGGAAGTTCACCTAATTCATCGCCGTGATACTTTCCGTTCAGAGAAGATCTTGATCGGTCGCCTGATGGATAAAGTCAAAAATGGCAATATCATCCTGCACACCGATCGTATTCTGGATGAAGTACTCGGTGATGATATGGGCGTTACCGGTGTTCGCCTACGCGATACCAAAAGTGGCACTACAAAAGAATTGGCTGTTACCGGCACATTTATTGCCATAGGCCATACTCCCAATACCGCTATTTTTGCAGGTCAATTAGAACTGGATAATGGTTACATTAAAGTTCAATCCGGTCTACAGGGTAACGCCACTCAGACCTCCATTCCCGGTGTATTCGCCGCCGGTGACGTCATGGACCATACCTATCGCCAAGCAATTACGTCCGCCGGTACAGGTTGTATGGCAGCCCTTGACGCGGAACGTTTCCTGGATGGGCTAGCCGCTAAATAAATTCTTTTTCTTTCAAGGCGCTATTTCGGTAGCGCCTTTTAACATGTAACATATCAGCAGGATGCTGACACATAGGATATGCCAGCCTTTTGGTACACCATTACCCTCACCTGTTAAATTAGAATCTTTCCTTATGGACAAAACAAGACAGTATGAATTGGTTCGCTGGCTGAAACAGCAAAGTGCCCCGGCCCAACGCTGGCTCCGCCTGTCCATGTTATTTGGCTTAATCAGTGGATTGTTGATTATCACTCAAGCCTGGCTACTAGCCTCAATTCTGCAAGCTTTAATCATGGATAATCTTCCACGCGAGCACATCACGAATGAATTCTGGCTGCTAGCAGCTACCTTTGCGTTACGAGCTATCATCAGTGCTATTCGGGAACGTATCGGTTTTATCTGTGGCAAAGTCGTGCGTCAGAAAATCCGCGCCATGGTATTAGATAAGCTGGAACAACTTGGCCCAATGTGGGTTAAAGGCAAACCAGCCGGTAGCTGGGCAACCATTATTCTTGAGCAGATAGAAGATATGCAGGATTATTACTCCCGCTATCTGCCACAGATGTCTCTTGCCGTCATAATCCCTATTCTTATCCTGATCACCCTCTTCCCTGTTAACTGGGCCGCCGGACTCATTTTATTCGCTACTGCTCCCCTGATTCCTCTGTTTATGGCGCTGGTTGGTTTAGGCGCCGCAGATGCTAATCGGCGTAATTTTGTCGCACTAGGGCGGTTAAGCGGTAATTTTCTTGATAGGCTACGTGGGCTGGAAACGCTGCGCTTGTTTTATCGCGGCAAAGCAGAAGCACAACAAATCAGCGAATCCACCGAAAACTTCCGTTGCAGGACGATGGAAGTACTAAGATTAGCATTCCTCTCTTCCGCGGTGCTGGAATTCTTTGCCGCCATTTCTATTGCTGTTGTCGCTGTCTATTTCGGTTTCTCCTATCTGGGTGAGCTTAATTTTGGCAGTTACGGGATGGGCGTTACCCTGTTTGCCGGTTTTCTGGTGTTAACCCTCGCCCCAGAATTTTTCCAGCCATTGCGCGATCTGGGTGCTTATTATCACGCCAAAGCACAGGCAGTTGGCGCCGCCGAAGCATTAGTGACGTTATTGAGCAGTGATGGCGAACGTGCACCTGCCGGTGGTGATAAAACACTAAACCCCCAAGATCCGTTGACCATCATTGCTAATAATCTGGAAATTTTGGCCCACGATGGCAACCAGCTTGCTGGCCCGTTGAATTTTACTATAGAGAAAAATCAACGGGTGGCATTAGTTGGTCAAAGCGGAGCAGGTAAAAGTTCCCTCTTGAATTTACTGTTAGGGTTCCTGCCCTATCGTGGTTCAATGCAAATTAATGGCACCGAACTGCGTGAGTTGGATCAACAAAGATGGCGTAATCAACTGAGTTGGATTGGACAAAATCCACATCTGCCTGAGCAGACTTTGCTTGATAATATTCGTCTGAACCAACCTAATGCCAATCAACAACAAATCCATCAGGTTATGGAACAAGCATACGTCACCGAATTTATTCACGATTTACCCGATGGGCTGAATACGATCATCGGTGATAATGCAGCACGATTATCCGTTGGTCAGGCCCAACGTATCGCTGTTGCCCGTGCCCTATTGAAACCTTGCCGGTTATTATTACTGGATGAGCCTGCCGCCAGCCTGGATGCGCATAGCGAACAACAGGTGATGGAAACACTCAATCAGGTATCTCATCATCAGACAACCCTGTTAGTTACCCATCAATTGGAAGAAACGCTGAAATATGATCAGATTTGGGTCATGGAAAAGGGATTAATTATTGAACAGGGAGATTACCAGACGCTAAGCCAATCTCAAGGGGTATTCACCCGTCTGTTATCCCATCGAAGTGAGGAGCTGTAATTATGCGGGTATTGCTTCCTTTTCTGGCGCTCTATCGCCGTCATTGGTTTCTTATCAGTTTAGGCATGGTTCTAACCATTGTTACGCTACTCGCCAGCATAAGTTTACTGACCCTCTCTGGCTGGTTCCTTGCAGGCGCGGCACTAGCCGGTTTTTCTGGTTATACATTCAACTATATGCTACCGGCTGCCGGTGTCCGTGGCGCTGCCATTCTTCGAACTACCGGGCGCTATGCTGAACGGTTGGTTAGCCATGATGCCACTTTCCGGGTATTGGCACATTTACGGGTTTTTGCCTTTCAGAAAATTTTGCCACTTTCACCGGGAGGAATAGCGCGTTTTCGCCACGGTGAATTATTAAACCGGCTAGTTGCTGATGTTGAAACATTGGATCATCTCTATTTACGGGTGATTTCGCCGATATTATCAGCTCTTATCGTTATCATGGTCCTCACTTTCAGTCTTGGATTTCTGGATCTCACATTAGCCTATACCCTTGGCGGTATTATGCTGGCTCTGTTGATCCTGCTGCCATTGGTATTTTATAACACAGGTAAATCCGTTGGCCGCGATCTGACTATTCTGCGTGGTCAATACCGCACCCAACTCACAGCGGCATTGCAAGGGCAAGCCGAATTGATGGTATTCGGTGCTGCTGGCCGTTTCCGCAAGTCAATGGCTGATATCGAGTCACGTTGGTTAAGACGCCAGCAACAGCAAGCGAACCTAACCGGCTTGTCACAGGCAATCATGATTTTTGCCACCGGTATGACTGTCACATTGATCTTATGGCTGGCAGCTAACAGCGTGGGGGGAAACAGTCAGCCGGGGGCATTAATCGCACTGTTTGTCTTCTGTTCTCTTGCCGCGTTTGAAACCCTGGGCCCTGTCACTGTTGCATTCCAACATCTAGGACAAGTCATTACCTCTGCAACCCGTGTTGCTCAATTGATGCAACAAGAACCGGAAGTAATGTTTCCTACATCAGGGCCGGAAAGTTCAGCGCAAGCCAGTATTGATATCAAAAATATCAGTTTCACTTATCCTGATCAGTCAATGGCCGTCCTGAAAAATATTTCTCTCTGCTTGAAAGCTGGGGAACATATCGCGCTGTTAGGCAAAACCGGTTGTGGTAAATCTACCTTGCTACAATTACTGACCCGGGCCTGGGATACCGATTCAGGCTCAATCTGTCTGAATCAGTATCCTATTACTGCTTATGACGAATCAACTCTGCGCAGTATGATATCGGTTGTTTCACAACGTGTGCATGTGTTCAGTCATACTTTACGACAGAATTTATTACTGGCAAAACCAAATGCAACCGATAATGAACTAGAAACTGTGCTGAAACAGGTAGGTTTAAGCAATCTACTGGAAACCAATGAGGGACTAAACTGCTGGATGGGCGAAGGCGGTCGTCAATTGTCAGGCGGTGAACAGCGCCGCTTAGGAATTGCCAGAGCATTACTGCACTCGGCGCCACTGATGTTACTGGATGAACCTACTGAAGGGCTTGATGCGGATACTGAACAGCAAATTCTATCTCTACTGCGTCAACATTGTCAGCATAAGTCATTAATTATTGTCACCCACCGCCTGTACGGACTTGACCATATGGACCGTATTTACGTCATGGATGGCGGCACCATTATTGAACAAGGGCAGCATGATGAATTACTGGCTCAGCAAGGTCGCTATTATCAGTTTTATCAGCGGCAACATCAGATTTGTCTTGAACCGGGGCAATAACACACGATGCCAATAATTCAACTGGATGCTGATTCATATGATTTCCCTCACCCAAAAGAGGCATTAACGGAGCCTAATGGCCTACTGGCGGTAGGGGGGGATTTATCTGCTAATCGATTAAATGCAGCCTATCATCAAGGGATTTTTCCCTGGTTTTTACCCAGTGAAATGCCACTTTGGTGGTCCCCCGATCCACGTGCGGTAATCATTCCGAGTGAACTGCATATCGGCCGAACGCTCCGCCGGTTTCTGCGCAATCCCCCATACCATATTACGGTAAATCATGCTTTTGAACAGGTAGTTCATTTCTGCGCTCAACGGCAGGAAGGAACATGGATAGGCAAGGATATCCAACAAGGTTATAAAAAATTACATCAGACAGGACAAGCACATTCAGTAGAAGTCTGGCACAATGAGCGGATTGTTGGTGGTTTGTACGGTGTCAGCGTCGGCACACTCTTCTGCGGTGAGTCTATGTTCAGCAGAATGGAGAACGCATCCAAATGTGCGCTCATTGCCTTCTATCACCATTTTCTGCGACACGGTGGTGAACTACTGGACTGCCAAGTGCTTAACCATCACACAGCTTCACTGGGAGCAAAAGAGATTCCCAGGGAAGAATTTATTCAGTATCTTTATCAATTCAGAAATCGGTCATTAAAACCTGATTGCTGGTTACAACAAGTACTGGAATTATAATCAACATTTGACCGATTCATGTTGCTGATAACATAAATATCACTATGCACTATTTGCAAAATAGCGGGTTAAAATACAACATTCCTTTACATAATGAGGGTTTTTCGGCATTATCTTGCCCGTTAAAAACGATGGTTATTAAACTTAGAGGATTAGATGGCCAAAGAAGACAATATTGAAATGCAAGGTACTGTGCTAGACACACTACCAAACACTATGTTCCGCGTTGAATTAGAAAACGGGCACGTAGTCACTGCTCACATTTCAGGTAAAATGCGTAAAAACTATATTCGCATCCTGACAGGCGACAAGGTTACAGTTGAGCTGACCCCATATGACCTGAGCAAAGGCCGTATCGTCTTCCGTAGCCGCTGATTCATTACCGTTTTCAAGTATTACACCACAGGTAGCAACTTTGTATTTAACAACGTTGTATTCACCTGTGGTGTCGTTCTTCTATTAGTGCACTACATCTTCCGGCTTCTGCTTATAAGCACTGCTGAAATCGTAGGTCAGTATGCGTTTTGCCTTATCCAAGCCAATACTCACTGAGCCACCGTGAACTAATGAGCCGAACAGGAGTTCATTTGCCAACGGTTTTTTCAAGCTATCCTGAATAACCCGTGCCATTGGACGAGCACCCATTGCTTTATCATAGCCTTTATCACATAACCATTGACGAGCATCCGCACTGACCTCCAACGAAACGCCTTTTTCATCCAATTGTGCTTGCAAGACGACAATGAACTTATCAACTACCTGTTGAATGACTTCAATAGAAAGCGTATTAAACCAGATGATGCCATCAAGACGGTTACGAAATTCCGGTGTAAACACCTTCTTAATTTCTTCCATTGCATCAGAGTTGTTATCCTGCTGCTTAAATCCAATGGATTTGCGCTGTGTTTCACGTACACCCGCATTCGTTGTCATGACTAAAATGACGTTACGAAAATCCGCTTTGCGCCCATTGTTATCAGTCAGAGTACCGTTATCCATAACTTGCAATAACAGGTTAAATACATCTGGATGTGCTTTTTCAATCTCATCAAGCAGCAATACTGAATGAGGATGTTTAATCACAGCATCCGTCAGCAATCCTCCTTGATCAAAACCAACATATCCCGGTGGCGCGCCAATTAAACGACTTACTGTATGGCGCTCCATATATTCTGACATATCAAAACGCAATAATTTGATATTCAGCACTTTAGCAAGCTGTACGGTGACTTCCGTTTTCCCTACGCCTGTCGGACCTGCAAGTAGGAAAGAACCCACCGGTTTATTATCCTGCCCCAACCCTGCACGACTCATCTTAATGGCTTCGGTCAATGCCGCAATCGCGGTATTCTGACCGAATACCAACATTTTCAGCCGCTCATCTAGTGTTCTTAGGACATCTTTATCACTGGCAGAAACGGTTTTTTCAGGAATCCGGGCAATTCGGGCAACGACGAATTCAATATCCGACACATTAATCGTTTTTTTACGACGACTAATCGGCACCAGACGGGTACGCGCCCCAGCTTCATCGATCACATCGATCGCCTTATCCGGTAAGTGACGATCAGTAATGTATTTCACTGATAAATCAACCGCGGCACGGATAGCTTTCGTGGTATAACGTACATCATGGTGCGCCTCATATTTTGGCCGCAACCCTCTAATAATCTGTACAGTCTCTTCGGGTGAAGGCTCAACAATATCAATCTTCTGAAAACGACGCGCTAACGCCCGATCTTTTTCAAAAATATTACTGAATTCATGATAGGTCGTAGAACCAATCACTCTAATACGTCCACTGGACAACAATGGCTTAATCAGATTAGCCGCATCGACCTGCCCCCCTGACGCAGCCCCCGCACCGATAATGGTATGGATTTCATCTATAAATAGAATACTTTTTCTATCCTGCTCAAGGGTTTTTAACAATGCTTTGAAGCGCTTCTCAAAATCACCACGATATTTAGTTCCCGCTAGCAATGAACCAATATCCAGCGAATAAATCGTACAATCAGCCATCACTTCCGGTACATCTTTTTGCACAATCCGCCACGCCAGCCCTTCTGCAATGGCTGTCTTACCAACCCCCGACTCTCCGACCAACAATGGGTTGTTTTTTCGGCGGCGACACAATACCTGAATTGTTCTTTCCAGCTCATCCTCGCGGCCAATCAATGGATCAATCTGTCCTCTTTGAGCGAGTTGATTAAGATTAGTTGTAAAATTTTCCAACCGATCATCACCTGTAAGCTGCTCTTCTGCTGATTGCGTGCCTGTCTCCTGATGATCCGATTCAGAATCCTCTTTTGGCGTTCCGTGAGAAATGAAATTCACCACGTCCAGACGACTCACATCATGTTTACGCAGCAAATAAGCCGCTTGAGACTCCTGTTCGCTAAAGATAGCCACCAGCACATTAGCACCAGAAACTTCTGAACGCCCAGAGGATTGAACATGAAATACCGCGCGCTGAAGAACACGTTGGAAGCTCAACGTCGGCTGAGTCTCCCGCTCATCATTTTCAGGTAACAACGGTGTCGTTTGTGAAATAAAATTCTCCAGCTCCTTACGCAATTGAGCCAGATTGACCTTGCAGGCTTCCAATGCTTCACGCGCTGATGAATTGCTTAACAACGCCAGCAATAGGTGCTCCACGGTCATAAACTCGTGTCTGTTATCCCGTGCTTTAGCAAAGGCAATATTAAGACTAAGTTCAAGCTCTTGGTTGAGCATAAGCACCTCCCCCTAAAAATCAGTATACCTGGTCAGACTTTTTCCAGCGTACAAAGTAATGGATGCCCGTGCTCCCTGGCATACATATTTACCTGGGCTGTTTTAGTTTCTGCCACCTCAGCAGTATAAACCCCACAAACAGCCTTCCCTTGATAATGGACATCCAACATTAATTGTGTTGCCCGTTCAATCTCATAAGAAAAGAACTTTCGTAATACGTCAACTACAAACTCCATCGGAGTGTAATCATCATTGTTAAGAATGACCTGATACATTGATGGCGGCTGCAATTTTTGCTGTCGCTCACTCTTAACAGATTCCTTAGTTTTCAAACTGTTATGATACTCGTTCATTATTTTCCCAACGGATTAATCTCTAATACCAGCCACTGCCAGCAAATAAATTATGTTGCCATTTATCTTATCATTATCTGGGCAACTCCTTTTACCACAGACTATTCCCCTATGAAAACTCGGCATATAAAGGTGCATGAACGAAACTCATATCGTTATCTATATCAAACTTTAGTCATTCAAAACAACCAGACATTTGTTCTGTACTTGACGAGAATTTGATTTTTACTACAGTATGTTTTGTAAACAAACATAGATAATGTCACTGTTTACATGTGATTGTTTACGACTGTTATATTAAATGGCTCATCTCAACCGAAATCATTAAACGAGGGATGTAGAAGTATGGAGACAGGTACTGTTAAGTGGTTCAATAATGCCAAGGGGTTTGGGTTTATTTGCCCGGCAAGCGGCGGAGAAGATATATTCGCTCATTACTCAACCATTCAGATGGACGGTTACCGGACGCTGAAAGCGGGCCAAAAGGTGAATTTCAGCGTTCACCAAGGACCAAAGGGAAATCATGCCAGTATTATTGTTCCTCTTGAAAACCAACCCAAAGGCTAAATAGCCTGGCCTGTGGGTCATAACCAGGTATTATTTTCATACGCCGCAGGCCATTACCCGCGGCGTCATATTATTTCCGCTTATTCTCTTGCCAAAGCTTCTATTGGATCAAGCCGAGCAGCATTACGGGCCGGCAAAAACCCAAATATCACTCCAATCGCGGTAGAACAGGCGAAAGCACTGAGTAAAGCAATAGGTTGGAAAACAAAACTCCAGCCGGGGAGCGCCAGTTGAGCAATAAATGCAATCATATAAGAGAGAGCAATGCCCAAAACACCACCGACCAAACAAACCAAAATAGCTTCTATCAGAAATTGCTGCATCACATCGCTGGTTCTGGCCCCGACTGCCATACGGATACCAATCTCTCTTGTTCGTTCTGTCACCGAAACTAACATAATATTCATGACACCAATACCGCCAACGATCAGTGAAATTACCGCCACCATCGTCAAAAATAGCTGTAAAGTATGGGCTGTTTTTTCCGCCGTTTTTACCAGCATGTCCACATTATTGGTGAAAATATCCTTTTTACCGTGACGTAAAGTGAGCAACTGAACAATCTTCTTTTCTATATCCTTAGAGTCATAACCATCCTTTATTCTGATAGTAATTGAATCCAAATAATTCCGGTTCATCAGACGGCTGGCCATCGTGCTATAAGGCACCCAAACATATAATAATTTGCTACTGCTAAATACAGATTTCCTATCAGCTATCACCCCTACAATCGTGGCCGGCATATTACCCACCAGGATCACCTCCCCAATCACATTTTTCTGGTGAGGAAACAGCTTACGCTGGGTATTTTTATCAATAACCACAACTTGCCCCTGACGACGTATCATATCTAATGAGAACCCCATTCCCTGAGCAAAACGCAAGGCATAAACCTGAAAATATTCATCACCAACGCCAATCACTCTAGAAGAGACATCAATGTTCCCTTTACGAAGGCGCATTTGCCCCTCAACTTCTGGTGAAACCGCCAGAATATAGGGCTGCGCTTTAATCGCATCCGCATCCGCTATTTTCAGCGCCTGCTCGCTAACCGGATCAACAGTGCCAAAATCTTCTCCCGGATAAATATCAATGGTGTTCGTCGCAATCTCTTTAATACCAGATAACACTGATGCCCTAGCCGCATCTCCGATAACCAAAATAGTCACGACAGAGGCAATACCAATGATAATCCCCAACATGGTCAGTAAAGTTCGCATTTTATTGGCAACCATTGCTCGCCATGCCATAAATAGAGCTTCATTAAACCGCCCAATGGTCTGACGTATCGAAGATATTTTTGATATTAACGACGGCACTTTAGCCACTTTTTTGCTTATTTGCGTACCAGAGTCACTCATAATATGGCCATCCTTAATCTCGATAATGCGCTGCGCCTGCGCCGCGATTGTCGGATCATGAGTGACAATAATGACGGTATGCCCCTGTTCACACAATTGTTTGAGGATAGCCATTACCTCTTCGCCGGAATGGCTATCCAACGCTCCTGTTGGTTCATCAGCCAAAATGACCTGACCACCGTTCATCAACGCCCTGGCGATACTAACCCTCTGCTGCTGTCCACCAGAGAGCTGCCCCGGACGATAGTAGGTTCTCTCTTCAAGCCCCAAACGACCAAGTAACTCTATGGCTCTCTGGCGACGTGCTGCTTTAGAGACTCCTGAGTAAATAGCAGGAATTTCCACATTCTGTTCAGCGGTCAAATGAGTCAGCAAATGATAACGCTGAAAAATAAAGCCAAAATGTTCCCGCCTCAGTGCGGCCAGTTCATCATCACTCAGTTCGGCAATATTCTGCCCTGCAACCCGGTATTCACCTTGACTGGGTTTATCAAGACAACCAAGAATATTCATCAGTGTCGATTTACCCGAACCCGACGCGCCGATAATGGCAATCATCTCACCAGCATGAATAGACAAGGTGACATCATCCAGAACTTTTACCTGTTGCTCGCCAGCGGGATAGCTGCGCTCGATACCTTTCAGCTCAAGTAACGCATCCATTACTCATCCTCGACTTCTTCATTACGCTCAGTAATCACCTGCTCATGTTCTTTCAGGCCAGATAGAATCTGTATATTTACATCATTGCGCACACCAATGGTCACGTCTCGTTTCTCTTCTTTACCCTCATTTAGAACATCCACTTCATAACGGGTTGGCGTAATCTGTTTACCCAGAGCAGAGAGCGGGATCATTAACACATCACGATAGGAATCGAGTTGAATTTTCACCTGAGCGGTCATTTGCAAACGCAAAAGTTGCTGAGGATTAGCCACCTCGAAGCGGGCATAAAAGAAAATGGCATCATTAATCTTTTCTGGCGTCGGCAAAATATCTTTCAACACACCTGGAAAATTTTTATCCGGTGCGCCTAATACGGTAAAAGAGGCTTTCTGACCTGGTTTCAGGTAAATAACATCCGCCTCTGAGACTTCCGCTTTTACCAGCATCGTGCCGAGATCAGCCAGTGTCAGAATGGTGGGAGCTTCCTGTGCCGCAATGACTGTTTGCCCCTGAAGGGTTTTAATATTGACAACAATACCATCCATTGGTGCGGTAATCCGGGTGTATTGCAAATTAGTCTGAGCAGTATCAAGGCTAGCCTGATTTTTACTGATTTGCGCCAATAAAGTTTCTACCTTCGCTCTTTTTACTTCAACGTCCGTTTTAGCCTGATCCAATTCCTGGAGCGAGACCGCATGCACTTTCGCCAGATTGTTCTGACGCTGTAATGTAAGCCGTGCCAATTTCAATTGTGCCCTGGCATCTATCAGATCAGCATTCAATTCTTTGATCGTGGCTTCAACTTCTTTGACCTGGTTTTGCGCCGGTTTAGGATCAATCAATGCCAATAACTGGCCTTTTGCCACCTTATCGCCCACTTCAACATACAAATTCTGCAACTGACCACTCACCTGCGCCCCAACATCTACTTTTCTGACCGCATCCAATTTCCCCGTTGCCAGTACATTTTTTTCCAAATCGCCTTTAATGACAGGGATCGTCTGATATTTAATCGTTTCTGGTCTATTTAGAAAATACCCCAGAACCAATGCGATAACTGCCACAATAGCTAACAACACAACCCATCGACGTTTCGAACGAATAAAATTCATTTAAATATCACCATATTAAGCATTGCATTCAGAGAAATGATAAAAACTTATTTCTTTCAATACCACGAAAACCGGGGATTTCCACTCATTCCAGATAGATGCCGTTCCCTTTACGTTTTATATCTACTGAAAGTTATTAATAACACACCCACCTTAAGAATAAAAAATTCTTTGAGCAACAACATATTCTCTCTATCCTGACTATTCTCTTAATGTAAAAAAATTGTTATCTTTTATTTTTATCGTCTTTACAATCAATTTTTATACTGAATTTAGACAAAAAGACATTAATCGTTTTAAAGGATGTTAATTATGTACTCTGGGCTGCTGATCATTCTTTTGCCGTTAACGCTAGGCTATCTTACCCATTTGAATAATAAGACACTGTTAAATGCTGTTCATCGCCTTCTTAACGCAATGGTCTATATCATCCTGTTTTTAATGGGAATCAGCCTGGCTTTGTTGGACGATTTAGGCCGTAACCTCTTCTCCATCTTTCAATATGCAATCACATTTTTTTTATGTATTTTTACAGCTAATATGCTAGCGTTATTCCTGCTTGAAAAGCGTGATCCTTGGGTTATTAGTCCACATAAACAAGAAAAACCCCCTTCCCGTTTACATATGATCTTTGAATCACTGAAATTATGTAGTGTGCTGATTTTAGGTTTCCTGTTTGGGCTCACTGGCTGGTCATGGCTGCATTTCTCCAATCATGCCAGTGAAATCGCCTTAATCGTTTTACTGTTACTCGTCGGTATTCAATTACGTAGCAGCGGTATGAGCCTGAAACAGATATTGCTAAACCGCCGTGGTGCCATTATTGCGATTGTCATTGCTGTCAGCGCGCTTATCGGCGGTGCAATTGCAGCACTTATTCTCGGACTGCCAGTGAAAACAGGTTTAGCATTAGCTTCTGGTTACGGCTGGTATTCCCTTTCTGGCATCTTACTTTCCGACGCTTACGGGCCGGTAATCGGCAGTGCCGCGTTCTTTAATGATCTGGTGCGCGAACTGGTGGCAATTATGCTAATTCCAGTTCTAATCAATCGATATCGCTCAAGCGCTCTAGGGTTAAGCGGTGCGACATCAATGGATTTTACCTTGCCAATATTACAACGGTGCGGTGGAGCCAGTATTGTTCCAGCAGCGATAGTTCACGGTTTCGTGCTGAGTTTGCTCGCCCCCTTACTGATGGCATTCTTTACTTAACCAGAATTTGAGCCACAATTAATACTTGATGTCATAAATAACGGTTCGGACACTTCATTTGTCATAAGTCGTCAACAACAGTTACTTATCCTAATGCCGACCCATTTGTGACCTATTTATCTTTTCGCAGTATGCAAATAGAATAAATAAGCTTTTGTTGACAAATCGCACAAGGAGAAAATAAAACACGTTAATCATACATGTACTTGAAATATAAATTAATAATATTCTGTGCATAAGATATTGCATAATTATGCCAACGGGTTTAGCATCGGACTAAATCACTGACTATTCAGAATTAAAGCATGAGTATTCAATTAAAAAGCATTGATTGCTATTACGGTGCTCATCAAGCACTGTTTGATATTAATCTTGAGTGTTCTTCAGGGGAAACGATGGTTTTGCTAGGTCCAAGTGGCGCTGGTAAAAGTACGTTGTTGCGAGTACTAAACCTGCTGGAAATACCACGATCCGGCCAGTTGCATATTGCTAATCATCAATTCGATTTCGAACAAACGCCAGGAACCAAGGAGATTCGTTCTCTACGCCAGAATGTAGGTATGGTTTTTCAGCAATATCACTTGTGGCCACACCTTACTGTTATGGATAACCTGATCGAAGCACCTTGTCGCGTACTGGGTTTATCCAAGCAACAAGCGCGGGAAAAAGCGGATAAGCTCCTTTCCCGGTTACGCTTAGAGGATTTTGCTGGCCGCTTCCCACAACATTTATCTGGAGGGCAACAGCAACGGGTTGCTATCGCACGAGCATTAATGATGGAACCACAGGTTTTATTATTTGATGAACCCACGGCAGCGCTGGACCCAGAAATTACAGCACAGGTTGTCAATATCATCCATGAACTATCCGCTACGGGTATTACGCAGATTATCGTTACCCATGAAGTGGAAATCGCCCGTAAGGCCGCAAGCCGAGTCGTATATATGGAAAACGGCCGCATCATAGAACAAGGTGATATCAGCCATTTTACGCAACCACAAACCAAAGCCTTTGCTAATTATCTATCACACTAACTATTAATAGGATATAGCGATGAAAAAACTACTTTTTGCAGCCCTCTTAGGCACAGTAACTTTATCTGCAACCGCCACGGAAAAAGAGACCATTCGTTTTGCCACAGAAGCCACTTATCCTCCGTTTGAGTTCATCGATGCAAATAATAAAATTCAGGGTTTTGATGTCGATTTGGCCAATGCCATCTGTGAGAAAATTAATGCCACATGTACCTTCACTAACCAATCCTTTGACAGCCTGATCCCAAGTCTGAAATTCCGTCGCTTCGACGCTTTGGCCGCAGGTATTGATATCACCCCAGAGCGCCAAAAGCAGGTTGATTTTACTAACACTTATTACGATAACTCCGCAGTTTTTATCTCCGTTAAAGGCAAAGTCTCCAGCACTGCGGATCTGAAAGGCAAACTTGTGGGTATCCAGAATGGTACAACTCACCAGAAATATCTGATGGAACAACGAAAAGAGATTAAAACCGTCCCTTATGACAGCTATCAAAATGCGATTCTGGATCTGAAAAATGGCCGTCTGGACGCCGTTTTCGGTGACACTGCCGTTGTTAACGAGTGGCTGAAAAAGAATGAAAACTTAAATACCGTAGGTAACAAAGTCACTGACAAAAATTACTTTGGTATCGGCCTAGGTATTGCCGTTCGTAAGGGTAACAAAGATCTACAAGATAAGCTGAATAAAGCACTCGCTGATATCAAACGAGATGGCACTTATGACATCATCTATGAAAAATGGTTTAAATAAATAGCTGAATCTCCATGAATGAACTCCAATCTCTAACCAGCGCCGCCGGCATCACCGTCGGCCTTGCCGTGTCTGCATTAGTACTTGGTCTGATTTTAGCCATGCTATTTGCTGCCTGGGAATCAGCCCGTTGGAAACCCTTCGCCATACTTGGCACCTGTTGGGTCACTCTGTTCAGAGGATTGCCGGAAATTTTGGTCGTGCTGTTCGTCTACTTCGGCGCGTCACAACTTCTCTTGACACTGGCTGATGGCTTTGACATTGATCTTATCTTCTGGCACCCCAGAATTCAGATAGATATTCAAGACTTTTATGTCAGCCCATTCCTTTGTGGTGTCATTGCACTTTCCCTACTCTACTCCGCCTATGCATCCCAGACACTCCGTGGTGCGATAAAAGCCATTCCTGCCGGCCAATGGGAAGCTGGTCAGGCATTAGGTCTTGGTCGCGCTGAAATATTTTTCCGCCTGATCATGCCTCAAATGTGGCGACATGCTCTACCAGGGCTCGGTAACCAATGGTTAGTTTTACTGAAAGATACCGCACTGGTATCGCTTATCAGTGTGAATGATCTGATGCAGCAAACCAAAAGTATTGCCACACGCACTCAGGAACCCTTTACCTGGTATATGATTGTGGCGCTTATCTATCTGGCTATCACTCTGATCAGTCAGTTTATTTTAAAGAAAATTGAGATGCATACCACTCGCTTTGATCGGAGTGCTCCCTGATGATTGAGTATATTCAACAAATTTTACCGGGTCTGCAAACCAGTCTAAGCTTGACCGTCACAGCGCTTTTTGTTGCTTTCATGATGTCCGTCCTGTTCACTATGGTTCTGACCATGAAACTACCAGTACTGACACAACTGGTAAAAACCTACATTACTCTGTTTACCGGTACGCCCTTGTTGGTACAGTTCTTTCTGATTTATTACGGGCCTGGGCAGTTTCCATCCATAAAAGCGTACCCGTGGCTTTGGCAATTACTGTCTGAGCCTTGGCTGTGCGCAATGGTAACGCTAGCGCTTAACAGTGCGGCATATTCTACTCTGCTATTCCATGGCGCGGTAAAGGCAATTCCTGCTGGTCAATGGCAATCCTGCCAAGCGTTGGGCATGTCTAAAGCACAATCTATGCGGATCCTACTGCCTTATGCTTTTAAACGGGCGTTATCTTCCTATTCCAACGAAGTTGTATTGATTTTCAAGAGTACTTCTCTCGCAAGTACTATTACTTTGCTGGAAGTAATGGGATACAGTCAGCTTCTATTTGGCCGTAATTATGATGTGATGGCTTTTATGGCCGCAGGGGTGATTTATCTATGTATTAACGGCATTCTGACTTTGCTGATGCGAATAATTGAACGCCGCGCGCTCGCGTTTGAGCACCATAACTAAACAGGGTTGGGCGTTCTCTTTTGGAACCCCATCCCCACATATTCTTTCGTTATTCAGTTATGATTTAATTTTAGTAACGTTAAAACTTCGTAATGCTCGGTATGGGGAAACATATCAAACAACTGTGTCTTTTCTACACGATAGTTAGCGAGTACAGCAATGTCTTTCGCCATTGTCTGAGCATTACAGCTTGAATAAAGAATATAATCCGGTGCCATTTTACTGAGATAATCGCACAGCGCCTTACCAATTCCCCGGCGAGGTGGATTGACCAAAACCAATTGCGGAATTTGATCTTTCGCTATGGCAAAGTGGGTTGAGTCCAAAGCTTGAAACTCGATATTTTCCAAACCCAGTATTTTTGCCGAATCACGGGCACAATCAATAGCTTCAGGGATGATTTCGATTCCGGTTAAACAGGTATTTTTATCTGCGCAATGCAGACCAAAGCCCCCAACACCACAGAATAGATCCCACATACTACTGATTTTCAGTTCACGAACCCAACGCCCCGCTGTTGCATACAATTCAGAAGCCATTTTCGGGTTAGTCTGGAAAAAACTATGTGGACGGATATAAAGAGGAATGCCATTAAACTGTTCTCTGAGCGCTTTTTGCTCAGTAAACAGAATCTCTTTTTCTCCCTCCAGGATCGCCATATGGATTGGCTGAATATTGGCAGAGATCACCGTAAGCTGTGGCAATTGCTCACGCAACCGGGGTAAAGCACGCTCCAATTGAGCGATTTTCGTTTCAGAACGCAGTACAAAACGCAACATCATTTCACCGCTATGACGGCTTTCTGTCAGCAGCAAATATTTCAGTTCACCCCGCTTACGAGCAACGTTATACGGCGTCAACCCGGCACAAGCAATGAACGATTTAACAACATCGAATACAGGCTGAAAATGCGCTGGATAGAGGGGACAATGACATAGATCAACCGCCGAGCCATCACGATGCAACATGCCTAGCAATGGGCGTTCCACACTGCCACTGACGACCATTTTAGCTTTATTACGAAAGGCATCTTGTTGGCTGGCGATTGGAGGTAACCATTGCCTCACAATAGCTTGAGGTAATAACTGCTTTAAATCCTGCTGTTTATCTTCTAACTGCTGAGAATAGGGTTTTTCGAGCCACTGACAAGAGTGACAGTGCCCCGCGGAATAATGCGAACATTGCATTGTTGGATGACCGTGTTGGAAATATTAGTGCAAAGTAAAAGTCGGCGCCTTAGCAGGAGCTTGTGATTCTTCTTCCTCTTCAATGTCACTCTCGATTTCGATATCACGATTAATATACAACAAGTTATTACTGTGAATTTCAAAAATCACACCCGCAATCTGCTCTTCGCTTTGTTGCAAGAAATGAGAAAACTGGGAAAAAGTCAGCCCGGCTGAAATGAGGAAAGATTGACACACCACCAATTTAGGTAAGTTTTCATCCTGAATATCAAGAAAAGCCTTGATTGTCAGCGAACTGGCATTAATCTGGCTTAGATTAGCCATCAAAGGAATAATGGCGGTTGGTTTAACTTCAGCCAACGCAGAAAACAAGATTACATTGTCCAACAGATCGATTTTAGCATCAAATAAACCATCAATATTCTGCATATGAGGTAGATGCAGCGCCTGGCATGAATCGCACTCAAAGTAGGAAATTTTGAGCTGATCCAACCACTCACGCAATACTGATAAGTCAGGAATGACAAGTGAACTCATCTAACAACCCCATACAACGGAAAATGAAAAAGCGCTATAGCTTACGAAATAATTCTTTATCGCGCTATCACCAATAACTGATAAATTATTTTTACTTACCGTTATCACTACCTTCTACCTTATTTTTGCTCTCTTTTTTATGATCAACGCCCAGAAAAGAGAGACCGCACACTGCACGCCAAATGATATTAACCGCAGCAGGAACCAAACAACCCACGCCGATGAAAATCATAACAACATGTGCTTCTGGCGTCATTAGTAAATCTGTTAAGATGACAATATCATTAATAGTCAAATATGCCAGGATCAAGCATACAATGCCGAAAATTTCTAGCAGGATAGCCTGTTTTGGCATATCTGCCAATGAACTCATACTGCCTTGATGACTTTTCATCGCATCCTCTCTTAACAACCTGATGCTACATTATACTACCGGAAACACTGTTACCAAAATTGGTATGATGAATTAAAGCAAAAGGCAATTTCTACTTTTTTTTACCGATCGATACAGGCATAGTAGCTATCAAATAAGCATGGGTAACGCATCAAACCGCATTATTTTAATATAACCAAGAGGAGCTTATATGTTTACTGTGATTTTCGGTCGTCCTGGCTGCCCGTACTGTGTCCGCGCGAAAGAATTGGCGGAACGACTAAAAGAGCAGCGTGACGACTTTGACTTCCGTTATGTTGATATTCACGCAGAAGGTATCACTAAAGCTGATCTGGAAAAAACAGTGGGTAAACCCGTAGAAACTGTCCCGCAAATTTTTGTTGATGAGAAACATATCGGTGGCTGCACTGACTTCGAAGCGTACGTAAAAGAACACCAATTGCTACAATAATCGAACTTCCCGTTTTACTTTCGTCGCGGTAAAAACCGCTATTGATTATTCATTACAGGGACTCGGTTGATTTGTGCAAAAAATGTTATTTTCATCAAATTGAAAAAAATCTGTTTTTTTTTCTTATCACGAAGAACTTTCTTACCAAATCGTAGTCTGAATTAATGCCACTGCTTTTCTTTAATATCCCCATATTGAGGAACCCGATAGTTAATCCATTTTGGTTCAAGACTATCGGGTTTTTTTATTGTCTGAAGAATATACCGTTTATAAACACATAACCGATTCTACAGATGTTCAAACTATCCACAACCGGTATTATCAACGCGCTGAATTAGATATTATTACCATATATATCAATAATTTGATGAGTTTTGCCAGGATGACTGCCAGATATTTCCTTGACGGAAATATAAACCAAAAATAAATAACACCAATAATTAAGACAATTACGCTTTACTCATAAGTCAGCCAACTTTACTCTCTTGCGTCCGACTATCGTGATGTACATAAGTGCGTAATGTACATAAATGACTGTATGCGAGGCCCGATTTGTTAGAACAAATAAATCATGATCTGTTTACTTTTTTCAATGCTACGCCTGAATCATCACCAACCATGATTGCAATGGCGACGTTCATTGCAAAATACCTGGTTCTTATTTTCCCTCTAACATTGGCTAGTTTCTGGTTCTGGGGTTCAGAGCGTACTCGCCCTTATCATCGGGTTATCGTCAGTAAAACCACCATAGCCTTCTGTTTTGCTATGCTAACCTCATTCTGTATCGGTTTACTCTGCCCTCACGACCGCCCTTTCGCAGAAGGTTTTGGTTATAACTTTCTTCCTCACGCACCAACAACCTCATTCCCAAGTCATCATGGAACAACCGTCTTCACTTTCGCTTTATCCTTTTTATTCTGGTATAGGATTTGGCCGGGCTTATGCATGATGGCAATTGCACTGGCTATTGCATGGGCCAGAATCTATTTAGGCGTTCACTGGCCGATGGATATGGTCGGGGCATTTATCGTCAGCCTAATGGGATGCACTTTTGCACAAATAATATGGAGCCTGTCTGGTGAAAGTTTACAAAAAAGATTGAACAGTCTGTACCAACGTTGCTGCGCTTTTCCTATTCGTAAAGGCTGGATAAAAAGCTAGCAACATAAATGCAACTTATACCCGTTATCTTTCAAGTTGCTTCTTTGTTGGCTGCACTCACTCACCCCGGTCACATAGTTATCTATGCTCCCAGGGATTCGCTCCCTTGCCGCCGCGATGCATCTTGAAATCCATAGGGTATAGTGACTTGAGATAAATGAACTCTATTTCAACCAAGGTCTCTTTATTAGAAATTATTGGCTAATTTTGCATGCCAAAATGAACAGGAGTTAACCAGCAGGGTAATATCCTGTACCCTATTTAGCATTTATTCGCGCTTAAATTCAACTCAACGATTTTCATATAAATCAATAAATTTGTATAAATCACTATGTAAATAGATATATAACGAAAGAGATTATTAAAACTTGATCAAAGAATGGCTAGCACATCTTTCATTCATATTATTGATGCTACTAATCTATTATTCTGGTTTTATCTATATCTTTCACAAAGATACAAGCATTACCATTTTTAAATCTGGTAAAAAATTGATATTTATCAATTTATTAACC